>JAURLX010000007.1 GCA_030830965.1 Verrucomicrobiota bacterium | reverse complement strand
GTCCGCCGTCCCGAAGGCGCCCGTCGCGCCCGTGATCGTCAGCAAGTCCCCGGAGATCAGGCCCGCGAAGACCGGCGACGCCGTGTCCAGCGTCGCCCCGGTCAGGCCGTCGTACACCTTGTCCTGCGCCGTCACGCCCGTAATCCCGGTGATCGTGCGGCGCGTGATGGTCCCGATGCTTCCGACAACGGTGGAGCTGGCGATGCCGTAGCCGTAGACCGGCTTTCCGGTGGAAGTAATCGCGGTGAAGTGGGAGGAGCCGAGCCCGGTGACGGTGACGTCCTTGGAAGTGCCCGCCATCTTGTCATCGTAGTTTCCGGCAGCGGGCATCGTGGCTCCGAGCCCGATCACATCTCCGTCAACTCCGCCTCCGACGGTGTAGTTGGCCCTGAGGAGATTGGTGGCGGAGTCGTTGCCATCGTAGACCTTCGTGATGGAGCCAGTGAGACCGAAGCTGACCTGGGGCTGGTAGGAATAGAAGAGGCCGTTGCCCGTGCCGGCCGGCAGGGTGACTCCGTAGGTCGCACCATACTGCTTGTAATCGTAAGGCACGTCGCCGTCCTCGTCCCCGGTCGTCGGATCGAAGGGCGACGGATTGGAACTCCACACCTGCCAGGTCTTGCCCGCACCGGCGCTAAGCGCTCCGGAACCCGAATTATTAACGAAGTTCCCCGTCGAGATGCGGATGTCGCCGTTGACGGCGAGCGTCTTCCCCGAGTCAACGGTGACCTTGGCGGCCTTGACCGTCAGATCGAGGGGCTTCGTGGCCGTGGCAGTCGTCACCCAGGAGACGCCTTGGGCGAGGATGTCCGTCCAGCTTCCGTTGGTCTGCTCAAACACGAACTTCGAAACTTCCGTCGCGGAAGCGAAGGTCATCTGCCCGTTGTTCGCGGTGGTCGGCGGATTGGGGTAGGCGACTCCGAACCGGTCGTAGATGGTGACCTGCACGCGCTGGGCGTTCAGGTCCATGATCGTCCCGCCGGGAATCACCAGATAGCCGGTGGGGAAGTTGAACGCATATCCGCTGACCGCCTGGAACTGGTTCACCTGGGAGATGACGCCATTGTCATCGAATGACACCGTGCCGTTCACGAAGTCGACCGTGCAGATCGAGTTGACGTTGCCGCCGGCCTGATAGCTGAAGGCGAGGGTGCCGTAGACCTGCTGGGTGACGGCGAAGCTGCCGTCCATGGTGGCGGCGAACCTCACTTCACCCAGACCTGCGTCGACGGTGAAGTTCTGCGCCCCGCCGACGTTGCCGTTGAAGAGGACGTTGCCGCCGTTGGTGGTCAGGGTGCGGGTGACCACGGCGCCGCTGCCCGGATTGTAGAGGAAGAGATTGCCGGCGTAAGTCGTCGCTCCGGAGACGCCTCCGAAATTGAGCCCGAGAACGTTGGCTCCGGTGACGGTGATGTCGCCGCCCAGCTTGATGGTGGGGGCCAGCAGGGAGAGGGTGGAATTGCGTGTGGCGACGTGGTTGAACGCGACCTGGAAATCAATCTGCTGGGCGGCCTCCAGGATGACGTCCGAGGAATTGAGCGCGGAGGAGAGCGTGGCCACGCTGACCTGGGCGAGCCCCGAAGCTTGGGCGTTGGCGGCGGACACGGTGAGTCCTCCGGCGGCCACGATCTCGATGTAGTCAGGGTCGAGCAGCCAGCTGCCGTAGCGTCCGGAAGGCGCCGAGGCGTCGACCGTGAAACGCTCTCCGAAGGAGAGGCTGCCGGCCGAGGTCTCGACGAAACCGCCGTCGCCGCCCAGCGGCGCGCTCACGTCCACCGCGCCGTCGGCGGCGATGTGTCCGGAACGCATGTCAGCGAGCAGCAGCACCGTGCCCTTCTCTCCGGTGGCCAGCGTGCGGGCCTCGATCACACCGTCATGGTTGATCGCGGCGGAGGCGAGGTCGGACGCGGCGCGAGCCGTAAGAAGAACGCGGCCTCCGTCGGCTCGGATGGCGCCGCCGTTGTCGACGAGCGCATCGACGGCCCCTCGGTCGACCGAAATCCCCACCAGTCCCCCGAGGTCGAGCGTGACGCGGTCAGCCGCGGCGAGCAGGACCTGTCCGCCATGGGCATGAATCGTCCCCTCGTTCACGACCTGGGCCGACACCATGGCCACGGCGCCTCCCGATCCGTCACCGACGGCCGTCAGATTGCCCCGATTGATGACGACGCCCGAGCCGGCGCCCTCCAGCACGTGCCTGCCGGACATGAAGTCGGCGTCAGCCATCGCCAAAGTGGAGGCCACGATCGAAGCCGCGCTCACCTGCGCCCCGGACGCGAAAAGGACACCGTTGGGGTTGATCAGGAAGAAGGAGCCGTTCGCGGTGACGCTGCCGGCGATGCGGGAAGCATCCCCGCCCACCACGCGGTTGAGGGTCACCGATGAGGCGTCAGGCTGACGGAACACCACCGAGGCGCCCTCCCCTACGGAAAAGGACTGCCAATTGATGACCGCGCGGGCCGACGACTGATCGACCGTGAGCACGCTCCCCGACGAGGACAAGGAGGCTGCACCTGCAGCAACCGAGCCTCCTGTGGGGATTTCAACCGCGAGCGCGGACGCGGCCAAGAGGGTGCAGAAGCGGACAAGGTTGGTTTTCACGGCTGAGAGTTTTGTGCTATTTTAGGCGTCATAAAAACCACATAAACGGAGAATAGTTTTAGTCCGTATAATAAGTAATGACGGTTGAAGTAAGAGCATCCTGGCCTTAAATGACTGAAATCATCTTTAACTTAAATTTAAGATTGTTTTCTTTCATTAAACAGCGTGACTAATCCCTTCTATGAATTTAGCGGGTTTAGGAGGGTTTTTCCACCCTTTCACCTTGCTGACTTCCGGGGGTTGCCCTTCTTCCAAATCACCTTTGCCGAGCATGGTCACCGACAACAAGCCCTCCCTGGTAGCCATCAACGTGGACGGGGTGGAGCATCTGGTGCCGGCGGGGGCCAACTTGGTCGACGTGCTGGGCCGGATCGGCCGCGAGGTGCCCCATTATTGCTACCACCCGAAGCTGCCGGTGGCAGGCAACTGCCGCATGTGTCTCGTCGAGCTCGGCTCGCCGATGCGCGACCGCGCCACCAACGAGGTCATTCTTGAGAACGGGAAGCCCAAGATCGGCTGGCAGCCCAAGCCGGCCATCGCCTGCGCGACCACGGTCTCGCCCGGCCTGCACGTGAAGCTCGATTCGCCGGTGGTGAAGTCGTGCCGCGAGGGCGTGACGGAGATGCTCCTGGTCAACCATCCGCTCGACTGCCCGATCTGCGACCAGGCGGGCGAATGCAAGCTGCAGGAATACTCGGCCGAATACGGTCGCGGCGCCTCGCGTTACGACCACGAGAAGAACGCCAAGCCGAAGCGCTCGCGCCTCGGGCCGCGCGTCACGCTCGACGACGAGCGCTGCATCCTCTGCTCGCGCTGCGTGCGCTTCACCTCCGAGGTCGCCAAGGACCCCGTGCTGGGCTTCGTCAACCGCGGCTCGTTCAATACGCTGACCTGCTTCCCCGGCCGCGAGCTCGACCACAACTACTCGCTCAACACGGTCGACATCTGCCCCGTCGGCGCGCTCACCAGCACCGACTTCCGCTTCAAGATGCGGGTCTGGTTCCTCAAGCAGACGCCGAGCGTCGACACGGAGTCCTCGGCTGGCGCCAACACCATCGTCTGGTCGCGCGAAGGCGTGATCCATCGCATCACGCCTCGCCGCAATGACGCGGTGAACGACACTTGGATGGCCGATTCGGGTCGCGAACTCTACAAGCAGGTCACGGCGGAGAACCGCCTGCGTCACGCCACGGTGCGCGGGGCGCGCGCGACCGCGGAGGAGGCCCTCGCCGCCGCCTCGGAGGTGCTCGCCGCCGGCCCGCTCGCCGTCGTGGGCTCCGGACGCCTCTCCGTCGAGGAGCAGGGACTCCTCGCCCGCATCGTCTCGGCGCGCGGCGCGGCCGCCTACGTCCCCGCCCACGTCGGCAAGGGAGATGGTCTGCTGGTCTCCGAGGACCGCACCCCGAACTTCCGCGGCGCGCTCGTGACCGGCCTCACCGCACGCGAGGCCGACGCCGACCTGCGCGCGCTCGCCGCCGACATCGAGTCCGGCAAGGTGCGCGCGCTGCTCATCTGCCGCGAGGACGTGACCGCCCTCGGCCTCTCCGCGACGCTTCTCGCCAAGGTCCGCACGGTCGTCATCGGGACGCACGCCGATGCCACGACGGCCGCGGCCGAGGTCGTCATCCCTGGACTGACGGTCTTCGAGAAGCACGGGACGTTCATCAACTGCCAGTTCCGATTGCAGGCCTTCGCTCAGGCCGTGCCCGGTCCCGCCGGCGTGATGCCCGACGCGCTCACGCTCGCCCGGCTCGCCGGCGCGGACGCCGGCCTTGTCTGGCAGGACCTCTCCGCCCTGCCCCAGCTCACGGGGCTCGACGGTGCGAAGCTCCCCGCGGAAGGCGTCCAGCTCGACGGCTCCGCCTGGTCCAGACTCCGCTTCCCCGAGGGCCGTCTCCTCAAGGTCGCGACCCCCGCCTGAGCCGATGGAATCCTTCCTGCTCGACCTCCTTGCCTCGCCGTCCTGGCCCTTCGCGGCCTCGCGGGGCGTGATCGTCATCGGCGTGCTCATGACCATCGCCGGCTACTCCGTGCTCCTCGAGCGCAAGGCCTCCGCTTGGATCCAAGGCCGCATCGGACCGAACCGAACCAGCCACCCGCTCATCGCCTGGATACCCCTGCTCGGCACCTTCCTGATGAAGGGCGGCTTCATCCAGCCCGCGGCCGACGGGCTCAAGTTCCTCTTCAAGGAGGATCCGCTCCCGGGACACGTGCGCAAGGGCTACTACGTCCTCGCGCCGATCGTCGCCCTCGCGCCCGCGCTCGCGACGGTCGTCATGCTGCCCTTCGGGCGCCTGCCGGACGGCAACGTCATCGCGCTCTGCCCGGGCGCCGATGTCGGCGTCCTGTTCATGTTCGCGATCAGCTCCCTCGGCGTCTACGGCATCGCGCTCGCCGGCTGGTCCGCCAACTCGAAGTACCCCTTCCTCGGCGCCGTGCGCGGCTCCGCCCAGCTCATCTCCTACGAGCTGGCGATGGGCCTCTCGGTCCTCACCGTCTTCCTCGCGACCGCCGCGCCGGGCGTCGACAGCCCGCTCAGCCTGGTCGCGATCGTCGATTCGCAGAAGGGCGCCTGGAACGTGCTGGGCCATCCGCTGGCCGCGCTGATCTTCCTCATCTGCGTCTTCGCCGAGACCAACCGCCACCCCTTCGACATGCCCGAGTCGGAGACCGACCTCGTGGGCGGCTTCCACACCGAATACGGCTCGTTCAAGTTCGGCCTCTTCTTCGTGGCGGAATACGGGCACATGGTCATCGGCTCGTCGCTCTTCATCCTGATGTTCCTCGGCGGGTGGCACGTGCTGCCCTGGCTGCCGACCGTCGGCACCGGCGTCGTGGCCACCCTCGCCGGGCTGGCGGCCTTCTTCCTCAAGCTGGCCTTCTTCCTCTTCTTCTTCGTCTGGGTCCGCTGGACCGTGCCCCGTTTCCGCTACGACCAGGTGATGCGGATCGGCTGGCGCGTGCTGCTCCCCGCCGCCATCGTCAACCTCCTCGCTTACTTCGCCTGGTACGCCTACAAAGGCTGATCCCACGTCATGGCCGTCAAAGTCGTCGAACGCCGTCCGCTCACCCTCGCCGAGCGCACCTACCTGCCGCAGATCCTCGCGGGCCTGCGCGTCACCTGGGAGAACATGGTGCGCCCGCCGGTGACGCTCCAGTACCCCGACGAGCGCCCCGCCATCCCGCAGAACTACCGGGGCGTGCCGACGCTCGTGCGCGACCCCGAGGGCCGCGAGAAGTGCGTCTCCTGCCAGCTCTGCGAGTTCGTCTGTCCGCCCAAGGCCATCCGCATCACGCCGGGCGAGATTCCGGCCGACGCGCCCACGGCCCACGTCGAGAAGGCCCCGAAGGAGTTTGAGATCAACATGCTCCGCTGCATCTACTGCGGGCTGTGCCAGGAGGTCTGCCCCGAGGAGGCGATCTGGCTGCAGACGCAGTATTCGATGACCGGTCTCTCCCGCGAGGCGATGGTCAACGACAAGGCGCGTCTTTACGAGCTCGGCGGCACGCTGCCCGACGCCCACCGCAAGTGGGACGTCAAGAAGACCGAGGCCGAGCGTCAGGCGGGCGGAGCGCACTGAGCCGCCTGCGCGGGACGGACCGTCGTCCCTGCTTCTTCCATGTCCAAACTCTTCTCCCCCTGCCGTCTCGGAGCCATCGAGGCGCCCCATCGCGTCCTGATGGCTCCGCTCACCCGCTGCCGCGCGGGCGCCGGCAACGTGCCGACGGAGCTCATGGCGCGGTACTACGCCCAACGGGCCACCGCGGGGCTGATCATCTCCGAGGCGACGACGGTCTCGCCCCGGGGGCACGGCTATCCGGACACCCCGGGCATCTACACCGAGGCGCAGACGGAAGGCTGGCGCCAGATCACCCGCGCCGTGCACGAGGCGGGCGGGCGCATCGTGCTCCAGCTCTGGCATGTGGGCCGCGTCTCGCACCCCTCCTACCAGCCCGGCGGCGAAGCGCCCGTCGCGCCTTCCGCCATCCGGCCCGCCGGTAAGGTCTGGACCGGCTCCGAAATGACGGACTACGTGACACCCCGCGCCTTGGAGACCGAGGAGATGCCCGGCATCGTGGCCGAATACGTGCGCGGCGCCCGCCTGGCCAAGGAAGCCGGCTTCGACGGCGTCGAGATCCACAACGCCAACGGCTACCTGCTCGACCAATTCCTACGCGACGGCACCAACCGGCGTGACGACGGCTACGGCGGCTCCCTACGCGGACGCTGCCGCCTGACGCTCGAAGTCACCTCCGCCGTGTGCTCCGTCTGGGGGCCGGAGCGCGTGGGCATCCGGCTCTCTCCCGGCGGCGTCTTCAACGACATGAAAGACTCCGATCCCCTGGCCACCTTCGGACATCTCCTGCGGGAGCTCTCGCCGATTGGCCTCGCCTACGCCCACGTGACGCGCGTCACGGCGCAGGACGTCGCGCACGGCGCCAAGGACGGCGTCGGGCCGCGCGAGCTGCGTGCCTGCTTCAAGGGGCCGATGGTCACCGCGGGCGGATTCGATCGCGCCCAAGCAGAGGCGGCGCTCGAGGCGGGATGGGCCGATGCGGTGGCGTTCGGCGTCCCCTTCCTCGCCAATCCGGACCTGCCGAGGCGTCTCCGGGACGGCCTGCCCCTCAACGTGCCGGACGAGTCGACTTTCTACGCGCCCGGGCCGAAGGGCTACGTCGACTATCCAGCGGCGGACTGAGCGTGTCCGTCATTTCCGCTCAGCGGCACTTCCCTCTTCCCTGCGGCGCGTCCGGGGCATACAACGCCCGGACGCACCTGCGCCGAAGTCCTTGAAAATGCCTGTCCCGTCCACCCCCTCCGCCCTGCAGACGGCCCCCGCCAGGACCTACGTCATCGGCCACAAGAACCCGGACGCCGACGCCATCTGCTCCGCCATCGCCTACGCCGAGCTCAAGCGCGCCTCGGGGCAGGAGGGCTACGTGGCCGCGCGCTGCGGCAACTCGAACGCGCGCATCGACGCCATCCTCAGGCGCTTCGGCGCCACCCTGCCCGAGTTCGTGGGGGAGGTGACCCCTCGGGTCGAGGACATCATGCGGCGTTCGCCGCTCACGGTGACCGTGGACGACACCTGCGAGCGCGCCCTCGAGATCCTCGACGAGCACGACGTGCGCGCCCTCCCCGTGCTCGGCCGAGACGGCCGCCTCGCCGGCCACGTCTCCATCTTCGCCCTCGGCGACTACTTCATCCCCAAGCCCCGGCGGGCGACCTCGATGCGCAAGGTCACCAGCTCGATCCGCGCGATCATCGGCTCAATCGGCACGGAGGTCGCGGCCTTCGACCCCGACGCCGTCGACGAGCTCTACGTGCGGGTCGCGGCCATGGAGCTGGAGTCCTTCGGCAAGTCCGCCACCGTCGAGGGCATCCCGACCTCGAAGAGCGTCATCGTCGTGGGCGACCGGGACGACGTGCACCGGCGCGCCATCGAGATGGGCGTCCGCCTGATCATCGTCACCGGCGGCCACCGCATGCGCGACGAGGTGCTCGCGCTCGCCCGCGCGGCCCGCGTCTCGGTGGCCTACGCCGACACGGACAGCGCCACCACCGCCTGGGCCGTACGGGCCTCGACCCTGGTGGGCGGCCTCGTCCAGAAGGACGCTCACGTCTTCCACCCGCAGGAGAAGCTGTCCGTCGTCCGACGGCGCATCGTGCAGTCCTCCGCCCTCATCTTCCCCGTCGTGGACGAGGAGGGCCGGCTGGTCGGGGTCTTCTCCAAGACCGACATCCTCCGGCCCATCGCCACCCGGCTGGTGCTCGTCGACCACAACGAGCTCTCCCAGGCAGTCGACGGGGCCGCCGAAGTCGAGATCGCGGAGGTCGTCGACCACCACCGCCTCGGCAACCCCCACACCGCGCAGCCGATCCTGTTCCTCAACCGCCCCCTGGGCTCCACCTGCTCCATCGTGGCCGACATGTTCCGCACCGGGGGCCTCACGCCCTCCCCGCAGGTGGCCGGGCTCATGATGTGCGGCATCATCTCCGACACGCTGCTGCTCCAGAGCCCGACCAGCACGCCCCTCGATGCGGAGCTGCTGCACTGGCTCGCACGCATCGCCGAAGCCGACCCCCGCGCGCTCGCCGACATGATCTTCAACGCCGGATCGGTGATCGCCAGCGTCCCGCCCGACGCCGCCGTGCGCTCCGACTGCAAGGTGTACGCCGAGGGAGACCGGCGCTTCTCCGTCGCGCAGGTCGAAGAGCTCGGGTACGGCAACTTCTGGAAGGCCTGCGAAGGCCTGCTCGAGGCGCTCGAACGCTACCGCCGCGAGAACGGCCTCAGCTTCTCCTGCCTGCTGGTCACCGACATCGACACGCAGGGCTCGCTCCTGCTCGTGCGCGGCGAGGAGTCGGTGCTGCAGACCATCCCCTACCCCCAGAAGCAGCCGCCGCACGTGTTCGACCTCCCCGGCGTGGTCAGCCGCAAGAAGCAGCTCATGCCCTTCCTGAGCCGGCTGCTCGGAGCCGCCTGAGATGAGCGCCGAACGCACGCTGCTCGACTACCTCGGCCGCCCCGGCTACCGGCCCATGCGCCTCGAGGCCGTCGTGAAGGCCCTCGGCGGCGGCAAGAAGGAGCTCGCCCAGCTCCGCCGGGTCATGCCCCGGCTCCTCAAGGCCGGCGCCGTCGTCGTGCTCAAGGGGACGCTGCTCGCGCTGCCCCGCGACGGCGCCCCCGCGGAGAACCTTCTCGAGGGCACGATCCTCTTCCGCCCCAGCGGCTCGGCCCGCGTGGTCTTCGACGCCGAGCCCGGCCGGCGCCCCCGCGACCAGATGCACGTCGACGCGTCGGACACGCATGTCGCCCTCCACGGCGACCGCGTCCTCGTGCGCGCCAGTCCGGCCCGTCGGGACCGCGCCGGCGACGACTGGGGCTCGGGCACGGTCGTGCGGGTCGTCCGGCGCGCGCTCACGCAGCTCACCGGCACGCTCTTCCGGAACCGGCTCCAGTGGTACGTGGTACCGGACGACCCCCGCGTCTCCCGCGAGATCCTCGTGCGCGACCCCGCCCGCTCCGGGCTCTCGCCGCCCCCCCGGGCGGAAGACAAGGTCGTGGTGAAGCTCGACGCCTGGGAGCGGCGCAACCTCAGCCCGACGGGCACGCTGACCGAGGTGCTCGGCGAGACGCACACGCCGATGGCCGAATACCTCGCGATTCTCCGGCGCTACGGCCTGCGGCCCGAATTCCCGCCCGCCGTCGAGTCCGAGGCGGGCTCCTTCGGCGACGCCGTGCGCCCCGCCGACCTCGCCGGCCGGGAGGACTTCCGCGCGATCCCGACCATCACCATCGACCCCGACGACGCCAAGGACTTCGACGACGCGCTCTCGGTCGAGCGGCTGCCCGACGGACGCCTCCGGGTGGGCATCCACGTGGCCGACGTATCGCACTACGTCCGGCCGGGCTTGCCCCTCGACGTCGAGGCCCGCGAGCGCGGCAACTCGACCTACCTCGTCGGCACGGTCATACCGATGCTGCCGCACGCGCTCTCGAGCGGCCTCTGCTCGCTGGTCGAGGCGGAGGACCGGCTGGTCAAGACGGTGGTCTGCGAGTTCGACACCGAGGCCCGCCTCCTGCGCACGGACTTCGCCAACTCGGTCATCCGCAGCCGGAAGCGCCTCACCTACAAGCAGGCCTTCGCCTTCCTCCGCGGCGACGACAACGCGGCCGTGCGCGCCCTGCCCGCCCCGCCCCCGCACCAGACCGGATCGCCCGGGCGACCGCTGGCCTCGCTGGGCGACGCGGAGCTCGACGAGGTGCGAGGGATGATCGCCGACCTGTGGTCGGTGGCCGCCAAGCTCCGCGCCGAACGCTTCCGCAAGGGGTCGCTGGACCTCGACATGAAGGAGATCAAGATCTACTGCGACAAGGACGGCTGGGCGGACCGCACCGAGGTGGTCGAGCACGACGCTTCGCACCAGCTCATCGAGGAGTACATGCTGCTCGCCAACGAGTGCGTGGCCAAGTCCCTGGACCAGGCCTCCGTCCCCCATGTCTCCCGCGTGCACGACGAGCCCGACCCCGAGAAGCTCGCCGCGCTCCGGGAGGAGCTGGCCGCGACGGGCTTCAAGGTCGGCGACCTCACGCACCGGACCGAGATGGTCAGGCTGCTGCGCGACCTGAAGACACGTGAGGACGGCTACGCAATCCGCATCCAGCTACTCCGTTCGCTCAAGCAGGCCTGCTACCGGCCCTCCTCCGACGGCCACTTCGGCCTGGCGAAGCGCCACTACTCCCACTTCACATCGCCCATCCGGCGCTACGCCGACCTGGTCGAGCACCGCATCTTCGACGCGCAGCTGGCCAGGCGCGGCGTGCGGTCCGCACCCAAGGATCCGCCCCGCTCACCGGGACTCGGCGAGCTCGCCCGCACCTGCGAGCACGTCTCGATGACCGAGCGGAACAGCTCGGAGGCGGAACGCGACTCGGTGAAGGTGAAGCTGCTCGAGCTGTTCGAACGCGAGGTCTCGCGCGAACGGAAGAACGTCTTTGAGGCCACCGTCACGGAGGTCCGCGCCCACGGGCTGATGGTCGAGCTCACGGCCTCCAACGCCTACGGCCTGGTGCACATCTCGACGATGACGGACGACCACTACCGGCTGAACGACCGCGGCGACGTGCTCGCCGGCGGACGCACGGGCCGGCGCTTCTCGGCCGGGACCCAGATCAAGGTCACGGTCGACCGGGTCGATCGTTTCAAGCGACAGGTGGATTTCCGGCTGGCCGAAGAGCCGAACGGACAGAAGCACCGGGGCGAGGAGCGGCGACGTGGACGAGGCGGGAAATTCGGCGGCAGGAGCTGAGACCCAAGCACTACGATCGCAACGGCTCTGATGGGGAAAGTTCTTAGGAAGGCCTAGTTACACAAGAGCATGAATGTCATAAGCTTGAACGTCTATTTGGAATGAGATGAGAATGAGACTCAATTTCAAGTTTGACGGTTGAGAATAAGTCTCATCATTTCCGTACAATCCATGCGTCTCCCGCTTTTCACGCTCCTAGCGGCCGCTGCGCTCGGCCAAGCCCAGACGATCGCCCCTTCTCCGATGGCGACCTCGCAACTGGCGCCACTGACGGTGATTGGCATCGCGCCGGACGCGTTCCTGCTGCCCGGCTCGGCGACGGTGCTTTCCGCGGACGACTTCCGGCAACGCGGCTACCTTAATCTCACCCAGGTGGCCGCCCAGGCTCCCGGAGTCTTCGTGCGCGATGAGGACGGCTACGGCAACTTCCCCAACCTCTCGATCCGCGGCGTCGACGGCACGCGGAGCACGAAGGTGACGCTGATGGAGGACGGCATCCTCATGGCGCCGTCGCCCTACTCCTCGCCCAACGCCTACTTCTTCCCGAAGGTGGCGCGCATGTCGGCGGTGGAGTTCCTCAAGGGCTCCAGCCAGGTGCTCTACGGCCCGCACACGACCGGCGGCGCGGTGAATTTCCTCTCCACTCCGATCCCGACGGGCGCCGCCCCCTCGGTCTTTTCGCGGCTGACCTACGGGACCTTCGGCACGTTCTTCAACCAGACGTGGGTCGGTGCGACCGAATCCACCGCGTCCGGCCGCTTCGGCTATCTCGTGGAATACCATCGTCAGTACACCGACGGCTTCCGTGTGGTCGACGGCGTGGGTCGCCGCAGCGGCTACGAGCTAACGGAGCCGATGCTCAAGCTTTCCTGGGAGCCTTCTGGCGGCCTGCGCCAGAGGTTTGAGTTCAAGCTGGGCGGAACGGAGTTCGGCGCCGACGAGTCCTACGCCGGCGTGGCGGAGGCGGACCTCCTGACGAACCCCGACCGCCGCTACGCCTCGAGCCAGTTCGACCGGCACGAGGCCCGGCAGCGGCGGACGCACCTGAAATGGACGGCGGAGCCGGACGCCTCGCTGAGGCTCGAATCAGCACTCTACTACAACCGTTTCAACCGCGTGTGGAACCGTCTCGACGGCCTGACCACCACGACCGGAGCCGTCCTGCGCGCCAACGTGGCCGAAGCGCTCATGGATCCCGCCTCGCTGGCCGTCCTGCGGGGAGACCTCAACCCCGCCAACGACGGTTCGTTCTTCACCAATGCGGCGACGCGGGCGCACGAGGCCTACGGCTGGCAGGGCTCCCTGACCAGACGCCTCGTGACCGGGGCCGTGCGACATGAGCTGACCACGGGCCTGCGCGTGCATCGCGACACGGCGGGAGGCACCAACCGCCGCACGGACCACGCGGTCGTCGACGGCGTGATCGGAGCGGGCGTCTCAGGCCCCACTACCGACGCGGGATTCCAGGAGACGGTCGCGGCGGCCTTCTTCGTCGAGGACTCGATGAAGTTCGGCGCCCTCACGCTGCGGCCCGGGATCCGCTACGAACGTCTCGACATGGCGAACACGACCGCCGCCGGCGCCTACCAACCGGTCGACACGGAGCTGGTCTCCGGCGGACTGGGCTTCACCTTCGAGCTGTCACGCTCCGACGCCCTCTTCGGCGGCGTCTATCGCGGCACCGCCGCAGCCAACCCCTCTGGCTACTTCCTGGGCACGCGCACGGAAAGCAGCCTCGGCAAGGAGTTCGGATTCCGGAGGCGGGACACGTCCTCGAGCTGGGAGCTCGTGGCCTTCCACACGGACTTCGACGACCTCATCGCCCCCTTGGTGGGCATCGACGCAGGCGGCCTGCTGCCTTCGCGCAACGGAGGCGGGGCGGTGTCCTACGGGCTCGAGGCCCTCGCGCGCTACGACCATGGCAAGGCGAGAGGATGGTCGTTCGGCCTTCCGGTCCACCTCAGCGCCACGTGGACCCACGCGCGCTTTGCCGGCATCGACGGAGCCCGGCTGGGCAACGGAGCGGGCGTGTTCGCCGGAGGACGGGACGGTAACCAGATGCCCTACGTCCCCGAATGGAAACTGGCGGCCGGCATCGGCTTCGAGACGGCGGACTGGAACGGCTCGGTCGACCTCTCCTACGCTTCCGCCACCTGGGGCACGGGCTACAACGGCGATGTCCGGCAGGCCGACGGCGGCGGCGTGGGCAATCCATCGGCGATGGACGGACGCATCCCGGGCCTGCTCACGGCCGACCTCAACCTCGGACGCCGCATCACGAGGGCCTTCAGGATCGTGGGCGGCGTGCAGAACATCTTCGACCGCCGCGAGATCATCGGCCGCGCGCCCCTCGGGCCCCGCACCAACGCCCCCCGCACGGTCTTCCTCGGTGGAGAAGTCAGGTTCTGAGAGCCCTGCCGGCGTCCTGAGCATCCACACCTTGCCTAAGCGTGACCCGTCCTCATTCTGACCCATCCCCATGATCCCTAACACGGACAGCGGCTCCCCGCACCGCACCTCCGACTTCCTAGCCGTGTCGGCATGCGTGGTGGCGCTGGCGGCCTCGGCGGCGGGGCTGATGCGGGAGGCGCCGACCCTGCGCGAGCCGCCTGCCCCTGAGAGCCGTCCCAAGCCGGCCTTCGTGAAGCTCGATCCGACGAAGTTAGCCGCCGCACCGTCCGCCGTCGCGCCTGCGGACACGGCGGCGGCCGCACCGGTTCCGGCGCCCGCTCCGCTCGCACCGGTGGCCTCGCTCCCGGAGCTCCGCCTGCCCGACCTTCCTTCCGTTCCCGCCCGAAGTCAGGTCAGCCGTCCTTCCCCGGCCGTGCAGAAGCCCGCCGGCCCGGCCTCCGCTACGGCGAAGTCGGGATCCGCCAACGGCACGGCCGCCTCTCCGGCCGTGCTCAACGCCATGGACGTCGCAGGCGTGCAGCCCTGGCCCGAGTATCCCTACGAATGCCTGCGACGACGCGAGAGCGGCGTGGTGAAGGTGCGCTTCCACGTCGACCCCGACGGCAGCGTGCGTCACGCCCACGCGGCCGACTCATCGGGCTGCGAACGCCTCGACGACGCCGCCGTGGGCACGATCCTGCGCCAGTGGCGCTTCACCGCCGGCGAGGTCCGGCACTACGAGATTTCCATCCGATTCCAGCTCCAGTGAACACGCACCTCGCCAACGCCGCCGTGGAGACCTTCGTCAAAGGAGGTCCGATCATGTGGCCCCTCCTGGCCTGCCTCATCCTCGCCGTCGCGACCGTCGCCGAACGCGCCCTGTGGTGGCGCCGCGTCAGCCGCCTGCGGGATGACCCGGAATTCTCCCGCGCCCTCTGGGACGTGAGGCTGGGCAACTTCGGTCCCGCCTGGGAAGTGACCTCGGCCGTGCGCTCGCCCTTCCTCACCGCGCTCCGCTCGGGACTGGCCAACGGCCGCACCGATCCCGTGGCCGCCATGCAGCTGCGGGCCGAGGAGTCCATGGAGGAGGCCGCGGCACGGCAGTGGCTACTCAGCACCCTCGTGACGCTTTCACCCCTGCTCGGCCTGCTGGGCACCGTCGTCGGCATCATGGGCAGCTTCTCGTTCATCGGCACGGAGCAGCTCGCGGTGGCGAAGGTCAGCGGCGGCGTCGGCGAGGCGCTGATCGCGACCGCGGCCGGACTCGGCATCGCCATCCTCTGCCTGCTGCCGCACAACTACTTCCACCGCCGCCAGCAGTCCCTTCGGCATGACCTCGAGCAGGCGGTGAACCAGGCGGAGATCGCTCTGCGCGCGGCCGCGGCCGCGGGCCGGCCGGTCGCCGACTTCCAACCTGCGCCCGAGACGGGGCGCCGCGGCTGACATGGCGGTCAGGCTGCGCAGGCCGCGCGAGGAGCACGAGGGCGGACGCATCGAGATCGTCCCGCTTATCGATATCATGTTCTTCCTGCTGGCCACCTTCATCCTGGCCACGCTCGGCATGACGCAGAGCCAGGCCCTCGCGCCGGTGCGCCTGCCGGCCTCCTCCAAGGGGACCGCCTCGCCCGAACGCTCGCTCGTGGTGGCCGTCGACGCCGCGGGCACGCTGCTGCTCGACGGGCGGGCCCTCGGGCGCAACGAGCTCGTGAACGAACTGCGTCGGCGGGCCGAGGCCTCGCCCGGCCGGCCCGCCCTCGTGCAGGGCGACGCGCGCACGCCCTTCGCGGCGATGACCCGTGCGCTCGAGGCCGTCGGCGAGGCGGGCATCACCGAAGTGCGGTTCGCCTCGGAGCCGTCGTCCGAAGCACGATGACCTTGCGCGCGGTCCAGTTCCTCCTCGTCGCGGCGCTGCTCGCGGCCTCCGCGCTGCTGTGGCGTCGCGACCTCGAGGCGCGCCGCGACTTCGAGGCGGCGGGCGCACGGCTCGCCGAACTGAAGTCCGCGCTGACCGCCGAGAAGTCGCGCGCGGAGGGACTGCGCGAGGACCTCGGAGAGCTGCGCACGCAGCTGGACCGGACGCGGCGCCTGCGCGACGAGGCCCAGGCCGAGGCGCTCCGCGAGCGTCAGGCTTACGCGGAGCGCACGAAGGAATGGTCCCGCGCGATCGACGGCTGGGAACGGGCGGTGAAGGCGCGGGACGCCCGGCTCGCCGAGATGACGGCGCGGGAGAAGCGGCTTTCCGACCGGCTCGATGAGGCGACGAAGCACGCCGAGGAAGCGGTGCGTCGCGCCGAGGAGATGCGGCGCAGGATCGAGGAGGCCGACAAGGCCGCGCGCTGATCAGGCGCGGCGCCAACCCTCGAGGGCAGCGGCGAGCATGGCCTCGGGAGACAGGCCGTGCGTGGCGCGCAGCGTGGCGGCGTCCGAGGCGTGGCCGATGAAACGGTCGGGCCAGCCCAGACGCACGACCTGTGTACGGCGTCCGGCGGCCGAAAGTTCCTCCAGCACCGCGGAGCCGAATCCGCCGGTGACCGCCCCGTCCTCCAGCGTGACGAAGAGACGCGCGCCGGCGTCGGCCTGCCTGAGCAGGAGCGCGCGGTCGAGCGGCTTGACGAAGCGGGCGTTGACCACCCCGACGCGGACCCCCGCGGACGCGGTGAGGCCGTCGGCGAGGCGGAGCGCGTCCGGCAGGCAGGACCCCAGCGCCCAGACCTGGATTTCGGCGCCCTCGCGGATGATCTCGGCCTCACCCAGCGTGAGCCTGCGGGGACGTTCCTTGACCGCGACGCCGGCGGCCGGACCGCGGGGGTAGCGGATGAACATCGGCACGCCCGATTCCAGCGCCGTGTGCAGCATGTCGGCGAGCTCATCCTCGTCCTTGGGCTGCATCAGCGTGACGTTCGGGACGCAACGCAGGTAGGCGATGTCGAAGAGCCCGTGGTGCGTCGGGCCGTCCTGTGGCGAGAGACCGGCGCGGTCCATGCAGAACGTGACCGGTAGCCGCTGCAGGCAGACGTCATGGATGACCATGTCGTAGGCGCGCTGCAGGAAGGTCGAATAGATGGCGCAGACCGGGCGCAATCCGCGCGCAGCGAGGCCGGAGGCGAACAGCGCGGCGTGCTCCTCGGCGATGCCGACGTCGTGATACTGCAAAGGGACCTCCTTGCGCAGCTGGGAGAGGCCCGTGCCCGAGGGCATCGCGGCGGTCACGCCCACCACACGCGTGTCGGCGCGGGCCTCGCGGACCAGCAGCGAGCCGAAGACGTCCTGCCAGGCGCGCGGGGCGCCGGGCGCGCCCGAGGCGAGGCTGTCCCCCGTCTCGGGGTCGAAGGCGCCGGTGCCGTGGAACTTCTCGGGGTTGCGAAGCGCGGCGCCGAGCCCGCGACCCTTTTCGGTGCGGACGTGGAGGATGACCGGGCCGGGCGCCTCCTTGCAGAAAGCGAGGTAGCGTTCGAGCGCGGGGAGGTCGTGGCCGTCGATCGGGCCGAAGTAACGCACGCCGTACTGCTCGAAGACCGAGGAGGAACGCGTGAAGAGGTCCTTCACCTGCCGCTTGAAGGCCCGGCCGAAGTCGAGGAGCGCGCGGCCCCAGCGCGAGCCGCCGAGCAGCCGCTTGAGCCCGCGTTGCGACTCGTTGTAGGGGCGCGTGACGATGAGGCGGCTAAGGATCTCGGCCATCGCGCCCACGTTGCGGTCGATGGACCATTCGTTGTCGTTGAGCACCACGACGAGCCGGCGCGCGGAGGCGGCGACGTTGTTGAGCGCCTCCATCGTGACGCCGCAGGTGAGCGCGGCGTCGCCGACGACCGCCACGACGTGCGAATCCTCGCCCAGCCGGTCACGCGCGTTGGCGAGCCCGACCGCCGCCGACAGGGCCGTGCCGGCGTGGCCTGCGCCGAACACGTCGTGCGGGCCCTCCTCGCGGGTGAGGAAGCCGCTCAGTCCGCCGGTCTGGCGGATGCGGTCGAAAGCCTCGCCGCCCCGACCAGTCAGCAGCTTGTGGACATAGCCCTGGTGGGCCACGTCGAAGACGAAGCGGTCGCGCGGGCTCTCGAAGACGCGGTGCAGCGCGATGGTGAGCTCGACGACCCCGAGGTTGGGCCCGACGTGCCCGCCGTTGCGGGCGGTCACGGCCACCAGCCGGGCGCGGATTTCCTCGGCGAGCCGGGGCAGCTCCGCAGCCGGAAGGGCGCGGACGTCCTCCGGCCCCCGGATGGAACCGAGCAGGGGCATCAGTCCTTGCTCTCCTCGCGACGGGCGAGCTCGGAGATGCGCAGCTCGGCGGCCTTGAGGCCGTCCTGGCAGGAGCGCAGCAGGCGCATGCCCTGCTCGTAGCGCGTCACGAGCTCGTCGAGCGGGACCTCGCCGCCCTCGAGGGAATCGACCAGTTTCTCGAGCCGCTCGAGGTCGGCCTCGAAGCCGGAGCGCTTCGGCTCCTTGTCACCGGACTTCTTTTCAGCGCTCATGGGGGGTGCGTCACATTCTCCCGACCGGGGCGGGCGAACAAGCGGGAACTGCGCCTTCCTCAGAGGAATCGGACGAGGTCGGCCGCCGCCCCGGAGCCAAGCCGGCGGGCCAGGGCCACGGCGAGGGCGACGCAGGCGCGGACGTCGTCGAGGTCGACCACCGACTGGTGGGTGTGGATGTAGCGCGCAGGGACGCCGAGGACGATCACGGGCACGCCGTGGCCGAAGGCCTGGAAGGCGCGGGCGTCCGTGCCGCCCGTGCGGCGCACGGCCAGCTGCACCGGGATGCCGGCCGCGGAGGCGACGTCGAGGGCGAGGTCGACGAGACGCGGGCTCATGATGGCGGTGGGGTCGAAGGCGCGCACCTGCACGCCGGCCCCGAGCACCCCTTGGGAATCGGCGCCGCGGAGGCCGGGCACGTCGTCGGCGGGCGGCCCCTCGAGGACGATGGCCACGTCGGGCCGCGAGAGGCGCGCGGCCACCGCCGCGCCGCGGCAACCGACCTCCTCCTGGGCCGTGGCGACGCCAAGGATGTCGGCCGCGCAGGGCGGACCCGCGTCGAGCTCGCGGAGGGCGAGCGTGAGGACGGCCATGCCCGCGCGGTTGTCGAAGGCCTTGGCGAGGAATCGGCCGGACTCGGAGAGCGGCGTGAAGGGGCCTTCTGGCGCGACGGGGTCGCCGGGGCGGATGCCGAGCGCGTGGACGGAATCCGAAGAGCGCGCGCCGACATCCACGAACATCCGCTCCACGGAGGAGGCCTGCGCGCCGCCTTGATGCGGCGGGAGCGCGGCGACGACCCCCACGTGCTCGCGACCCGTCGCACGGGAGAGCACGCGGAGACGCTGCGCGGCGAGGACGCCGTCGGGCCAGCCGCCGACGGGCACGAGCCGCAGGAAACCGTCGGGCGTGACCGACTGCACGAGGAAGCCGATCTCGTCCATGTGGGCGGTGAGCACCACGCGCGGCCCGCGGCCCTCCCGCGGGGGCGAGGCGGTCACGCCGCCGAGCCCGTCGCAGACATGCGCGCGTCCGGCGGTCTCGCGGACGAAGATCGCGCGCACGGCGTCCTCGTGGCCGGAGACCCCGTGGGCCTGGGTGTAGGCCTCGAGCAGGCGGAGCAGTTCGCGGTCGGAGGTGGTCATCAGCGTTCGGGGCGGGTGAGCAGGCGAGCGCGGAGTCCGGCGCGACCGGCGGCGTCGAGCGCGCGCACGGCGGCGCCCGTCTGCGAACGCTCGTCGGCGACCACCACCACCTCGGCGCCGGGACGCGCGCGGGCGAGGTCGGCCAGGGCGGCGACGAGGGCGGCGGGCGCGACCTCCCGGCCCTCCAGATAGACGCGGCCGTCGCGGTCGACCGCGACCACCGCGGACGCGGCGGCCGTGCCGGCGGCGCCGGACGCGGCGGCGGGCGGCACGACGCCGAGCATGCGCGCGTCCTCCATGCGCGAGCTGAGGAGGAGGAAGAACACGAGCACCACCATGACGTCCACGAGCGGGACGACGTTGATCTCCGCCCGACGGCGGCGCAGGACCGCGACGCTCATCGGCGGGAGGACTCGAGCGACTCGACGAGCACCTCGAGCCGCGAGCTGAGGACCTCGAGGCGTCGGTGCAGCCAGTTGGCGGCGATCAGCGAGGGGATCGCGATGAAGAGGCCGATCATCGTGGTGCTGAGCGCGAGGCCCACGCCCCGCGTGAGCGTCGCCTGGTCGGGCACGCCCTGCGAAGGAAAGATGGCGGCGAGCCCGGCGACCGTCCCGAGCAGCCCGATCAGCGGCGAGGCGGCGACCACGCTGTCGAGCAGATGAAGGCCGCGCTGGAGCCGCACGACCTCGGCGCGCGCGAAGGCCTTGAGCGCCTCGCCGGCGGCGCCTGACCTCCAGCGGACGACGAGCCGCGCGGCCGCGGAGTCGTCGCCCACGTCGGCGGCGGCCGTCTCTCCGCGCATCGCGGCGGCGATGATCGCTGGAGGAATCACCCGGTCCGTACGGAATGCGAGAGCCCGCTCGACCACCAAGAAGAGGGCGAGCAGCGAGCAGGCTCCGAGCGGCCAGATGAAATATCCTGCGCCTGAGAGGAGGGTTTCCACGCTTACACCCTTCCCCATGCCACCAAACCTGCAAGCCATCGCTATTTAAATGATTTTAAATGATTGTTTAATGTTTTAATGGTGTTTATATGATTGTTTTTTACTAATGTAGATAACCTATTCTTTGACACCTGCCATGGGGGAGATACCTTATTCAAACCCCACTTTACCGATGAAACTTAAGCGTTCCGGTTTTTCCCTCGTCCTGTCCCTCACGGTGATGTCCGGCATGGTGCTGATGGTCATCGTCCTCGCCTCCTTCCTGCAGATCGAGAGTCGCCTCGCCCAAGGCCAAGCCGGCTACCAGCGCGCCAGGCTCAACGCGCTCGCCGCCGCCCGCGTCGCGATCGGACAGCTGCAATACATGATGGGGCCGGACCAGCGCGTGTCCATGCGCGCCGACATGTACGCCGACGACGTGAACCCGGGCCCCGTGTCGGTGCCCACGGTCCGCACCGCCTCGGGCCTAAAGTTCCCCAATCCCAACATCGCCAGCACCGTGCCGGGAAGCCCGGTGGCCGTGCATCACCAGAGACGCTACTGGACGGGAGTCTGGGCGACCGGAGGCATCGACTCCACCCGCGTGCGCGACTGGAGCGTGACCAACCCGCACAACTCGAGGCTCTTCCTCGGATGGCTCGTGTCCCCCACGCGCGCAAGCGCCGTGTATCCCGACGAGATCGAAGCCGTCGCCGCGCAGGACAGCCTCGCCAGCCCGACCAACATCAGCATCCAGAACTACTCCGCCAACCGGCTCTACTTCGACGGCAGCGGCAACGCCGTGATGCAGGAGGGGCAGGCGCTCATCAACGCCCTCGCGTTCCCGCTTTCCCCCGCCAGCGGTGCCCTCGCGACCGTGAACGGCAGCGTCGTGCCGCTGGTCTCCCGCGGCTCGGTCTCGTGGCCGGCCGCCGCCAACGCGCAGCGCCTTCTGCAGGAGTACTACGGCGCGGTCGACGCCACACCGCTCCCGCTGCCCGGGCCCTACCGCGACGCGGCGTCCCGCGCCACCAGCGCCCCCAGCGGACGCTTCGCCTTCTGGATCGGCGACGAAGGCCTCAAGGCCAAGGTCAACCTTCCCGACTCCTACGCGCACAGCTCGACCGGCCAGCCCCGGGACGGGCTGACGGACTGGGACCGAGGCTTCAGCGGCGCGGCCACCATGCGCAACGGGATCGAATCCGTGACGCCTTCGGCCGCCACACCCTCGGCCCTCGACAGCAAGCTCGGCCTCGCCGGCCTCCCGGCCAACTTCGGCCCGCTCTTCACCGGCTGGCGCGCGTCCGACATCGCGGCGGCGACCGGACCGGACCTGGGCCGACTCGCTCGCGTCACCACGCCGTCGGGCCTGCTACTCTGGGCCAAGATCGCCGGCAGCGGGGAGCCCGCGGGAGCCGCGATGGACGCGGCGCAGCACGCGCTCTGGCACGACATCACCGTCTGGTCCTACTCGACGCTGACGGACACCTACAACGGAGGATTCAAGACCGACCTGTCCACGGCCTTCGAACTGCCCTACTCCGTCTACCGGACGCTGGAACTTTTCCCCGGCCAGAAGGCCTCGGCGGTGACTGTCCAGCGCGCGCCCTCCCTCTTCCACGGAGCCCAGGGGCCGGCGGACCTGGATTTCAACCGTCCTAACCTGCTCGACACGATCGGATCGGCCGACGACCTGCTCAAGGCCTCGCCGCGGGCGTCCGAATGGGCGGCCCGCTACGTCGGCCCCTCCAAGTTCGGCGCGCTCCTCGGCGCCATCCGCACCCGCAACGGCGGAGAGACGCCGGAACGGCTCGGATTCACCTACGAGGTCCCGATCCACTCCAACTTCTTCAACGACATCCGGCTGACCGCGAACAACCAGAATCCGTCCTTCCCGAACCTCCTCCCGACCAGCTCGGGCGCCCCCACCGACGTGCGGGCACGCAACACCGTACTGCCCTGGAGCAACCTCTACCCTGCCCACCCCGACAACCTCATGGGGCGCATCGTGCGCGGCCCCACCTGGGACCTCTACCGCAACTGGTACCGTATGTACAAACGCGAGACCGAGGCGGCCGCGGAGAACTCCCAGGGCCTGCGCGGCATCGGCAACCCCGCGGCGGACAGCTTCCTGGCGCGCGGCCTGGAGCCCTTCACCTTCGCCAGCGGCCTCCGCTACACGCCGGGCCGACGCTCCGACCCCCCCAGCACCGACGGCTCCCGCACCACCCAGATGCCCGTCGTCGACGGATACTTCTCCTCCGGCGCGGCGATCCCAGACTCCTCCTACCGCTACCGCAACAACTTCGCGGACGGGGGCTCCTACGCCCTGTTCCAGGCCGAACGACGGTACCGCATCCCCTTCGACGGCATCATCGGCACGATCAACCCTGCCGCGACCGCCGGCGGCGGCCGGTTCACCTTCGGGTCGGCGAGCGGCACCGACACCCGCTGGGACTCCTCGCCCGGCCTCGGACGCCCCACCTCGCACCCCAGCGCCAAGACCGACGGCTGGTACGACTACCCCAGCAGCCCGATGACCCCGGGCAACATCGCCAACACCACCCGCACCTGGCCGACCAGCCCCCAGCTTTCGCCCACAATCCTCCGCCTCTCCACCGTCTATTCCGGCGTGCGCAACGGGTCCCAGATCGGCGTGACGATCGACCCCATCGTGGTCGTGCACAACCCCTACGACGCGCCCATGGAATTCGAGGGGCTCACGCTGGTCACCAGCGGACTCAGCTCCCCGTTCCGCTTCATCATGCGGGCCACGGGACGTAACTACAACTCGACCAACCGGCAGTACTACGACCCCGTCAACCGCCCGACCGCACCGGACCCGGTCGTCGGAGCGCTCGACCCGATGTCCAACCAGACGATCGACTTCGGCGACGTCGTGGTGGGCGGCGGCGAAAACGACAACCGGCCCATGGCCTTCCGCATCGTGGCCGGCTCGGGCGGCACCGGCCCTTCGGGGGCCCGCATCCGGCTCGAGCCAGGCGAGGTCCGCGTGCTCGCCACCTCGCGCAGCGCAGGGGCGCTGGTCGAAAGCGGGGGACGCAACGTCTCCATCCCCGGGGACGTGGGCTTCGTCGACACGACCAGCCGCGTCTTCTACAAGATGACGCCCTTCCACAACGTGCGCTCGCGGCTCGGCTCAGGCTCGCGCAACTCCAACGCCGAACGCGTCCTCTGGAACCTCGACTTCGAGGTCTGCAAGATCTTCGCCGAATACAACAACTCCAACTACCAGCCCCCCGCCGTGGGGCCTTGGATCACCTGGACCAACGGGGGCCTGGCCGACATCGAATACGCCCGCCGTCTGAACGACCTCTGGAACGCCTGCATCAACCAGCGTAAGATCCACGACGCGTTCCCGACCTGGGACGGGACCGTCGAGTCGATCGAGGCCATCCTCGGAGGGGCGCCCATCTACATGCTCATCCGCAACAGCGGGTGGGTGAACTACAACGGCTACATCGTGGGCGCCGAGGCCGAGCAGGTCACCCGCGGACCCCCTCCGACCTACCTCCCCGAGACCTACACCATCACCAACCCCTCGCGCTACGTCGCCGCGGTGAAGCGCAACGGACGCGTCGCCCTCCATGGCAACCAGAGCTGGAACTTCTACCTGCAGGGCAAGCGCAGCATCAACGGCCTCGCCCAGCTCAATACCCACCGGCGCTGGTTCGGCGCCCCCAACGACGACCCCTCGAGTTACATCCCCGACCCCGCCAACCCGAGCCGCCTGATCCGCAAGTACGCGGAGGGCACGGAAACCGTGAACGGATTCGGCCTCGTCGACGAGCCGCTCCTGCTGAACTTCCAGGCCATGACGGCGGGATGGCCGATGTACCCCAACAGCAACAACGACTCCGCCTACTACTACAAGCCGAACCTCGAGTGGACGCGCGCCGCCCCCTTCAACCAGAATCCGGCGACGCCCGACTACCACATCAAGGCGGGGTATTCCACCAACGCGTCCCTCCAGATGGACCCCGAGTTCAACGGAGCCAACAACAACGCGTTCGAGGCGACGGCCAACAAGGCCGATACGCTCTCGAACCACATGGACATCCGCATCGAATACGGGGAGGACGGCCGGCCGGTGCTCATGATCGACTTCGTCCGACGGGCCGCGGACACCACGCGCGACGACTCCAACGTCTGGTACCCGCGCACCACCTTCACCGCGGGGTTCGGCAACAAGAACAGCAACCCTGGCGGCAACCCGTACCGCGACCGCATGAAGACCCCGGACGAGATACGTAACGCGCCCATGACGCCCTATTTCATCGGCGACCGGGCTCAGCAGGCGCAGCTCTTCGGCTACGACGGCAAGGCCCACACCCCGATGGGCTGGATCGAGACCCAGCGCGTCTTCCCCTCCGAGGCAGATTACAACTCCTACAACAATCTGTCCTTCTCCGCCAGCGGCGAGCAGGGCTACTGGGGCAGGAGCCTCTTCGGCAGCGCCGGCGGATCCTCCAACGTGGTCCTGCACCCCCTGCCCCGCCGGCCGATGCTCTCCCTCGTCCAGCTCGGCTCCGCCCCCGCGGCGGAGATCAGCACCGACGCCGATATCACCGTCGGGGCCTCCTACGCCCACCCCGGCATCGCAGATCTGACGCGCATCTTCGAATGGCCAGGCCCGCGGGAGGCCTTCACTTCCGAAAACGGGCTTCTCGCGGCCGACAAAGGACCCGTGCCGGAGCACGGCTACGTCGCCAAGGCCATGGGGACCAAGCCGGTCCGCAACCGGACCGCCCCGAGGGTCGACCACGCCTTCGCGGCCAACTTCACCCTGTGGGACAGCTACTACTTCAGCGGCCTCAACCTCGCCGCGAACTCGTACAACCCGACCACCGCCTCCAACTGGCCGACCGGGCCCGACCTCCCCTCGGACTCCGCGGTGGTCGCCTCGCAGGCCCAGGCGCTGCAGCGCCAAGGCGTCTCCGACCCGTCCTCCTTCGCCCTGCTCAAGGCGGCGCTCGAGGCAGGCCGCAGCCCCCTGGCCAACAAGCGCGTGGCGTTCATACCCGACGGCAAGCAGTCCTTCACCACGCAGGCCAGCTTCGCCAACCTCTCGGCGCTGCCCGAGACCGAGTTCCCCCACCCCAAGTACATCGCGCGCAACGCGCTGTATGACGGAGGATTCAACATCAACTCGACCTCGAAGCCCGCCTGGAAGGCCGTGCTCTCCGGACTCCGCGGCCAGCCCCTCGCCGACGCGTCAGGTGCCCCCGGCAGCGGCACGGCGCTCACCCGCTTCGCCCGTGCCTTCGGCCCCGGCGATACGACGGGCAGCGACCCCTGGAACAAGCACCGGGAGCTGAGCGACCAGGAGATCGATGCGCTGGCGACGGCCGTGGTCCGCGAGATCCGTGGACGAGGCCCGTTCATGTCGCTGGCCGACTTCGTGAACCGGCGGCTGATCAACGCCGACAACTTCGGACTCCGCGGCGCCCTGCAGGCCGCGATCGACAAGTCCGGCATCAACGCGACGGCCGTGACCGCGGCCGGCGGCACCTTCGTGGCGCCCGTCGCGCCCAGCCCCGGCGCCAACTGGTACGACCCCAACGTGATCCGCGCGGACGACTCCGCGGCCTCCTCCACCAGCTGGTGGAGGGAGACCAGCGCGTACCCGAAGATCCCGTCCAACACGCGCTTCCCCGCCATCAGGGCGATGTCCCAGACGTCGCCGACCCCCTCCGCCTCCACCGTGACGGCTGGCCTCGGCGCCGCCGGCATCGTCACCCAGGCCGACGTGCTGAACTCGATCGGCCCGAGCCTGACGGCCAGGTCCGACACGTTCACCGTGCGCGCCTACGGCGAGGCCCTCGACAACTCCGGCAAGACCATCGGCAAGGCCTGGATCGAGGTCGTGGTCCAGCGCACGAACGACTTCGTGGCGATGTCCACGGGCACCCGCTTCCCGGAGTACACCGAGCTCAGCCGCCGGCGCATCGACTACCGGGCGGGAGGCGCCGACTACGACAAGCAGGCGGTCATGGACCTGTACGAGGTCACGCCCGACCCCGCGCCCCCCGGCGCGACCGCCGCCGAACGGCAGGCGTTGGCGGAGGAGCGCCGGATCAACCGGGTCTTCGGCCGGCGTTTCCGCGCCGTCGCCCTGCGCTGGCTCGGACCGAACGATATCTGATCCATGAGCATCCTTAGAAACCTGGCCGCCTTGGCGGCCGGACTCACGATTGTAGCCGGACTCCACGCCCAGCGCGCGGACGAGGTGACCCGCCGGGCCCGGCTGCGGATAGCCTGGTGGGGCGGCAGCCCGGACAACCCTCCCGAGCTCGCGCTCCAGCTCTTCAAGGACCGGCTGCCCGTGAGCCCCAACGTCATGTCGGTCAGCCAGGTCATCCAGTATTCCGGCCCGGCCGTGGCCACGGTGGTACGCAAGACCGTGGGCGCGGAGCTCGACAAGTCGGGCAATCCCGTCGAGGTGTGGCTGCCCTTCTGCTCGGTGCCCATCCCCGCCGACGATATGGACCTGGCGGTGATCCTCTTCGCCAACCCGCAGGGCACCTCCGCCCAGCCGAAGGTGTTCGACTTCAGCACCACGGTCTTCCCCTACGGCACCATCAAGTTCGTGAACTACACGAAATCGAGGGTCCACATGCTCATCGGCAACCGGCAGTTCACCTCGGAAGGGGGCACGGAGTCGAACTTCCCCGAACGTTTCACCGGCCCCCGATCGCAGCCGCGCTACGTGGTGGCGGTGGAGGAGCCGGGCTCCCCGGCGGCCCCGATCACCGACGGACGGATCCTCTGCAAGCCCAACAGCCGAAGCATCTTCTTCATACTCCAGGTACCGGGTGAGACGCTCTCGGACAAATACCGTATCACCAGCATCACGGAGTATGACCCGCCCAAGCTGCGTCCTCCCGACCTGCCGCCCACGGGAACGCCCCCTCCGCCTGCCGACGAGAAGAACGGCAGGGCGAAGAAGAAGGCGGGCTGAGGACCGCTCAGAGGCCGGCGGCGGCCTCGGGGTCGGCCAGCCAGGTGACGCGCGAGGAGAGCTCACGGAGCACCTGTCCAGGGAATCCGGCGAAGTCGGCCGGACCATGGCAGACCGCGCGCAGCGCGGACGCCTTGGAGGCGCCGTTGACCAGCACGACGATCTCGCCGCAACGGGCGAGCCCGGCCCGCGTGATGGTCAGCCGCCAGCCGCGGCCGGGCCACTCGGTGGCGGCGAAGAGCGGACCGTCCGCGACGCCGATCAGCGGACAGCCCGGCCAGAGGGAGGCCACATGCGCGTCGTCGCCCAGGCCGAGCACGCAGACGTCGAATCCCGAGCCGGGGTGGCGGGACGACGCATAGCGGACGGCCGCCTCCACGGGGGGAAGTTCCGTCGGCCAAGGGAACCGGCGGGCGGGCGGCACGCCCAGCGGATCGAGCAGCCCGCGGGCCGCGTGGCCGAAGTTGGATTCGTCGGATCCGAGCGGGACGCAGCGTTCATCGCTCACATGCCAGTCGGCCCGGGCCAGCAGCGTCGGGGAGAGCCGGCGGCCGGCGGCGGCCCAGGCGTAGAAGGCCTTGGGCGTCGAGCCGCCGCTGAGCCCTGCCGTGAAGCCGCCGCGCGCGGCGCGCGTCTCGAGCCGATCAAGCAGTTCGGCGAAGGCCGCCTCACGGGCGAGCACTCGGACCGTGCCGGCGGGGGTGGCGATGTCGGGCATGACGGAAGGATGGAGGCCGCGGCGGCGGGAGGAAAGGGGGAAGACCGCGGGCGTCCCGGCGGACGGAAAGGGGCGTCCGGCTGGACGCCCCTCCGCCGGACCGCCGCCGGAACCGCCTACTGGCAGGCCTCGCAGGTGCCGCCGTTGCGCATGGCCTCGATCGAGCAGGCGTTCTTCTCCTCCTCCGTGTAGACCTTCTTGGGCTCCGCCTTGTCGCGCTTCACGTCGACCGTGGCCTTCTCGATGTTGGAGGCGCCGAGCGTGCGGAGGTAGTAGGTGGTCTTGAGGCCCGTACGCCAGGCGTACTGGTACATGTGCGACAGCGTCTTGAGGTCGGCCTTGGGCAGGAACAGGTTGAGCGACTGCGCCTGGTCGATCCACTTCTGCCGGCGGGCGGCGGCGTCGATGAGCCACTTGTAGTCGATGCCGAAGGCCGTGAGGTACTTGTCCTTGATCGCCTGGGGGATGCCGGGCACGTCCTTGAGCTCGCCGTCGAAGTACTTGAGCTGGTCGACCATGGCCGGGCTCCAGAGCCCGAGCTTCTTGAGGTCGCGGACCAGCCAGCCGTTGAGCTCGGTGAACTCCCCGGAGAGGTTGCTCTTCACGAACAGGTTCTTGTAGGTGGGCTCGATGCAGGGCGAGCTGCCGACGATGTTGGAGATCGTGGCCGTCGGGGCGATGGCGAGCACGTTGGAGTTGCGCATGCCCTGCCTGGCGATCTTCTCGCGGACCGGCGTCCAGTCCATGCGCCCGCCGCGCTTGACCTCAATCTTCTCGCCGCGCTCCTTCTCGAGCAGCTCGACCGTGTCCTGGGGGAGGAGGCCGCGGTCCCACTTCGAGCCCTTGTAGGTGCTGTAGGCGCCGCGCTCGGCGGCCAGGTCGGACGAGGTCGAATAGGCGTAGAAGGCGACCGCCTCCATGATCTCGTCGTTGAACTCGACCGCCTCCTCGGAGGCGAAGGAGAGCCCCTTGCGGTAGAGGCAGTCCTGGAGACCCATCACGCCCATGCCGACGGGACGGTGACGGAGGTTGGAGACCTCGGCGGCCTTGGTCGGGTAGTAGTTGATGTCGATGACGTTGTCCAGGGCGCGGACCGCGACCGTGACCGTCTCGCGGAGACGATCGTGGTCGAGGGAGCCGTCTTCGCGCAGGTGCGAGTCGAGGACGACCGAGCCGAGGTTGCAGACCGCGGTTTCGTCGGCGCTCGTGTTGAGCGTAATCTCCGTGCAGAGGTTGGAGGAGTGGATGACGCCGACGTGGTCCTGCGGGGAGCGGACGTTGCAGGGGTCCTTGAAGGTCATCCACGGGTGGCCGGTCTCGAAGATCATGCCGAGCATCTTCTTCCAGAGCTCGAGGGCCGAGACGGTCTTGCCGAAGATCTTGCCTTCCTGGACGAGCCGCTCGTAGGCCTCGTAGCGGCGCTCGAAGTCGGCCCCGAAGGTCTCGTGCAGGTCGGCGACCTCGTTGGAGAGGAAGAGCGTCCAGTTCTGGCGGTTCTTGAGGCGCTTCATGAACAGGTCGGGGATCCAGTTGGCCGTGTTCATGTCGTGGGTGCGCCGGCGGTCGTCGCCGGTGTTGCGGCGCAGCTCGATGAAGTCCTCCACGTCGTTGTGCCAGGTCTCGAGGTAGGCGCAGCCGGAGCCGCGGCGCTTGCCGCCCTGGTTGACGGCGACCAGCTGGTCGTTGTGGAGCTTGAGGAAGGGGATCACGCCCTGGGACTCGCCGTTGGTGCCCTTGATGTAGGAGCCCGTCCCGCGGACGGCGGTCCAGGAGCCGCCCAGCCCGCCGGCCCACTTGGAGAGGAAGGCGTTCTCGGCGATGCCGCGGAGCATGATGGACTCGATGGTGTCGTCGACCTTGTAGAGGTAGCAGGACGACAGCTGGCTGTGGAGCGTGCCCGAGTTGAAGAGGGTCGGGGTGGAGCTGCAGAAACGGCGGGACTTGTAGAGGCCGTGGAGCCGGACGGCCCAGCCCTCGCGGTCCTGCTCCTCGCGCAGGAACAGGCCCATGGCGACGCGCATCCAGAAGAACTGGGGCGTCTCCAGCCGGCGGGCGGGCTTGGTGGTCTTGTCGATGATGAGGTAGCGGTCGTACATCGTCTGGATCCCGAGGAACTCGAACTCCATGTCGGCGGCCGGATCGAGCGCCTCGGCGAGGCGGGCGAGGTCGTACTTGCGCAGGTCGGGCGACAGGCGGCCGATCGCGATGCCGCGCTCGACGTATTCGACGAACTTGGCCCGGTGGAACTCCTTGATCTGGCCGACGCCGTCGCGGACGATGCTCCAGCCGAGGACCTCCTCGTAGATGAAGGTCAGGCCGATGCGGGCGGCGAACTTGGCGAAGTCGCCGTCGGCCTCGACGAGCGTCTTGGCGTTGAGCTCGATGGTCTTGCGGAGCTCGGCCTCGGTCATCTCGTTGAAGACGCCGCGTCGGAGCTCGGCCTCGATGGCCTCGGGGCTGCGGGTGAGCTCGAGCCCCGTCGCCGCGAAGGCGATGCGGCGGCGGAGGTCCTCGCCGTCCCAGAGGAAGGTCTTGCCGTCGGCCAGCTTAATGAGGACGAGCTGGTCCTGGCGGTCGTCGACCGGAGCGGGCGCGACGGCCTCCTCCTCGCGGCGACGGGCGCGGTAGGCGCGGTAGAGGATGTACGCCTCCGCGACCTTGAAGTGGCCCTGGCGCATGAGCTCGTTCTGGACGTGGTCCTGGACCTCCTCGATGCCGACGGCGGAGAGGCCCGACTCGGCGACGCGGCGGGTGACGGCGGCGGCGACGAGGCGCGCGGGCTCGGAGTCGAAGTTGAGCGAGAGGAAGGCCTTGCGGACGGCGACCTCGATCTTGTCGGAGTTCCAGGGAACGAACTGTCCGTTGCGGCGCACGAGGCGGGCGGCCACGGAGGGCAGGTCGCTCGTGACGGCGCTGCGGTCGGCGGAGAAGAGGAAGGCCTTGGCGAGCTCATGCCGGCCGTGGCGGACGAGGGACTCCTCGATGACGTCGAGCATGCGGGCCTCGCTGACCTGGACGCCGGAGCCGGAGAGGATGTGGGCGACCTCGCAGGCGATGGCGGCGACGAAACGGCGGTTGTCGTCGTTGAAGATCTCCTTCTCCTCGCGGGAGACGAGGAGGTCGGTGAGGGCCTGCCCGACGAGGTCGGCGGCGCGCTCGCCCTGGTCGCCTAGGCCGCCCGGCAGGGCCTCACGCCAGTTGAAGCTGGGCTTGGCGTCGGCGGGCGCCCGGACGGCGTTCTTGAGGGCGATGTCGGTGCGGAAGAAAGGAAGTTCGGATTTCATGGAAGAGGCTGGGGGTGTGGAAAGGGGGAGAGGTGCGGGAGGCGGGGGTAGCCGTCGCCTGAGGGGGGGTGGAATGGAGGGGTAGGAACAGGAGTCGTTCCGGTCCTCGACGCGAAGGGGGTGACGTCGGAGGCCGGCAGGGCGGACGGATCAGAGCTCGTCGTCGGGCGAGGTCTCGAGGGCGGCCTGCTTCTGGTACTCCGTGACGCGCCCCTCGAAGAAGTTCTGCTCCTTCTTGAGGTCCATCATCTCGGAGAGCCACGGGAACGGGTTGGTCGTCTCGGCGACGAGCGGATCAAGCCCGCAGTTGCGGAGACGGCGGTCGGCGATGTAGTCGATGTACTGCTCGAACTCGCGCGAAGAGAGGCCGATGCCGTTGATCGGCAGGCAGTCGCGGATGAAGTCCTTCTCCAAGGCGACGGCCTCCGCCATGAGGCGGCGGAGCTCCTCCTTGAACTCGGGCGTCCAGACGTCGGGGTTCTCCTTGACCAGCTCGGAGAGCAGGTTGCGGAAGAGGTCGATGTGGTTGGACTCGTCGCGCAGCGTGTAGCGGAACATCTGCCCGATGCCGGGGAACTTGTTCTGGCGGGCGAGGGAGAGCACCATGCCGAAGAGACCGTAGAACTGGGTGCCCTCCATGCACTGGCCGAACAGGAACATGTTCTTGGCCAACGCCTGCTTGTCCTCGAGCTTGGAGAGGTCGAGCTTGCGGCGGAGGGCGCGGGAATTGTTCACCACGAACGCGGCCTTCTTCTCGATGGTGGGGATGTCCTCGAACATCGCCTCGCACTCGTGCGGGTTGATGCCCAGGGAGGAGATCATGTAGACAAGCGAGTCGGCGTGGATGTTCTCCTCGTGGGCGTGACGGCCGAGGACGAGCTTGAGCTCGGGGGCCGTGACGACCTCGCGGACGACGTGGATGATGTTGTCGCCGACGATGCCCTCGGCCGCGGAGAAGTAGCCGATGGCCATCTTGACGATCCAGCGGTCGATGTCGCTGATCTGGCCGCTCTGATCGCGCCACTGCTCGCAGTCCTTCTGCATCGGGATGTCCTCGGGCTCCCAGTGGTTGGCCTTCATCGTCTTGTAGAGGTCGTAGGCCCACTGGTACTTCAACGGGAGGATGTTGAAGAACATCGTCTCGCGCCCGTTGATCACGCGCTTGGCGGCGAAGGCCTGCTCGGCTTTTTCGCGGTCCAGGACGAAGGACTTGTTGCCGACCTTTATGACAGTCGTGTCACGAGAAGTGCTGGGAGATTCCATCTGGGTGTTTTTCTTTAGTAATAGGGGAGAAAATCGCCTTGAGAGGCCGGAGACCGGCCGCTTCAGGAGTGGTATGACCGAGAGATAAAAACTAGATGTGGGGTCTGCAAACACTTTTGCCCACTAAATGTAGTGTGCTCGTGTAAAATGCTGATGGGAAAATACTTGCGGGACATAATTATTCACAGGGCGTTTTTTGACGTTTTTTTGACACACGTCCACGTCCGGATCGGGAGTCGTAAAGAATCCCCAATGTCTACCGAGGCAATCGGCTCTTGTTGGTGTTGCTCACGCAGTTCACCCCGCCGGCCAGGAGTTGCGGCGACGAGCATGGCGCGCCACGCTGAAACATGGCCTCTCCCCTGCCCCGAGCTCGCCGTGCAATGGAAGTCCTGGACGCCTGCTGGAGTCCGGCAGCCCTGGCGGAGCCCGGCTGGAAGGGCGGACTGAAGGCGGCTTGGCGGGTGATCACGACGATGTGGCACGGCCTCCGGGAGAACCGGCTGCCGCAGCAGGCGGCCGCCCTCACCTACTACGCGCTGATGTCGGTCGGCCCGCTGCTGGCGCTGGCGCTGACGGTGTCCGGCTTCATCCTGACCCGGCCCGGGGCCCGCGCGGAGAATCCCGCGAAGCAGGCGATCGTGACGGCGATCGGCTATGTCGCGCCGCAGACGAAGGACGCCACGGGCAGGCAGGCGACGCTGGGGGAAGTCAACCGCGAGCTCGACGCGCTTGTCGATCGGCTGCTGGCGAACGCGGCGAGCGGCGAGGCCGGCGTCATCGGCCTCGCACTGATTATCGGCCTGGCCGTGCTCATGCTGAGCCGCGTCGAGGACGCGCTCAACGGCGTCTGGGGCGTGCGGCGGGGCCGCAGCTGGCGCGACCGGTTCGCCAACTACCTGCTCTTCCTGGTCCTCTTCTTCCTAGTGGGCGCGACGACCCTGATGATGCTCTCCGCCTCGTCGGTGTCGAAGGCCGCGGCGGCGGGCGGCGCGTGGATCGACTCGATGCTGCTGAAGCTACCCGGCGGCGCCTGGCTGGCCGACTTTGTCGACGGCGGCGGGCCGACCGCGCTCTCGGTCCTGCTGCTCACGCTGGCTTTCGCCGTGTTCAACCGGATGATGCCCAACGTCAGCGTACGCTGGAGCGCAGCGACGGTCGGGGGCCTCAGCGTCGCGCTGCTCACCGTGGGCAACCAGCGGGCGGCCGCGTTCTACGTGGGCCGAGTGACCGAGCTGCGGAGTCTCTACGGGGAGCTGAGCATCGTGCTCGTCCTCATGTTCGGTATCTACCTGACGTGGCTCTTCGTGCTGCTAGGGGGCCAGGCGGCCTACGCCTTCCAGAACCGCCGGACCCTCGCACGGCACAAGGCATGGGAGGGGTTCAGCCACCGCGCACGACGCACGCTGGCGTTCGTCTGCGTGGCCGAGACGCTTCGGCACTACGAGCGGGGCGCGCCGGGGCCGCGCGCGGGCGACGTGGCGGACGCGGCACGGGTCCCGGCGACCGTCGCCGAGAGCTGCCTCCTGATGCTGCGCGAAGCCGGCCTCCTCGCCGCCGATACGGACGGGAGCCATCATCCTGCCCGTCCGCTCGAAAGAATGACCTTGGGCGAGCTCTGGTCGGTCGTGGACGCCCACATGACCGGCGACCAGCCCGACCTGTCGGCCGATCCCGCAGCTCGTGCGCTGGAGGAGGCCGAACGCGCGGTGCTGGGCGCCGCCCCGGCCGCGCTCACCCTGGGCGAGATGGCGCGCCGCACCTGAGCGGAGCCTCCGGAAATGAGAGGACCCCGGCCTCCTTGCGGAGACCGGGGTCCGTGAACCTGGCGACGACCTACTCTCGCACAGCAGCGTGGCTGCACTACCATCGGCGGCTGCATGCTTAACGATCGTGTTCGGGAAGGGAACGAGTGTTTCCATGCGCCCATGATCACCAGAATGATTCCTCGGGCAGCTCAGTGATGGGTGATCATGAGATGGCTTCGCCAGGGGCGAGCTGCCGTCATAGGGAAAGTTGCACAGTCTGCGCACAGGGGGACTACTCCCTCGTACCGCCATCGGCCTAGACGTCTTTCGAGACGGCTAAGAAGCCAATTGCAGATCAATCGAACATTAGTACCGCTAGGCTCAACGTATCGCTACGCTTACACCGGCGGCCTATCAACCAGGTGGTCTACCTGGGTTCTATAGGGAGATCTTATCTTGGGAAAGGCTTGGCG
>JAURLX010000030.1 GCA_030830965.1 Verrucomicrobiota bacterium | reverse complement strand
GTGCAGTCCGCGATGACGCCGGGGTTGCGGGGGTCGTCCTCGGGCAGCTTGAAGACGATCTTCATCAGGTCCGCGCCGATGTCGGCGATCTTGGTGAAGATGCCGCCGCAGATGCGCAGGGCCGAGGCGCCGAGGGACTCGCCGATGGCGAAGCCGATGAAGCAGGGGCCGGCCAGCTCCGCCGGGAGGAAGAGCAGGATGGCGATCATGAACAGCAGCTCGATGGCGACGAGCAGCAGGCCGACGCTCATGCCCGACTGAAGCGGGATGAGCAGGGTCGCGAGGGCGTTGCCCCTCAGTGCGGAGAAGGCGGCGCGCGAGTTGGCGACGGTGTTGATGCGGATGCCGAACCACGCCACGCCGTAGCTGCCGAGGATGCCGAGGACGGAGGCGGCGAGGATCACGCCCACCTGGAAGGCCGGCTTGTGCTCGAGGCCCCCGAAGTAGTAGGCCATGCACGCGGCGATGAGCACCCAGAGCGCGGCGAGGAACTTGCCCTGCTGGACGAGGTAGGTCTTGCAGGTCTCCCAGATGATCTGCGAGACGTCGGCCATGCTGCGGTGCACCGGCAGGGCGCGGGTCTGCAGGTACTGCCACCAGCCGTAGGCGACGCCGAGGGCGCAGACGACGAGGCCGGCCCAGAGTACGTCGGGGCCGCTGAGCGAGCCGCCGAGGAAGGAGACTTTGCCCAGGTCGGGGATGCGGATGTCGGCCTCTCCCGCAAGGAGGGCGGTGGGGGACGCGAACACGGCCGCGGCCAGTAGCTTCAGGGTCTTCATGAGGAAAGGCTAGGGTCTGGCCGGGGGTGCGGCCATGCGGCAAAAGTGGCCCTTGCCAGCAGGATGGGCGAGGCAAAAACCGACCCGTCCGCCTTCATCTTCGCTCGATTACGGACCGAGCAGATGCTCCTTCAGGAAGAGGGCCGTCACCCGGGCCTGATGGTCGGCGTTAGGCTTCTTGGAGAACCCGTGCCCCTCGTCCTCCGCCACCAGATACCACACCTCCCCGCCCCCGGCCCGGACGGCGTCGCGGATGCGCACCGCCTCGGCCAGCGGCACGCGCGGATCGTTGCGGCCGTGCACGACGAGGAGCGGCGTGCGGATTCGGGACGCGTTGCGGGCGGGAGCCACGGCCTCGAGGGCCGCCCGGACGTCCTGCTTGCGCTCATCGCCGTACTCCGCGCGGCGCGCGGCCCGGCGGTAGTCCGAAGTCTGCTCGAGCATGGTCACGATGTTCGTCACGCCCACGACGTCCACGCCGCAGCGGAAGCGGGCTCCGTGTTCGGCCAGGCTCGCAAGGCACATGAAGCCCCCGTAGCTGCCGCCGTAGGCCGCGATGCGGGCCGGGTCGATACGCGGGTGCCCGGCGGCCCAGTCGAGCACGGGGCCGACGTCCTTCACGGCGTCGCCGCGGCGCACGCCGTTGTCCAGGTCGAGGTAGCGGCGACCGTAGCCGGAGGAGCCGCGCACGTTCGGATAGATGAGCGCGACGCCCAGCCGGTCGAGGTAGTAGAGCATGCCGCCCCGGAAGCCAGGCCGGGACTGTCCCTCGGGGCCGCCGTGGAAGATCATGATGGCCGGCCGGCGGCCCGGGAACTTGTCCGGGTCGGGCAGGTAGACGAGGCAGGGGATCTCCTCGCCGTCGAAGCTCTGGACGCGCACGGTCGCCGGCTCGGGCGCCTTGACTTCGATCTTGGGCCGGGAGGTGCGGTCGGTCCAGCGGGTGAGCTTCCCGGTGTCAAGGTCCGCCGACCAGGCGTCGCTAGGCGAGTCCTCGGAGTTAAGCGTGAAGCCGACCTCGTGGCTGCCAGGCCGGAAGGCGAGGTCGGAGAGGACGCCGGGCCGGAGCGAAGGGGCCTGCAGGGGCCGGCCCGAGGGCAGCTCCCAGCAGCGGAGCTGGGCGCGTCCGTCCACGTTGACGATGACCGCGAGGCGCGTCCCGTCCTCCGAGACTTCGAGCTCCTCGCAGTCCCAGTCGGGCGACCCTTTGATGGCCCGGACCGTGCGCGCCTCGAGGTCGATGCGCACCGGGCGCAGGAAGTCGCCGCCGAGCGTCGAGAGCGCGTAGGCCGCGCGGCCCTTCTCGGCGAGCCTCACGTGCGTGAACGCCCTCGGCCCGCCCGCAGGGGTCACCTCCGTGCGCCCGCCTGTCGCGAGGTCGACCTTGTGCAGGCGGGTGTGCTCGACGCCGACCGACTGCCTGGCCAGCAGCCAGCGGCTGTCGGGCGACCAGCCCGCCGCCGACCAGCCCGGCGAGGACCCCGTCACGAGCGTGCGCGCTTTGGACGGCTCCTTCACGTCGATGACGATGAGGTCGCTGTCCCGGCCGTTGCGGCGATTGGAGGCCCAGGCGATGCGGCGGCCGTCGGGCGACCAGACGGGGCCGGTGTTGCGTGACCTGCCGTCGGTCACCCTGAGCGGCGCGGCCCCGGCGTCGGCGGTGAGCATCAGCTGGAAGTTCTCGTCCCCTCCCTTGTCGACGAGGTAGGCGAGTCTCGTGCCGCCCGGCTGGAACCAGCCGTACTTCACCGGCTCCGTCCCGCGCGTCAGCGCGATGCGCCTGCCAAGCGCCTCGGTCATCCGGTGCAGGTGCGAGGCGCCGCCCACGCGGGTCGAGACGATCGCGGCGCGGCCCCGGGAGTCCCACCCTTTGAACCCGGCGCCTCCGAGATTGAGATAGGGGTCCATCTCCGCGGCCAGGGCGGCGGGGACCGGCGGCACGGCGTCGGCGACGAAGTTCCCCGGGTGCGGAAGCGTGGGGACGACGCAACCGGCCAGGATGGTCGCGAGCAGCAGGCCGGGGCGGGGCATGGCCATTGTCTAGGCTACGCTCGGGGGCCTGGGCGAGCCCTGCCCGATCATTTCTTACGGCGTTTCGCCGCCGCCGCGGCCTCGGCCGCCGCGCCCGCCGGGCCGTAGGTGCCGGGGTCGGAAAGCGGCCGGCCGGCCACTGGCACGGAGCCGTCGTCGCCCTGCTCCCGCATCCATGCGTCCAAGGCCGCGCGAAGCTCCGCGAGCTTGGCCGCGTTGGCCGGAACCGTCGCCACGTCCGTCAGCTCCGCCGGGTCCTGCTCCAGGTCGTAGAGCTCCTCCGCCGGCCGCCGGTGGTAGCGGGCTAGCGTCGCCGCCGCCGCATCGGTCCTGGCTAGAGCCTCCCATTCCGCGAAGAAGGCGCGCTGTCCGAGCGCGTCGCCCCGGCTTTCCTGCAGGTCGATGTGCGTGGTGAACGCCCATTCCGGTCGCAGGTTCCGCACGTATTTCCATCGTCCGTCCCGGACCGCGCGCGCGGGGTATACGTTCATCCTGTTGTCGTTGGAGTGGGTCGTGAAGATCCGGTCTCGATGCCGATCCCCGCCTTGCAGCGCCGGGAGGAAGGAGCGGCCGTCGATGTCCGCCGGAGCCTTGCCGCCCGCCGCCTCGAGGAGCGTCGGCAGCAGGTCGACCCAGCTGACCATCGCGGCCGTGCGGGTGCCGGCCGCGACCTTGCCGGGCCAGGACACGATGAGCGGGGTGGCGACCCCGGCCTCGTAGAGGTTCCACTTGCCGAACGGCCACTGGGCGCCGTGGTCGCTCGTGAAGACGATCATCGTGGATGGCGGCAGCTTCTCCCGGACCGCGCGCATCACCTCGCCCAGCTCCGCGTCGCCGCGTGCGACGGCGTCGGCGTAGCGGGCCCGCCAGACCCGCGTCTGCGGCGTGTCGAGGCTGGCCGCCGGCAACTTCAGGTCCTCCGCCAGGTGCGTCTTGTCGTCGACCGGCCACGGGACGTGAGGCCAGTTGCTGCCGATCATGAGGCAGAGCGGTCGGGCGTCCTTCGGCCGCTCGCGCAGGAATTTCAGCGCGGCGGGCACGCCCTCCGGATCGTGGAAGGTGTCATGGGCGAAGACGTCGAAGCCGTAGTCCGCCGTATGACGGTAGTGCGACACTTTCCCGAAGGCCGCGACCTCGTAGCCGAGCTCCTTGAAGTAGGACGGCCATTTGCGGATCTCCGCGCGCGGCTTCGCGTGATTGGAGGAGGCGCCGTTGCGGGCCGGCATCAGCCCCGTCAGCAGCGCGGCGCGGCTTGGCGCGCAGCTCGGCGAGGCGACGTAGGCCCGGTCGAAAGTCAGGCCGGCGGCAGCCAGTGCGGCGACGTGCGGCGTGCGGATGCCGCCGCCGCCGTAGGGCGCGGTGTCCAGCCGCCCCAGGTCGTCCGTGAGGAACACCACGATGTCCGGACGCCGGACCTCCGCCGACGGGCAGACGGCGGCGAGCAGGAGGAGCGTGGCCAGGAGCAGGGGCATGGCCGTATGCTGTCCGCCCCTTCTCCGCCTGGAAACGCAGAAGTTTTCTCGCCCGCCGCGGGCGGGCGTCCACGATGCCGGCACCCCATGATGAAGACCCTGCTGCCCGTCCTCCTGGCGTCGTCCGTCCTCGCCGCGCCGGAGACTTATCCCGTGAGTGAACCGGCCGTGGACGCCACGCACCCCGCCGCGGCCGCCCCCGGCTTCGTCCCGCTCTTCAACGGCCGGGACCTGTCCGGCTGGCGCACCAAGGGCAACTGGGTCTACGACGCCGACGGCACCGTCACCTTGCGTCCGCGGCCGGGCGAGACTGGTTGGAAGCGCTTCGACGCCTACCTCTTCACCGAGCGCAGGTATCGCGACTTCGTCCTCGACCTCGAGTTCAAGTTCGAGCCCACGGGCAACTCCGGCGTCTTCTTCTGCGTGGCCGAGCCGCTCGACCCCGTCGCCAAGGGGATCGAGCTCCAGATCCTCGATACGCACGGCCTGGCGAAGCCCGGCCATCACGACTGCGGCGGCATCATCCGTGCCATGGGTCCGGCGGAGAACCGCGTGCGTCCCGCCGGCGAATGGAACCGCTACACCCTCACGCTGAAGTCGCGCCGGCTCGAGGTCGTCTTCAACGGACGCCGCACCATCGTGCTCGACCTCGACCGTTCGCCGATGAAGGACCGCCCCGCAGAAGGCCATGTCGGCTTCCAGGACGAGGCCAAGCGCGTCTGGTATCGCGGCGTCAGGATCCGCGAGCTTCCCTGACCGCCCTGAAGCGCGCGGCGGCGAACCAGGCCGCCACGGGCAGGGCCGCGCTCAGGACCAGCGCGAGACTCTCGCTCTCCCGTGCCACCGCGCCTACCCAGGCGAAGGCGAAGCCGGTCGGCACGCATCCCGCCGTGAGCGCGGCGAAGAAGGTGCGGAACCTCATGCCGGCGAGCCCCGCCATGCAGGCGACCGCCTCCGGCAGGATCGGCATCCAGCGCGAGACGAGCACCAGCCAGGCGCCGCCGCGTTCGAAGATCGCTTCCGTTCGGCGCAGTCCCTCCTCGCCCGCGATCCGGCGCGCGGCGGGACGTCCGGCCAGACGCGCTGCTCCGTAGGCCGTGACTCCGGCGAGCACCGATCCAGCGCTCGCGATCAGCCCGCCGACCAGCGTCCCGTAGACCGCGCCCAGCGCCGACATGACCACCGTCGACGGGACGGGCAGGGCGACGTCGGCGACAAGCAGTCCCACGCCGGCCGCCCAGGCCCAGTCGCCCTGCTGCATGATCCGCGCCGTGGCGCCCTCGAACGAAAGCGCGGAGTCGAAGGCCTCCCCCCAGATCGCCCACGGCACGATGGCGCCCGCCAGGATGAGGCCGACGATCAAGGCCAGCGTCACCATGCCGCGGTCGGCCTTCATCGCTTCCGCGGTCCGAGGTCCTTCCAGGGCTCCTCTCCGGCCATGTCGACCGCGAAGGGTCCTGCGCAGGATCCCGGCGAGAGGATGGCGAGGATCACCGCGTCGTGTGCCGACTCGTTGAACGTCGCGTGCACCACGCCCGCGGGGATGTGGGCGCTGTCGCCCGGCCCGAGCCTGCGCGAGTCCTTCTCCACCCACTGCGTCACCTCGCCCTTGAGCACGTAGATGACCTCCTCGAGCTCGGGATGCGTGTGGAAGTCATGTCCTTCCTGTGGCGGCAGCGTCGCCTCGCAGACCTGCAGATCCCTGGCCTCGGTGACTCCGGGTCGGCAGAGCCAGTAGTTGGTCCGCCCTTTGAACTCCTCGAGCAGGGCCTCCTTCTTGGTCACGAATCTCAGGGGCGGACGCATCCCTTGTGAATAAGTGGGCGTGCGGTGCGGCGCAAGCGCCGCCTCCTTCCGTTGACACCCGGGCCGCCGTCGGGCGAGATGGCCGCATCCCCATGAGAACCCTCGCCCTGCTGTTCCTTGTCGCCGTCGCTTCGCTCTGCTCCGCGCAGAACCCGCCTCAGAAGAAGAACGCCGGCCCCGCCAAGAAGGCCCCCGCCGCCAAGGCGCCTTCGCAGCCCGCCGACGTCGCCGCGCAGAAGTTCGGCGGCGACGGCAAGGTCAACCCGGGCTTCGCCGCCTCGCATGCCGCTTTCGTCGAGATCGCCAAGAAGGGCGAGGCCCAGGTCGTCTTCCTCGGCGACTCCATCACCGCTGGCTGGGGCCGTCAGCCCGAGATCTTCGGCAGGGAGTACGGCGCCTACAAGGCCGCCAACTTCGGCATCGGCGGCGACCGTACCCAGCACGTGCTGTGGCGCGTCGAGAACGGCGAGTTCGAGGGCATCAAGCCGAAGGCCGCCGTCCTGATGATCGGCACCAACAACGCCGGCATCGCCGACAACCCGCCCGAGCAGGTCGCCGCCGGCATCCGCAAGATCGTGCAGGCCATCCACGCCCGTTCCCCCGAGACCAAGGTGCTGCTTCTCGCCATCTTCCCGCGCGGCCCGGGAGAGGAGAACAACCCCGGACGCGCCAAGAACAAGGCCGTCAACGCCATCATCGCCGGAATGCACGACGGCAAGAAGGTGCATTACCTCGACATCGGGCCGAAGTTCCTGGCCGCCGACGGCACCCTCAACAAGGACATCATGCCCGACCTCCTGCACCTCAACGCCAAGGGCTATCAGATCTGGGCCGACGCCATCCGCGATAAACTGTCCGAACTGGCCCGCTGAAGGCGGGCCGGGGTCAGTCGCCGGTGGTCAGGTAGGCCAGTCGCCGGCGTCGCGGCGCGAAGGCAAAGAAGTGCGAGGCGAGGAACTCCGCACCCAGCGCCCCTTCGCTGCCGGCGGGCAGGATGTCCTTCCGCAGCGCCGGCGGTAGCCGGCCGCAACGCAGGTTGTCGGCGGCGTGCCCTTCGCCGAAAGCGACGGCGACGTGGTAGGTGTCCGCCATGAACCAGCCGCCGATGAACGAAGGGTTGAAGTCCCGGACCTTGCCGGCGCCCGCGAACGTCTCGATGGAGGGGTCTTCGAAGTAGGAGAGCTGCTGGCCGCTCGCCAGGAGCAGATGACGTTCCTGGTCGCGGATGCGTCCCGGCACGGAGAGCAGGGGGCCCTCCTGGCGCAGCTCGAGTGAACGTTCGGAAAGGGGGATGGCGTCGGCCGCGACCCTGCACACGCGCTTCGTCGCATTGAACACCCAGTCGAACTGGCCGATCACGTCCATGCCGAGTACGCCAGCGCAGGCGATGCCGAGCCCCTGCGCGAACTTCGGGCCCGTGAGCAGCGGCTTGCCGGGTCGGGCGAGGATAGGCAGCACGTTGATCGGCTTGCCGGCGAGGCTGGACGGGGCGCCGGTTCCGAAGCTGAGCGGGCTGCCGGTGTCGATCAGCCAGCGTTGGCCCGAGATCTCGGCGAAAAGAAGTCCGCCTTGATGGTGTAGGGGTAATTGAACCATCGGGTTACAAGAATGCGGATGCGTTCCCTCCGCACAAGCGTCACCGCCCAGTTTTTGGTAAAACTTCCGTAAAAGAAGGAAGCGTTCCCGGGCCGTGCTTCAGCGTCCCCAGCCCGTCGGCAGATCCGGCAGCGTCTCCGACAGGATCTCATGGATCGACTTCCTCTCGTCGGCGGGGAGATGCGCGAAGGCCGGCGGCGGATTCGCGGCACGCAGGCCGGCGGAAAGTCGCACGAGGGTGAGGTCGCGCACCTCCTTGGGCAGCCAGCCGAACGACTTCGAGTAGATGAGGGGGCTGCAGCGGTACTTGAAGAGCCGCCCGGTCAGGTCGAGGTCCCGCAGCGAGCGGCCCTTGGAGTCGGCCTTCCGTGACTTGGCGTAGATCGCCTCGAAGACGCCGTCGCCCTTGATTCCGCCTTCGGGGAAAGGGGCCTCGTCCCGGCAGAGCAGCGCCTCGATGAGGCGTTCGGCCTGGCTGCTGAGCTGGGCCAGGCAGGAGCCGGCGGGCGCCGCGTCCTTGGGCAGGCCGAGCACCGCGCGCATCGCCGGCCAGCGGTGCAGCGCGACCCGTGCCTGCTGGTTGGCCGTGGAGATGACGTTGTGCACATGCACCTGGTGGTCGTGGATGATGAGCGCGATTACGTCGCTGGTGCCGAGCGGGTAGCGTCGCGTCTCGACGAGCCCTTTCAGGTCCGGAAGGAGCGGACTGGAGAGGCCCTGTTCGCCTTCGAACTCCTCCGCGCGCGCACCGGTCACGTTGCCCCGGTGACGGAGCGCGCCGGGCGTGCCGGTCACGTACCATCCGCCCCAGCGTTCGCCGAGGGGCGTGGCGGGCTCTATGTTCGCGCTGCCGGAGCCGGAGAGCGGTTCCCCGTCCTTGGCCGGATAGACGGAACGGGTACGCAATCCCGGCGTGCGTTCATGACGCTTGTGGCAGAGCAGGCACTCCTGACTCCGGACGAACAGCGGCTTGGGAAGGGACTCCTTCGCGTCCAGAAGGTAGAAGGTGGCCCCCAGTTTCGGGTCGAACACGGTGATCTCGATGCCGCCGCCGGGGACCCAGCCCACGTAGGCCTCGTCGGAAAAGAACAGGGCGCGCGGGTTGTCCGGCCCGATGAGGGACCGCTGCAGGCTGGTCTTGCTGAAGACCAGCAGCTGCGACTCGACGGGCACCTCGAGCCTGTCCAGCACCCACCGCACGCGCCTGCGGGCGGGCCAGCCGCGAATCTCCTCGGCCTGGGCGGCGAACGCGGCGTTGAGCTGGGTGACGGCGTCGTCGGGCTTGGTGGCCGAATAGCTGATCGGCGGGTCCTCGAAGTCGTCGTGGTCCTGAGCCCGTGCGGGTGCGGCCGACAGGATGGCGGCGAGGCAGAGGGCGCGGAATGGGACGCTTCTCACTTCCCCATCCTGCCGTCCGCCGAGACCCAAGCCAAGGCCGCATCCTTGAGCAGAGGAGGGCATTAGCCCTCCTCCAGCGGGCATAAGGGACCGCGTGCGTCAGGACATGAGTTCCATCAGCCGGCGGCGCGCGCGCTGCTCGACCTGGCGCGCGCGCTCCCGGGTGACGCCCAGGCGCCCGCCGATCTGTTCAAGCGTCATCTCCGGGCCGCCGATGCCCTCGCGCATCCTCAGCACGTCCGCGTCCCTGGGCGGCAGCTCATCGAGCGCCCGCCGCACCCGCTCGATGTCGGACGAACGTCCCGCGGCCTCCGCGGGCGTCTCCGCCGAGTCGTCGGCCAGCGTCTGGCCGAAGGTGGCGCCATCGTCCTCTCCGACCGGGGCGTCGAGGGAGGCAGGATATTGCTCGTGGCAGAGGTGCTGCACCACCTTCTCCGTCGGCCAGCGGAGCTCGGCGGCCAGCTCCTCCTGCTCGGGGGGCCGGCCGAGGCTCTGGGTCAGCTGGCCGCGGGCGGTCCGCAGCTTGGCCAGGCTCTCGTGGATGTTGCGCGGCAGGTGCACCGTGCGTCGCTCCTGGTTGAGGGCGGCGAAGACCTTGCTGCGGATGTGCATGTAGGCGTAGGTGCTGAAGCGGGTGCCGAAGCCGGCGTCGTACCGTTGCGCGGCGATCGCCAGCCCGAGGTTGCCTGCGGCGATAAGCTCTTCGCGGAGGGCTCGGTCCACCGAGAATTCCTTCGTGACCACGTGGCACACCAGCCGGAGGTTGCAGGCGGTCAGGCGCTGGAAGGCCGACTTCGCCTGCTCGCCGACGATCTCGCCGCCTTTCCGTCCGGCGGAAATCGCGCGGCCGAGCCGCAGCTCCTCCTGGGCGTCGAGGGCGTCGTGGTTGAGCGCCTCGGCGCAGTAGCGGCCGAGGCCGTCCCGTTCGTCGGGCTGGGTGTCACGGTGGAAGCCGTCGGCCAGGCCGATGGCTTCACGGGTGGACTGCTGCTTGTTCGTGGCGGTGCTTTTCGGGATGAGCGGGATCATGGTGAATTAGAAAGTGTCTCTAACCTAGGGGCCGGTTTTAGGCCCTTTCGGACCCGGGTTTCCGCAAGTCCTTGGCCGGCAGTGAAATTCTGCGCGTGTTTTTTTCGGCGGAAGGGGCGGACGGGGCGACCGGTCCCACATCCTGCCGTGCCTTGCGCCGAAGTCAAAGGGTCTGTTTGTCATAAGTTTTCTAATAGATTATAACGCCTCTCCAGGCGGTCCGGGACCGGGGCGTCGGCCGGCTCCGGCGGGCGGGAGGGGGCTTGCCATCCCTGGGCTCTTGGGCTTGTTCAAGGGCACCCCTTTATGCTGCGAGTTTCCTTTCTTCTGATGGCGGCCCTGGCCGTCCTTTCCGGTCCGGATCTCGGGGCCGAAGCCCGCACGGCCCCCAATGTCCTGATGATCGTCTCGGACGACCAGGGGTGGTACGACCACGGCTTCATGGGGTCGAAGGACGTGCGGACGCCCAACCTCGACCGTCTGGCGGCGGAAAGCCGGGTCTTCCCCCGGGGATACGTGGTCAACTCGCTCTGCGGGCCCAGCCTGGCGGCGCTGCTGACCGGCAAGCACCCCCACCGCAACGGCATCACAGGCAACGACCCCGTGCTTCCGCCTGCCAGCAAGGGCAAGTCGAAGTACGCCACTCCTGCTTTTCAGGCGGGCCGCGAGAAGATGACCTCGCTCTGGGAGAAGAGCCCCCACCTGCCTCGTCTGCTCGGCCCCGGGGGCTACGTGAGCCTCCAGACCGGCAAGTGGTGGCTGGGCGACTACCGCCGAGGCGGCTTCACCGAGGGGATGACGAAGGGCGGCCGGCACGGCGACGATGGGCTGGACATCGGCCGCAAGACGCTGGCGCCCGTCACCGAATTCATCTCCAAGGCCAAACAAGACCGGAAGCCGTTCTTCGTCTGGTACGCGCCCATGATGCCGCACGACCCGCACACCCCTCCGGATCGCCTCTTGGCCAAGTACGCGGACAAGACCCCCTCCATCCATCAGGCGCGCTACTGGGCGATGGTCGAGTGGTTTGACGAGACGGTCGGCGAGATCCGCGCCCACATCGAGAAGGAGGGCCTCGCCCGCGACACCGTCGTCGTCTACATCGTCGACAACGGATGGATCCAGAGCCAGGACAACCCTCGCTTCGCCCCCCGTTCCAAGCAGTCGCCCAACGAGGGCGGCGTGCGAACCCCCATCCTGATATCGTGGCCGGGCCGGGTTAAGCCAGGGACGGTCGAACACGCGGTCAGCGAGGTGGACGTCATGCCCACGCTGATGAAGTTGTGCGGGCTGCCTGTCCCGGCGGGCGTGGACGGCATCGACCTGCTCGACGACGCGGCCGTCGCGGCGCGCACCGAGGTCTTCGGCTCCAACTCCACCCATGACATCCTCGAGCTCGGACGCCCCGCCGCCAGCCTCCGGTACCGCTGGGTGGTCGCCGGCGAATGGAAGGCGATCTTCTCCAGCGGCATCAACGGCGCGAACGAGCCGCCGCAGCTCTTCAACCTCCGGGACGATCCGCGCGAGCTGCGCGACCTGGCCGTCGCCGACCCCGTGCGCGTGACCGCCCTCCGGGCGAAGGTCGACGCATGGTGGGACGGCCGCTGAACTTTCTCCGCAAACATCCAACCATTATGAACAGAATCCACGCCCCTCTGGCCGCCCTGGCCCTGCTCCTCGCCGGTTGTCAGACCCAGGACCCCGCCGCCCCCGGCGCCGTGACTCCTCCGGCGCCCAAGCCCGATCCCAAGGCGAAGGCCGCCCCGAAGGGCAAGGCCGCGCCCGCCTCCTATGTGATGTACGTCGGCACCTCCGGACCCAAGGCCCAGGGCGTGCTGCGCTGCACGTTGGACGGGCGGACAGGCAAGATCTCCGCCCCGGTCGTGGTCGCCGAGGCGAAGTCCGCCTCCTATCTCGCCCTGAGCACGGACGGAAAGTTCCTCTACAGCACCGCCGAAGGGACCGAGGGCGCGGTCGCCGCGTTCGCCGTCGAAGGCTCCGCCCTGCGCCCGCTCAACTCCGAGTCCTCCAAGGGCAAGGGACCGACGCACCTCGCCGTCGACCCCGCCCGCAGCAATGTCGTGGTCGTCAACTACGGATCCGGCTCGACCACCTGCCTGCCGGTCAAGGCCGACGGTTCCCTCGCTCCGGCCAGCGCCTCCGTCCAGCACGTCGGCACCGGCCCCAACGCGCAGCGCCAAGCCGGTCCGCACGCGCACGGCGTGTACCTCCATCCCTCCAACGGCCGCGTCTACGTGACCGATCTCGGCACCGACGACGTCTTCATCTACAAGTTCGACCCGGCCAAGGGCTCGCTGGCGGCGAACCGACCCAAGTCCGGTCGCGTCGCGGCCGGCGCCGGTCCCCGGCATCTCGCCTTCCATCCCAACGGCAGGTTCGCCTTCGTGAACAACGAGATGGCCCTCTCCGTTACCGTGTTCTCCGTCGAGCGCAACGGCGGGCTCAAGGAGATCCAGACCCTGCCGACGCTGCCCGAGGGCGCCGACGCCAAGGGCGCCTCGACCGCCGAGATCTTCGTCAGGCCCGACGGCAAGACGCTCTACGTCTCCAATCGTGGTCATGACTCCATCGCCGTCTACTCCATCGCCAAGGACGGCAAGCTCGCGCTCATCCAGCACGCGCTCGGTACGCCCGCCACCCCGCGCGGCTTCGGCCTGACTCCGGACGGCCGCTGGCTCGTCTGCGCCGGCCAGAAATCCGGCACGCTGAACGCCTACAGGATCGGCCGCGACGGGAAGCTCACCGATACCAAGCAGGCCGTCGAAGCCCAGGCCGCGGCCTGCGTCGTGTTCGCCCCCTGAGGACCAGGAGGCGGGCGGTTTCCGGGGCGCCTAGGGCGCCCCTTTTTATTCATGGCCTGGGCCATAAAGCCCATGCACCGAGTGCTTGCCGTGTTCGGAGCGGGCTCCAATCCTGCCTCCGATGAGAGGCATCCCCTTCCTGCTCTTCTTCTTCGCGGCCGTCGCCGCGGGGGCGGCGGACTTTCCTCACGAGGTCGTTCCGATTCTCCGCAAGCACTGCGCCGAGTGCCATACGGGCGATAAGAAGAAGGGCGGACTCTCCATGAACACCCGCGCCGACCTCATCGAAGGGTCCGAGGACGGTCCGGTCGTGAAGCCCGGTGATCTCGCCTCTCGCATGCTCGCCGTCATCGTCAGTAAGGATAAGGACGAGCGCATGCCGCCCAAGGGGCCCGGCCTCAGCGAGGCCGAGGTCGCCAAGCTGCGCGCCTGGGTGGCCGATGGCCTGAAGTGGGACGAGGGCTTCGCTTTCAAGAAGCCCGCCTATGAGCCGCCGCTCAAGCCGCGCACGCCCGCGCTTCCCGACGCCATCGATGGCCGTTCCCATCCTGTGGACCGCGTGCTGGACGCCTGGACCGCCAAGGCCGGCCGGCCGCGTCCGGCGCCCGCCTCCGACTCCGCCTTCCTGCGGCGCGCCCATCTGGACCTGATCGGACTCCTGCCCACGCCGGAGGAAGCCGCTGCGTTCCTAGCCGACGCCGCCCCCGACAAGCGCGAACGCCTCGTCCACCGCCTGCTGGCACGCGACGTCGACTACGCCGACCACTGGATGTCCTTCTGGAACGACCTGCTCCGCAACGACTACTCGGGCACCGGCTACATCGACGGCGGCCGGAAGCAGATCACCGGCTGGCTCTACTCGGCCCTCGTCAACAACAAGCCCTACGACGCGTTCGTGCGGGAGCTCATCACGCCCGATGCCGACAGCGAGGGTTTCTCGAAGGGCATCGTCTGGCGAGGCGCCGTCAGCGCCGGGCAGCTCCCCCAGCTGCAGTTCTCGCAGAGCGTCTCCCAGGCCTTCCTAGGCATCAACATGAAGTGCGCCTCCTGCCACGACAGCTTCGTCGACCGTTGGAAGCTCAAGGACGCCTACGGCCTCGCCGCCGTCTACGCGACGAAGCCGATGGAGCTCGTGCGTTGCGACGTGCCCACCGGGCGCACCGCCACTGCCGCGTGGCCCTTCCCCGAGCTCGGCCAGGTCGATCCTGCCGCGCCGCGCGAGGAGCGTCTGCGCCAGCTCGCCGCGCTGCTCACCCACCCGGAGAACGGGCGCTTCCAGCGAACGGTCGTGAACCGGCTCTGGCACCGTCTCATGGGGAGAGGGGTCGTGCATCCCGTCGACGCCATGCAGACCGAGCCATGGAACCAGGACCTGCTGGACGTCCTCGCCAACCGTCTTGTCGAGTCCAGGTATGACCTGCGCGCCGTCCTCGCCTTTATCGCTACCTCGGAGGCCTACCGCTCACGCGCCGAGGTGCTCGCGCCCGACGCCGACGAGGGCGCCTACGTCTACCGCGGCCCGCGCGCCAAGCGCCTGACCGCGGAGCAGTTCGTCGACGCTGTCTGGCGCGTGACCGGCGCCTTCCCGGGCAAGATCGACGCGGTCGTGACGCGCGCCCCCGCCGGCTCGACGCCCCCTGTCGGGCTCGTCGCCCAGCCCGTCTGGTCCAACGACCTCACCGGTCAGCGCGCCCGCCTCCCTGAGGCCGGCGAGTCCCGCACCTTTCGTCGTGAGTTCGCCGTGCGCGGCGCCGTGAGGCGCGCATTCGTCGTGGCCGGTTGCGACAACGAGTTCCAGCTCTGGTTCAACGGCGTCAGTGTCGCCTCCGGAGACAACTGGACCGACCCTCAGATTGTCGACCTGAGCTCCCGGGTCCGCTCCGGCCGTAATGAGGTCGTGGTGTTTGCGCGCAACGCCGGCTCGAAGCCGAACGCCGCCGCCCTCTGGGTGCAGCTTCACATCCAGACCGATTCCGGCGACCAGATTGTCGCGACCTCCGCGCAGTGGCAGTGGACCGAGTCGGCTCCCGCTCGCGACGGTGGCCTGCCCCAGGGCGCGAAGTGGAAGCCCGCGGCGGTGGTGAACCAGCCCGGCACCTGGGCCTCGGCCGAGGCCAGGATGAGCCAGCTGGTCGCCGGGGCCCTGGGCGGGTCGCTCCTCACGCCGCGCGCCGGACTGCTCAAGGCCGACCTCCTCCAGCGCACCCTCGGCCGGCCCAACCGGGAGCAGATCGTCTCCATGCGCCCCAACGAGCTGAGCACCTTGGAGGCCATCGACCTCGCCAACGGCGCTGCCCTGGCCGACCTCGTCGAGAGGGGCGCAGCCAACCTTCTCCGCCGCAAGTGGGGTTCCCCGTCCGCCCTCGCGCGCCACGTCTACCTGGCCGCCCTCTGCCGCGAGCCGTCGTCGGCCGAGCTCGCGGTCGCCGCCGGCATGGTCGGCGAGACGCCTTCCGCCACCGGCGTCGCCGATTTGCTCTGGAGCGTGTTCATGCTTCCTGAATTCCAGACCGTCCGTTGAGACCATGAGCCGCCCCGTTCCCGAACTCGACCTTTCCCTGCCGGAGCCTCTCGCGCGACGCGAGTTCCTGCGCCTGCTCGGCGCAGCCGGCGCCGCCACCCTTTCTCTCTCCGCCCCGCGTGCGCTTGGCGCGGAGTCCGCGCAGCGCGTGCCCGCCAAGGCTGACGCCTGCATCCTCATCTGGCTGGCCGGCGGCATGGCCGCACCCGAGACCTTCGACCCCAAGCGCTACGCGCCCTACGAGAAGGGCATGTCCTACTCTCGGGTGCTCAGCACCTTCCCGTCCATCCCCACCGCCGTCGACGGCGTGCGCATCTGCGAGGGGCTCGAGGGCATCGCGGGCGTCATGGACCGCGGCACGCTGATCCGCTCCGCTTTCCAGCCCGACCTCGGCAGCATCCTCCATTCCCGTCACCAGTTCCACTGGCATACCGGCTACGTCCCGCCGCAGACCGTCGCCTGTCCGCACATCGGAGCCTGGATGGCCCGCGTGCTCGGTCCGCGCAACCCGGTGATGCCGGCTTTCATCAACGTCGGCCAGCGCCTTGAGGGCATCGGCGAGAGCGAGGAGCTGAAGGCCTTCACCACCGCCGGATTCTTCGGCGGTGAGTTCGGCCCGATGAACCTGCCTTATCCCGAGGAGGCTTCCGCCGCCGTGCGTCCCCCCAAGGGCATGGATCCCGGGCGCTTCGTGAACCGCGACCGCGAGTTCCGCCGCCTCGTCGACGCCTCGCCCGACCGCGACCTGCTCAGCGACCACCAGCGCAACTCCATGCTGCGCTCGATGGACAACGCCTACCGCCTGCTCAGCGCCAAGGAGCGCGCCGCCTTCGACATCTCCCTCGAGCCCAAGGAGGTTCAGCAGGATTACGACACCGGCCGCTTCGGGCGCGGATGCCTGCTCGCCCGGCGCCTGGTCGAGAACGGCGCCCGCTTCGTCGAGGTCACGACCGAATACGTGCCCTTCTTCCACTGGGACACGCACGGCAAGGGCCATGAGACCGTGGACCGCCTGCACAAGGAGATCGACCGCCCGATCGCCCGGCTGATCAAGGACCTCGAGGCGCGCGGCCTCCTCGACCGCACGCTCGTCGTGATCGCCAGCGAGTTCAGCCGTGACGCGATGATCGAGGGCCGTCCCGGTTCGGCCGCCAAGGACCAGGCCTTCAACCGCGGGACCACCATCGAGAACCCCGACCACTACGGACTGCACCGGCATTTCACCGGCGGCACCAGCGTCATGATGTTCGGAGGCGGCGTGAAGAAGGGGCACGTCCATGGCGCCACCGCGGACGAGCGGCCCTTGGTCGCGGTGAAGGACCCGGTCTCGATCGAGGATCTGCACGCCACCCTCTTCACCCTGATGGGCGTGAGCCCCAAGGCCGCCTTCGACATCGAGGGGCGCCCGTTCTACTCGACCGTCGACGGCAAGGGCAGGGCGGTCTCCGGCGTGATGGCCTAGGCCGTCAGCCGGCGAATCGCTTCCGCCTGCGCGGCCACGGCCGCCGCCACGAGTTCCTCCGTGCGGCGCATCGCCTCCGCAAGCTCCATGCCGGGCGGCTTCGCCTCGACGACGAGGTCGAAGGCGTCGTGCAGGGCGGCGGAGGGTGCGGCCGAACCGGCGACGGCCACGACCTTGCGACCCAGCGAACGGGCGAGGCGGGCGACGCCGAAGGGGCCCTTGCCGCTGAGCGTCTGCTCGTCGAGCCGTCCTTCGCCCGTGATCACGAGGTCTGCGCGCCGCACGCGTTCCTTCAGGCCGGTGCAGGAGGCGACGAGGTCGAAGCCTGATTCCAACTTCGCCTCCGCGAATGCCATCAGCCCGAAGCCGAGTCCGCCCGCGGCGCCGGCTCCGGGGGCGTCGCGCAGGCTTCTGCCCAGGCGCCGCTCGGCGAGGTCGGCCAGTTTTTCCAGACGCGCCTCAAACCACTCGAAATCGCGCACGCCTTTCTGAGGTCCGTAGATTCTTGTCGCGCCACGGGGTCCCAGCAGCGGGTTGTCCACGTCGCAGGCCACGACGATCTCCGCGCGCAGGGGCTTGTCGGGTGGCAGCAGTTCCGTCGCCTCCAGAATCGAGCCGAGATCCGGACGGAATAAAACGTCGCCGCGCCGGAACCTGTATCCGAGCGCTAGCGCCACCCCGAGCCCTCCATCATTGGTCGCGCTCCCCCCGATTCCCATGACGAGCTTACGGCAGCCAAAATCCAGCGCTTTAACCATCATCAATCCAGTGCCTAAAGTATTGGATTTAAATGGGTTGCGTTTCTCATTAGGGATCATGGCCAGTCCTGCAGCGGCGGACATTTCGATGATCGCAGTGCTGTCCTTGTCGACCAGGCCGAGCGGGGCGGAAATCGGCTCAGCTAGGGCGTTGACCGTGGGTACGTCGACGAGCCGTCCGCCTAGGGCGCTGACGATGGCCTCCGTGGTGCCTTCTCCGCCGTCCGCCAAGGGGCAGACATCGAAAATCGCCTTCGGAAAGGCATTTTTCAGACCATTTTGAATCGATTCGGCGATTCTGACCGAGCTGGCCCCGCCTTTGAATTTGTCGCTGGCGATGAGGATTCGCATCACTTTCCCGGTTTAACATAGACTTTCAGCCCCCCTTAAGAGGGTCAACAGCCTTGCTTCGGGCTTTTTTCAGCCCACATTATTTAGCCAAATCCCTTACCGTAGTCTTTCCCCATGAAGCGTCATAGATTCAGTCTCGCCGGCATCCTGAGTTTTCTCGTCTCGGCGGCTTTCGCCGCCGATGAGCCCAAGGCTCCCGCTCCCACCGCCGAGGGCCTCGAATTCTTTGAAAAGAAGGTCCGGCCCATTCTCAGCGAGCACTGCTACGAGTGTCACTCGATCGCGAAGAACTCCTCCAAGGGGAGCCTCATCCTTGACTCTCTGGACGGCATGCTGAAGGGCGGCGAGGAAGGCCCTGCCGTCGTGCCGGGCAGTCTCGACCGGTCCCTGCTGATTCGCGCTGTCCGTTACCACGATCCTGACCTCGCGATGCCTCCCAAGAAGAACGGCGGGCATATCGGCGATGCGAAAGTGGCGATCCTTGAAGAATGGGTGACCATGGGGGCCCCTGCGCCCGCCGGCGCCGGTGAAAAGCTCACCGGACTCACCGACAAGGCCAAGAAGCACTGGGCCTACCAGCCTCTCGCCAAGCCCGCTATCCCCGCCGTCAAGGATGAGTCCTGGGCCCGTACGCCCATCGACCGTTTCATCCTCGCCAAGCTTGACGCCGCCGGGCTCGTGCCGAGTCCTGCCGCGGATCCCGAGGCGCTCCTGCGACGGATGTTCTATGACCTCGTGGGGCTGCCCCCGACGTCCGAGCAGGTCGAGGCCTTCGTGAAGGCTTACGAGGCCGCGAAGACCAACGACTCCATCGCCGCCCGCCGCGGCATGAAGTCCGACACCGCCGAGACCATCATCGCCCGTCAGGTGGACGCGCTCCTCGCCTCCCCCCATTTCGGCGAGCGCTGGGCCCGCCATTGGCTGGACACGGCGCGTTACTCCGACACCCGCGGCCTGCAGGTCGACCAAGGTGAGAGCCTCTTCACCGACTATCGCTACGCTTACGCGTGGACCTACCGCGACTACGTCATCAACGCCTTCAACGAGGACAAGCCCTACGACCAGTTCATCACCGAGCAGCTCGCCGCCGACCGCCTGCCCGGCGTCTCGCCCGACGACCCGCGCCTGGCCGCGCTTGGCTTCCTGACCGTGGGCCGACGCTTCGACAACGACGACGACACCATCGACGAGCGCATCGATACGACCACCAAGGCCTTCCTCGGCCTGACCGTGGCCTGTTCGCGCTGCCATGACCACAAGTTCGACCCCATCCCGGCGGAGGACTACTACTCCCTGCACGGGATCTTCGCCTCGATCCGCGAGCCTCTGCAGCGGCCCGTGCTCGCCGCCTCCGGGGCCAAGCAGAAGGCCGCCCGCGAGGACTACCTGCGCCGGCTCAACCAGCTGCAGGACGAGCAGGTCGCCGGCTTCTTCCGGTACATGAAGGACGTCCGGGCCCGCTACGATCGCGAGATGGCCGGCCGGTTGATGGTCGCGTCCGTCAAGCGCGGCTCCGCCGAGGCAGGAAAATACGAAGACAAGTACAAGCTCGACCAGAACGTGCCCGACTTCGAACCCATGCGCGTCCAGAAGGATTCCCCGGTGACCGGCCCGTTCGCCCGCCTGATGGAGGTGCCCGACATCTACTTCGCGGAACGAGCGGCCGCCGCGCTGCAGGACGCCCTCGACGACCCTGAGGTCCCCGTGAACCCCTACATCGCCGCCGCGCTGCGCGGCATGAAGCCCAAGACCCTCGACGACGTGGCCGTCGCCTACCAGAAGGTCTACGTCCAGAACAAGGCCGCGATCCTCGCCTACCTAGACCTCATCGCCAAGCCCGGCGCCGACCTCTCCAAGGCCAGCCCCGCCATCGCCCAGCTCGCCAACTATCCTTGGGCCGTGCCCAAGTACGACGACATCTTCGACAACGAGGAGATGATCGCCCTCTTCAACAGCCGCAAGTTCTGCGAGCCTTGGCAGAACCGGCCCATCTACGGCGGCATCAACAACACCGCGCCCATCGCCTACTTCCGCCACGCGAAGATCAACGAGCTCCGTCTCTCGCATCCGGGCGTGCCCGCCCAGGCCATGGCCATCGAGGACGCCGAGGAGCCCCGGGACAGCTACGTGTACATCCGCGGCGACAAGAACAAGAAGGGCGATGTCGTGCCGCGGCGTTTCCTTGAGGCCCTCTCCCAGGGCGACCGCCGGCCTTACGTCGACGGCTCCGGTCGTCTCGAGTTCGCCCGGTCCGTCGTGGACAAGTCCAACCCTCTCACGCCCCGCGTGGCGGTGAACCGCTTCTGGCTCAAGATCTACGGCGAGGGACTGGTCACCACGCCCGACGACTTCGGCAACATGTCCCTGCCGCCTTCCCACCCTGAGCTGCTCGACTACCTGGCCGCCGAGTTCCGCGACGGGGGATGGAGCGTCAAGAAGCTGCTCCGCGTGATGGTGATGAGCAACGCCTACCGGCAGGACGCCAACCCCCTGTCGAATCCCATGCTCGTGAAGAAGGCCGCGGTCGATCCGACCAAGGTCGACGCGCCGAACCGGTTGCTCTGGCACGCGCGACTCCGTCGGCTCGACTTCGAGGCCATCCGCGACTCGCTGGTCGTGCTCACCGGCAAGCTTAACCCCGTCGTGGGAGGCCAGCCCGTCAATATTACCGACGAACCGTTCAGCTACCGCCGTAGCCTCTACGGCTATGTCGACCGCGCGCGTCTGAACGAGACCCTCACCCAGTTCGACTACGCCGACCCCGACGCCGCCAACTCCAAGCGCAACTCGACCATCGTGCCTTCGCAGGCCCTGTTCTTCATGAACAATCCGATCTCGGTCGAGGCCGCGCGCGCCGTGGCATCCCGCAAGGACGTTGCCAACGCGATGTCGGAGGACACCCGCGTGACCGCGATGTACCGCGCCATTCTCCAGCGCCGTCCGAGCTCCAATGAGATCCGGATGGCCAACGATTTCATCACCAAGGCCCGTCTGGCGCTCGCCTCCGGATCCTCCCGTGGCACCACCGGGGCTTCCAAGTCCGCCGTCCGTCCTGGTTCGACCGCTCCCCGTGGGGCGAGCGCCTTCGGGACCCCGGTTAAGTCCGCTCAGGGAGCGATGAAGACGGAAGACGAGTCCATGATGATGGCCACCACCACTGCCATGGGCCGCGGCGGAGCCGAAGGCGTTCTCCGGAACACGGGCGAAGCCGTGTCGCGGGCCCCGCTTACCCCCCTGGAGCTGCTGGCTCAGGCCTTGATCCTGTCCAACGAGTTCGTCTACGTGAACTGAGGCGGGCTCAGGTTCCGTGTCCAAGGCCGCCGGAAGGCGGCCTTTTGTCTTTGGCCGGCCGGGGGTTGACCCTTGAAATCTGGTCGTAATGGACATTATGTGGATGAGCCTCTCCCGCCTTCGGGATTCCCAGCCATGAAGCGTCTCCTTCTCCTCCCCCTCCTCGCATCCGTCGTCCTTTCTGCCCAGGAGGAGGCTTCCGGAGCCCCTGCCAAGCCCGACCCCGCCGGCCTCGAGTTCTTCGAGAAGAACATCCGTCCGATTCTCTCCGACTCCTGCTACGAGTGCCACTCCAACCTCAAGAACTCGGCGAAGGGCAGCCTCATCCTCGACTCGCGCGACGGCATGCTGAAGGGCGGAGAGGAAGGCCCTGCGGTCGTCCCGGGCAGTCTCGAGAAGTCCCTGCTCATCCGTGCGGTGCGTTATGAGGACGCCGAGTTGGCGATGCCTCCCAAGAAGAAGGGGGGCAAGCTGCCCGACGATAAGATCGCCCTGTTGGAGCAGTGGATCCAGATGGGCGCCCCCTCTCCTCTGGGTAACGGCGCCAAGCTGACCGGGCTGACTGAAAAAGCGAAGAGTCACTGGGCCTACCAGCCCATCAAGCCCCAGGTCGTGCCGCAGGTGAAGGCTGCGAAGTGGGTGCGCAATCCGATCGACGCGTTCGTCCTTGCCAAGCTCGAGGAGAAGGGCCTGGTGCCCAACCCCGAAGCCGATCCCGAGGCCTACCTGCGCAGAGTCTATTACGATCTCATCGGCCTGCCGCCCACCTCCGAGCAGGTCGAATTCTTCATGAAGGCCCTGGACTCCGCCCGTCTGGCCGACTCCATTGCCGCCCGCCAGGGGAAGCCCGTCGGCGCCCTCGAGGCCGTTTACGAGAAGCAGGTCGACCTGCTCCTTGCGTCCCCTCACTATGGAGAGCGGTGGGCGCGCCACTGGATGGACACCTCCCGCTACTCCGACACCTCGGGGCAGCTTGACGTCAACGACTCCTTCGAGCGCTACCGTTACGAGTACGCCTGGACCTACCGGGACTACCTCATCGAGGCCTTCAACTCCGACAAGCCCTACGACGACTTCGTCCTCGAGCAGCTCGCGGCCGACCGCATCCCCGGCGTCTCGCCCGACGATCCGCGACTGGCCGCGCTGGGCTTCCTGACCGTGGGCAAGCGCTTCGACAACAAGGACGACGAGATTGATGAGCGCATCGACACCACCACCAAGGCGTTCCTCGGCATGACGGTGGCCTGCTCGCGATGCCACGACCACAAGTTCGACCCCATCCCCGCCGAGGACTACTACTCCCTACACGGGATCTTCGCCTCCATCCGGGAGCCTCGCGAGGCCCCGCTCCTCGCCGCCGCGCCTTCCGCCGCCGCCGCGCGCGCCGATTTCGAGAAGCGCCTCAACGAACTGCAGGACCGGAGCGTCGCGGGCTTCTTCCGCTATATCCGGGAGGTCCGCGAGCTCTACAACAAGGAGCTCGCCGGAAGGCTGATGCTCGCCACCACCCGAGGCGGGTCCACGGAATACGGGGACATCCTCGAGAAGTACAAGATGGAGCGCATCCCCGACCTCGAGGCCATGCGCATCCAGGTCAACTCGCCCATCACCGGCCCCTTCGCTCGGCTGCTCAAGGTGCCCCTCATCCAGTTCGAGGAGCGCGCCGCCCGTGTGCTCGCCGACTCGCTGGTCGATCCGGAAAACCCGGTGAACCCCCTCATCGCGGCGGGCCTGCGCGGGCTCAAGCCCCGCACGATCGAGGATGTGGCGGTGGCCTACCAGAAGGTCTTCAGCAAGCATCACGCCGAAATCATGGCGCATGTCGAACGTTGCTCCAAGCCCGGCCGGGCCAGTGCGCAGTCGCGTCCGGAGATCGCCCAGCTCGCCTCCTACCCGTGGCCCTGCCCGGACTACGAGGACCTCCTGCCCAACGAGGAGCTCCTCGCCATGATGACCTCCCGCAAGTTCTGCGCCGATTGGCAGAACCGCCCGGTCTACGGCGGCCTCAACAACAACCGGCCCAACGGCTACTTCATGTTCCCGGCAATCAACGCCCTTCGCATGACCCACCCGGGCGCCCCGAAGGGAGCGATGGTCGTGAACGACGTCGACGAGCCCCGCGACAGCTACGTCTACATCCGAGGCGACCGAAACAAGAAGGGCGAGGTGGTGCCTCGCCGCTTCCTCGAGGCCATCTCCCAGGGCGAGCGTCGTCCTTACGTCGACGGCTCCGGGCGCCTCGAGTTCGCACGCTCCATCATCGACAAGTCCACCGCCATTACGCAGCGCGTGGCCGTGAACCGGATCTGGCTCAAGCACTTCGGCGATGGCATCGTCACCACGCCTGACGACTTCGGTAACATGTCGCTGCCGCCCTCGCATCCGGAGCTCCTCGACTGGCTCGCCGCCGACTTCGTGGCCAATGGCTGGAAGCAGAAGCGGCTCCATCGCATGATCGTCCTCAGCGCCACCTACCGTCAGGACTCCAACCCCAACGTAAACGCGCTGGTCGTCAAGAAGGGCGAGGTCGATCCGCTGAAGGTTGACGCCGCCAACCGCCTGCTCTGGCGCGGCACGCTCCGCCGTCTCGACTTCGAGTCGATCCGCGACTCGATGCTGGTGCTTACCGGCAAGCTCGACGCTTCCGTCGGCGGCCGCCCCGTGAACATCACCGACGAGCCCTACAGCTACCGCCGCAGCCTCTACGGATACATCGACCGGCGCCGGCTGGACGACGTACTGACCCAGTTCGACTACGCCGACCCCGAGGCCGCGAATACCAAGCGCAATTCGACGATCGTTCCCCAGCAGGCCCTGTTCTTCATGAACAACCCGCTGTCCGTCGAGGTCGCCCGCGCCGTGGCCGCCCGCAAGGACGTCGTCAACGCGATGTCCGAGGACATGCGCGTGACCGCGATGTATCGTGCGCTTTTCCAGCGTCGGCCGACTTCCCTGGAGGTGCGCATGGCCCGTGACTTTGTCGACAAGGCCGCCCGGGCTCTCGCCTCCGGCGCGGTCGCGCCTGGCATCTCCTCCGGCAAGGCCGCACCTGCGGCCAGAACTGGCAAGACCGCCCGACCTGGGCTTTTCGGCGTCAAGAAGGGTGGCTCCGCGGCCCCCATGTCCGAACCGGGCATGATGGCGGAGGAAGGGGAGGGCATGATCATGGCCGAGGTCGCCGGGAACGGCATTTCCACCGGCATTCGCAATGTCGGAGAGCGTGTTTCTCGTAAAGCATTGACCCCCATGGAGTTGCTCGCCCAAGCCTTGATGCTCTCCAACGAGTTTGTCTACGTGAACTGAGACCTGTTCGGCGAATCCTTGGCCGATTCCTCCGGGAATCGGCCTTTTTATTGGGCGTTATTATGGCTCAAACCCGCCTTGCCCACCCAGGGCCAGGCTAAATAGTATTCCTTATAAGCCTTTATGTAACACCTCAGCCAAAACTGGGGTTTTGTTTTAGGACACCTACCCCACTTTATCATGAAAGCGTTCCGTCTCCTCCCTCTGTTCGGACTCACCGGCATCCTGGTCGGTGCCGACCAGCCCGCCGAGCCCAAGTTCTCGCAGGCCGACATCGAGTTCTATGAGCGTCAGGTCCGGCCCATTCTCGCCGATCGCTGCTACGAGTGCCACTCCAAGGACAAGGGCGTCTCGAAGGGCGGTCTCATCCTTGACTCCCGTGACTCGATGCTGGCTGGCGGCGACCTGGGCCCCGCGGTCGTTCCGGGTGACGTAAGCAAGTCGCTTCTCGTCACCGCGGTTCACCAGAAGGACCCCGAGCTCTCGATGCCCCCGCGCAAGAGCGGCGCGAAGCTCGGCGGCGCGCAGATCGACCTTCTTGAGCGCTGGGTGAAGATGGGCGCGCCCGCGCCCGCCGGCGGAGCCATCAAGCTTACCGGACTTTCCGACAAGGCGCGTTCCCACTGGGCCTTCCAGCCGGTGACGCCCCAGCAGGTGCCCGCGAAGGTCAGCTCGCCGGCCTGGGTGCAGAACGAGGTCGACGCCTTCGTCCTGGCGAAGCTCGACGCCGCGGGACTGCGGCCCAGCCCCGCCGCCGACGGCGAGGCCCTTCTGCGGCGCCTGCAGTACGACCTCATCGGCCTGCCTCCCACCAACGCCGAGGTCGAGGCCTTCGCCCGCGATTACGACGCGGCCGTGTTGCGCGACAACCTGGCCCTCCGCAACGGGCAGCCCGCCCGTGCCGCCTACGGCGTGGTCGAGCGCACGGTGGACCGCCTGCTGGCCTCCCCCCATTACGGCGAACGCTGGGGTCGCCATTGGCTCGATACCGCCCGCTATTCCGATTCCAAGGGGCTCCGTCAGAACGGGGTCATCGAGCGCTTCGAGCACTCCTGGACCTACCGGGACTACGTGATCAACGCCTTCAATTCCGACAAGCCCTACGACCAGTTCATCATCGAGCAGCTCGCCGCCGACAAGATCCCCGGCGTGCAGCCCGACGACCCCCGCCTCGCGGCGCTGGGCTTCATCACCGTGGGCAAGCGCTTCCAGAACCGGGACGACCTCATCGACGAGCGCATCGACGCCACGTCCAAGGGCTTCCTCGGTCTGACCGTCGCCTGCTCCCGCTGCCACGACCACAAGTTCGACCCCATCCCCGCGTCCGACTACTATTCTCTCCACGGCGTCTTCGCCAGCGTGCTCGAGCCCATCGACGGCCCGACCATCCGCGAGCCGCTCGCCGGCAAGGTCAGCACCATGACCGGCCCCGCCCGCGCCGACTACGACAAGAAGCTCGCCGAGCTCGTGGAGGCCAACACGCGCGGTTACTACACCTACATCTCCCGCCAGATGAAGACCCTGCACAAGGACTTCGCCGGCCGGCTGCTGGCCGCATACCACGGGGTCCGTAGCCCCGAGGCCTTCGACGCTTCGCAGAAGTACAAGTTCGACATCGTGCGCGAGATCGACGGCTCGATCTCCATCCGCCCCGACTCTCCCGTCACCGCGCCGCTCGCCGCTCTCAAGAGGATACCCGAGGCGGAGTTCGCCGCGCGCGCGCCCAAGGCGATCGCGGACGTCCTCGCCTCCGAGAAGGTCAAGGTCAACCCGCTCATCGCCGCCGCGCTCAAGCCCCTCCGCCCCAAGTCGATCGACGAGGTGGCCGAGGCCTACCAGACGGTCGTCGCCCGCCACGCCGACCGCATCCAGGCCCACATCCGTCTGCGGGGCGAACCGGGGCGCCGCGGCGCCAAGGACGACCCTGCCATCGCCCAGCTCGCCGCCTTCCCCTGGGCCCTGCCCGACTTCGAGGAGATCTCCACCACCCAGACCCTCACCATCGCCTGCTCCACGCGCCAGTTCTGCGAGCCCTGGCAGGACAAGATCAATTTCCGCAACAACGTGAAGCCCGCGAACATCTTCAAGTTCGAGGCGATCAGCCAGCTCGACATCACGCACCCCGGCGGCCCCGGCCGAGCCATGGTCGTCACCGACGCGGAGCAGCCCCGTGACAGCTACGTCTACATCCGGGGCGACCGCAACAAGCGCGGCCCCGTGGCCCCCCGGCAGTTCCTCGAGATTCTGGCTGGCCCCGAGCGCCAGCCCTTCTACGAGGGCAGCGGCCGTCGCGAACTTGCCCTCGCGATCGCCAGCCGCACCAACCCGCTCACCTCCCGCGTGCTGGTCAACCGCGTCTGGATGCACCATTTCGGCGTCGGCATCGTCTCCACCGCGGATGACTTCGGCAACATGGCCGACAAGCCCACCCATCCCGAGCTGCTCGACTGGATGGCCAACTGGTTCGTCGAGAACGGTTGGTCGATCAAGAACCTCCACCGCAAGATCCTGCTGTCCGCCGCCTACCGCCAGTCGGCCAACCCGCTCGTCAATCCGCTCGTCGTGAACAAGGGAGCCGTGGACCCGATGAAGGTCGACGGCGGCAACCGGCTGCTCTGGCACGCCAACCTCCGCCGTCTGGACTTCGAGGCCATCCGCGACTCGATGCTCGCCCTCACCGGCAAGCTGGACCGGACGATGGGCGGCAAGCCCGTCAACATCACCGACGAGCCCTACAGCTATCGTCGCAGCGTGTACGGCTACATCGACCGTGATCGGCTCAGCGAGATGCAGGCCCAGTTCGACTTCGCCGACCCGAGCATGCCCAACTCCAAGCGGCTCTCCTCCATCGTTCCGCAGCAGGCCCTGTTCTTCATGAACAACCCGCTCTCGATCGAGGTGGCGCGTTCCGTCTCCGCCCGTCCCGAGATCGTCAAGGCTTCGAGCGACACGGAGCGTATCGTCCAGCTCTACAAGATCATGTACCAGCGGACGCCCACCGCGGACGAACTGCGCATCGCCCGCGAGTTCGTCATCCGCATCGTCGGGTACATCGACGACCCTGAGCCGGACCGCCCTGCCAAGTATTCCAAGGTCAGCCGGGGCGCCAAGGCCGCCGCTGCGGTCGCCAAGGCCGCCCCCGACGTGAAGATTACGACCACCGTCCAGGGGGGGGTAATCCAGAATTTGGGCGAAAAAGTGTCCCGAAAGCAGCCGGTCTCCCCCTGGGAGATGCTCGTCCAGTCCATGGTCTGCTCCAACGAGTTTGTTTACTTGAACTGACCCGCGAATCCTTAACCTTATATCCTACTAAAGACACCCCGATGAGCACCCCCAACTGCAGCAACAGCCTGCCCACCCCGAACTCCCGCCGCGAGTTCCTCGCCCGTACCGGCCTGAGCATGGGCACGCTCGCCTTCGGCACGATGGTCGCTGACTACATGGTCGCCGACGCCCGCGCCGAGGTCGCCAGCCTCAAGCCCCGCAAGGCCCCGTTGGCCGCCAAGGCCAAGCACATCATCCACATCTTCGCGGGTGGCGCGCCCTCTCACCTCGATACCTTCGACTACAAGCCGAAGATGAAGGAGCTCGCCGACCAGTCCGCTTCCGGCATGGGCGGGGTCCTCTTCCCCACGCCCTTCGAGTTCAAGAAGTGCGGCAAGTCCGGCCTCGAGATTTCCGAGATCTTCCCGAAGCTTCAGGAGCAGGCCGACAACATGTGCGTGATCCGCTCCATGTACCAGGAGCTGCCCGCCCACGGTCCCGCCGCCAAGCTGATGCACACCGGCTCGGCGATCCTCCCCAAGCCCTCCATGGGCTCCTGGATTCTCTACGGACTGGGCACCGAGAGCCAGGATCTCCCCGGCTTCGTGAGCCTCGGCGGTAACGCCGACGCCCGCACCTCGGCCTTCCTTCCGTCCCTCTACCAGGGCGCCAACACCTCCTTCCGCGCGGGCGCCGCCCCGAGCAAGGTGATTCCCAATCTGCAGAGCGAGTTCACCACGATGGACGCCCAGCGCAAGCAGCTGGACCTCGTCCACCAGCTCAACGACCGCCACATGCAGACCGTCCAGCGTGACGAGCAGCTTGAGGCCCGCATCGAGTCCTTCGAGCTCGCTTTCCGCATGCAGACCGCCGCGACCGACGCCTTCGACATCACCAAGGAGCCGGAAGCCATCCGCGAGAAGTACGGTAAGACCGACCTCGGAGCCAAGCTCCTCTGCGCCCGCCGCCTCGTCGAGCGCGGCGTCCGCTTCGTCCAGATCGACGCGGGAGGCTGGGACCACCACACCAACCTCTTCACCTCCATCAACCGCACCGGAGGCGCCATCGACCAGCCCGCCGCCGCCCTCATCGCAGACCTCAAGCAGCGCGGACTTCTCGACGAGACGCTGATTCTCTGGGGCGGCGAGTTCGGCCGCACCCCCTCCACCGCAGGACGCGTCAACCAGGCTTCTGGCCGCGACCACTGGTCCAAGGCTTTCTGCTGCTGGATGGCCGGCGGCGGCGTCAAGGGCGGCACCGCCTACGGCGAAACCGACGAGATCGGCGCCCAGGTGGCTGCCGACGGCTGCCACGTGCACGACCTGCACGCGACCATCCTGCGTCTGATGGGCTTCGACCACACCAAGCTCACCTACCGCTACAACGGCCGCGACTTCCGTCTCACCGACAACTTCGGCAACGTCATCAACAAGATCATCGCCTGAGACGGCGAGGGTCTTTTCGCCAAGGGGCGGGGCTTCACGGCCCCGCCCCTTTTCGTCGGCGGCGCTTGCCAGTATCCGTCTCCCGGGGATAATGCGTCTCATGACCCCGCTGCTGCTGGTCTTCACGCTGGGCGCCGCGCAGCCCACGCAGGCCCGCCCCGCACCGCCGCCCGCCTTCGTGGGCGAGAAGGCGGTCACCGTGACCGTGGTCACGCGCAAGGATTCGCTTGGCGCAAGCGTCTCGCGTTTCAGCACCGGCGCCCAAGCCGTCTGCCGCACCGATTCGCTCGGCGTGGCGAGCGTTAGGTTCAGCGACGGCCGCACCGCCTCCGTGCGGCCCGACTCCCTCGGCGGCTCCAGCGTGCGCTACAGCGACGGGACCACCGCCACCGCCCGCGTAGACTCGCTCGGTCAGACGGTCACTCGCTTCAGCACCGGCGTCACCGCCACGACCCGCGTCGACTCGCTCGGCAACCGCGTCACCGTCTACTCCGACGGGCGGCGGCTCGTCGAGCGGCCAGATCCGCTCGCGCGGGGTCGCTGAGTCAGCGGGACTGGACGCTTGTAAAAGGGCGCCGTCGGGGCATCTTCGGGCGCACCCCATGAACCGACGAAATCTCCTTCTGTCCCTTCCTGCGCTTGCCTTCCTCGCATGCTCCGCCCCCCTGCGTTCAGCCGACTTCACGGCCGGTCCGGGCTGGCTTGAGTTTCCCGCCGGCAAGGGCTCTGGTGCGGGTCGGCATGTCGTTCTGCTCGCCGGGGATGAGGAGTATCGCTCGGAGGAATCGATGCCGATGCTCGCCCGGATCCTGTCCGAGAGGCATGGCTTCCGCTGCACCGTGCTCTTCTCCCACGACGACGGCGTCATCAATCCCAACAACCAGAAGTCCCTCGGTCGTCCCGAGGCCCTTGACTCCGCGGATGCCCTCGTGCTCGGGCTCCGCTTCCGATCTTGGAACGCCGACGCCCTCGCGCGCTTCGATGCGGCCCTGAGGCGCGGCGTGCCGATCGTGGCTACCCGCACGAGCACCCACGCCTTCAGCGGCATCCCTAAGGACAGTCCGCAGGCCTGGTACAACTGGAACGCGTCCGGAGGCTTCGGCCGCAAGGTGCTCGGCGAGAGCTGGGTCTCCCATTGGGGTCGGCACAAGTTCGAGGCTTGCCGTTCCGCCGTCGAGCCCGGCGCCGAGGGTAGCCCTTTGCTCAACGGCGTGGGGTCCGTGTTCGCCGACACCGACGTCTACGAGGCCTACCCTCCCGCCGACGCCAAGGTTCTTCTGCGCGGACTGGTGCTCAAAGGCATGTCCCCCGCCGACGAACCTAGTTCCGGACGCAAGAAGCGCGCCACCGACAAGAAGGAGCAGGGCGTCAATGAGCCCGCCATGGCCGTCGCCTGGACGCGGGAGGTCCCCAACGCTTCCGGCGGGAGCAACCGCGTCTTCACCACCACCATGGCGTCCGCGAGTGACCTCGCAGACGAGAGCCTGCGCCGCCTGCTAGTGAACGCGGTCTTCTGGGGTCTCAAGATGGAGGTGCCCGCCAAGGCCGCCGTCGAGCCGATCGTCCCGTGGAAGCCCAGCAAGTACTCCTTCAACGCCTACCACCGCGGGCTGCGCGCCGAGTCCTTTGCGGGCGTGCTGCCCGACCCCGCGCCCGCCGCCCCCAGCAAGAAGAAGTAGTCGGCGTCAGGGGCGGATGCCCCGCGTGACCAGCAGCCTGACCAGCGCGTCCGTGTAAATCACGTAAGCGCCCTCGCGCATCACCGCGTCGCGCACGCCTGCATCGTCGGAGACGACGAACCAGGGGCCGTCGTTGCTCTTGTCCTTGGCCACGACGTCCATGATGTCGTGGTCGGCCTTGTCGCCAGCCCGGCTGAACGTGACCTTGACCCGGGGGTTGGCCAGCCGGAGGGCGCTGGGCGAGCCGTCGAAGCTGACCCAGACGAGTAGTCCGGGCGAGTCGTCGGCGAGCTTTTCCATCAGCTGCGCCACCCTGAGCCGGGCCGTCGAGTCGAGCATGAAGCGGGATTCGCCCTGCGCGTTGCGGCGCGGCTGCAGCTTGAGCCCAAGGAAGTCCTGGCGCAGACAGGCGAAGTTGTTGGCGTCGATCGCCAGTCGCGCCGGCTCCCCGATGGCGAGCGCCCGCTCCAGCAGCGCCACCGGGCCCGCCTGCTTATTCTGATGGAAGTTGCGGTCGCCCAGGTAGGACCGCCGGCGATGCAGGTCGCGGCGGTACAGGTCGGCGTGGCGCGAGTCGACGAGACCGGAGCGTTCGGCGAGGGCGAGGGCCGCCTCGATCTCGCGGAGGCCGGGCTCGTCGGCGGCGTTGATTTTGGCCGAGATGCGTTCCAGGAAGGGGTCCGTGGGGTGGTCGCGGCGCTCCAGCTCATACCTTACTTTCTCGATGTGGTCCGTGATGCGCTTCTCGAGCTCGACCAGCTCCTTCAGGGGCTCGCCGGCCGTGCGCTGGTAGCGGCGGAGAAGGCGGAGCATCTCCTCCATCTGCGGGATCGCCTGCCGCAGCTCGTGCTCCTTGGCGAGGAAGGGGTCGGAGTCGCGCTGGGCGCGGCGGACCTTCTCGACGGCGTCGTTCGTCAGTTGCCTCAGTTTGCCGACCTCGTCCGAGGCCGCCTGGAGATGGCGTGCGTCCGCGAGCCAGGGGCGGACTTCCTCCGAGAGCATCTGCTCGGCCAGCTCCCGTGCCTTCTGGCTGACATGCTGCCTGGCCTGCTGGAGGTCCATCTGGAGGGATTTGGCGACCTGCTCCGCCTTATCGAGCTTGGCCTTGAGGGAGTCGGAATCGGCCTTGGCGGCGTCCTTCTGCTCCGAGGCGGCCCGGGAGGCCTCCTCGGCCTGCGCCTTGAGTTCGGCCAGCTCCTGATTGGCCTTGCGCATCTGGTTCTCATGCTGCCGTCGGAGGGCGCGCATCTCGTTCTCCCGCGCGCCCGCCATCCTCTCCAGGCTCTGCATCAGCTTCCTGACCTTGCCGACGTCGCCCTGCGGGGCGTCGGGGCCCGACCCATCCCCTTCGTGATCACCCTCCTCCGTGGTCAGGCCCGCGAGGGCCTCCTTGTCGGGCTTTCCTGTCTGCGTCTTTCCGAGCGAGGCCAGCTTGACGGGCAGATCACCCGGTAGCGCCTCTTCCTTGGACCTGGCCTGCCCGTTGTGCATCAGGCAGAGGAGGGCCGCCCGGCGCCCGCCGATGACCTCGGCGATGCGGTCTGCCTTGTCCAGCAGTCCTTTCCGGCCCAGGGCAAGCAGGGTCCGGTTCCAGGGGATGGAGGGGCCCACCAGGAGCAGGTCCGATTGCAGGTGCTCCTTGCGCGCGGCGAAGATCCGGCGGGCGTTCTTGAGGAAGATCTTGGAGTGCCGCCAGCCCCCGGCCGTGAGGTTGGCGAGACGCATCAGAACCGGCTCCTGCACATGGTGAAGGTCGGCGAGGAACTGGTCCATGAGGGCCTCCTGCACAGGCGCCAGAGTCTCGGCCTTGTATGCGTATTGCCCCATGGGGTGACTCTGCCATGCCGCCAGTCACTAGGCAAGGCAGGTCGGGGGTTCTGGCTCGCCAACGACCCGTCGCGGGCCTTTGGCTCGAAATCTCGCATGCGCACCGCCGCCGCCACCGCCATTCCGCTGCTTTCCGCCGTCGGATACGCGGTCGCGGCGCTCATGCTCAAGCGGGGCATGGAGGGGGAGCGGAGCCCTTGGCGCGTGGTGTTCCTCGTGAACATGGTGACGGCCTTGGCCTTCCAGAGCTGGTTCGCCTTCGGCGGCCACGCCTTCAGCTGGGAGAACGTGGGTCACGCCGTCCTGGCCGGGGTCGCCTTTTTCGTCGGCCAAGTCCTGACCTTCGTCGCCATCAGCCGCGGCGACGTGTCGATCTCCACGCCCGTGCTGGGGACCAAGGTGGTCTTCGTCGCGCTCTTCGTGCACCTGTCGGGCGGCGAGGAGCTCACTTCGGCGCTCTGGACCGCCACGCTGCTGACCAGCGTGGCGTTGGCCCTGCTGGGCGGGGAGTGGCGCGCCAACCGGAGCCGTATGCTCGTGAGCGTGGTCTTTGCGTTTATGGCCGCGATCGCCTTCGCCGCCACCGACGTGATGCAGCAGCACTGGGTCCCGGCCTTCCACTTCGGCCATTTCGGGCCGGTCATGTTCCTCACGGTCGCCGTGCTCTCCTTCGGCCTCGTCCCGTTCTTCGACGGCGGCCTCCTCTCCCTGCCTCGCCGTTCCCTGGCGTGGGCCGTCCCCGGCGCGACGTTCCTCGCCGTCCAGGCCATGGGGGTCGCCTACAGCATCGGCGTCTTCCATGAGGTGACCGTGACCAACGTCCTCTACAACACTCGCGGGCTCTGGAGCGTGGCGCTGGTCTGGGCCGTCGGCCATTGGTTCGCCAACACGGAGCGGGAGGTGGGCGCGGCGATCATGTTCCGCCGGCTGCTCGGCGCGGTGCTGCTGCTCGGCGCGGTCTTCCTCTGCCTCCGCTGAAGTCAGAGGTCGCAGTTGTCGATTAGGCGGGTCGCGCCCAGGTGGCCGGCCAACGCGACGACCGTGCGGCCGGCGGTCACGTGCCCGACCGGACGCAGGGTCTCGGCGTCGGCCACCACGCAGTACTGCACCTTGAACGCCGGCTCCCGTGACAGCCGCCCGAGGGCCGCTGCCCGCACTTTCTCCGCCGAGCCTTCGCCCGCTGCGACCGCCGCCCGGGCCGCGGCCAAGGCCTCGGGTACGATCCGCGCGCGGAGGCGGTCTTCGGCCGAGAGGTAGCGGTTGCGGGAGCTCATGGCCAGGCCGTCGGCCTCGCGCACGGTCTCATGCGCCACGATCGCGACGGGCATGTGCAGGTCCCGCGCCATGCGCCGGATGACGGCCAGTTGCTGCAGGTCCTTGCGTCCGAACACCGCGATGTCGGGCTGGACGGCGTTGAAGAGCATCGCCACCACCGTGGCGACCCCACGGAAGTGTCCCGGACGGAACTCGCCGCAGAGCCCCTGCGACACCGCCGTCTCCTCGACCCATGTCGAGGCGCCCTCGGGGTAGAAGTCCTCCGGCTCTGGTGCGAAGACCAGCGAGGCACCCGCCGCCCGGCAGGCGGCGAGGTCCTCCTTGAGCGCGCGGGGGTATCGTGCGAAATCCTCGCCGGGGCCGAACTGGGTCGGGTTCACGAAGACGCTCGCCGCCACCCATCCGCAATCTCGCCCGGCCCGCCGGATCAGCGCCAGATGGCCTTCATGCAGGCAGCCCATGGTCGGCACCAGGCCGACGACGCTCCCGGCCGCCTTCGCGGCGGCCACGGCCTTGCGCAGCTCGGGCACGGTGCGGACGACATCCATCGCCCCATCGTGGACCATGGGGGACGGCCGCGCAAGCGCGCTCGGCCGGCCATGTCGTTAGGATACCACGCCTCGGCCCGCTTTAACTTGGCAACCTCCGGCGGGGTGGCAAAAGTGTCGCTCCTCCAATCAAGCCCGCCATGCCGCAGCACTTCCCCAACGTCCCCGTCATCAAGTACGAGGGCCCCAAGTCCAGGAATCCCTTCGCCTTCAAGCATTACGACGCAAACCAGAAGGTCGCCGGCAGGAGGATGAAGGATCACTTCCGGTTCGCGGCCGCCTACTGGCACGTGATGCGCAACGGTCTCGCCGACCCCTTCGGCGCGGGCACCGCGCTCATGCCCTGGGATGACGGCTCCGACTCACTCGACAACGCCCTGCGCCGCGTCCCGGTGTTCTTCGAGTTCCTCGAGAAGTGCGGCATCGACTATTACTGCTTCCATGACCGGGACGTCGCCCCCGAGGGCGCCACGCTCAAGGAGACCCACGCTAACCTCGCACGGGTCGTCAAGGAGCTGAAGGCGCACCAGAAGGCCAGCGGACGCAGGCTCCTGTGGGGCACCGCCTGTCTGTTCGCCCACCCGCGCTACGCGCAGGGCGCCGCCACCTCGCCCAGCGCCGACGTCTTCGCCTACGCGGCCAGCCAGGTCCGCCACGCCCTCGAGGCCACCAAGGCCCTCGGCGGCGAGGGCTACGTGTTCTGGGGCGGCCGGGAGGGCTACGCCTCGCTGCTGAACACCGACATGAAGCGCGAGCTGGAGCACCTCGCCGCGCTGCTGCACCTGTCCGTCGAGCACGCCCGCAAGATCGGCTTCAAGGGCCAGTTCTACATCGAACCCAAGCCCCGCGAGCCCTCCACCCACCAGTATGACTCCGACGCGGCGGCCTGCCTGAACTTCCTCCGCGAGCACGGGCTGCTCAAGCACTTCAAGCTGAACCTCGAGACCAACCACGCCACCCTCGCGGGGCACACGATGGAACACGAGATGGAGGTCGCGATCGCCGCCGGCGCGCTGGGCTCGGTGGACGCGAACCGCGGCGACACCCTCATCGGCTGGGACACCGACCAGTTCCCGACCGACCTCTACCTGACGACCAACATCATGCTGCGCATCCTCAAGATGGGCGGCTTCACGACCGGCGGCCTCAACTTCGACGCCAAGCGCCGCCGCGAGTCTCACGAGCCGGCCGACCTCTTCCACGCCCATATCGGCGGCATGGACGCCTTCGCGCGCGGGCTTAAGATCGCCGACGCCATCATCCGAGACGGCCGCCTCGACCGATTCGTGGACAGGCGCTACGCCTCCTGGGATTCGGGCATCGGCCGCAAGGTCGAGTCCGGCAAGGTCACCCTCGCCCAGCTCGACGCCTACGCGCAGGGCATCAAGCCGCCCCGTCTCGACTCGGGACGGCAGGAGATGCTCGAGAACCTCATCAACGAGTACGTCCGCTGAGCCATGGCCAGGGTCCTCGGCCTCGACCTGTCCACGCAGAGCGCGACCGCGCTCGTGCTCGACACCGTCGCGGGCACGACCCTGGCCCGTGCCCGTGCGGCCTTCGGGCCCGACTTTCCCGACCGCGGCCATCCTGAAGGATTCATCCGGGGCGGGAAGGGCGGCGAAGTCCACGCCGACCCGCTCCTCTGGCTCGACGGACTGGAGCTTGCGCTCGCCCGCCTGGCCAAGCTGACGGACCTCTCGCAGGTCGAGGCGGTCTCGGTCTCGGGACAGCAGCACGGCAGCGTCTATCTGGCCGCGGGCTACGAGGACGCGCTCGGCGACGCCGATCCGTCGCGCGCGCTTTCCGCGAAGTTCGCCCCGGTCCTCTCCCGTCGCACTTCGCCGATCTGGATGGACTCCTCCACCGCCGAGGAATGCCGGGAGATCGCCGTGGCTCTGGGCGGGGACGGCGAGGTCTGTGGGCTGACCGGCAGCGTCACGACGCCGCGCTTCACGGGCCCGCAGATCCGACGCTTCGCCAAGACCGATCCCGCCGGCTGGGAGCGCACGCGCCGCGTTCACCTCGTCTCGTCTTTCTTCGCCTCGGTCCTCGCCGGCCGCGACGCCGCCATCGACACCGGTGACGGCGCGGGGATGAACCTCATGGATATCAGGACGGGAGAATGGTCGCCCGCCGCGCTGGCCGCCACGGCGCCTGGCCTCGCCTCGCGCCTTCCATCCGTCCGTCCGGGCGCCACGCTCGCCGGACCGATCTCCGGATACTTCGTCGCCCGCCACGGATTCTCGCCGCGCTGCCAAGTGGTGATCGGCACGGGCGACAATCCCTCCAGCCTCGTCGGCATGGGCGCCGCCCGTCCGGGCAAGGTTGTCATCAGTCTGGGCACCAGCGACACGCTGTTCGCCGCGATCGCCGGCATTCGCACCGACGCCGCCGGCCTCGGCCACGCCTTCGGCAACCCCCTCGGCGGCAGCATGAGCCTTGTCTGCGTCCGTAACGGATCCCTCGCCCGCGAGGCTGTGCGCAGGGAGTGCGGGCTGTCCGACTGGGCCGCCTTCTCCGCCGCCGTCAGCGCCGCGCCCGCCGCGAGGGGCGCTGTCCTCCCGATGGAGGAGCCCGAGATCACGCCTCGCCGGCCTGCCGGACGAATCCATGTCGGGGCGCCGGTGGATGTCGCTGCGCTGCCCCGTGCGGCCGTGGAGGGGCAGGCGCTCAGCCTGCGTCTGCACAGCCGTTGGGTCGGGACGCCCACCACCGAGCTCCTGCTGACCGGCGGCGCCTCCGAGAATCCGGCCGTCGCCCAGGTCTTCGCGGACGTCTTCGGTGCGCCCGTTGTCAGGCTGGTGGTGTCCGATTCCGCCGCCCTCGGCGCCGCGATTCGGGCTGCCCATGCCGCGTGCGGCGCCAAACTCGCCGATTTGGAGAAGGTTTTCTGCGCGCCTGCGCCCGGCATCGTGCAACCTGACGCGTCCCTGCGGTCGGCCTACGACCGTCTTGAGTCCGAGCTGTCCAGGACCCTGGCAGGGTAGGGCGCCTCTGTGAGCATTGCCCGCTTGAACTGTGGCGGGGCGTCGGCTGACATAGTGGGCTAACCCCCCGACCACCATGTCCCAGCGCCCTGTCACCCTCTTCACCGGCCAGTGGGCCGACCTCAAGATCGCCGACCTGCTCCCGAAGGTAAAAGCCATGGGCTACGACGGCGTGGAGCTCGCCTGCTGGGGCGACCACTTCGACGTCACCCGGGCCGTGAACGAGAAGGGCTATGTGGAGTCCGTCTGGGAGCTCCTGAAGAAGCATGACCTCGGCTGCTGGGCCATCTCCTCGCACCTCGTCGGCCAGGCCACCTGCGACAACATCGACGAACGCCACCAGTGCATCCTGCCCGCCCACGTCTGGGGTGACGGCGATCCCGAGGGCGTCCGTCAGCGCGCCTGCGCCGAGATGGCCCTGACCGCCCAGGCTGCCCGCAAGTTCTTCGACGCCGGCAAGGCCTACATGGCCGGCAAGGCCCCCGGCTCCGGCAAGACCGTTGTCAACGGCTTCACCGGCTCCTCCATCTGGCACGCCCTCTATGCCTTCCCGCCCACCAACCAGGCCTACCTCCAGAAGGGCTTCGACGACTTCGCCCGTCGCTGGAAGCCCATCCTTGAGGCGTTCGAGAAGCACGACGTCTACTTCGGCCTCGAAGTCCACCCCACCGAGATCGCGTTCGACATCGCCTCCGCCCAGCGTGCGCTGGACGCCGTCGGCAATCACAAGCGCTTCGGCTTCAACTACGACCCCAGCCACCTCGGCTACCAGGGCGTCGATTACGTGAAGTTCATCCGCACCTTCGGCCGCCAGATCCACCACGCCCACATGAAGGACGTCTGGTGGGGCCACGGCGACGGCACCGTCGGCGTGTTCGGCGGGCACACGGATTTCTGCGACGCCCGTCGCGCCTGGGACTTCCGCTCCGTCGGACGCGGCGACATCAAGTTCGAGGACGTCATCGTCGCCCTCAACGACGTCGGCTACGCCGGCCCGCTCTCCATCGAGTGGGAGGACGGCCGCATGGATCGCTTCTTCGGCGCCGCCGAATCCTGCGCCTTCGTCAAGAAGCTCGCCTTCCCGACCAACAAGGTCGCCTTCGACGCCGCCTTCGACAAGGCCGCGCAGGGCAAGAAGTGAACCCTGACCCGACCAAGACCATGGCCACCAAAGTCGGAGTCATCGGAGCGGGCGGCATGCTCCAGTATCACGCGGCGGGCTTCAAGCGGGCCGGCGCCGAGATCGTCGCCGTCGCGGATCCCGCGCCGGGCGCCGCCAAGAAGGCCGCCGAGAAGTGGGGGATCCCCCATCACTACGAGTCGGTTGAGACCATGCTTGCGGAGCGCAAGGAGATCCAGGCCGTCAGCGTCATCGTCCCGAACAAGTTCCATGCGCCCCTCGCCATCCAGTGCCTCAACGCCGGCAAGCACGTGTTCTGCGAGAAGCCGCCCGCGCTGAGCGCCCCCGAGGTGCTCGAGATCGTCGCCGCTTCCAAGAAGGCCGGGAAGCACGTGATGTTCAATTTCAACAACCGCGCCCGTCCCGAGTCTCAGGCCATGATGAAGTACGTCGAGCAGGGCGTCGTCGGGAAGATCAACTCCGCCCAGGCGAAGTGGATCCGCCGCACCGGCATCCCTGGCTTCGGCGGCTGGTTCACCACCAAGGAGCTGTCCGGCGGCGGACCCCTCATCGACCTCCTCCACATGGTCGACCTCGCGATGTACTTCATGGGCTATCCCGAGCCTGCGCACGTCCTCGGCCAGACCTTCAGTGACTTCATCCAGGACAAATCCTTCAAGGGGCCCTGGGGCATCCCCGACAAGGTCGGCGGCACCACCGACGTCGAGAACGCCGCCCACGCCCTCGTCACCTTCAAGACCGGCCAGGTGCTCACCCTGCAGGTCTCCTGGGCCGAGATGGTCAAGCGCGAGGAGGTCTCGGTCGTCTTCCAGGGCACCAAGGCCGGCGGCAAGGTCGAGCGTCTCTTCGGCATCGATGGCCTCGACGACACCGCCATCGACGCCTGCGAGCTCTACGTCCAGGAGAACGGCAACAGTGTGAACCGCTCCATCGTCACCCCCGCTTGCGAGGATATGGGCCGCATCGGCTCCGCCGCCAACTTCATCGAGGCGATCGAAGGCCGCGCCAAGCCCCTCAACACCCCCGAGCAGGCCTACCGCCTCATGCAGGTCATCGACGCTGTCTACGCGTCCGCCAAGTCCGGCAAGCCCGTCTCCCTCTGAACCTCATCCACATGGCCAAACTCAATCGCAAGCTCCGCATGGGCATGGTCGGCGGCGGCCGCGGCGCCTTCATCGGCGGCGTGCACCGCATGGCGGCCGCCCTCGACGGCAAGATCGAACTCGTCGCCGGCGCCTTCTCCTCCGACCCCGAGAAGTCCCGCCTCTCCGGGCAGGACCTCAACCTTCACCCCGCCCGCGTCTACGGCTCCTACCGTGAGATGGCCCGCGCCGAGTCCAAGCTCCCGCCCGGCGAGCGCATCGACTTCGTCTCGATCGTCGCGCGCAACGACCTGCACTACCCCGTGGCCAGGACCTTCCTCGAGGCCGGCATCCACGTCATCTGCGAGAAGCCCTTGGCCTTTTCCCTCGCCGAGGGCAGGAAGCTCCGCGCCATCGTGAAGAAGAGCGGCCTGGTCTTCGCGCTGCTGCACAACTACACCGGCTACCCGATGGTCAAGGAGGCACGCGATTTCGTGGCCGCCGGCAAGCTCGGCAAGATCAACAAGGTCGTCGTCGAATACCCGCAGGGCTACGCCATCGGCGCCCTGCAGTCCGGCAAGATCCAGAAGATCGCCAACTGGCGCATGGACCCGAACTGCTCGGGCGTCTCCAACTGCGTGGGCGACATCGGCACCCACGCCGAGAACCTCGTTCAGTACGTCACCGGCCTCGAGATCAAGGAGATCGCCGCGGACCTCAGCACCTACATCCCCGGCCGCCTGCTCGATGACGACGCCAATATGCTCGTCCGCTACAAGGGCGGCGCGAAGGGCGTGCTGCACGCCTCGCAGATCTCCACCGGCGACGAGAACAACCTCAACATCCGCGTCTACGGCACCCTGGCCTCGCTCGAGTGGCACCAGGAGCACCCCAACGAGCTGATCGTGAAGTACCTCGACCAGCCCCGGCAGGTGCATCGCCGAGGCAACTCCTACAACGGCGAGGCCTGCAAGAAGTACACCCGCACGCCCTTCGGCCACCCCGAGGCCTTCATCGAGGCCTTCGCCAACGTCTACCGCGCCGCCGCCGAGGCCATCACCGACCGCCTCGAGGGCCGCAAAGCCCCGAAGGGCGGCTACGACTTCCCCTCGATCGACGACGGCGTCACCGGCATGGCCTTCATCGAGGCCGCCGTGAAGTCCTCCAAGGCCAACGCCCGCTGGACCAAGCTCGACGCCTGAGGCGCCCGACAGTCCGTCGCCAAGGCCCCGGACCTCCGGGGCCTTTTATCTGTTCAGCCACCAGATGCTCGCGTTGAGCACGGAGGCGAAGGCGACCCACAGCAGATGTGGGACCTGCAACCACGCCGCGGTCTGGTCGTGACGGGCGAGCATCCGCATCCACGTCGCCAGCAGGATCACGTAGGCTGCGATGTCGATCAGCGCCAGTCCCGGGCTCCGCAGGCCGAAGAAGAGCAGAGACCAGAGGCCGTTGACGCAGAGCAGGACGAGGAAGGTCGTCTTCGCCAGCCGGTCGGCGCCTCGCTCCCAGGCCAGCCCCATGGAGTAGCCGAGGAGCAGGTAGAGCGTCGTCCAGACGGGGCCGAAGACCCAGCCGGGCGGATTGAATGCCGGCTTCTGCAGCCCGGCGTACCAGACCGGGATCGCGTCGCGGGTGGCCGCACCGGAGACCGCCCCGACCGTCACGCAGAGCAGCATCAGTCCGGACGTCCGCCACGACCATCCCGCGCCGCAGCGGGCCTTCCGTTCCTTGGCCAGTCGTTCGAGCTCCGTTTCCATGCCGGAGGGTGTCCGTGACGGCCCCATCCCGCAAGGCCGGCCTCTGACCGCTTGCCATCGTGCCCGTTCCCCCTCTTTTTCGAGGGTCTCACGCCATGTCCGACCCCTATATCCAGCAGCTTTTCGCCGACCGCATCGGCGGCTCGAACTACGGCAAGTCGACCGCCATCTACAAGTTCGAGAAGATCAAGCGCGCCAAGGCCGCTGCCCGCAAGGCCAAGCCGGACGTGGCCCTGATCGACCTCGGCGTGGGCGAGCCCGACGAGATGGCTTTCCCTTCCGTCGTGAAGGCGCTCCAGACCGAGGCCGCCCGGCCCGAGAACCGCGGATACGCCGACAACGGCGGCGCCGATTTCAAGCAGGCCGCCGCACGCTACATGAAGAGCCTCTTTGGCGTCGACGTCGACCCTGACACCGAGGTCCTGCACTCCATCGGCTCCAAGGCCGCGCTTTCCATCCTGCCCGCCTGCTTCATCAACCCCGGCGACTATGTGCTGATGACCGTCCCCGGCTACCCCGTGTTCGGCACCCATGCCAAGTATTACGGTGGCCAAGTGCACAACATGAAGCTCACCGCCGAGAACGGCTTCCTGCCGGACCTGGCCTCCGTCCCCGCCGACGTGCTGGCGAATGCCAAGGTCCTCGTCCTCAACTACCCCAACAACCCGACCGGCGCCTGCGCCACGCTGAAGTTCTTCGAGCAGGTCGTGGCCTTCGCCAAGCGGCACGGGCTCATCGTGATCCAGGACGCCGCCTACGGGTCGCTCCATTTCTCCGGCCCCCAGGTCTCCATCCTCCAGGTCCCCGGCGCGAAGGACGTGGCCGTCGAACTGCACTCGCTCTCCAAGAGCCACAACATGACCGGTTGGCGCATCGGCTTCGTCGCCGGCAACGCCCTCGTCGTCAAGGCCTACGGCGACGTGAAGGACAACACCGACTCCGGCCAGTTCCTCGGCGTCCAGAAGGCCGGGGCCGCCGGCCTCGACGACGTGTCGATTCCCCGCGCGATCGCGGCGAAGTACTCGCGCCGCATGGACCTGCTGGTCGGCGTCCTGGACGGCCTCGGCTTCCAGGTGCGCAAGCCCGGCGCTGGATTCTTCCTCTACATGCCCGCGCCGAAGTCCGCCGCCGGACCGTCCGGCACGGTGACCTTCGAATCCGGCGAGGCCTTCTCCCAGTGGATGATCACCGAGCACCTCATCTCGACCGTGCCGTGGGACGACTGCGGGGCGTTCGTCCGTTTCTCCGTGACCTTCGTCTCCGACAAGGGAGAGGCCGGCGAGGGCGAGGTGATCGCCGAGGTCCGCCGCCGGCTGGCGCCCTGGAAGTTCGCCTTCTGACCGGTCGGTCGGCGCCGCTTGTCGGGTTGACAGGCGTCGGCCGCACGGACATCGTGCCCATTCAGTCATCCTGGCCGGATAGCTCAGTTGGTAGAGCAGACGCCTGAAGAGCGTCGTGTCGTTGGTTCGATTCCGACTCCGGCCACCACTTCCAAGCCAGCCCGTCCGGAGACCCCGGGCGGGCTGGCCCGTCTCACCTCCCGAAGATCAGCCGCCAGAGGGAGAACGCCTCCGCCTTGCCGGGCGGCGGGCCCGGCGTGCCCCTGCCGAAGCCCGTCAGCGTGAGCGTGCGTCTGTCCTCCGCCGTCCCGCTCCGCTTCACGGTCTTCTCGCTCCATTCCGCCTTCACCACCGCGAAAGGCGTCGATTCGTCCCGCCACAGCGCCCCGTCCATCGTGATCGTCTGCTTCGGTACGAGCGGAGGGTCGGTGGCGGTCACGGTTCGCATGCGGTATTTGCCGCAGGCGTACTCTTTGCCGGCGACGAGGGTCTTCTCGCCCGACGGTCCTTCTGGTGTGAGCTCGCTCTCGTAGGTCAGGTTCGCCCAGTCCATCAGCCAGGCGACATCCTCCGCCCGCATCCGGTAGGCTCCCTTCTTGGGGTTTTCAAAGACGATGGCCGCTGCGTTCTCCAGCAGGCGGCTCGCCCCCGACCTGCCGAGGTTTCTAGGAAGCAGGAGGCGCAGCGGGCCCTTCTCCCGGGAGCCCAGCCATCCTACGGGCTCGATGGTCAGCCAGGCGTGCGGCATCCCGCCGACATCGCCGCCTTCGGTCACCGACACGCGCAGGTCGGCGGTGGAGAAGACTTTGCCTTCGCGGCTGCGCTCCATGCGGTAGGTCGCCCAGGAGCCGGATTCCGGAAGTTTCTCGGCGAAGATCTGCCACTGGGCCTGCAGCGAACAGGCGGCTCCCACCAGCAGAAGCAGTGCAGGAATCAGCCGCATGGCTTCAGAAAGGCCATTTACCCCCTTTTTGCGAGCCTGCAGGCCCGCCGTCGCGCCTTTGCCTTTGACTCATCCTGCCTCCGCCTATGGAGTCCCGTTTCCAATGCCCGCCAAGGTCCAGTCCACGACGCCCGCCCCCATCAGGGGAGGCCGTGCCTCCATCACGGCGATTATCGGCATCATCGGGCTCTGAGCCCGCGAAACGGACCGCCTCCGGCGCCTCCCCGTTCCGCGGACTCCGGAACGGACGCCTTCCTCTTCACCACCACCATGGCACGCAGCATCGAAATCTACGACACCACCCTCCGCGACGGCTCGCAGGGGCTGGGCATCCATTTCTCCGTCGAAGATAAGCTGCGCATCGCCGCCGAGCTTGAGCGCTTCGGCGTGGCCTACGTCGAGGGCGGCTGGCCTGGATCCAACCCCCGTGACGTCGAGTTCTTCGCCCGCGCCAAGAAGCTGCGCCTGAAGCGGGCCAAGCTGGCCGCCTTCGGTTCGACGCGCCGCAAGGGCGTGCGCGCCGCCGAGGACGCCCAGGTGCGCGGCCTGCTCGAGGTCGGCACGCCGGTGGTGACCATCTACGGGAAGACCTCCGCGCTTCACGTGCGGGAGGTGCTCCGCTGCTCGCCCGAGGAGAACCTCGCCATGATCCGCGACACCGTCGCGCACCTCAAGTCGCACGGCCGCGAGGTCGTCTATGACTGCGAGCACGCCGTCGACGGATGGAAGGAGGATCCCGCTTACGCGCTCGCGACGATGCTGGCCGCCGTCGAGGGCGGGGCGGACCGCGTCGTGCTCTGCGACACCAACGGCGGGTCGCTGCCCGCTGAGGTGGCCGCCGCCACGCGCGCCGCGATGAAGGCCCTCCGGGTGCCGGTCGGCATCCACACCCATGACGACTCGGGCCTCGGCCTGGCCAACGCCCTCGCCGCGCTCGAGGCCGGCGCCTCTCACGTGCAGGGCACGATGAACGGGATCGGGGAGCGCACCGGCAACTGCGACCTGACCGCCGTCATCCCCTGCGCCCAGCTCAAACACGGCTGGCGATGCGTGCCCGCGGCCTCCCTGCGTCGGCTGACGCACCTGTCGCGCTTCGTCGACGGCGTCGCCAATCTCGCCCCCGATCCGCGCCGGCCTTGGGTCGGGTCCGCCGCCTTCGCCCACAAGGGCGGGACGCATGTCGATGCCGTCCGCAAGTTCTCCGCCGCCTACGAGCATGTCGACCCGGCGGCCGTGGGCAACGAGCGCACCGTCCTGGTCAGCGACCAGTCAGGGCGCAGCAACATCGTGCTGAAGGCCCAGGCCCTTGGCATCGATCTTGACCGCGATTCTCCCGCCACCTCCGCGGCGCTCGAGGAGCTGAAGAAGCTCGAGCACGCTGGGTGGAGCTTCGAGGACGCCGAGGCCTCCCTGGCGCTCCTTCTGCGCCGCCACCTCGGACGCTCCGGCAAGGCCCCTTTCGAGGTCGCGTCCTATCATGTCGCCGCCCGCGGCGGCCGCGACGGGGCGCACTGCGAGGCGGTCGTCCGCGTCTCCATCGCAGGCAAGGTCACGCCGACGGTGGCGGAGGGCGATGGCCCCGTGCATGCGCTCGATCAGGCGCTGCGTCAGGCGCTCGTCAGCCATTTCCCGCGGCTTTCCAAGGTCAAGCTCGTCGACTACAAGGTGCGCATCCTCACGGGCTCCGACGGCACGGCTGCCAAGACCCGCGTGGTCATCCGTTCCTCTGACGGCAGGTCCTCCTGGGGCACGGTCGGGGTCAGCGAAAACCTGGTAGAGGCCTCCCTCCGGGCCATCGTCGACGGCTACTCCCACGCGCTCGCCTGAGCGGTGCCGTTGACGGACGCGGCGGGGCAGGGTAGAGCTTGCCTGCCCCGCCATGCGTACCCTGCTCATCCTGCTTCTCTCCTGCTCCGTCCTGCTTGCGCAGGGCAAGAAGGTCCCGGCCAAGATCTTCGAACTTTCGCCCCCCGGACAAGCCGGCCTCGCGGAACTGCCCGGCCTGATCGAGGCGGCCATGGGTCGCTTCTATACCATGGATCTACCGCCGCCCGTGCATCGGCTCAGCGACCTCGCCTTCCTCCCTCCCGACCGCAAGGAACGCCTCGACCTGTATGTCCAGCATGGCCGCGACCTCAAGGTGCGCCAACCCGGGGTGCTTTTCATCCATGGCGGCGGCTTCACCGGGGGCGACAAGGCTGAATACCGCTCGTCGAGCGTCAGCGCCGACCTCGCCCGCGCCGGCTACGTGGTGGTGAGCTGCAACTACGCCCTCGGGCCGAAGTCCGATCCCGTCGTCTGGCCGCGCAACATCGCGGACTGCCGCGCCGCCGTCCGCTGGATGCGCGCCAACGCTGACCTGCTCGGCCTCGACGCCGGGCGCATCGCCGTCGCGGGCGGCTCCGCCGGCGGCTATCTGGCTTTGATGGTGGGCCTCTCGGATGACCGGACCGGGCCGGGTGGCGACCCGGCCTCGAGGCATTCCGCCAAAGTCTCCGCCGTCATCGACATGTACGGCGTGACGGACTTTTCCAAGCACGGGCGTGGCGAAGTCCCCGGCGTCCCGTCCGAGCGGCAGAAGGATTACCTGCCCGTTCATCAGGCCGGGGCTGGCGATCCGCCTGTGCTCATCCTGCACGGCACCGCCGATACCACCGTCGCCCTCGAGCAGTCCGAGGTCATGGCGCGGGCGCTGGCTGCGGCCGGCGTGGACCATGAGCTGGTCGTCGTAGAGGGCGCGCCGCACACCTTCGACCTTCATCCGAAGGGCGCCTCGTGGAGGCGCACGGGCGTGGTCGGCGGCAGGCCCGTCGCCTCCTCGTCGACCACCGCCGACATCGCGGAGGCGACCCTTGATTTCTTGGCCCGCACGATCGGTCGGCCCGCGCGCTGATTTCCCTCAGGCCTTGAGCCTGGTGTAGACCGTGGAGCCCCGCATCTCCGTCTCGAACCGCCCGGTATCCTCGAGCATCCGGTAGAACTTGGCGTAACGGGGTGCGTCGGCCTCGAGGCCGGGGTGCAGGCGCAGGAAGTCCTTCTTGAGGAACTCGACCTTCATCCACCCATCCCCGGTCTTCTGCTCCCCGGCCGTGGCCACGAGCGCCTCGACCAGTCCGTCGCAGGCGAGGAGTTTCTGCCGGCGCATCTCGGTCTCGGCCTGGCTGGCGGCGGATGGCGTGGGCGCCGCTTCGGCCGCGGCCGTCCGGCGTCGTCCGCGTCCCGAGCCCTGCGTCTGGCGGGGCTCCTTGGCCGCCCGTGGTTCGCGCGGCGGCCTGGACGCCGGACCGAAGCTGATCCCGGGCAGCAGCGCGTCGAGCTCGTCGAGCAGCGCGAGGGCCTCAGCCTTCGACTTGGGTGCGAGCAGTCGCATCGCCTTGGACAGGAGCTCGAGGGCGCGCCGAGGATCCGACTTCGAGTCGGCCTCGGCCTCCAGACGTTCGCGCAGTTCCGTGAGATTGAGGTAATGGTGGGCGGTGGAACGCAGCGCGCGATGCGTACGCTCGCCCATGACTACGATGCGCACGCCCAGCCGCTTGGCGTCCTCCACCACCGGGGTGAAGTCGCTGTCGTTGGTCACGAAGACCAGCGTCGTGGGCGGGCTGGCTCCGGCGAGCAGCTTGACCGCGTCGATCGTCATGCGCATGTCCGCGGCGTTCTTGCCCGGGGTGTAGCTGCGCTGGTCCACTAGTTCCAGCTCCGGCCATTCGGCGGCGGCGGCCCGCCAGCCGCTGAGTCTGCCTTGGAAGTCCCCGTAGGCCCGGGCGGAGATAAGCGGCGTCTCCCCGATGAATTTCCTCAGCGTGGGGAGGTGTTGGTGGGAGACATTGTCCGCATCGATCAGCAGCCCGATGCGCTGGTCCTCCCGGCCTTTGGCGGCCTCCGGGGTGGACGTGGAGGCGGCGACCCCTTGTCGGGGGCGTCGGGGGGAGGGCCGGGCGCCTCTTTTACCCCCTCGTTTTGAGGATGATTTGTTCACTGACCCCCCTTGGGTAGTCCCGCCTTCGCCGGCGGCAACGGCTAAAACTCCTGTTTTAGACTCGCAGGTGATGCTACCTTCTTCATATCATGGTGTTCCTCCAGATAACCGAACATCAGCGCGCGCCCGTGTGTAAAAACTAAGTAAACGTACATGTACAACGTATTCGCCCTGATTCTCCTGCCTTTCGTGCTGATGGCTGCGGAAGGAGCCAACGCCAAGGAGCCCGTCTGGCGTGCCAAGCCCGGGCCTTGGGGCGACCTGGAGGTGCGCACGGCCTTCCTCGAGGCACCCGACAACCTGCTTGCCGCCGCGGCCAAGCCCAACTCGACGACCAAGTGGACATTCGACCAGGCCAGCGAGCAGTCCGTACGCGCCTCGCTTCACGCCGCCGGCCTCAAGGATGAGCTGGTGGATCGCCTCATGGCCCCCGCCCGCAAGGTCGCCTCCGGCAACGCCATCACCATCTTCCCGACGGTGGACGAGCTGCTGTCGCTGGACATCCCTGTTCGCTCCGCCCTCTACCTTGAACTGGCCAAGTATCCGGCCAACGAGTTCCAGCGCGACCCCGTCTTCATCGTCGGTCAGGACGTCGATGACTGGTTGGAGACCTCCAATCTCAACGCGGAGCAGCGAGAGGTGTTCCGTCGTCTCGTCTGGAAGCGCGGCGGGGCCATGGTGTTCAGCGACATCAACGTGCTTCTCAGCCTGGCGCGCAACCAGGACGAGGTTCAGACGGTGTTCCGCTCCGTGACCCGCGTGCGGACCCTGATCGTCTCGCTCAAGCTGCCGGTGACCGTGGACCGCAAGCAGTTTCTCGACTACTGGACCGGAGGGCGGTCCGAGTCCGCCCGGCTCCCCTTCCTCTCCGCGGTCGCCAACCGCCGCGCCGAGCAGACGATCGACGTGAGCAACTTCCTGCCGTCCCTCATGCGGCAGAAGATCTACACCTATCCCGAGCTCGAGCTCGGCGTGAAGGGGCGGTTCCCCGACTGTCACTGGACGTCCCTCAACTTCTTCGCCCCGATCCCCCAGGACTTCCTCTTGGACACGCGTCTGGCCGCCTCCTATCTCCTCGAGAAGTACGAGGTCGTGGACGCCCCCTACAAGTTCGGCGACGTCCTCTGCTTCCTCGACAATTCAGACGGCCTGCACACCTGCGTCTACGTGGCGGACGACATCGTCTTCACCAAGAACGGAGACAGCATCCTCGCGCCTTGGGTCTTCATGCAGGTCGCCGACGTCGACGCGATCTACCGGAAGTCGCCCTCCACGCGCGTACAGGGGTTCAGGCTCAAGCGCTGAGAGGCCGACTCCGCTGTCCCCGGCGGGAATCGAACCCACATCCTCGGTTTAGGAAACCAATGTTCTATCCGTTGAACTACGGGAACGCGGACGTTCATACAGAGGCCTGGGGCCTCGGTCGGCAAGCCCCGATGGAGTGGTCGGCTTGACTAGGCCCGGACGGCGGCCACTCCTTCCTGAGTGAATGCTCTGATGCTCTTGGCCGAGCCCTCCCCGGCGATTCCTCACTGGGCGTGGGCCGCGTTCCTGGGGTTCATCGCGTTCATGCTGGCCTTGGATCTCGGGGTGTTCAACCGCCGGGCTCATGTCCCGAGTCTCAAGGAGGCGGCTGTCTGGTGCCTTGTCTGGTTCTCCCTCGCCGTCGGGTTCGGCCTCATGCTGTCCGCGTGGCGAGGGCCGGAGGACGCCCAACTTTTCGCCGCCGGCTACGTCCTGGAGCTGGCCCTGTCCGTCGACAATCTTTTCGTCTTCATCCTCGTCTTCGGGCATTTCGCGATTCCCGCCCGACTCCAGCATCGCGTGCTCTTCTGGGGCATCATCGGCGCGGTGGTCATGCGCGCGATCTTCGTCGTGGCAGGCGTGGCGGCGGTCGAGAGATTCACCTTCCTCCTTCCCCTTTTCGGCGCGTTCCTGGTCTTCACCGGCCTTCGACTCGTGCTCGCCGGGGACGCCGACGGCGGCAAGCCCGTCGACGACCAGTTCGTCGTACGGATGGCCCGCCGCTTCCTCCCCGTGACGACGCGGTTCCACGGCGACGCCTTCTGGGCGCGCGAAGGCGGAAGGCTGGTCTGCACGCCGCTCTTCGTGGTGCTGTTCGTGGTCGAGGCGACCGACGTGATCTTCGCAGTCGACTCCATCCCGGCGATCCTCGGCATCCTGCCGCCGGACCTCTCCATCGAGGAGAAGCGTTTCATCGCGTTCACGTCCAATATCTTCGCCGTCCTCGGACTCCGCTCGATGTATTTCGCCATCGCCGGGTTTCTCAAGCGCTTCCGATTCCTCAAGCCCGCGCTCGCCCTGGTGCTCGGCTTCATTGGCTGCAAGATGATCCTGCCCTGGGTCGCCTCCTTCGGGGGCGTCGACGGGGCGCCCGCGGGCTGGGTCCCGGCCTGGATGCTGCACAAGGGCGTCGTGCATGTGCCCACGACCGTCTCTCTCTCCGTCATCGGCGTCGTCATGACCGCGTCCGTGGGCCTCTCCTTCGTCTTTCCGAAGAAGACGAGGGGCTGAGGTTTTGGTGTTTCCACCGGGTATCCGAACGGCCACCCTCTCAGGGTGCTGACCCGGAGGCACAGGCGTTATTTCCCCCACCTGCGAGGCAGTTGGACGCTGCTCGTGTCGGCCGCTCTGTTCGGGATGCTCTATTCGGCCACCAGCGCCTTCGGGGTGCCGTTCCTCCTCTCGCGGGTGCTGCCCGCGACGTTCGGCACCCCTGCCGAGCGCGCCGCGGCGTTGCTTTCCTTCCCCGCCTGGACGGGCTGGTCGCCCCTGACGCTGCCCGTGGGGCATGAGACTTTTTTCGCCGTGGCCTTCCTGCCGGCCGTGTTCCTCCTTCGCGGGGCCGCCCAGTTCGCCGCCAGCTACAGCGTCAACGTCGCGGGCATGCGCGTGGTCGAGTCCGTGCGCACGGCCGCCTTCGCGCGCCTGCAGTCCTTGCACCTCGGATTCTTCGGTCGGTTCAGCACGGGTGACCTGCTGCAGCGGCTCACGGGCGACGTGCTCTCGGTGAGGCTGGTGCTGGTGGACGTCTCCACCGACCTGGTCATCCAGCCGTTCACGCTCGTGTTCGCCGCCGGCTGGGTGCTCTGGAACTGCCTCACGCTGCCCGGCGGGCTGTGGTTCCTGCTCTCGCTGGCCGTCATCCCCCTCTCGGTCTTCCTTGTTCGCGCGATCGGCCGCGCCCTCCAGACCAGGGCCCGCAGGGCCGCCGCCAATTCCGCGAGCCTCGGCGGCATCGTGGTGGAGAACCTGCAGTCGCCCCGGGAAGTCCGGGCCTACGGCCTGCAGGCGCGCGAACAGGCGCGTTTCGGCGCCGCCTCCCGCGAGGGCCTGCGCATCCAGTCGAAGATCGCGCGTTACGACAAGTCCCTCTCGCCTCTGCTCGAGGTCGCGGCCGCCTTCGGTGTGGCTGGCGCCGTGTGGGTGGGCGCCGACGCCGGCATGCGCTACCAGGACCTGCTCGGCATCGTGGGCGCCATGTACTTCGCCTACGAGCCGATCAAGAAGCTTGGTCGTGTCACCAGCCTGATGTCGCTCGCGGACGCGGGACTGGTCCGGCTGGAGGAGGTCTTGGACGCCGTGCCCGAAGTGGCGGACGCGCCGGACGCCCGTCCGCTCGGCCGGGTCCGCGGCGAGGTGGAGTTCCGCGGGGTCACCTTCGGATACGGCGCCGAGCCCGTGCTGAGGGATGTCGTGCTGACGATCCCCGCGGGGCAGTCGGTCGCCCTCGTCGGCCCGAGCGGCGCCGGCAAGAGCACCTTCGTCAACCTCGTCCCCCGGTTCTTCGATCCGGGCGCAGGCGCCGTCCTCGTCGACGGCCAGGACGTCCGTTCGGTCCTCCAGGGCGACCTCCGCGCCAACGTGGCCGTGGTCTCCCAGGAGCCGGTGCTCTTCGACGACACGGTGATGGAGAACATCCGCCTCGGGCGACCTTCCGCCTCCGACACGGAGGTGCGTGAGGCGGCCCGGCTGGCCGGGGCGCTGCCCTTTGTCGAAGCCCTGCCCGAAGGCTTTGCCACGCGCGTCGGTGAGCGTGGATCGCGCCTATCCGGCGGCCAGCGTCAGCGCGTGGCCGTGGCCCGCGCCTTCCTTAAGGACGCCCCTATCCTCATCCTCGACGAGGCGACCTCGGCCCTGGACGCCGAATCCGAGAAGGGGGTCCGCGAGTCGCTGGCGCTGCTGATGAAGGGCCGCACGACGCTCATCGTGGCGCACCGCTTCAGCACCATCCGCGACGCCGCGCGCGTCCTCGTCTTTGAAGCAGGCCGGGTCGTGGCGGACGGGCCGCGGGATCAGGTCTACCGTGACAACGCGCTCTTCCGCCGGCTCTGGGACGAGCAGTCGCAGGGGTCCGCCTGATGCGCGGGCTCATCGTCAAGCTCGGCGGACTCCGCGCCGCGCTCGCGGCCACCGCGGGTCTCCGCGCGGTCCGTGAACGCCACCCTGCCGCTGCCTTCACCTTCGTCTGCCGTCCCGGCGCCGAGGCCGCCCTGGAGGGCTGCCCCGCGGTGGTCGAGACGGTGGCCCTGGAGCCGGGCGCCGGCTCCCTTGCGCTGCTCTCCCGGATCCGGGCCCAGCATTTCGACGTAGCCGTGACGCTGGGTGGGCCCTCCCCGGCGACGCGCCTCGCCGCGCTGAGCGGGGCCGTGCGGCGCGTCTGCGCGGGCGCCGCCCCCTGGCACTGGTCGCCTTTCTTCCACCGGCAGGCGACCGCCCGTGCGGTCGACCCGCATGAGGCGGCGCGCGACCACGAGGTGATCACGCAGGCCTTCGGATTCCATTGCGAGCCGCCCGCGATGTGGTTCGCCCCGTCGCGGATGCAGGAGCACGGGCTCGTCCTCGACGAGGGACGCTACGTCGTCCTCCATCCCGGGGCTTCGCGCCCCGAGCGGATTCTCGAGATCGACAAGTGGGCCGCCGTCGCCCGCGAGCTTGTCGCCCGCGGCGAGGCCGAGCGCGTCGTCGTCTCGGCCGGGCCGGCTGGGGAGGAGCGCATCATGGCCGAGGCGCTTTGCGGGCTCATCGGTCCCTCAGCACTGTCCACCGGGGGGCGTCTGCGTTTCTCCCAGCTCGCCTCGCTCATCCGAGGGGCCCGCGCTTTTCTTGGCGTCGATTCGCCCGTACTTCAGCTCGCCGCCGCCGTCGGCACCCCGGTGCTTGGCGTCTACGGCCCCTCCGACTACGCCCGCGCCAGGCCTTGGGGCGTGCTCTGCAGGGCCGTGAGGATTGACGCCACGCCCTTCGAGGGCGAGGCGAGGGCCGACTACCTCCGTCGCATGGACCGGGCGCTCGCCCGAGTCACGCCCGAGCAGATCCTCCGCGCGACCGAGGAGCTGCTGCGCGTCTCCTCCCGCTGAGGCACCTTGACCCCGCGGCTCCGGCGGTGAGAGTGGCCGCGTGTCCGAAACGCATTATGACGCCGCGATCATCGGCGCCGGCATGTCCGGCCTGGCGGCGGCCGTGCGCCTCTCCATGTATGGCCGGAAGGTGCTGGTGCTCGAGCGGCACAACGCGCCCGGAGGGCTGAATTCCTTCTACGCCCGGGGCGTCCGGAAATACGACGTCGGCCTGCACGCCCTCACGAACTGGGTTCCGGACGGGGTGAAGGGCGCCCCGCTCGTCAAGCTGATGCGCCAGCTGCGGATCCGCCGCGAGGAGCTCGACCTCTGCCCCCAGCTGGGGTCCCGCGTGACGATGGGCGGCGTCTCCCTGCGCATCGACAACGATTTCGCCCACCTCGCGGCGGACGTGGCGGCGGCCTTCCCCGGCGACGTCGACGGCTTCCGGCGGCTTGACGCCTGGATCGCGGCGCTCGACGAGGCCTCGCTCCAAGCCCATGGGGGTTCCGCGCGCGACCTCCTCGCCCGGCATCTTTCCAGCCCCCTCCTGCGGGACCTCCTCCTCATTCCGACCTGCTACTACGGGAGCGCGCTGGAGGACGACATCGAGGTGTCGCAATTCGCGATCATGTGGAGATCCCTCTTCCACGAAGGTTTCGCCCGTCCCTTCGAGGGCGTGCGCCGTGTGATCCGTCTGCTGACCGACCGCTGCCGCGAGCACGGCGTCGAGCGGCGCATGAAGTGCGGCGTCCGCCGCATCGAGGTCCGGCAGGGCAGGGCGGCCGCGCTCATCCTTGACGACGGCTCTGAGGTCACGGCCGACGCCGTCTATTCCTCCGCGGGCGCCGTGGAGACCATGCGCCTGCGTTCCGACCTGTCCGCCGACGCGGGTGCGGCGGAGGCCGGACGGCTGGGTTATGCGGAGACCATCGCCACCTATCGGGCCCATGATTTCGCGGAGTTCGGCTGGAAGGACACCATCGTCTTCTTCTGCGACGCCGAGCGGTTCTCCTACCGTTCGCCCGCGGAGCTCGTCGACCCCTCCTCCGGCGTCATCTGCATCCCCAACAACTACGACTACGGTCCCGGGCGCCGGCTGGAGGAGGGCTGGCTGCGCGTGACTGCGCTGGCCTCGCACGACGCCTGGTGCGCGCTGCCCGAGGAGGAGTACCGCGCCCGCAAGGCCGACTGGTTCGGCCGCCTCAACCGCGTCGCCCGCCGTCACCTCCCCGCCGTGATCGACGCCTCGCACGACGGGGCCGTCGTTTCCACGGACATGTTCACGCCCCGCACCGTGCGCAAGTACACCGGACACGTGGGTGGCGCCATTTACGGCTCGACCGTCAAGCGGCGCGACGGCCGCACCGACCTCGCGAACCTCTACCTGATCGGCACCGACCAGGGCTTCCTCGGGGTGACCGGAGCAATGCTTTCTGGCATTTCCATGGCCAATCTGCACGGTCTGAAGGCCTGACCCCATGCAAGAAACCCCGCGCCCCCTCTGGAAGGATCTGCTGCATCCTGCCGTCATCGTCGGTGCCCTTGGCTACTTCGTCGACATCTACGACCTCACCCTGTTCATGACCGTGCGCGAGAAGAGCCTGAACGGGCTCGGTCTGGCGCATCTCATCACGGGGGCACCCTGGTATCAGGACCTCCTTTCCTGGCAGATGGCCGGCATGCTCCTGGGCGGCATCTTCTTTGGCGTCCTGGGGGACCGCATGGGCCGTCTCACCACCCTTTTCGGCTCCATCCTCCTCTATTCCGTCGCCAACATCGCCAACGGGCTCGTCGACTCCTTCGGCGCCTACGCGGCGTGGCGTTTCATCGCCGGCGTGGGCCTCGCCGGCGAGCTTGGCGGCTGCATCGCGCTCGTCTCCGAGACCCTCTCGAAGGAGCGCCGCGGCTACGGCACCGCGCTCGTCGCCGCCGTGGGCGTCTTCGGTGCGGTGGTCGCGGGCTGGATGGCCGACCATGTCGACGCGCTTGGCGCGATGGTCGGCACGGACGGCTGGCGCATGAGCTACTTCATCGGCGGCGGCCTGGGCTTGGCGCTCCTGGTCATGCGGATCGGGGTGCATGAGTCCGGCATGTTCCAGCAGGCTCGCGATTCCGCCTCGCATGGCTCGGTTCGCCGCGGCGACTTCCTCTCCCTCTTCACCGCCCGCGACCGCTTCTTCCGTTATGCCCGCTGCGTGCTCATCGGCCTCCCCACCTGGTACATGATTGGCATCCTCGTGCAGCGCGCGGCCACCGTCTTCGCCCCCGCCTCCGGCATCCAGGGCGAGAAGATCCAGACCAACTGGGCCGTCGCGGCCTTCTACCTCGGCCTGACCTTCGGCGACCTCGCCAGCGGCGTCGGCAGCCAGCTGGCGCGTTCCCGGCGCAAGGTCGTGTTCGCGTTCTTGCTGTTCAGCCTGGTCTGCGTGGGAATCTACCTCTTCGGGGCCCAGGGTTGGACGTCCGATGCCTACTACCGGCTCATCTTCCTCATGGGCTTCGGTATGGGCTACTGGGCCCTCTTCGTGACCATCGCCGCGGAGCAGTTCGGCACCAACCTGCGCGCCACCGTCGCCACGACCGTCCCGAACTTCGCCCGCGGTTCGCTCGTGCTGCTCACCTTCTGCTTCACGCAGCTGACCGGCACCAAGGCGTCTCCCTGGCTCTCGGCCTCCGTGGCCGGCGGCGTAATCGGCGCCGTCTGCTTCATCGCCGCCTTCCTCGCCCTCTGGAAGATGGAGGAGACCTACGGCAAGGACCTCGACTACCAGGAGATGCGCTGAGCGCTCAGCGCGCGGGGGCCGGCGCGTCGGCCACGCAGCGGAAGCCGGCGTGGTTGGTCGAGGTGAGGGTGTCGAGTCCCTGCCGTGAGGCCACGCGGAAGCGGAAGCAGTAGCCTTCGTCGCAGAGCCAGGAGCCGCCGCGGATGACGTGCTGCCCGTAGCCCGTGTTCTCGGGATCTTCGCCCGCGGGGGGGCCGGCGGGCGCGTCCTTGGGCGAACGCGCGTAGTAATCCTTGCCGTACCAGTCCTCGCACATCTCCCAGACGTTGCCGGCGACGTCGTACAGTCCGTAGCCGTTGGGCGGATAGGACTTCACCTTCGCGGTCGAGAGATACCCGTCGAGACCCAGGTCGACCTCGGGAAATTTCCCCTGCCAGTGGTTGCACATGTATTTGCCTTCCGGCCGTTCCTCGTCGCCCCAGACGAAGGGCTTGCCGCTGAGTCCTCCGCGCGCCGCGAACTCCCATTCGGCCTCGGTGGGCAGCCGCTTGCCGGCCCAGCGTGCGTAGGCCTGGGCGTCCTTGTAGGTGACGCAGACCACGGGGTGGTCCATGCGGTCTCGGATCGTGGAGCCCGGGCCTTCGGGGCTTCTCCAGGTCGCGCCGGCGGTGAACTTCCACCAAGGCAGGTTGCCGGCGCCGCATTTCTTAGGGTCCACCCCGGCGACGGGCTTGAAGATGAGCGAGCCGCCCTTGAGGTATTCGGGCGGGCTGTTGGGGAACTGCCGTGGGTCGAGGTCCTTCTCGGCGTCGGTCAGGTAGCCCGTGGCATCGACAAACTTCTTGAACTGGGCGTTGGTCACCTCCGTCTCGTCCACCCAGAAGCCTTTGAGGGCGACCTGATGGGCCGGACGCTCTTCGAAATGATCCTCCGTGGCCTTGTCGTTGCCCATGGGGAACGTGCCCCCGGGGATCCAGACCATGCCGCGAAGGTCCGTCGCGCGGGCGGGTTCCTTGGTGGCGGACTCGCCGGTCGCCAGAAAGTAGAACATGCCGGCCGACAGCGCGATCAGGCCGCACGCGATCAGGACGATTAGGGCCTTGGTCTTCGCCGCCTGGCTGGATTCGGGCTTTTCCATGGGGAGACGGATTAATGTCCTGAGGGCGGGCTGGGTCGAACTTTCTTTGGCCGATGTGAATCGAAAGGCCTCGCTCTCGCGGCGTTTCCCGTTTTAACCCCGCCGACGAGATGAGTTCCACCGACGAAGAGGTACTCCGCATCTTCAGGGAGTCCAGGGCCCTGCTGACCGGGCATTTCGTCCTGCGCTCCGGCCTGCACAGCGGACATTTCTTCCAGTGCGCCCAGGTCTGCCAGCACATGGACAAGGTCACCCGCCTGATCGAACTGCTACTCCCCCGTCTGACGGAGCTTCGCGTCGAGACCGTCCTGGCCCCCGCGATGGGCGGCCTGGTCGTCGGCCAGGAAGTCGCACGGCAGCTCGGCGCCCGCTTCGTCTTCGCCGAGAAGGAGAACGACCGACTCGTCATGCGGCGCAGCTTCACCTTCCGCCCCGGCGAGCGCGTGCTCGTCGCCGAGGATGTGGTCACCCGTGGCGGAAGGGCGCAGGAGTGCCTCGACATCCTGAAGACCTCCGGTGCGGAGGCCGTAGGGGTCGCCAGTCTGGTCGACCGATCGGGCGGGCAGACCAGGTTCAGCGTGCCATTCGTGTCCTTGCTCGAGCTGACGTTCCCGACTTATCCGGCGGACGCGTTGCCGCCCGAACTGGCCGCCATTCCCGCCTCCAAGCCGGGTTCCTGAGGGCTGGCAGGGGAGGGCGCCTTTGCCTTGCGCCCGGGAGGGGGCTTCCCTACGCCCAAGGGCTCCCCTTTTTATGGACCGAAAAAACTTCATCCTGGGCACGGCCTGCATCGTCGGGGCCTTCGCGCTCTTCATCTTCACCAAGCCCGCGTCCACGCCCCTAGCCCCGGCCGCCCCCGTCCCCGCCGCCCCCGCCGTCGTTCCGGCGCCCGCCCTCAACCAGGCCTCGCCTCCGCCCCCCGCCTCGGCCCTGGCCCCCCGCCCGGTCGCTGACGCCGCCGTCCGCCGTTTCGTCCGGGAGAACGACCGTCTCCGCGTGACTTTCACCTCCCGGGGAGGCGCCATCGAGACGGTCGAGCTGCTCCGGGAGCGCTCCGCTCAGGACAAGGCGTCCGGCAACGTCATCTTCAACGCCGGCAACGCCGAGGCGGCCCTGACCCTCGCCGTCCAGAACCCGGCCACCCGTCAGCTCGAATCCGTGCGTTCCGAGTTCCTGCCCGTGGCCGCGGACGAAGGTTCGGGGGCCATCACCCTCGCGGGGACGCTTGCCGACGGGACCCGCGTGGAGCGCACCTACGCGCTCCCGGCCGACGCCGCCTCCGACCCCCATCTCCTCCGTTTCACGACCCGGTTGATCCCGGCCTCGCCGGACCGTCCCGCGCCCCGTTTCTGGATTTCGACCGGTTCCTGGCAGCCCACCGTCGGGGACTCCGTCAACCAGTTCCTCTCCGTGCTCGCCCACGACGGCGAGGCGCTCACGCGCACGGGGCTCGACGTGTTCACCGACTCCAGCGGCTTCTTCGGGCTCGGCTCCCACAAGGCCGAGGCCGAGCACGCCGTGGCGGCCGCGGGGCGGACGCACGCCTGGGTGGCCTCGGGCAACCAGTTCTTCGCCTCGATCGTACGGCCTGATACCTCCGTGCGCGGCGGTCGCAGCGACGTGCTTGTCCGGCCGGTGGCCTTCGCCGCGGGCGCCCGCGGCATCGACGCCTACGTCTCTTGGGAGACGCCCGCGGGGGCCGATCTCTCCGTGACGCAGACAGGCGACTTCTTCGTCGGCCCCAAGGAGTACGCCCGCGTCTCGGCCCTTCCCGACGGCCAGGTCGAGGTCCTCCAGTTCACCAAGCTCTTCGGGTTCATCCCCTTCGACTCGATCTGCAAGCTCCTCCTCGCCTGCCTCGGGGGCGTCCACCATCTGCTCGGGTGGGCCGGCTCATGGTCGTGGGGCTGGGCCGTCGTCGCCCTCACGCTCATCCTCAAGGCCGTGACGTGGCCGCTGACCTCCGCCCAACAGAAGGCCGCCAAGAAGATGGCGAAGTTCTCCAAGCCGATGCAGGACATCCGGGAGCGCTACAAGGACAACCCCGAGAAGATGCAGAAGGAGCTCATGAAGCTCTATCAGGAGCACAAGATCAACCCCTTCGCCGGCTGCCTCCCCGTCCTCATCCAGATCCCGATCTTCTTCGGCCTGTACACCGCTTTCCAGACCACCGTCGAGCTCCGCCTCCAGCACTTCCTCTGGATCGGTGACCTCTCCGCCCCCGACACGGTCGCGCACATCGCCGGCTTCCCGATCAACCCCCTCCCCGTGCTGATGGGCCTCACGATGTGGCTCTCGATGAAGATGACTCCCACGCCGCAGTCCGACCCGTCGCAGAAGATGATCTTCAACCTGATGGCGGTCTTCTTCCCGGTCATCTGCTATCCGATGGCGTCGGCCCTCACGCTCTACATGACCATCCAGAACCTGTTGACCATGCTGCAGTCCTGGATTACCAAGAACGCGCCCGACGCGGCGGAAACCAAGCCGGCCAAGGGCTGACACCTACTCCCAGCCATGTCAGGTCACAGCAAGTGGCACACCACCAAGCGGCACAAGGCCGTCATCGACGCCAAGCGCGGCAAGATCTTCTCCGTGCTGGCCAAGGAGATCACCCTGGCCGCTCGCGCCGGCGGCGGCAGCCCGGAATCCAACGCGCGCCTGCGCACGCTGATTGACAAGGCACGCGCCGCGAACATGCCCGGCGACAACATCAAGCGTGCCGTGCAGAAGGGCACCGGCGAGATCCCGGGCGTGACCTATGAGGAGATCGTCTACGAGGGCTATGCTCCCGGCGGCGTGGGGCTGATCGTCGAGGTCACCACCGACAACAAGAATCGCGCGGCCGCCGAGGTCCGGCAGGCCTTCAACGACAACGGGGGCAATATGGCCCAGACCGGCGCCGTGTCGCACAGCTTCCAGAAGAAGGGGCAGTTCCTCATCGGCTCCTCCCAAGTCGGGGAGGACGCCCTCATGGAGCTCGCCCTCGAGGCCGGCGCCGAGGACGTCGTGAACAACGGCGACCACTTCGAGGTCCTGTCCCCGGTCGCCGCGTTCGACGCCATCTCCCGGGCGCTGCAGGAGAAGTCCATCAAGCCCGAGTCGGCCGAACTCGCCTATGTTTCGAGCATCCCCGTGCCGGTCTCCGACGCCGCCGTCGCCAGGCAGGTCATGGAGCTCATCGACGCCCTGGAAGCGCTGGACGACGTCAAGGCCGTCCACGGCAACCAGCAGATCGAGCCCTCGGCCCTCGGTTGAATCGGCGCCTGAGTTTGCCATCGGCGGCCTTTCGCGCACCCTGCGGACGTGTCCCGACCCGTCCCCCGACGCCGATCCGAGACCGTGCGCATCGCCGCCCGGGCCGTGATCGTCCGCGCGGGCAGGCTGCTCGCGGTGCGCGTGCGCACGGACGAGGGTGAGTTCCTCGTGCTGCCCGGCGGAGGGCAGCAGCACGGGGAGACCCTGCCCGATGCGGTGCGTCGGGAGGTCGCCGAGGAGCTCGGCTTGGCGGTGACGCCCAGGTCGCTCCTGTACGTCCGCGAGTACGTCGGCAAGAACCACGCGATGCGCCGGATCCACGCCCACTTCCACCAGGTGGAGGCCGTGTTTCATTGCGAGTGCCCCGACTTCACCCCGCTCGGCGACGGCAAAGGGCAGGACCGCCGTCAGGTCGGCTACGAATGGATCCCCCTGGAGGACCTCGACCGCCACCCCCTCTCTCCGCGCGGGCTGGCGCAGGTGCTGAGGCGGGCCCTCAAGGACGGCACGGCGGTCTACATCGGGGATGTGCATTGAAGGCTTGCCAGAGCCTCCCCGCCTTCCTTTGTTCAACATCCGCCTTTACGGGGGTATAGCTCAGTTGGTTAGAGCGCCTGCATGACACGCAGGAGGTCGTAGATTCGAGTTCTACTACTCCCACCATTTCCCGACCCCGCCCGGCCTTGAGCCGAGCGGGGTCGGTTTTTCGACCCGTTTGCCCGGCAACCCCAGTTTTTTCTCGCCCAGACCCTCCGCTTCTCCCTACCCATCTTGACCGATTTCCCAACATGAACCGCACCCAGATCGTCGACATCAAGGCCCGTGAAATCCTGGACTCCCGGGGCAATCCCACCGTCGAGGTGGACGTGGCCCTGGCCTGCGGCGCCGTCGGTCGTGCCGCGGTGCCTTCCGGCGCCTCCACGGGCACCTACGAGGCCCACGAGCTTCGCGACGCCGACGTCGCCTCCCGCCAGCTGCCCAAGGGCGTGGACGGCCGCCGCCGTTACAACGGCAAGGGCGTCCTGCGCGCCGTCGCCAACGTCAACGAGGAGCTCGCCTCCCTGCTCGTCGGCGAGGACTCCCTCGACCAGGTGGGCATCGACACTGCGATGGTCGCCCGCGGCGGCAAGAACAAGGCCCGCCTCGGCGCCAACGCCATCCTCGGCGTCTCCATGGCCGTCGCCAAGGCCTCGGCGGAGGCCCTGGACCAGCCTCTCTACCGCTACCTCGGCGGCCCCAACGCCAAGGTGCTCCCGATACCTCTCATGAACATCATGAACGGCGGCGCCCATTCCGACGCCCCGGTCGACATCCAGGAGTTCATGATCGCGCCCTCCGGCGCCAAGTCCTTCAGCGAGGCCCTTCGCATGGGCACCGAGGTCTTCCACGCGCTGAAGAAGGTGCTCAAGTCCCAGGGGCTCTCCACCTCGGTCGGCGACGAGGGCGGCTTCGCCCCCAAGGTGAAGTCCAACGAGGCCGCGCTCGAGGCCATCGCCGCCGCCGTCAAGGCCGCGGGCTTCCGCCTGGGCAAGGACATCTTCCTGGCCCTCGACGTGGCCGCCTCTGAGTTCTACGACGAGAAGTCCGGCAAGTACACCTTCCACAAGTCCGACAACTCCAAGCGCTCCTCGGAGCAGATGATCGCCTTCTACAAGGACCTCCAGAAGCGCTACCCGATCGTCTCCATCGAGGACGGCTTTTCCGAGGCCGACTGGACGGGCTGGAAGAAGGCCACGGACGCGATGCCCGGCACGCAGCTCGTCGGCGACGACCTCTTCGTGACCAACACCGAGTTCCTCCGCCGCGGCATCAAGACCGGCACGGCCAACTCGATCCTGGTGAAGGTCAACCAGATCGGCTCGCTGACCGAGACTTTCGACGCGGTGGCCATGGCCCAGCGCGCCAAGTACACGGCCATCATCTCGCACCGTTCCGGCGAGACCGAGGACGCCACGATCGCCGACATCGCGGTGGGCCTGAACGCCGGCCAGATCAAGACCGGCTCGCTCTGCCGCTCCGACCGCGTCGCGAAGTACAACCAGCTGCTCCGCATCGAGGAGCAGCTCGGGTCCCGTGCGATTTACGCCGGCAACGGCTGGTCCTGGGGCGCCTGAGGGGCGTCGTCGACGCCACGAAAAAGGGCCGCCCTCGGGGCGGCCCTTCTGTTTGCCCGCCGCCCGGCTCAGCGCGACTCCAGGCCGGCGGAGTTGACGGCGATCACGCGGTACTTGGCGCCTTCCTTGGCGGCCTTGTCCACAAAGCGCATCGAGGCGAGGGGCAGGGTGGGCGTGTCGCCGTAGGTCATGCCCTGGAAGAGCGGACGGCCGAAGCTGCTCTTGGGGTTCTCGGGCAGCCGGCCGATCACCTTGCCGTCCTTCTCGATCACGAACTGACGCAGCCCGCTCTCCAGGTCGGCGTGGGCGTCCCAGGTGAGCTCGACGCCCTCGTCCGTCTGGCGCGTCTTCAGCCCGAAGGGCGCGGGCGGGGGCGTGCGGTCCTCGGTGGCTCCGCTGCGCACATACTGTTCCCAGGCCGGGACGAACGCGGCGGGCAGCCAGCCGGCGGCCAAGTCGGCTCCGGGCGCTTTCCTCTCTACGCCTGCCTTCATGTCCAGGGGGCGGAGCTCGTTGCCGCTCTCGGGCAGACGCAGCGCGAGGCAGGCGTCGAAGAAGGCCAGGCACGCGTAGCGCATGTCGCCCGTCTGGTGGGAGGTCAGCGGGTCGGGCGCGAAGGCGATCGGTGCGCCCCTGCCGCGGTAGTCCTTGAACATCGCGATGGCTCCGGTCCAGGCGCCGTTGAAACGTTTGTCGCCGTTCTCCTTCACGCCGGGGTTGGCCACCATGGGGATGCCGTAGGCCTCGGGAGGCAGGACGACCTCGGGGATCTGACGATCTTGCTTAGGGTCTTCAGGCTTCTGCCAATACGAGTAGGCCGTGCCGGAACGGAACCAGATGGCGACGATCCGCCGCGGGTGCAGCGCCTGCATGATGCTGGCCCAGAAGCCGCCGCCGCTGTGCCCCCAGAGGCACCAGGGCGCGGTCGCGATCTCGGGGTGCCCGGATTTCGAGGCCAGGTCGGAAAGGGCGCGCAGGTAGACTTTCTCGGATCCGTTGCGCGGGTCGCACCACATGCGGCAGTTGCCTTTCTCGGGCTGGTGGATCACCGGGCCGAGCAGCGCGCAGTCCCATTTGCGGGCGAGCGCCTGCCAGTGGAGGTCGTCCGCGGCGGTGACCGCCCCCTTGTTGGACCCTTCGCCGCATCCGTGCTGGTGCACGATGATGCCGCGCACGGTCCTGACGCCTTCGGGGATCCAGAGGTTGTAGGTCGCGGCGAAGATCAGCCCGCCCGGCTGGTCGGAGGCTGGATAGGTGACGCTGTGCCGGACGCCGTCCGACAGGAGGGCGAGCGGCAGGAGCAGGAAGGCGAGGATGCTTCTCATGCGGGGTGGGCCCATGACATCCGGGAGCGGCGTCGCTTTCAAGCAAAGGGATTGCGGCCGTCGTCGTCCTGCGGTTCACTCGCGCCGTGTCCGATGACTCTCCGGCCTTGCCGTCGATGCCCTGCCGCATCTGCGGACGCCCTGTGCCGCTGGCCCTTCGCCGGGCCGGCGTCTCCTGCCCATGGTGCGAAAGCGGTCGCCGTCCTCCCCGGCCGGAACTCCTCTCAGGTGGGCATCCCAAGGTCGCGGCGGAGCAGTCGGGCGACGAGGTCGTGCTCCTGGTCCGTTCGGGCGGCGGCCTGTTCGCTTGGATCTGGACCGGCGCGAGCCTCCTCCTTCTGGGCGTCTTCGCGGCCGCTGTGCTCCTCGGCGCCGAGCTGCATATCAACGGCCGTCTCATCAGGGAGCCCGGCCCGGAGCATTACGCCGTGTTCCTCCTGGTGCCGGCCCTCTTCGCCCTGGGCGGCGGGGCGACGCTCGCCGCCCGTCGGCGCATCACGCTTTCGCCATCCTCGGTGCGTTCCGAGCTTCTGCTGCTGCCTCGCGTGGGCTGGAGCGAGCGCCTTGCGGTGACCGGGCCGGTGAATCCGTTCCTCGCCCACCGGGGGGCCTCGATGAACAACCGTCCGGTCGAGGCGGTCGTCGTCTCTTCCAGCGGGAAGGAGATCTCATTTGGCAGCTTCATGGGGGAAGACCTCAAGGCCTACCTTGTCGCGGTCATCGCCGACTACTACGGGACCGATGACCCGGCCGGGGCTCCGTTCATCACCGGCCAGGATGGGTCCGGGCGTTGACGCGCCTCGCCGGGGTCCCAGCATGCCGCAGTGACCCCTTATCTCCAGGAGCGACGTGAGGAGCTCATCCGCGCCTACCGCGGCGGCCTGCTGGACGACGTCATTCCCTTTTGGATCCGTCACGGGCTCGACCGCGAGTCGGGCGGCATCTGGACCGCGCTGGGACGGCGGGGCGAGGTGGTCGACACCGACAAGTCGGTCTGGTTCCAGGGGCGTGCGGCCTGGACCTTCGCCACGCTGCACAACCTCGTCGGGCCGCGGATCGAGTGGCTCGACGCCGCGCTCTCCTGCGGCCGCTTCCTCCGTGACCGCTGCGCCGGACCGGACGGCAAGCTGAACTTCACCGTGACGGCCGGGGGCGACCCTCTCCGCATGCGCCGCTACGTCTTCAGCGAGTGCTTCGCGGCCTCCGGGTACGCCGCGCTCCGGCGCGCCACGGGCGACGAGGCTTGGGGCCTGCTTTCGCGCGCGGCTTACGATGCCTTCCTGCGTCACAGCTTCGAACCCGGCCTGATCCCGCCCAAGGTCTCTCCGCAGACCCGGCCGATGAAGGGCCTGGCCCCGCTGATGATGACCCTGGTCACCGCGCAGGACCTACGCGAGGACCTGGGCGACGTTTCCGTCCGCGGCCGCACGATGTCCGAATGGGCCGCCTGGGCGGTCGACGAGATCGCGCGTGACTTCGTGAAGCCCGACCTGCAGGCCGTGATGGAGTCCGTCGGCCCGGGCGGCGAGGTGATCGACCATTTCGAGGGAAGGCTCCTGAACCCCGGGCACGCCATCGAGGCCTCGTGGTTCATCATGCGCGAGGCTAAGCTGCGCGGCCGGGACGACTGGATGCGCCTCGGCCTCGACATGCTGCGCTGGATGTGGGGGCGCGGTTGGGATCCGGAGCACGGCGGCCTGCTCTATTTCACGGACGTGCACGGGCGGCCGGTCCAGGAGTACTGGCACCCCATGAAGTTCTGGTGGCCCCATAACGAAGCCATCATCGCCACGCTCATGGCGCATCTCGTCACCGGCGACGCCGCTTTCGCGGAGATGCACCGTCAGGTGCACGACTGGTCGCATCGCCATTTCCCTGACCCCGGGCACGGCGAGTGGTTCGGCTATCTTGACCGTCAGGGCCGTCCCACGAGCGAGCTTAAGGGATCGATGTGGAAGGGCCCTTTCCACCTTCCACGCCAGCAGCTGATGTGCTGGCGGATGCTGGAGGAGGCGCGCTGACCGACCGCGTCAGCGGGCGTCCAATCCGAGGCCGGTCACCCTCCGGAAGAGCACGACCGTGTTGCTGTTCGGCTCGTAGAGCACGCCGATGCCCCCAGCGACGGGCGCCATGCTGCTGTAGGCGAAGGGGCCGGGGAAGAGCAGGGTCGATTCGGCCCAGGTCCGGCCCCCGTCGTCGGAGCGGCGGAGCGTGCCGTTGGCGCGTCCCTTGCCGGCCGGATTGAGGAAGAAGACTGCCGATTTGGCGCCGGCGGGAAGGGTGAGCAGCGAACCTTGGCACGTGGGTTCCGGCAGCGCGGCGTCATCGGCCGCCGGAGACCACGTTTCGCCTCCGTCCTTCGACCAGGAAGTCTTGCGCAACGCCGAGCCTTTCCAGCGCCTCGAGTTCAGGTAAACCGAACCGTCGCCTGTTTCGGCCACCTGCACTTCATTGAGCTGCATGTCCCTCTGCGGGACCTCGGCGCCACGCTGCCAGGTCTTGCCGCCGTCGTCGCTGTAGGCCACCCAGTTCACGAAGTTGCGCTTCGTGTCCTGCGAATTGAAGGGGATCACCAGTCGACCCGCGACGGGGCCGCGACGCAACTGGATGCCGATGCCAGGTCCGGATGCGACCGTGACGGCATGGGCGGGCTTGAGCGAGGCGGAGACGTCGGTCGGCTTCGACCAGGTCGCGCCGTCGTCGTCCGAGGCAAGGTACCAGCAGCGGGTGCCCTTGGGGTCGGCAGGCCCGGCGGGCAGTCCGCCGAACTCGTGGGCCCCGGCCGGGAAGGTCTGGAAGAAGATGAACACGCGACCCGATCGGGCATCCTGCACGAGGCAAGGGTTGTTGCAGCTGTCTTGGCCCTGGTCGTAGGCCACGCGCGGTTTGGACCAGGTGACGCCGTCGTCCTTGGATGTCGCGACGACGAGGTCGTTCCCGGCCTGGTCGGTCGCCTTGTCGCGGGCCTCCGCGACGGCGATGAGCGTGCCGTTCTTCGTGCGTAGCAGCGCGGGAATGCGTACGGAGGCGTGCGAGAGGTTCTTCTTGGCCTCGAAGACGGCCACGGAGGCGTCGCCTGCGAGCGTGGGTTGCGCGAAGATCGGGGTCGCGCAGGCGAGCGCGGCCAGGAGCAGGATCAGTCTTTCCATGAGAAGTAGCCCATCGCGTCCAGTTCGCCGAGCATGGCTTCGAGCTCGGCCTTGGTCGGATTGCCGTTGGGCAGGCGGGCGGGCCCGACGGGCACGCCGATCTCGCGCATGAGGGCCTTGGCGGCGCCGAGGTAGCCACGACGCGCGAGCGTCTCGACCACGGCCGGCACGCGGGCCTGTTCGGCTTCGGCCGCCCCGCGGTCGCCGCGCGCATGGGCCTCGACGAGGCGTCTCAGCACGCCCGGGATGAAATTGTAGGTGCTGCCCACGCCGCCCCGCGCACCCGCGTCGAGCGCGTCGAGGTATCGCTCGTCGATGCCGTAAGGCAGGTCGAATCGGCCGCCCTGCAGCGAGGCCGCGCGCCGCATGGCGTCGAGGTCGGGGTTGGAGTACTTCACTCCGGCGAGGTTGGGGATGCGCCGGGAGGCAGTCTCCAGGAAGGCGTCGACGGGAAAGCCCGAGATGCCCGTCATGCCCGGGATATCGTAGTAATAGAAAGGCGTACGCGGGCATCCTCCGGCCACCGTCTCGCAGCAGGCGACGAGGTCCTCGAGCGTCCGAGGCCGGAAGTAGCTGGGGGCGATCATGGAGACCGCGTCGGCCCGGTTGCGCTCGGCGTGCGCCGCCAGCGTCCTTGCGTCGGCCAGGCAGTTAGAACCCACGTGGACCACGACTTTCACGCCGTGCTCCGGACCGATCTTGGCCCATGCGTCGGAGAGGGACGCGCGTTCGGCCAGCGTGAGCGAGCTGCTCTCGCCGGTGGTTCCGCAGATGAAGACGGTCTTCAGTCCGTGCCGTGAGAGATGCGCGGCCAGCGCCCCGATGCCGGCCAGATTCACGGAACCATCGCCGTTCATCGGCGTGTGGGTCGCGGGGCAGAGTCCGCGGAAGGAGAAGGGCTCGTTCATTTGCCGGCAGGCGCCGGGACGCGTATGCTAAGGACGACCCACGCCGAGAGACAAGCGATCCCGGCGAAGCCCCCGAAGACCAGGTCCAGCGGCACCTCGCGGTCGCGCAGCCAGCCGAAGCCGACGTCGGCCAGGCCGCCGCAGGAAATGCTGACCAGGTTCATCAGTCCGTAGCCCGTGGCGCGGAGTCCGGGCCGGGTGATCTGGGCAAGGATAGGCATGTTGTTGGAGTCGAACAGGCCCCAGCCGAGGCCGAAGAGCATGAGGAAGCCGACGGCCAACGGGAGCGACCCCTGGTCGAGTACCAGGCCGACGCCGAGCATCGCGGGGATGATCAGCATCATGCCGGCCGCGCTCACATGGATGCGGCCGCGCTCCGTGGAGCGCATGCGCCGGTCCGCCAGCCAGCCCCCGGCGATCGCGCTGAGCACGGCCGCTCCCTGCCACCAGATGACGGCGCTGAACCCCGCGAGCCCCTGCGTGAGCCCGAGCTCCTTCTGCAGGACGCTGGGCATCCAGTCCCGCACGATCCAGCCGGCCATCGCGGGGAGGGTGAAGTAGGCGAGCAGCAGCAGGAAGTTGCGGTCGCCCAGCAGCTCCTTCAGGGACTGGGCGGCGGGCGACCTCTCCTCCTCCCCGGAGCGGCGCGACTCCGTTAGGAACAGGAGCAGGGGCACGGCGTAGACGACGCCGAGTCCGCCGAGGAAGGCGAAGGAGGCGGTCCAGCCGATGTCCGGATGGTCCGCCGCGAAGCCGCCGAGGCTGCCGAGCATGACCCCTGCGTAGATGCCCACCTGATGGAGGCCTACCGCCCGGGAGCGGGTCGCGCCGGCGTGGTGGTCGGCGATGAGCGCCAGCGCGGCGGGGATGTAGAACGCCTCGCTGAGTCCCATCACCGCGCGGGTGACGACAAGCTGGTCGTAGCTGGTCACGAGGGAGGTGGCCCATGTGTCGGCGGACCAGATGAAAAGGCTCGCGCAGATCACCCAGCGCCGGCTGAGGCGATCCGCGACGAGCCCGGCCAACGGGCTCGCCAGGGCGTAGGTCCACTTGAACCATGCCAGCATGTGCCCCCACTTCTCCATCCTGTCAGGGCCGTCGAAGCCTGCGACGTCGGCCATGATGGATTTCTGCATCGTGGCGATCAGCTGCCGGTCGAGGTAGTTGAGCAGAGCCACGGGCAGCAGCAGCGCCACCGCGATCCAGGCCGTCCGAGGCGCGTTCGTGCTCATCGCCACGCCTCCGGCAGAGTCCATGTGCTCACCTTGGCGGTGCGGTGGCCGGGCCGGTCCTCTCCGCCGACGGTCACGAGGGTGTCTCCGAGCCGCACCAGCGGGGCGGTCACGAGGGGGCCGGGCCAACGGCCTATCACCCGCGGCGTCACGCCGTCGAAAGCGATGATGTCGCGTGAGAGTCCCGGGTGGTCCTCGGGCGGACGGGGGTAGTGCCCGCCGTCGTCGCCGCCCACGAAGATCAGGCGTCCTCCGGCGGGGATGCCCGGCCCGGCGGCGGCCACGATGGGACGGGCGAGCGACGATTCCCTGCGTTCGCTGCCGCGCATGTGCAGCACGGAGGAGCCGTAGACGCGGAAGGGCTTGCCGTCCTGAGCCTTGAGACGGCAGCCCGACGCGACGAGGGTGCTCGCGCCGGACCGTCCGACGAGCGGCAGGATGCCCCACGTGCCGAGGTCGTCGCGCCGTCTCCATCCTTTGTCGGGCGCGGTCAGGTCGAGCTCGACGCAGGGGAGGGTGGCATGCGTCGCATCCGGGCGGTGCGAGCCGCCCGCCACGAGGAGCGTGCTTCCGTCGGAAGCGCCGGCGGCGAACGCGCGCGGCCCCGGTAGCGAGGGCAGTTTCCGTACGCTCCCGTCGGCGCCCACGAGCCAGGTCGCCGAATGGTGGACCTTCTCGTCGCAGCCGCCCGCGATGATCATGGACTTTCTGTCCGGTGAGGGCGCGAACGCGGCGTAGGCGATCGCATGGGGAAGCTCGCCGATCTTCCGCCACCTCCAGGCTCCGCCGCTACGGCTGAGCAGCAGCACGTCCCGGTAGTAGCGCTTGGCGCCCCCCTTCCATGGCGGCCCGTCCGGGAAGTTGCAGCCGCCCGCGGCCAGGACGGCCTCCGTCCCATCCTCGGCGAGCACCGTGGCCGCGGCCATGCCGCCCAGACCGTGCCGGTCCGGAAGGTCGGGCAGCGCCAGGTCTGACGCGCACCCCGCAAGGCAGGCCGTCAGGACGGCAAGCAGCGAGGGCAATGCGCTGGGGCGGGGCATCTGCTTCCTGATTAGCGTCGGCCGGGGCCGCCGCCAACCACCAACCTCATTCCTCCCTGATGAGCCAGCCTTCGGGCGAGCGCACGAAGGGCCGTGCCTCCCCGTTGGTCACGGCGAAGCCGCCTCCCCAGCGGGCGCATCCGGTCGACAGCAGTCCGCAGGAGCCCTCGCCCTCCTCCGACCAGGCGTCCGCCGTGCGAGAGTAGGCGAGCACGGCCTTGCTGTAGCCGGGATGCCGCGACGCCTCCACCTTTCCGGCCAGGCTTCCGTCATCCCCGCCGACCAGCAGCACCCGGTCGCCCAGGACCGGGCACGGAGAAGGGGCGCCTGCGCAGGGGCGAGGCAGCGGGGCGATACGCCTCCATTCCTTGCCGAGCGTGAAGGCGTGGCAGTCCGCGAGATGCTCCCGCTCGACGCCTTTCGCCGAGGGCGCGAGCGAGACGCCGCCGAAGAGGTAGAAGGTGTCCTTGGTTCCGGCCGCCTGCGCCAGCATGCGTCCTCCGCCCGTGCAGAGGGGCAGCTCCTTCCAGCCCGCGTTGAGGTTCGCGAGGTCCAGCGCGTAGGCCGCCGAGGACGCGCTTGCGGCGTCGGGCCGGTCCGTGCCGCCCGCTATCACGACCTTGCTGCCGACCAGAGCGCCCGCCGCGTAGGCGAGCGGACGCGGCAGGAAGGGAAACGGCTGCACGCGCAGCTCTTTCTCGGCCAGGGAGAGTACGTAGCAGTCGGGGTAGTGGCGGTGGGAGTCCGCGCCGCCGGCGATCAACAGGCCCTGCCTGATGCTGACGGCGACGCCGTAGCCCATCGCGCGCGGGAGGATTCCCGCCTGCGTCCATTTGCGCGAGCGCGTCGTCGCAAGCGTCCACACCTCATCATGCCAGACCTTCAGGCCGCCTTCCCAGCCGGGGCGGGCGGGGTAGTTCGAGCCTCCGGCACAGAGGAGCGTTTCACCGGCCGCGCCGACGAAGGCACCTCCCGCGCCCGGAGCGTTGGGCGTGTCTGGCAGTCTGTTCCAGCGCAGGGAAGGCACGGCGGAGTCCGAGAAAAGCGGAGCCCACGGGGGTGTCCAGAGGTATCGGGAATGGCCGCCGTTTTGTGGTTTGACAGGCGCCGCCGACCCTTGCCTTTATCCACCTTCCTCCGCATTGCCTTGTAGCTCAGCGGTAGAGCAGGTGACTGTTAATCACTTGGTCGCAGGTTCGATCCCTGCCAAGGCAGCCAGGAGGGGCGGCAACCTTCGCCTTGACCCTCGTCCCGGGGGCGGGAGGATGGGGTCATCATGGGACAACAGTTCAACAAGGTCATCAAGCGCCGCCGCCGTCGCGCGTATCTCGAACGTCGCAAGGCCCGCGTGAACGCCGCCCGCGCCGCCGCCGGCAAGAAGAAGGCCAAGAAGTGACGCGAGCCGTCGGCCGCGCCCTGCCCACGGCCGCCCTGCTGGCGCTGCTGATGGTCGGTTGCGACCGCCGTCCGGAGTTCGGCGTGGAGTCCCCCGGGATAGCGCTCCTCGCGGAGAAGAGCCGCGGTCCGGCGGATGTCGCCCGCATCGGCGACACTTTCGGCCGTCCCGAAGACGACGGTGTCCACGTCTCCCTGCGTACCGATCCTTCCTCCCGCGCCGGGCATTATTATTTCGTGCAGCTCGACTTCGCCCCGCCCGCCGGCTCGTCGCTGGTGCTGCAGGTCGTGCGAAAAGAGGGTGTCGCCGCCGAGCGTCATGTGTTCGCGCTGACTCGGCTTCCCGCAGCCCCTTTCGGAGAGTTCGCGGTCGGCCTGACGGGCGCCCAGGCCGGTCCCGAGGGTTGGCGGCCGGTCGCTTGGAGGCTTTCCGTCGTCGACGCCTCGGGCCGCACGCTCGCCGCCCGGCACAGCTTCCTCTGGGGCACGCCTGACGACGGCCGCTGAGCCATGGCCGGCCCCGGCTGGACTTCCTGGCGTCCTTTGGCGCTCGCGCGCGGGCTGTCTTCCTCCGCCCTCGCCGAACAGCTCGACGGCGGACAGTCCTTCCGCTGGGTCGAGCACGCCCCGGGGGAGTGGACGGGCGTCTTCGGCCGTCATGTCGCCCGTCTGCGGGCCTCCGGTGGGACGGTGGAATGGAGCGGGCTTGCGGGCGACGTCGCGACCGAGCCGGCCCTGCTGAACTATCTCGACGCCGCCGGCGAGCAGGAGCGCCTGGCCGACGGGCTTCCCTGGCGCTCCGACCCTGTCCTCCGCGCCGCGATGGCGGTGCACCCAGGGCTGCGCATCCTGCGTCAGGACCCCTCGGAGGCCCTGCTCTGTTTTCTCTGCAGCTCGAATAAGCGTATCCAGCAGATCCGCTCGATGGTGGCCGCGCTCTCCCGTGGGTTCGGTCCGCCCCTGGGCGCCGGTCATACGGCGCTGCCCAGCTGGGCTGACTTGGCCCGTGCACAAGAGAAGGAGCTGCGTGCCTGCGCCCTGGGTTACCGCGCCGCCTATGTGCGCGGCGTGGCCCTGCGGCTCGCGTCCTCTCCCGACTGGGCCGATGGCTGGTCTCGCCTCGAGACTCCGGCTCTGCTGGAACGTCTGCGTTCGCTGCCCGGCGTCGGCCCCAAGGTCGCCGCCTGCGTCGCGTTGTTCGGCTTCGCCCGTCTCGAGTGTTTCCCTGTCGACACTTGGATCGTCCAGGCCCTGGCCTCGGCCTACGGTCTCGGAGGCTGGGACGCTGCGCGTATGGAGATGTTCGGCCGTGTCCATTTCGGCCCGGCCGCCGGACTCGCCCAGCAGCACCTCTTCGCCGCCGCGCGGGCGGGACGACTGCCCGGGCTCAGCGACGGAGGCGCGAGGGCCCCGCGCCCCAGGTCTCGCGCACGACGTCGTCGCTGAGCACGGCGTCCGGCGGGCCCAGCGCGTTCATGCGCCCTTCGGAAAGCGCCAGCACGCGGTCCGATGATTCGGCCAGGGCGAGGTCATGGGTGGCGGTCACCACCGTCGCGCCGGCCGAGGCGAGCCGTCGCACCGCGTCGCCGACCCGTCCGCGGCGGACGGCGTCCAGTCCGGCGGTGGGCTCGTCGAGCAGTACCAGGCTTCCGAAAGGCTCGGCAGGGGCCGCCAGTGCAAGGGCGAGATGGACCACGCGTCGCTCGCCGCCGGAGACTGTCAGGATTCTGCGCTCCAGCAGCGACCCGCCGCCCAGCGACTCGCACCAGCCTTCCGCGGCCGAGGGGTGTTGCGAAAGCCGGCAGATCTCGCGGACGGTGAAATCCCAGGCGCAGCGCGGATGCTGCGGACAGTAGCCGACCCCGCCGGGCGCCTCCGCGACGACGGCACCGACGGAGGGCGCGACCAGGCCGCAGAGCGCGCGCAGCAGCGTGGTCTTGCCCGCCCCGTTCGCCCCGATCACCGCGAGCGTCTCCCCGGGCCTCGCCTCGAACGAGACGCCGTCGAGCACGCGCCGGCCGCGGAGCGTCACGCCCAGGGCCAGGGTCCTGACCACGGATTCAGTCATCACGGCTCCTTGCTATCCAGATGAACGCAGGCGCGCCCACCGCGGCCATGACGGCCGCCGCCGGGAGGGTGCCGGCGAGCGGCAGCGACCGTCCAGCCGTGTCCGCCGCGACCAGCAGGGTCGCCCCGATGAATCCTGAGAGGGGGATGAGGCGGCGGTGGCCCGGTCCGGTCAGGGCTCGCGCCACGTGCGGCGCGATGAGCCCGACGAAGGCGACTTGTCCGACCAGGCAGGTGGCCGCGCCTGCCGCCAAGGCGGTCAGCAGCGCGGCGTTGCGGCGGAGCGCGGCGGGGTCGCAGCCGAGCGTGCGTGCGACCTCGTCGCCGAGCGAGATCCGGTCGAGCCCTGGCGCAAGCCGGACGGCGAAGGCCGCGGCGACGAGGCAGATGAGCGCGGGCAGCCAGACCGTCTCAGGCGATGACGTGCCGAGCCAGTCGCCGTAAGCTCCGTTGGCGATCGTCTCCCTGGCCCCTGGTCGGAGTGAAGCGACCAGCAGCGTTCCCGCGGCGGCGAAGGCGTTGATGCCCAGTCCGGTGAGCAGGAGCCTGGCCGCCCCGCCGCCGGAGCCCAGGACCGTGAGGGCGAGCGAGGCCGCGAGTGCGCCGGCGAAGCCGGCGGCCGGAAGGTGCCAGGCCCGATCCCATGCGTATTCCGGAGCAAATCCTAGCAGCAGCGCGGCACCGAGGAGGGCTCCGCCGAAGACGCCGGTCAGTCCGGGGTCCGCGAGCGGATTACGGAAGACTCCCTGCTGGAGGGCGCCGCCTACTCCGAGCGCGAGGCCGGCCGCCGCGGCGGCCGCCGCGCGCGGAGCGCGCAGCATCGCCAACGCGCCGCCTTCGCCCCAGCCGGCTCCGGCCGAGCCCAGGGAGACCGCGACGGCCATCGCCACGGCGAGCAGCAGCAGCCCGATCAGGACGGAGGACGGACCGCGGGTCATCGTCCCAACTCCCGTAGCAGGTCGTTGAGGGGGTTGGGCCGCTTGCCGGGCGCGGCGTTGTTTCCCGGCGGCTGCGTCGGGGCGGGCTGCGTCTGGGGTTCGGACCGACGCTTGTTGATTGCCGACTGGATCCGCTCGGAAAGGTCGTTACGGATGTCGTTCAGCGAGCCGCTCACCTTCACCCCGGGACCAAGCGTGAGTCCGTCCGGCGACGGCACGGCCTCGGCGAATCCGAGAATCTGGAAATAATCGGCGAACTCTCCGCGTCCCCTGAGCTGGGCGTCGATGAGCAGCGGACGGTCGGAGAAGGCGAGCATCGGGTTCATGCTGATCGCGCCGTTGGCCGTCAGGTCCAGCTCCCCGTTCCTGGCCTGCAGGCGCGTCAGCTTGAGCGTGCCGCTCGCAAGGCGCTCGGCCTTGATCTCCACCTGGTCGTAACGGAAGTCGGAGACCGCCTTCTGCAGCTTGGCCGCCGCCGACAGCGCCGCGCCGATCTTCGTGGCTTTCTCGCTCTTGCCGAGGGCGCCCCCGAGGATGGCGAGCGCGCCCAGCACCTCGGTGACTTCCCCGGCTCCGTTGACGATTCCCGCGGTCTTGCCGCTCCCGTCGCCGAATGCGCGCAGGCGCCCGCCTTTCGAGGTGGCCGACGCCTCGACCACCGCCCGTCCGGCGAGTTCGCCGGCGGTGCCAGCGACCGCCGTGACTTTGGCGTTCAGGTCACCCTTGCCCTCGATGCAGTTCTTGGTCGCAGGGAAGGCGGCGCCGATGGCCGCCAGGTCAAGCTCGGCGGCTTTGATTTCGCCGCCGAGGACGTAGGGGCCGCCCGAGGTGCGCGGCTGGAAGAGCAGGGCGGCCTTGCCGGAGAAGGCGCCGCCCGCGAGCCGGCCGGTCAGGCGCGGAAGGCTGACCGAGGACCCGTTGGCGACCACCATTCCTTCGATCGTTTCAGCCCGGATGCCCAGCGCGTCCACCTTGCCCACCGTGATCCGGACGGAGCCCGTGTGCCCGGACCAGAAAGGCTCCCGGTCCGGTTTCGGCGGGGTCGTCTCGGCTTCGGCCGGTTCCTGCGACTTGGGCAGGAGCGCGAGAAAATCGTCCACGATCACGGACGGCACGTCGACCGTCGCCTGCCAGTCCGTCGCCTGCCCGGTGTCGCGGCGGCGCAGGGTGAATTTGCCCTCGCTGCGTCCGAGCGCGACCAGCCGGAAGCCGCCTTCGGCGTCGAAGCCCTCTGCCGAGGGCGTGTAGCGCGCCTGGAACGAGCCGGAGGACACCCTGACCGGGCTTTCCCGAAGCACCACGTCGGCCACCTCCGCCGCGGCCATCATGACGCCGTCGTTCACCAGTTTGGCCTTGGCCTTGAAACTGCCGGCGGTCACGACCGAGAGGACGTCGGCGAAGGGCTGATCGCCCAGCCCGCCGAGGTCGCCGGCGAGCTCGAGCGTTGTCGGAGCAGCGCCGAGTCCGATCGTGATGTCGCCGGCGGCGAGCGTCCTTCCGCGGCTGCGTAGCACCGCCTTGTTGAGCCCGATGGTGGTGGCTTTCTCGCTCAGCAGGATCTCGAGGCCGGCCGTGAAGTCGCACCGCCGGGCCCAAGGCTTGCCCTTCCAGCTGACGGACGCATCGGCGAGCGTGACCGGAGCGCCCTCGGTGCGGATGAAGAGGCCCTCGCTACGGTAACCGACGGCGAGCTCCGCCTTGCGCATCTCCCCCGCGAGCCCGAGTCCCGGGAGCAGCGCGGACAGGGATTCGAGGGGCAGGGCGTTGGCGGAGACGTCGAGCAGCGTACCGGTGGGCTTGGGTCCGCCGAAGGGGTATGGCTGGCGGAGGCTAACGGAGAGGAGCGCGGCGCCTTGCCTGGTGATGCCGGCCTGCGCCGAGTTGACGGTGGGCGGTCCGCCGGCCGACTTCGCGGCCTCGGCCTTCACCGCGGCCCGCAGGCCCTTCAGCTTGTCCGCCGGAAACTTCTCCCAGCCGGGCATCGTCGTGAGCGCGGCGAGATCGACGTCCATGTCGGCCGACGCCTTCCATGAGCCGGCCTCGCCCGGCGTGAATGAGACGGTGCCGCCGGCGATCCGTCCCCCCGCGAGGCCGGCTTCGAACGAGGAGAGCGTGATGGTGCCGTCCTTGGAGATGAGCGGGAAGCTGGCGTTCAGCTCCTTGAACACGGGCTCGCCGTCGACCGTGACGGCGAGATCGGCGAGCACATGGGTGCGACCGCCGGTGACTTCCGGACGTCCCTTCAGGAAGGAGACCGAGGCGTCGCCGCTCCAGCGGCCTGCGGTGATGATCACGCCGAAGGGCGCGAGAAAAGGATTCAGCGCCGTCAGGTCGGCTTTGTCGGCGGAGAGCGTGAGGGCGGCGCCGGAAGAGTCTTCCGGCAGGGGGCCGGACTTCCAGCGCAGCACCGCGGGCGAGGTGACCGCGATGCCGTGGCCCCGAAGCTCGAGCTTCTCGACCTTCAGCCCTGCGCCGTCGGCCTCGGCCTTGGCCCGTATCGTCCAGTCCGAGCGGGAGCCGCGCGCCAGGAGCGGGGACAGCTTGGACAGGTCGGCCCAGGAGGCCCGCACGTCGGCCTCCGCCGACCAGCCCGTCGCGCCCTGCACCGCCCGGACGGATCCATTGACCCTGCAGCCGGGAAGATTGTCGCTGAGGATGCCGAACTTGGACGGATCCACGTCGAGTTCGGCCGCGATGCTGAGACGTCCGTCCTCGGAGAGCCTGCCGGAGAGACGGGCTGCATCCCTGACGGCGGAGTCCTTGATCGAGCCCGAGAGCGAGAGTCCGTCCTTGGCGGGCCGGGCCTCCACATTGAGCTCCATCGAGCCCGCGGCGGTGGGTCCAGCGTCTTTGGCGCGCACATTCAGGCTGAGCCGCGCGATGTCGCGGGCGAGTTCGGCGGGCGAGGTGCCGTGGCCGCCGAGCGTGCGTGCGAACGCGCCGTCGAGCACCAGTTCCCCGCGCGGCTCCGTCCTCCCTGAGGCGAGCGTGACGCCCGGCCAGGCGAGTCCTGCCCGGAGTTCAAAATCACCGGAAGTGTCGAGCGATTCGCCCCGGGTGCCGAAACGGACCACGGTCCCGTCGGCCAGAGAAACCTTCCCGGTGACGGAGTAAGGGCCCAGGATGAAGGCGGGGAGCGATGTGCCGTCTCCCGCGACAGTCGCCACCGGCTTGTCTTTCGCCGGCTCTCGTCCGCCGAGGTCGACCTCGAGGCCTTTCACATCAAGCGACTCGAGGAAATAGGTGCCCAGAATGGTGCGGAGCAGACCGACATCCCCCTTGACCGCGGCGGCCTTGATCCGGGTGCCGTCGGCGAGTGTCAGGTCCACGTTCTCGGCGGTGAAACTGCCGTCGATCGAGCCCTCCGCCCGAGCCACCGAACCCTTGATGCCGGCGTCCGCGAGCAGGCCTGGGAGGCGCCGTGCAAGGGCTTCGGCCCTCAGTTCGGACTCCGCCCAAAGCAGGCCTGCGCCGACCAGCAGCGCCAGGGCGAGCGAGGACCAGAGGGTGATTCGGACAAGCCTGCGCATAAGGGACGGTGCATCTTGCCGCCGCCCTCCTGCCCGGGCAACAAAAAGCCCGGCGGTGCAAGGTCCGCCGGGCTGTAGGGTCGAGTCGCTCTGGTCCCCTCAGGCCTCGCCCGGGCCGCGGGGGCGACGCGTGGCCTGTCCGTCGGCCAGCTTCTTGCGCAGGTAGAGGGCCTTCATGGACTCGATCTGGGGGCTGTAGTCGGCGACCAGATCCTCCGTCGAGGCGGCGCGCAGCTTACGGAGTAGCGCGTTGCGACCGTAGCGCATCTCCTTGGCGGCGAAGACGCTGTCCTCCTCGAGCTGATTGAGCAGGAACTGGAGCTTCTGACGGGCGTAGTCGGAGAGCTTCGGATCGTTCAACAACTTCTCCAGCGCCTCGCGGCCCTCCTTCGTGCGGCCTTCGCGGACCAGCGCCTCGGCGGCCTGGATACGTTCGGAGAGCAGCGCCTCGCTGACCGCCGCACGGACCTCGGGCGACTCAGGCAGCACGGCGAGGGCGGCCAGGTCGACTTCGGGGATCGCGACGATGGCGGGGCCGAAGGCGACCCGCTCGCCGTCCTTCGTGAGCGCTTCGACGCTGATGGCGGCGAGTTCGGCCGCCTTGGCGTCATGGCCGGGGCGCAGTTCCAGCACCGCGATGAGCGACGAATCCCACGTGAGCGTGCCCAGATTGCGGCTGCGGTCGATTCCGTGCCCGCCGACCTCCCCGACCAGCCTTGCGGTGACCTCGGTCCCGCCGGTGACAGTGATGCGGACCTGACGGAGGAACGCGTTGGAGAGGATGGAGAACTGCTCCTCGAAGGCTTCGTCCAGGTCGTCGGCGCTCTGGCCGTAGTTGGCGGCGCCTTCGCCGGCGTGCGCCATGCCCGTGAGCAGCGACTCGTTGAACCCGTGCCCCAGTCCGACCGTGGAGGTCGTCACTCCCTCGGCGGCCGCCTTGGCGACATGCTGGAAGATCTCATTTTCGTCGGTCAGGCCGTGGTTGGCCTGGCCATCGCTGAGAAGGATGATGCGGGAGACGCGGCCCTTGTCCACATGGGGCAGCAGACGGTTGAGCCCTTCGCGCCAGCCGTCAAAGAGGGCGGTCGATCCCCCGCTCTGGATGGCGCGGACCCGGCTCACGAGCTCGCTCCGTTCCGCGACGCCGGCGAGCGGGCTGACGACGTCGACCGAGCTGTCGAACGTGACGACGGAGACCCGGTCGCCGGACTGGAGCCCGTTGATGATGCGCACCGAGGCCTCGATGGCCGCTTCGAGCGGACGTCCACTCATCGAGCCGGAGCGGTCGATGACGATCGCCAGGTCGATGGGCTGGCGGGCTTCGGCCTTCAGGTCGGCCGGTTTGGAGGGAGCGACGATGCGGACCAGGGCGTAGGCAGGTTCGGCCGCGGCGCGCAGGAACCCCTTTTTCAGGGGCAGGATTTCGATGTTGGGATGGCTCATTGGGATGATCAGGACCGTCATCATCCCAACCCACCCCACTTATGTCAACATCACCACAGCATCTTTCACGAAGAAACCAGTGTCATAAACTGACACTTATTGCATATAGTTATCTTCCAATGATTTGCGGAAGTTACTGACGATAGAATCAATTTCAGACCTGTCTGGACGCTGCTTTTCATCGATACGGAGGAGCACCTCGCACCAGGGTGCCAGACGTAGTTTGCTCCAGCGTTCGCGCTTGGGGGGCTCGCTTTTGTCGGCCGGATGGAAAGCCAGCAGTTGTCGGTAGAGACTACGGGCTTCTTCGCTGATGTCTTCGCGTGTCGATTCCAGCATGACCATCTTGCGGAAAGCGAGGCCCGGACTCGATGATTCCGAGATCCTGCGCAGCTTCGACCCCGGGCTTGAATGCGAGCCGCGCTGGGGGAAAGCTTTGTTGAATAATGGCCTGAACTCTGTGACCCCAGGCTCCACGTGCATGGCCGAGAAGTTCTCCACCGATCGCATCCGGCGTGCTGAAAACTCTTGTTCCTCGTTGATTTCGGCGAGGGGAGGGGGCTCAGTTTCATCACGACCCTCGAGGGCCTGGACGGAAGCCACCTCATCGATGAGGTCATCGAGACCGCGCTTTTCGACCGCCGCCGCCTTCAACCGGCGCCGGATAGACTCAAGATCAGACCCTCTTTCGGAGAGGATGCGGGCCGCCAGCAGCCGCATGGCCTGTCTGCCGTTGAAGAGCTTGCGTCGACGGTCGCCCTCCAGACTTGGCTCAGGTCTTTCCAGCAGCTGCTCCCAGGCGTAGTAACGCACCAGCCTCTCGTTGGGGTAGAAGCGTGGTGAGAACCCCAGTCGATGGAGTTCCTGGGCCACGTAGGCGGCCAGCTCGGCGGCCGTGCCTTGGAAATCAGAATTCAGGTTGGCGGAGGGCTTCAGCATGTTCGTATGCGTACACCCTGCTGTAATCATCATAAAATCGCAACATTATTGGCAAATAAAGAAGGGCCGCCTTCCACGGGAAGGCGGCCCCTGATGCGCGCGGTCCGGAGTTCAGGAGTTGTAGTTGTACCCTTCTTCCCCGTGGTCCGTGATGTCGAGGCCCTTGGCTTCGTCTTCCTCCGTCGGACGAAGTCCGACGAGGGCCTTGACCAAGTAGGCGAGGACTGCGGTGGCGACCAGGGAGAGGATCAGCGTGACGCCGATCGCCTTGAGCTGCTCGGTCAGCAGCGCGCGGCCGACGATGTCCTTGAGGTTGGTGTTCAGGTTTCCGTTCACCTCGGCCGTGGCTAGGACCCCGGTGAGGATCGCGCCGATGGTGCCCCCGACGGCGTGCACGCCGAAGGTGTCCAGGGCGTCGTCGTACCCGAGCCTGGCCTTCAGGTAGACCACGGCAAGGAAGGGGATGATGCCGGCGATCACGCCGATCAGGACCGCGGAGCTGGCCGTGACGAAGCCCGCCGCGGGCGTCACCACCACGAGGCCGGCCACGGCGCCGGAGCAGAGGCCCAGGATGCTGGCGTGCCTGCGCAGGACCCATTCCAGGGCGCCCCAGGTGAAGGCGGCCACCGCGGCGGCCAGGGTCGTGGTCATGAAGGCCTGGGCGCCGACGCCGTCGGCCGAGAGGGCGGAGCCGGCGTTGAAGCCGTACCAGCCCACCCAAAGCATGCCAGTGCCGACCGCGCAGAGCACCATGCTGTGCGGGGTCATGGCGCGCCTGCCGAAGCCGATGCGCGGCCCGAGGATGATGCACAGCAGCAGCGCCGACCAGCCGGAGGTCATGTGCACCACCGTGCCCCCCGCGAAGTCGATCGCCTTGATGGAGGCCTTGGCGTTCCAGACGCCGTTCATCTCGCCGGTCGCCCCCCAGACGTGGTGGGCCATCGGGAAGTAGACCAGGAACATCCATCCTGTCATGAAGAGCATAACCGCCGAGAACTTCATGCGTTCGGCGACGGCCCCTACGATCAGGGCGGGGGTGATGATCGCGAACATGAGCTGGAACATCGCGAAGACGTTCTGGGAGATCCAATAGGCGTAGTCGCCGTTTGGCGCGGCCCCGACCCCATCCAGGAAGAAGAACTCGCTGCCGCCGAAGATCCTGCCGAGCGTGGTTCCGTCGAAGCTCTTGCCGAACACCAGCGAGTAGCCGAAGGCCCACCAGAGGATGGAGACCAGCCCTGCCAGCGCGAAGCACTGCGCCACGACGGAGAGGACGTTCTTGGACCTGACCAGGCCGCCGTAGAAGAGGAACAGTCCGGGGAGGGTCATGAAGAGCACCAGTGCGGTGCACACCATGATGAAGGCGTTGTGCCCGGGGCCCGGCGCGGCTGCGATCGGCCCCGCGGCCGCCTTGTCGTCGCCGGCCCGGGGCCCGGCGTTGGTCACATAGGCCTCCAGGTCGCCCACCCGTTGCTCGAGCGAGGCGGGGGCCGGGGCCGGCTTACCGGTTTCAGGGCCCTGCTGGGCCGGCAGCAGAGGGGCCGCGAGCATCATCACGGCCAGGGAGAGGAGTCGGAGTAGGATCATGAGACTATGAATGCACTTACCGTGCCAAGTTTGGGCAGGATGGACAAAAAAGGGCCGTCGCATGACGGCCCTTCGGCATGGAGCGGTTCCGGCGCCTTATTTGGCCGATTTCAGGAAATCAGGGTAGGCCTCGTTGCCGTGCTCGGCCAGGTCGAGGCCGCCCGTCTCCTCCTCGGCGCTCACGCGCAGGCCCATCACCGCCCGGACGACCAGGAAGAGGACGTAGGCGAAGACGAAGGTGAAGAGTCCGATCGCCCCGATGCCCTTGAGCTGGCTGACGACCTGCGCCATCCCCGCCTTGGCTCCGAAGAGCCCCACGCAGAGGGTGCCCCAGATGCCGCAGACGAGGTGCACCGACAGGGCGCCGACCGGATCATCGAGCCTGAGCTTGTCGAAGAGAAGCACCGCGAGCACCACCAGCACCCCGGACGAGAGGCCGATGATGATGGAGCTGTTCATGTTCATCTGGTCGGCTCCGGCCGTGATGCCGACCAGGCCGGCGAGGATGCCGTTGAGCACCATCGAGAGGTCGGGCTTCTTGATCAGCGACCAGGAGGCGACCATGGAGCCCACGGCTCCCGCGGCGGCGGCGATGGAGGTGGTCACGAGCGTGAGGGAGACCAGTCCGGGGTCGGCGGAGAGCACCGAGCCGCCGTTGAATCCGAACCACCCGAGCCAGAGGAGGAACACTCCGATGGTGGCGAGGGGCATGCTGTGCCCGGGCATCGGAATGACCCTTCCGTCCTGACGGTAGCGCCCGAGGCGCGGCCCGAGCAGCAGCACTCCGGCCAGCGCGCCCCATCCGCCCACCGAGTGCACGAGGGTCGAGCCGGCGAAGTCGTAGAAGGGCGTCTCCATCGTGTTCAGCCAGCCGTTGCCCCACTTCCACATGCCGGTGATCGGGTAGCAGACGGCCACGAAGACCGTGGAGAAGACGAGAAAGCTGGAGAGCTTGATCCGCTCGGCCACCGCCCCCGACACGATCGTGGCCGCGGTGGCGGCGAACATCGCCTGGAAGAGGAAGTCGGTCCAGTAGGTGTAACCGGCGTTGTAGACGTCGGTCAGCGCGGCTACGTCGTCGGTCACCGAGACCCCGAAGCCGGAGAACCCGAACCATTTGCCGGCATAGTCGGCCCCCGGGTACATGAGGTTAAAGCCCACGACCGCGTAGGTCAGGATCCCGATGCAAGGGATCAGGCTGTTCTTGAACAGGATGTTGACCGTGTTCTTGGATCGGGTGAGGCCGGTCTCCAAGGTGGCGAACCCGAGGTGCATGATGAACACGAGTCCCGCGGCGAGCATCATCCAGGTGTTGTTGACGGTGAACGTCGAGTAACCCGGCGCCTCCTTGAACGCTGCGAGATCCTTGTACTTGGCCGGGGCGGCTGCTGCCGGCGGCGTTTCCGCCGTCGCCGCGGCGGGGGCGGCCTGCGCCCACGACAGGCAGGGCGCTGCCGTCAGGGCGAGGATGGTGATCATGCGGAGCAGGGATTTCATGGCATCCCGTGCTTCGCACCCCTCGTGCCAAAGCCCTCGGATGGACTTTCGTCCCGCTTTCTGAGCAAAAAGCGACCTTCTCGCCGGTCGTCTTGCGTTAAAATGGTCAGGCGCCGTCGAGCGGCGGCGGCCTCATCCTCGGTTATATCCTTCCTCGCCGTGGTCCGTAATGTCGAGCCCCTGGGATTCTTCCTCCTCCGAGGGCCGTAGGCCTACGGCGGCCGCCACGATTCTGGCGATGACCCAAGTCAGGGCGCAGGAAAAGACGATGCAGGAGGCCATCGCGATGAGCTGGCCGGTGACCAGCCCCTGGGGCACGAGCGCACCGCCGGCAGGATTGGCCGTCGCATCCATGAGCAGCGCGGTGCAGAGGGCGCCGATGGTGCCGCCCACGCCGTGCACGCCGAAGGTGTCGAGCGCGTCGTCATACCCCAGCTTGGGCTTGAGCACCGAGCACGCCGCATAGGAGAGGGCTCCGGCGAGGCAGCCGATCAGCACCGCCGATCCGGCCGAGACGAACCCGGCGGCGTTGGTGACCGTGGCCAGCCCGGCGATGGCGCCCGAGCAGAGCCCGAGCACCGAGATTTTGCCGCGGTGTAGGCGCTCCACCGCCGCCCAGACCAGGGTGGCGGCCGCCGCGCCGAGGCTGGTGGTCATGAAGGCCTGCACGGCGATCCCGTCGGCGGCCAGGGCCGAGCCGGCGTTGAAGCCGTACCATCCGGCCCAGAGCAGGCCCGTGCCGAGGACGCAGAGTACCATGCTGTGGGGGGGCATGGCGTGCCGGCCGAATCCGGCCCGGGGCCCCACCAGGATGCAGAGCACGAGAGCGGACCAGCCTGACGTCATGTGCACGACCATGCCGCCGGCAAAGTCCGCCGCCTTGAAGCCGGCTTCCGCGTTGGCAAGGCCCGCGAAGTCTCCGGTGGCGCCCCAGACCGCGTGGGCCACGGGGTAGTAGACCAGCAGCGTCCACAGGGCCGAGAAAAGCATCACGGCGGAGAACTTCATGCGCTCCGCCACGGCGCCCACGATCAGCGCGGGCGTGATGGCCGCGAACATCGCCTGGAAGAAGGCGAAGGTACCGCCGGAGATGCGTCCCTCATAGGCGCTCGCCTCGGCGCCGATGCCAGCCAGCCCGAAGTGCTCGGAGCCTCCGAACAGGTGGCCGAGCGCCGAACCGGCGAAACTCTTGCCGAAGACCAGCGAGTACCCGAAGCCCCACCACATCAGAAGGCCGAGGGCCGTCAGCGCCACGCACTGGGCGGCGACGGACAGCACGTTCTTGGTGCGCACCAGACCTCCGTAAAAGAGGAAGAGGCCCGGTATGCACATCATCAGGACCAAGGCGGAGCTGACGAGGACCCAGGCGTTATCACCGGCATTGGGGGCGGCAGAAATAAGCATCATGCACAAAGGTCAGCATCTTATGTGCCAAAAAACATACAACCGCCCAACCTGCTTGATTCGTTGGGCTTTCTGCTTCATTCATTTTTTATGCCGAGAAAGTTTCTGTTCAAAGTTGTGCAGATTGCGTGTCTTTGCTCATCGATCGTCGCCGCTGAGCAGACTCCGAAGCGTTGGACGATGATGGCCGACTTTCATCGTCGGGGGGACGATGCGACGACCGGCGGGCCGGCTGCCGGGACCTTCGGTCGTTCGCGCTCCGGCATCGAGCTCGTCTATCAGGACGATGCTTCGGCCCTCGACTTTGAATGGTACGAGTATTCCAACCGTTTCGGCGGCGGCCTGGCCGGCACCGAAAGCTCCTATCTGGACACGACCGACGTCATCATCACCGGCTTCCGCCAGTGGGGCTCCTTCCAGTTGATCTACGGGCTGGAGTCCGCCGCGGAGTCTGGCGTGTCCTTGGCCGATGGATTCCGCTGGGGACTCGGCGGCGCCTGGAAATGGTCGCCTGACAAGGAGACGGAGCTGGCCCTGGGCCTCATCGCGCAGGACAGGTTCGAGCAGGCGCTGATGCCGGTCCCCTATCTCAAGGCCGTGTGGCGTCCCTGCGGTTTCGGCGAAGTGGAGCTGAGGGCGACCGGCCTTCAAAATGGGATCATTTTCCGCGGCTACACCGCGGACCGCTCGACCACGGTCGATTTCACCGCGGCCTACGAGACGCTGATGTTCCGGCTCACGGACGCCTCCTACGGCGCCCGCGACGTGAGCGTGGGCGAAGTCCCGCTGCGCCTGGGAGTCACCCAGTTCCTCGAGAGGTCGGGCACCTGGTTCCTCCGCGCGCAGGCCGAGTACGTGCCGTTCTCGCGACACAGCTTCCATCATGCCGGCGACACGGTCTCCTCCTTCGAGGTGAGGCCGATCTGGGGTCTGGGCGGCCGGGTGGGGGCTCGCTTCTGAAGCGCCTTCAGATCCGCCCGAGCAGGGCGTCTCTTCGGCGCACGGCCTCCTCCTGGTCGCGGGTGCCAAGGGATCGGCGCACACGGCGCTTGGTGAAGTCGGGCAGGTGCTCGGTGTAGTGCACCCACCAGGTCCCGTTGTTGTTCCAGAGGTGGTGGAGCGGGTTTCCGACGTCGATCCGGAGGGATCGGCGGGCGGCTTCGTGCTGTTCGGTGGCGTTGATCATGGTCGTGGATGGAGGGGATTTTCGCTCCACATCACGCCCGGATCTGCCGGATTTTTTGGTTTGGCCTTAGGGCCCTCATCCCGTCGCCTTGCGGCTTCGGAGACCACCGTATCCCTTGCGGGCTCGGTTGGTGCAGCGTCGTCTGGTGGACGGGCTGCTCGTGATGCTTTGCGAATGAACTGTCCATTGTTGTGCCGGGTTTGCGACCGGATGCAAGCCCGCCTCGCCGGGCTCCGTGTCATAGGGCCCGATGCGGAGGCTGGCTTTCCTAGCCCGGGCGGGCAGCCTAACGGTCATGGGTTTCCGTTTCCGTCGGATCATCCCCCTGGGGAGACTGCTCCGGATCAATGTCTCGAAGACGGGGGTGTCGGTTTCGGCCGGACGGCCGGGTGCGACGGTGAACGTCGGCAAGTCCGGCACGCATGTGACGGCGGGCTTACCTGGGAGCGGCATGTCATGGCGGGAGAAAGTCTCCTCGCGGGGATGCGCGCCGCTGCTAGCCGTCGCGCTCCTGGCGCTGGCCTATTCGTTGTCCTGAGGCGCGCGGTGCCCGAGAAAGGACTCGAACCTTCATGTCGGTGAAGACGGCTGATTTTGAGTCAGCTGCGGCTGCCATTTCGCCACTCGGGCCTCGCGTCCTTCGATTAAATCCGTCGTGCGGCCGCGGTCGCAAGCCAAACCTCGGCGCCCACGCAAACGAAGAGGGCGTCCCCGTGGGGACGCCCTCGATGCGAGCTGCTCTCGTGATTACTTGGAGCCCAGGATGGCGTCCTTCGCGGCCTTGGCCACGCGGAACTTCACCACGCGCTTAGCCTTGATCTGGATGGTCTCGCCGGTGGCGGGGTTGCGGCCGGTGCGGGCCTTGCGGTGCACGAGGACGAGCTTGCCGAGGCCGGGAAGGGTGAAGGAGTTCTTCGCGTTCTTGTAGGCGAGTTCGGCGATGATCTGGAGGATCTCGGTGGCCTGCTTCTTCGAGATTTCGGCCTTGTCGGCGATGGCTCCGGCGATCTGGGACTTGGTGAGGGCTTTGGACATGTTGGTGTTGGTTGGTGCGTTGATGCGTCTTCGGTTGTAAGGATGCCCGCGCGTTAAACCAGCGAAAAATAAGGGTCGCCCGAAGTTCTTCCGGACGGGTGTCGGACTTGCAAAAAAAGTTTTCCCCGACAGAAGTGGTTCACCGCCCCATCCTCCTCCCTGAAGTCGCCATGCGCATCATAGCCCTGTCCTTGCTTGCGGTCGCTGTCCGTGCCCCTCTCCCCGCCGAGGTCGCGCTGGAGCCGGCCTTCCCGAAGCTGTTCTTCAGTCAGCCCGTCGCCATCAGTCCGGTGCCTGGCGACAAACAGCGGCTTCTGGTGGTTGAAAAGAACGGAACCCTGCAGGTGGTCGAGGGCCTCGGGTCGGCCGTCCAGACCAAGAGGAAGATCTTCGACATCACGCAGCCCAGAGACGGCAAGTTAGAGGTGGGTGGGGAGTGCGGCTTTCTCGGAGTCGCTCTGCATCCTCAGTATGCAAAGAATTCGCAAGTCTATGTATATTACAGTCTTAAGATAGACGGCAAGCTCCACCAGCGGGTTTCATCCTTCCGTCTCTCGGACGCATCTTCCCTGCAGGTCGACCCGACAACGGAGCAAGTCCTGATCAGCCAGCAAGACCCCGCTGGAAATCATAACGGGGGTGACCTTCACTTCGGACCCGACGGGTATCTGTATATCTCCGCCGGTGACGGTGGGGGAGGGGGAGATCCTTACGATTCCGCCCGTCAGATCGCCGACCGTTTCCTCGCCGCCGTATTCCGCATCGATGTGGACCGCCTGGACCGGAATCTTGCTCCGAACCCTCACCCCGCGGTGGGCAGCCTCCCCGACGGCAAGCCGGCCTATCATGTCCCCTCGGACAACCCCTTCGTGGGGGCCCGGAGCCACCGCGGGCTGGAGGTCGACCCCGCCAAGGTCAGGACCGAAATCTGGGCCACAGGCCTGCGCAACGCTTGGAGGTTCTCCTTCGATCCCAAGACCGGGGTCTGTTACGCCGGCGACGTCGGGCAGAACCTGTACGAGGAGATCGACATCCTTGTTCCAGGCGGCGATTACGGCTGGTCGGTGCTCGAAGGTGACCATGTCTTCAACAAGAAGGACGCCGGCGGCAAGAAGGCCATGCCCTCCAAGGGGGATCACACCGCGAGCAAATTCCAGGCCCCGATCCACGAGTATGACCGCAAGCTCGGCAACTCCGTCACCGGCGGCGTCGTCTGCCGCGGCGACCGCGTCCCGGGCCTCGAGGGAGCCTATGTTTTCGGAGACTTCGCCTCCGGCCGCATCTTCGCGTTGCGCAAGAAAGGCGGCGCCTGGCAGTCCGAGCAGATCGCCAAGGACCTCACCGTCGCTGGTTTCGGGCATGACCCGTCCAATGGCGACGTCCTCGTGGCCAGTCTGGCTGGGCAAGTGAAGCGCATCGTGCGCAAGTGATTCCATGCTGACCCGAAGAGCCCTGCTCCGCAACGCCGCCGGTCTGCTGGGCGGCGCGGCGCTTCCTTCGCTGGCCGCCGCCGAAGGCTCGCGTCCGGCCCCACAGTTCAGCGTTTTCACGAAGCATCTCGTCGGCCTGCCTTTCGGCCGCGTGGCCGACATCGTCGCCGAGCTCGGCTTCTCTGGCGTGGAGGCCCCCGTCCGCAAGGGCGGGCACGTCGAGCCGGAGGCCGTCGAGGACGGTCTGCCCCGTCTCGTCGAGGCGCTCCGCTCGAGAGGGCTTTCCATCACCATGCTCACCACGGACATCAATGCGGTGGACAAGGTCTCGCGGACCGAGCAGGTGCTTCGGACCGCCCGCGCCCTCGGGATTCCTCGCTTCCGGATGAAGTGGTACTCCTACGCGGCGGGTCGCTCTCCCTGGGCCCAGTTGGAAGAGATCCGTCCGCGTCTGGCCGAACTGGTCGCCCTCGCCCGCCAGATCGGCATCCAGCCCTGCTATCAGAATCATTCGGGGGCGAAGTATGTCGGAGCCGGCATCTGGGACATGGCCGGCCTCATGCGCGAGCACGCCCCTGCGGACCTCGCTTGGGCATTCGACCTTTTCCATGTCACGGTCGAGGGAGGTCTCTCCTGGCCCAACGAGCTCATGCTGGCGTCCGAGCGCATCGGCATGGCCTATTTCAAGGACTTCAGCTGGAAGGGAAGGGTTCCCGAAGGTTGTCCTCTGGGGGCCGGTCAGGTCGCCCCGGAGAGCGTCTCGCGGCTCCGGGCTGCGGGCTTCAAGGGGCCGGTCTGCCTGCATGTCGAGTATCTGAAGGGGTCTGTTTCCGATGAAAGCCATGTCCGGGAGGCCATCGAGGCGACGCGTCGGGATCTCGATGTGCTGCGACGTTGGTGGGCCTGAAGGCGGGCCTTAAAGATAGGCTGGAACTTGCAGGGGGGCGGGATGTAGTAATTCTCTTCCCACCATGTCGCCCCGCTTACTTCCTCTGCTGGCCGCCGCCGCGCTTTCTGGAGCGCCCGAACCTTACAAGCCTTCCGAGGGAGGTTCGCTCCCCGCCGGCGTCTTCAAGTTGCCCGAAGGCCTTGAGATCACCGTCTGGGCCCGTTCGCCGATGCTGGCCAATCCGACCAACATCGACTTCGACGCCCAGGGACGGCTCTGGGTCAACGAGGGCGTCAACTACCGCGTCTACAACAAGGGGGGCAAGCGACGACCCGAGGGAGACCGCGTGATCGTCCTCAGCGACACCAAGGGCGCCGGTCGGGCGGACTCCGTCCAGACCTTCGTCCAGGACCCCGGTTGGACCTCCCCGCTCGGCATCGCGGTCATCGACAATGTCGTCTACGTGTCGCATGCGCCGACCATCTACAAGTTCACCGACGTCAATCGCGACGGCAAGTTCGACCCCGCGGTTGACCGCCGCGAGGAGTTCCTCACCGGCTTCGGCGGGCAGGACCACGACCACTCGCTGCATGCGCTCGTCACCGGGCCCGACGGCAAGTTCTACCTCAACGCCGGCAACTGCGGCGCCGTCTTCAAGGACAAGTCCGGTCGCACCTTCCGCGTCGCGAGCGGCTATGTCGACCAGCGCGGCGGCGCCTGGCCCTTCGACGCCAAGGCCGAGGCCGGAAAGGCCAGCGACGACGGCTTCGTCTGGTCCTCCGGCTTTTCCGCCCGCATGAACATCGACGGCTCCGGCGCCGAGATCATCGGCAACGGCTACCGTAACAGCTTCGAGCACTTCCCGTCTTCCTTCGGGGACCTCTTCCAAGGGGACAACGACGACTCTAGCAGCTGCCGAACGTCCTTCGTGATGGAGCGCGGCACCGCCGGCTACACCACCTACGCCGCCCAGGGTTACGGATCCGTGCGCCGTCTCGGACAGCCCACCCCCCGTGCCCACTGGCGTCAGGACGACCCCGACACGATGGATGTCGGCGACGTCTACGGCTCCGGCTCTCCGACCGGCATCACCATCTACGAGAACGGCGCCCTCGGCGACTCCTGGATCGGCACGCTCCTCAACTGCGAACCCTCCCGCAACACCGTCCTCGCCTACAAGCTCCGTCCGGAGAAGGGGGCCTTCGCCCTCAGCGAGCGCACCCGCGCCGACTTTGTCACGTCCAATCCCGGCCGCGAGTTCCAGGGCACGGACTTCCATAAGCTGAAGGCCGGAGACGCCCCCGCCCAGCACATCCTGTTCCGCCCTTCCGACGTCGCGGTCGGGCCCGACGGCGCGGTTTACGTCGCGGACTGGTATGACTCGCGCGTCGGCGGCCACCAGACCCTCGACGACACCTGCACCGGGGCCATCTACCGAATCGCGCCCAAGGGTTTCAAGTCGGTCGTGCCGCGGCTCGACCTCGCCACGCCCGCCGGCGCCGCCGCCGCTCTCCGCAATCCCGCCGTGCACGTCCGTCATCTCGGGTTCAACGCGCTCAAGGGATTCGGCGCCAAGGCCCTGCCCGAGGTCCTCGAGGTCCTTCGCGACTCGAACCCCTACGTCGCCGCCCGCGCCGTCTGGCTGCTTCCGCATCTCGGCCAGGAGGGGCTGGCCCGGGTCCGTGAGCGACTGAAGGACGCCGACCCCGTGCAGCGCCAGCTCGCCTTCCGCTCCCTGCGCGCCGCCGGACATGACCCAGTTCCCCTAGCCGCCTCGCTGGCGTCCGACCCGGATGTCGCCGTGAGGCGCGACGTGGCCACCTCCCTCCTCGGCGCTCCGGCGGACAAGGCCCTCCCCGTCATCGTTGAGCTCGCGCGTCGCCTGGACGTCGCCGACAAGAATTCCGTCGCCTCCTTCGGTGTCGCCGCCCGGGGCAAGGAGGACGCCGTATGGTCCGCCGTACGCAAGGCCCTTGCCGCCCCCTCCGCGGAGGCGTGGAGCCCGCAGCTCGCGCGCATCGCCTGGATCCTTCATCCCGCCGACGCCCTGCCCGACCTCCGCGCCCGCGCTTCCTCGCCCAAGTTGGCCGCGGACCAGCGCTCCCTCGCCCTGGAGACCATCTCCTTCATCGAAAGCCGCGAGGCAGCCCTCGCCACCATCGCGCTCTCCGCCGATGGCTCACCCGTCAAGGACGAGGCGGCCCGCTGGGCGCTGATGCGCATGACCGGGTCCTGGTCCGCTTTCGATGTGCGAGCCGAACTCAAGAAGGCCGGCGTCTACGACCCTGCCAAGATCGTCGTGAATCCAGTGGTGGTCCCCGAGCCGGCCGGCGCCCCCACCTATTCCGTCAAGGACGTGCTGGATAAGCAGGGCGACGCCGCCCGGGGCGCCCAGCTCGTGCAGCGCTGCACCATGTGCCATCAGGTCGCTGGCAACGGCCCTGGCTCCTACGCGCCCGAGCTGAAGGGCTTCGTGGACCGCCAGGGAAGGGAGGCGGCCGTTCGTTCCATCGTCGAGCCGTCCGACTCCATCGCCCTGGGTTACGAGGGCGTGACCGTCCGTCTCAAGAAGAACGCCGGCCAGATCGACGGTCGCCTGCTGTCGGGCCAGGATCCTCTCGTCATCGTCTCCACCGGCGGCACGACTCAGATGGTGCCCCGGGATCGCACGGCGGGCCAGTCCCGCATGACCCGTTCCCTGATGCTCTCGGCCGACCAGCTTGGTCTGACCGCCCAGGATGTGGCTGACATCGTCGAATGGATGGGCGGATACCGCTGAAAAGGTCGCATTTTCTTCTGAAAAGGGCCCCTCGGGGCCCTTTTGTTTTCCCCTTGCCAAGAAGGGGTCTGGACCCACTTTGAACCCTCCTTTCCCTGGGACAGGGGCGGCCGCGACAGCGGGCCCGCGACTGACCAGGCATCCAAAGCCCATCTCAACCAAAATGAAGCAGCTCAGTCTCACCGTCTCCAGCCGCGGCGTCCACGGCCGCGGCCCTTCCCGCCGCCTGCGCCAGGAAGGCTCCATCCCCGCCATCATCTACGGCAAGTCGGGCAACCGCAGCGTGTCCGTCGCTCAGGAGGCCTTCCGCGACCTGATGCGCACCAAGGGCAACGCCGCCGCGCTGATCGAGCTGACCGTCGACGGCTCCAAGATGCTCTCCCTGATCAAGGAGTACCAGCGTCACCCGATCACCCAGAAGTTCCTCCACATCGACATCATGGAGATCGACCGTGAGTCGCCCATGACCGCCGCCATCCCCGTGAACATCGTCGGCGAGGCCTACGGCGTCAAGACCGAGGGCGGCACGCTCGCCGTCGTCTCGCAGACCATCAAGGTCCGCTGCCTTCCCAAGGACCTGCCCGAGTTCATCAACGTGGACGTGACCGACCTGAAGGTGAACGGATCCATCCACGTCGGCGAGCTCAAGGCCCCCGCCGGCATCAGCTTCCCCGGCGACCCCAAGCGCGTCGTCGTCGTCTGCTCCGAGATGGCCGAGGAGGAGGCTGCCCCCGAGCCCGCCGCCGCCGCCGCGCCCGTCGCGGACGCCGCCGGAGCCGCGCCCGCCGCCGGAGCCGCGCCCGCCGCCGGAGCCGCGCCTGCCGCAGCCCCTGCGCCCGACGCCGCCGCCAAGAAGTGATTCTCCGCGCCGGGCGGCTCCCGGCACCCCGTTCTTTGAAGTCAGATGCCATTCACGGTCCTCGCCGCCCTGGGAAACCCGGGTCGCGAATACTCGCTCACCCGCCACAATGCCGGGTGGATGCTCATCGACGCCCTGGCCGAGCAGGCCGGCGCCGTCTGGAGCGAGGAGACGAGGTTTCCCGCCTCCGTCGCCAGAGCCGACTTGGGTGGCGTGCCGGTGCACCTCGTGAAGCCGCTTTCGTTCATGAACCTGAGCGGCGTACCGATCTCCGCCTTCCTGCGCTATCGCCGGGCCGAGCTCTCCGAACTCGTCGTGCTGCACGACGACATCGCCTTCGAGCCGGGGCAGTTCCGCCTCTCCCTCGGAGGGTCCGACGCCGGCCACAACGGCGTGGCCAGCTGCATCGCCCATCTCGGCGAAGCCTTCGTGAGAGGCCGGGTCGGAATCGGCCCCAAGCGGCACCCCGGCCAAGACCTCGCGGACCACGTGCTCGGGCGTCTGCCCGACCCAGACCTAGCCACCATCCGCGCCCGCATCCCTGACTTCATCCAGGCCCTCTCCACACTCCTTTCCCGCGGCCTTCCAGCCGCCCAGAACCTCACCAACAGAAAATCATCATCACCATGACCGCCGCCACCCTCCGCCGCTCCTACCGCGCCAGCCTGATCCTCGACCTCCGAGGATCGGCCGAGGCTCCCGAGGCCGCCATCGATCGCCTCAAGGACCTTCTCCAGGCTGTCGACTGCAAAGTCTCCGAAGTCGAGAACCTCGGCCAGAAGGAGTTCTCCCGCGTCGTCGACCGGAAGTTCCCCTCCGGGCTCTACGTGCAGTTCCACTTCGAGGGCCCTGTCTCCGCTCCCGTCGCTTTCCGCGAAAAGCTCCGCCTCGACCGCACGGTCAACCGCATCCTGGTCCAGTCCGTCAAATAACCTCCTCCGCCCGCCTCCATGGCCTCCTCATTCAATCGCGTGATCCTGGCGGGCAACATGACCCGCGACCCCGAGGCTCGCTCGCTGCCCTCCGGCCAGGCCCTCACCAAGTTCTCCATCGCCGTCAATCGTACCTACACCACCAAGGAGGGCGAGAAGCGCGAGGAGGTCACCTACGTCGACGTCGAGAGCTACGGCAAGCAGGCCGAGATCATCGCGAAGTACTGCGGCAAAGGCTCGGGAATCCTCGTCGAGGGCCGTCTCAAGCTCGACCAGTGGGAGGACAAGAAGACCGGCGAGAAACGTTCCCGGCTCGGCGTCGTCCTTGAGAACTTCACCTTCATCGGCGGCCGCGGCCAGGGCGGCGACGAGGGCGGCTCCGCCCCCCGCTCCCGTGGCGGCAACGACTCTCCGCCCTCCCAGCCCGACCAGGGCGGCGACGACGTCCCCTTCTGATCTCATCCACCTTCCAAACAAGAACACATCATGGCATTCACCGAAGTCCTCCTCATCAAGCCCGTCGACGGCCTGGGCGCCGAAGGCGAGCAGGTCCGCGTCCGCTCGGGCTACGCCCGCAACTTCCTGCTCCCGCAGGGCGTCGCGCTCCCCGTCAATCGTTCCAACGCCAAGTACGTCGAGGCCCTCAAGAAGGCCCGTGAGGTCCGCGAGGCCCGCGACCTCGAGGCCGCCAACGCCCTCGCGGCCAGGCTCGCCGCCCTGACCGTGACCTTCGCCGTCAAGACCGGCGAGGGAGGCAAGATGTTCGGCGCCATCAGCACCGCCGAGATCGCCGCGAAGCTCGCCGAGAACGGCGTCGAGATCGAACGCCGCCGCATCCATCTCGGCCAGGGGCCCGTCAAGCAGCTCGGCAAGCACGTCTGCCACATCCGTCTGCACTCCACCGTCATGGTCGACCAAGAGTTCGAGGTCGTCTCGGAGAACCCGATCGAGCCCGCGGCCGAGGAGGCCCCTGAGGCCGAGGAGGCCGGCGAGCGCGCCAAGAAGCCCCGCAAGCCCCGCAAGGAGAAGGCCCCGAAGGCCGAGTGACGCCCGGTAGGGCGGTCCCGAGGGGGCGTCCGGTTCGCCGGGCGCCCCCTCTTGCTTGCCGGGCTGTGAATAGCCCCGTGCAAAAGGCGTGAGCCATGGACTGGTTTTCGTGCTGTCAGGTCCGTCTCCGGACCGCAAACTTCGCCTCCCCATGGTCGAAAGAAGCTCCCGCAGCCGCCGCCCCGAGCAGCCTGATTACGGCGACCGCGTCCCGCCCCACAACCTCGACGCCGAACGCGGGCTCGTCGCAAGCATCATCATCGACGGCGGAGATACGCTGGAGCGGTGTCTCGAGCAGCGCGTCTCCCCCGAGTTCTTCTTCGACCCCAAGCATCAGGACATCTTCCGCGCCTGCGTTGACCTGAGCCAGGCCGGCTCGGGCGTCGACGAGATCACGATCACCGAGCGCCTGCGCCGCGACGGTCGTCTCGAGTCTTCCGGCGGCGCCGCCTACTTGAACGAGCTCACCGGCCTCGTCGCCTCCACCGCGCACGCGCCGCACTGGCTGGCCATCGTCCGCGAAAAGCACTTCCTGCGCCAGCTCATCTCCACCGCGGTCTCCACCGTCGAGAAGGCCCACGCGCACGCCGAGGGCATCGACCGACTCCTGGAGGACGTCGAGCAGGCCTTCTTCCGCATCAGCGAGAACCGCATCAGCGAGGACGCCGTCCACATCGAACGGCCCATCGACGACGCCATGGAGCTCGTCGCCCGCATCATCCGCGACCGGAACTCCGTGCAGGGCGTCCCCACCGGATTCTCGGACCTCGATTCGCTCACCTTCGGCTTCCAGCCCGGCCAGATGGTCGTCGTGGCGGCCCGTCCCGGCATGGGCAAGACCTCCATCGCGCTCAACTTCATCGAGGCCGCGCTGTTCCCCAAGCCCAACTCCGGCCGCGAGCCCGCCCACGTCCTGCTGTTCTCGCTCGAGATGCCGGCGCGCGACCTCGCCCTGCGCCTGCTGTGTTCCCGCGCCAGGGTCAACATGCAGAAGATCCGCACCGCGCATCCGGACGAACGGATGCAGATGGACCTCTTCGAGGCCGCCCAGGAGTACAAGACCCGCCCGCTGATCATCGACGACAACGGAGGGCAGAACATCCTCGAGATCCGGGCCAAGTGCCGCCGCGTCCACTCGCGGCGCAAGCTCGACCTGATTGTGATCGACTACATCCAGCTCATCAACGGCCTCGACTCCGGCCTCCCCCGGGAGCAGCAGATCGCGGAGGTCTCCCGCAGCATCAAGGCCATGGCCAAGGAATTCGAGGTGCCGGTGATCGCCCTCGCCCAGCTCAATCGCAAGTCCGAGGACGAGGCCCGTCTCCCCCGCATCTCCGACCTGCGCGAGTCCGGCTCGATCGAGCAGGACGCGGACATCGTGATGCTGATTTCCAAGCCGACGGGCTCCCAGAAGCAGGCCATCGAGGAGGAGGTCGAGCATTCCCCGGGCTGCTGGGCGCGCCAGCTCATCGTGGCCAAGAACCGCAACGGCCCGACCGCCGACATCAACTTGCTCTTTAACGGTGGCCTCACACGCTTCGAGGCCCTGGCCAAGGAACGCCCCAACCCATGAACCGACCTCTTCTCCGCCGCAGCCTGATTGCTGCGGCCATCCTCACCACCGCGCTGCGTCCCCTTCCGGCCGCGGGCCAGGAGCGTCCTGCCGCCGTCCGCCCGGATGCGCCTAAGGAGCCGAAGGTCCGCTCCGTGTCCGTTAAGGCCGAGGGCGGGGAGGTCTCCGCACAGTTCGTGATGGGCCACGTCGCCCTGCGCGTCGGCCAGCCCTTCTCGCGCGACGCGGTCGCTTCCACCGTGCGCTCCCTCTACGCGACCGGCAAGTTCGCCCAGGCCGTGGTGATCCCGCGTCTCGACCCCGCGACGGGCGAGGTCGACGTCACCGTGGTCGTCGAGCCGCGCCCGGCCCTCGTGGCCGTCGAGTTCGAGGGCGACAAGGCCCTCGTCGACGACCATGTGTCCCGCATCTTCGGCGACGCCGAGCCCCTCGAGGGGGTCCGGGTCGGCGAACTGCTCGACCCGGCCGTGCTGCGCCGGGCCGAGGTCAAGCTGCAGGCCGAACTCCGCAAGAAGCGGCCCTTCACGATCCTCGCCTCCCGCACCGCGCCCGTGGACGGCGGCGTCAAGGTCGTCATCACGGTCCGCGAGGGCGTCGAACTCAAGGTAGACCGCGTGGCGGTCGAGGGAGCCTCCGCGCTGGAGGAGTCCGATGTCGTCGACGGGGCGGAGCTGAAGGCCTCCAGTTGGCGCTGGTGGAAGTTCTCCTGGATGACCGACGGAGGCCGTCTCGATCCCGAGGAGTACCGCCGCGACTGCCAGAGGCTGCGGGATTATTATCGTTCGCAGGGCTTCCTCGATGTCGAGGTGGCCGAGACCGACCCCCAGAAGGCCTGCGTGGTCCATGACGTCTCCGGCGGCTCCGGCTGGGTCGACGTGGTCTTCCGCGTGACCGAGGGCCGCCGCTATTCCGTGGGCGCCATCACGATCTCGGGCAACCGGCTCGGAGCCGCCGACCCGGTCTTCTCCACCGACAGCCTCCGCAAGGTCATCGAACAGCCCTCCCTTCGCCGGGGCGCCCATCCGGACTCCGCCGACCGGCTGGCCTCCGCCGAATGGTTCAATTCCGAGGCCGTCGAGGCCGCGGCCGACAAGCTCCGGGAGTACTACGGGCAGATGGGCTACCTCAACGCCCGTGTCGACGTCTCGCGCCGGCCCAACCTCGACACCGGCGCGATCGACGTCGCCTTCGCCATCGACGAGGGCCAGCGTTTCACCGTCCGCGCCCTCGAGATACAGGGCAACACCAAGACGCGTTCCACGGTGATCGCCCGTGAGCTCGCGCTCTCCCCCGGCGAGGTCTTTGACCTTGCGCGCATGCGCGTCTCCGAGGCTCGGCTGCGCAACACCCAGTTCTTCGAGGAGGTCCGCGTCGCTCCCGTCCCCACCAGCGTGCCCGGCCAGAGCGACCTGCGCGTTACCGTCAAGGAGGGTCCGACCGGCCAGGTCAGTTTCGGCGCCGGTTACAGCACGGTCGAGTCCCTGGTCGTCTTCGCGGAGTACGCCGAGGGCAACTTCGACTTCTCCAATCCCGACGGCTGGTGGCGCGGCGGGGGCCAAAAGTTCCGTCTTCGCGCCTCTACCGGCGACCGGTCGAGCGCCTTCGAGCACTCCTTCGAGGAGCCTGCCGTCTGGGACCGCGACCTCGCCGCCGGCTACAGCCTGTTCCGTCGGTTCAGCGGCTTCCGCTCCTCGGTCTACGACGTGATCACCCAGGGCGCCGGCGTGTACGTGCGACGCCGCGTGCTGCCGACCGTCGAGGCGCGCCTCGCCTACGACCTCCGCCGCGTCCAAGTCGACAACGTGACCGCGTCCGCGCCGCTCACGGTGCAGGCCGAGAACGGCAACCCCAAGACCGTCTCCGGCCTCACTTTGTCGCTCGTGCATGACACGCGCGACGCCCTCAACTTCCCGACCAAGGGCGAGCGTATCTCGCTCACCGAGGAGCTGGCCGGCAACGGCCTCGGCGGCGACGTCGACTACCTCAAGTCCGAGTTTCGTGCTGGCAAGTGGTTCCTGGTGTCCCGCCAGGCGGAGCAGACCGTCAGCGTCATCGGCCGCGCCGGCTTCCTGACGGGCGCGAGCTCGTCGCTCCCGTTCTACGAGCGGTTCTACCTTGGCGGCGCCTACGATATGCGCGGCTTCGACTACAATCAGGTCGGCGAGTTCTCCACCTTTGAGAACGCCGCCGGCGTCTACGAGCCGGTGGGCGGGCTGACCTACGGGTACCTCAGCGCGGAGTACACCATCAAGGTCGCCGACAACTTCCGGCTGGCCGCGTTCTACGACCATGGCGTCGTCAACTCCGCGTCCGGCGACCTCTCCTTCTCCGGTGCGAACTCGGATTGGGGCTTCGGGGCCCGCATCCTCGTGGGCGGGGCCATCATGCGACTGGACTTCGGCTTCCCCCTCCGCTCGACCTCCGACCCCGGCACCGGCACCGCCGTCAACGACACCGGGATGCGCTTCAACTTCAGCTTCGGGACGGTCTTTTGATTGCCAACCGCCCCCGTCGAGGCCTTCTTAAACCACACATCATCATGAAGACACTGTCAGCCCTCATCCTGCTCGCCACCGCCCCGGTTTTCGCCGCCGCCCCCAACGTGGGCGTCGTCGACGTCGTCGAGGTCATGGCCAAGTACAACAAGGCCGTCGAGACCAAGGCCGGCATCGACAAGTCCGTGCAGTCCACCCGCGAGGCCGTCGCCGAGCGGGAGAAGGAGCTCCAGGCCCTCAAGGCCGACTTCGACAGCACCGTCAAGCGCTCCCAGGACCCCATCCTCAACGACGCGGGCAAGCGCTCCCTCCAGTCCGAGGCGCAGATCAAGCAGGGCGCTTTCCAGCAGCGCCAGAACGAGTACGTCCAGTTCGTCCAGTCCGCCCAGGCGACGATCCAGCAGCGCCTGCAGGAGATGGAGCGCCAGGTCGTCTCCGACGTACGTGTCCAGTCCGAGAAGCTCGCCAAGGAGAAAGGCCTCCAGCTTGTCGTCCCCAAGGCCGTGACCTTCTTCTCCGAGTCGACCCTCGACATCACGGCCGACGTGATCAAGGCCCTCAATGACGGCTACAAGTCCGTCCTCCCGGCGCCCGCTCCGGCGCCCGCCGCCAAGTAACCTCCGCGCCCCTGCCTGACAGGGGCGCCTGCTTTAGGGACATGGCCGTCTCCTTCACGCTCGAGCAGCTCGTCCTTCATGTGGGGGCCGCCTCGGCCGAGGGCGTGCGTGCGGGCCCTGTCACCGGGGTTGCGTCCTTGTCCGAGGCCGGGCCTGACGACCTTTCTTTTCTCGGCAATCCCCGATACGCCGCCGAAGTCGCCGGCTCCCGGGCCGGGGTGATCCTGGTGCCGAAGGGCTTCGAGGGCCGGCCTTCCGGGGGGCAGGTGTTTCTCCGCGTCGAGAACCCCTCCTACGCCCTGGCGCTGCTGTGCTCGGTCATCGAGTCGTCCCTCTGGCCCCGTCCGGCGTCGGGCGTCCACCCGACTGCGGTCGTCTCGCCCGCCGCTTCCGTGTCCCCCGGGGCGCACGTCGGTCCCCTCTGTGTCATCGAGGCGGGCGCCCGTATCGCCGCCGACGTTGTGCTGGAGGCGTCCGTCCATGTCGGCCGGGACGCCTCCGTCGGCGCCGGATCCTGGCTGCGGCCGCGCGTCATCGTCGGCGACTACTGCGTCATCGGCGCCCGCTGCCGCCTGCAGCCAGGCGTGGTCGTCGGCTCCGAGGGTTTCGGCTACGAGGTCATCGGCGACGAGGTGCGCCGGCTCCCCCAGGTGGGAATCGTCGTGCTCGAGGACGACGTCGAGGTGGGCGCCAACTCCACCCTCGACCGGGCGCGCTTTAGCCGGACGGTGGTGGGCAGGGGCACCAAGATCGACAACCTCGTCCAGGTCGCCCACAACGTGCGCATCGGTGCCCAGTGCATGATCGCCGCCCAGGTCGGCATCGCGGGCAGCTCGGTGATTGGCGACCGTTGCGTGTTCGGGGGCCAGTCTGGCGTCGGCGGTCATCTGAACGTCGGGGACCGCGTGCGGGTGGGCGCCCAGTCGGCCGTGCTGTCGGACGTCCCCTCGGACGAATTCGTCAACGGCACCCCGGCCCAGCCGCTCGGCCTCGAGCGCCGGCTGGTGGTGCTTTCCCGTCGCCTGCCCGATCTGTTCAAAAAGGTTGATTCGCTGGCCGCCGCGTTGGACTCTCTTGCCAAGGACGCACGATGACACTGCCCGCCATGAAGGTTTTCTCCGGCAACGCCAATCCCGGCCTCGCCCGTGAGATCTGCGAGCACCTCGGGGCGCCGCTCGGCTCGGCCACCGTGAACCGTTTTCCGGACGGAGAGACCTTCGTCCAGATCAACGAGAACATCCGCGGTTCCGACGTCTACGTCGTGCAGCCCACCTGCGCGCCGGCCAACGACCGGATCATGGAGCTGCTCATCATGATCGACGCCATGCGCCGCGCCTCCGCCGCCCGCATCACGGCCGTCATCCCGTTCTTCGGCTACGCGCGTCAGGACCGCAAGGACAAGCCGCGGGTGCCGATCACGGCCAAGCTCGTCGCCAACCTGCTCACCGCCGCCGGCGCGAGCCGCGTCCTGACCGTCGACCTGCATGCGCAGCAGATTCAGGGGTTCTTCGACATCCCCGTCGACCACCTCTACGCCTCGCCGGTGTTCTACGCCTACGTCCGTAACAAGCCGTGGATCCGCGAGGCCACGGTCTTCTCGCCCGACGTCGGCGGCCTCAAGTACGCCGCCGCGGTGGCCGACATGCTCGGCCTTCCCTACGGATTCGTCGCCAAGCGGCGCACCAGCGCCACCACCGTGCAGGCCACCAGCCTGGTGGGCGAGGTCGACGGGCGCGACATCATCCTGGTCGACGACATGACGGAGACCGCCGGCACGCTCGTCGCCGCCGCCGAGCTGCTCAAGAAGAACGGGGCGCGTTCGGTCCGTGCGGTGGTCTCGCACTGCATGATCCAGGAGATCGCCTACGACCGTCTGCGCACCGGGCACATCGACGAGGTGATCACGACCAACTCCGTGCCCATCGAGACCCGAGGTCTGCCCATCACCGTGCTCTCCATCGCGCCGCTGCTGGCGGACGCGATCCGCCGCATCCACGGTAACAGCAGCGTCACGGACCTGTTCCCCATCAAGGGGCACTGACCTCGGGCCGGCTCGGCCGCCAGGTCACTTGTTGGCCGACTTCAGGAACTCCAGCACCACCTGGGCCTGGTCGGAGGTGTGCCCCTTGTGGTCGGCGTAGACGCACGTGCCGTCCTTGAAAAGGAAGGCGGTCCGGCTGGCGAAGAGCCCCGTGATGTTCTTCACGCCGAAGGCTTCGGTGACCTTCTTGTCCTTGTCGGCCAGCAGCCGGAACGGGAACTTCTGCTCCTCCTTGAACTCCTTCTGGAGCTTTTCGCCGTCAGTGCTCACGCCCAGCACCTGGACGCCGGCCTTCTGGAGGTCGGCCCAGCCGTCGCGCAGCGAGCATCCCTGCTTGGTGCAGCCGCCGGTCTTGGCCTTGGGGTAGAAGTAGACGAGGAGGTATCCTTTGGCACCTTCCTTGGCTAGGTCGACCGGCTTGCCGTCTTGGTCGTTGACGGTGACCGCCGGCAGGGCGGCGCCCACGGCGAGTTTTTCGGCGCCGAAGCCGAAGAGGGGGAGGGCGGTCAGCAGCATGGCGGAGAGGAGGTTGCGCATGCCGGGAGGTTGCCCGCTTCCCCCGGAAAAGGCAAACGCCGGCCGACGTGTTTTCGTGTCGCTAGCCGCCCCCCGGGGGACCAGTAATTCCTTATGCTGACGGAAGTCCTCGCGACCATCCCTCACCGCCCTCCTTTCCTCTTCCTGGACCGGGTGGATGAGGTGCGGGCCGACGGTGCGACCTGCACCCGCACTTTCCGGCCCGACGAGCCGTTCTACGGGGGACATTATCCGGGCAACCCCATCACCCCTGGCGTGCTCCTCTGCGAGTCGGTCTTCCAGGCCGGTGCGATCTACCTCACGAGGAAGCTTCTCTCCGAGGGGGGTACGGCCGAGGGCCGCACGCCCGTGCTCTGCCGCATCGAGGAGGCCAAGTTCAAGGGCATGGTCCTTCCGGGGGACACCGTCTCGATCGAGGTGAAGCATGCCGAGACCATGCAGCAGTTCCATTTCATGACCGGCGTCGTCCGCCGCGACGGCAAGGCCGTCCTGACGATCCGCTTCGCCCTCGCCCTTGTCGACAAGCCCGCCTGAACATGTCCTTCCTCGGCATCCAGGGCCGCACCTACCTCGTCACCGGCGTCGCCAACCGCAAGTCGGTCGCCTGGCACGTCGCCCGCACCCTTGAGGCCGAGGGCGCCAAGGTGGTCTACTCGGTGCGCAGCCAGGCGCGGCTGGATTCGCTCAAGGGCCTGCTCGAAGGCCGTGCAGTCCATCTCTGCGACCTCGAGCACGAGGACCAGACGGCCTCCCTAGCCGAGACCGTGATCCGCGACCATGGGCCGATCGACGGCTTCCTGCACAGCGTGGCCTTCGCCAACTATTCCAAGGGGCTTCAGCCCTTCCACGGGACCGTGCGCCAGGACTTCCTCCAGGCCACCGCAGTCTCCTGCTTCTCGCTGGTCGAGCTCGCCCGCGCGCTCAAGCCCGGCCTCCGGCCGGACGCTTCGGTCGTCTCGGTCGGCATCTCCTCCCAGGTGACGGCCTCCAGCTACGGTTACATGTCGCCAATCAAGGCCGCCCTCGAGTCTGCGTCGCGCTTCCTCGCCAAGTCTTTCTCGGCCGACACGCGCGTGCGTTTCAACACGGTCAACGCCGGGCCGCTCAAGACCAGCGCGAGCGCGGGCATCCCCGGATACCTCGACAATTACCTACACGCGGAGAAGATGACCTTCCGCAAGGAGGCGCTGAAGACGCAGGAGGTCGCCGACGCCGCGGTCTGGCTACTCTCGCCCCGTTCGAGCGGCGTCAACGGGCAGGGCCTGGTCGTCGACGCCGGCATGGGCTGGAACTTCTTCGACGAGGAACTGGTCCGGGCCTCGAACCGGATGCCCTGACGTGCGCTTCGGACGGACCGTGATCTGCGGCCTCACGGCCGAGCTGCCTCCCGAGGTCTGGACTTCCGCGGACCTCGAGTCGCGTCTGGCCCCGCTCTATGCCCGCCTGCGGCTCCCCGAGGGGCGGCTCGAGCTGATGACCGGCATCCGTGAGCGACGTTTCTGGCCCTCCGCGGTGCGTCCCTCGGCCGCGTCGGCCGCCGCAGGACGCAGGGCCATGGCCGCCGCGGGGACGGGGCCGGGCGACATCGACCTGCTCATCCACGCCTCGGTCTGCCGCGATCGGCTCGAGCCCTCGACGGCTGCCTATGTGCACGGGTTGCTGGGGCTCGGGCCGCAGGCGCAGATCCTCGATGTGTCCAACGCCTGCCTCGGCTGGCTCAACGCCGTCGTGCTCGCCGCCGGCCTGGTGGAGTCGGGCCAGATCCGCCGTGCGCTTGTCTGCGCCGGGGAGGACGGCCGTCCGCTCGTCGAGCGCACCGTGCGGTTGCTCAACGAGGATGCCACGCTCACACGCGAAACGATCAAGCCCTACTTCGCCAACCTCACCATCGGCGCCGGCGCCGCGGCCGCCGTGGTCTGTCACGAGGACCTGGCCGGCCCCGGCGCGGTGCGGCTCCTGGGCGGCGCCGCCGAGACGGACTCGTCCGCCAACGGCCTCTGCGAAGGGGACACGGCCTCCGACGAGCTCGACATGCGCACGGACTCCGAGGCGCTCCTCGCGGCGGGCGTCGCCCTTGCCGGACGCTGCTGGGGGCGCTTCCGCGCCGCCACTGGCTGGGAAGCGGCCACGCCCGACCGCGTGGTCACCCACCAGGTGGGCCGCCGGCACTCCGCGCTTCTCTTCGAGTCGCTCGGGCTGGACCCGGCCCGGGACTGTCGCAGCTTCGACGTGCTCGGCAATGTAGGCTCGGCCTCCCTGCCCGCGACGTTCGCGCTGGCGCTTGCCGACGGACGCATCCGGCGCGGCGAGAAGGTCGCGCTGCTGGGCATCGGGAGCGGACTCGCCAGCCTGATGCTCGCGGTGGAGTGCTGAACCATGGAACTCGGTCCCGCAGTCCGCGCCCTCTATCCGTTCGCCCCGCGGCAGTTTGCTGCGCCCTCGGGCCGCATGAGCTACCTCGACGAAGGTCCGCGCGCCGGCCGACCGGTCCTGCTCCTGCACGGCAACCCCAGCTGGTCGTTCCTCTGGCGAGACTTGGTCCGGGAGCTCGTCGCGCGCGGCCGGCGCGTCATCGCGCCGGACCACGTGGGCATGGGTCTGTCGGCGAGGCCCGGCGTGTTTCTCCGGCTCAACGACCGCATCCGTGATGTCGAGCGTCTGCTGGACGCCCTCGGCGTGGACGGCTTCGACCTCGGCGTCCACGACTGGGGCGGAGCGATCGGATTCGGCGTCGCGGTGCGCCGTCCCGGCAAGGTCGGCCGCATATTGGTCACCAATACCTCGGCGTTCCGGTCGGACCGCATCCCTGCTTCCATCGCCGTCTGCCGGATCCCTGTCCTCGGCCGCTTCCTCGTGCAGGGCCTTGACGCGTTCGCGGGCCCTTCCGTCAGTATGGCGGTCCGGCACACTCTTCCGTCCGCCGTTCGGGAGGGTTTTCTGGCGCCATATCGAAACTGGGCTGATCGCCGTTCCGTGGCCGATTTCGTCGCGGATATCCCGATGGAGCGCTCTCACCCGTCTTGGCCGGCTTTGGACGAGATCGAACGCGGACTGCCCTCCCTGTCGCGCCACCCCATGCTGCTTTGCTGGGGACTGAAGGATTTCTGCTTCGACCGGACTTTTCTACAGGGCTTCAGGGAGCGTTTCCCGGCGGCCCAGGAGCGGCTATTTGCAGATGCCGGACACTATGTCCTCGAGGATGCAGGAGAGCCTGGAATCAAGGCTGCCGCCGACTTCCTCGCCCGGCCCTGAGCACCCCTCGTGATACATCTGCAAACCCCCTGTTTACAACGTGTGAACAAGGCCAACTTAAGGCGTTCATTAGCCGTTTTAAACCTCTATTGTTCAGGGGTTTAGAGATTAGTAAAAAGATTCACCGGACCCCCTTTTCCGGTTGCAGTTGGGGGTGTGAAAAACAGGATTTAAGCACCCCCGAAATCTCGGGGAAACATCCCTTTTTTCCACACCCCTTATGAGCGAAAATTCCGAGTCAAATTCACGAGGCAAACACGCGGGCAAGGCGTCCTATGATGCTGGAGACATCAAGCGTCTCAAGGGCCTCAAGGCCGTGCGTGAGCGTCCGGGGATGTACATCGGCGACACCAACGAGACCGGACTTCACCACTGCGTCTACGAGATCGTCGACAACTCCATCGACGAGGCCCTCGCCGGCTTCTGCAGGCACATCCGGCTTGAGATCCATGCCGACGGCTCGCTGTCCGTGGAGGACGACGGACGCGGCATCCCGGTCGCGATGCACCCGGAGGAGAAGATCCCGACCCTCGAGCTCGTGCTCACCAACCTGCACGCGGGCGGCAAGTTCGACAAAGGCGCCTACCAGGTGTCGGGAGGTCTCAACGGCGTCGGCGCCAAGTGCGTCAACGCCCTCTCCGAGGCCTTCACCGCCGAGGTGAGCCGCGAGGGCGAGGTCCACCAGATGAAGTTTTCGAAGGGGGAGGTCACCCAGCCGATCAAGGTCGTGGGCAAGACCAAGCGCACCGGCACCAAGATCACCTTCCGTCCCGACCCCGAGATCTTCACCTCCTCCCGCGAGTTCAAGTACGATATCCTCGTGCGCCGCATGCGCGAGCTGGCCTTCCTCGTCCCCGGCATCGTCATCGAGATGAAGGACCAGCGCTCCGACCGGTCCGACCGCTTCGAGTTCAAGGAGGGCATCGCCGAGTATGTCGCCTTCCTCAACGCCAACGAGGAGACGCTCTTCGACAAGCCCATCATCATGTCGGCTGAGGTCGACTTCACCGACCTGGGCAGCCCGCGCGTGATGGGCGAGGGCGAGAAGCCCCGGCCCGGCCAGCGCCGGATGACCGTCGACGTCGCCCTGCAGTACAACGACCGTTACGACGAGATGGTGTTCTCCTACACCAACCTGATCAACCAGCCCGAGGGCGGCACCCATCTCTCCGGCTTCCGCTCCGCCTTGACGCGCGTCATCAACCATTACGCCAAGTCCAACAGCCTCATCAAGGAGAAGGACGCCAAGCTCAACGGCGACGACATGCGCGAGGGCCTCGTCGCGGTCATCTCCGTCAAGCACCCCGACCCCAAGTTCCAGTCGCAGAACAAGACCCGACTCACCAACCCCGAGGTCGAGGGCATCGTCACCTCGGTGGTCGGGGAGCAGCTCAAGTACTACCTCGAGCGGGATCCCAAGACCGGCCGGCGAATCGTCGACAAGTGCCTCAACGCCGCCCGCGCGCGTGAGGCCGCCCGCAAGGCCCGTGAGACGGTGCGCAAGTCCGCCATGTCCTCCGGCGGCCTGCCGGGCAAGCTGGCCGACTGCTCCGAAAGCGACCCGGCCGTCTGCGAGCTCTACATCGTCGAGGGCGATTCCGCCGGCGGCTCTGCCAAGCAGGGCCGCGACCGCCGTTACCAGGCCATCCTCCCGATCAAGGGCAAGATCCTCAACGTCGAGAAGGCCCGCATCGACAAGAT
>JAURLX010000029.1 GCA_030830965.1 Verrucomicrobiota bacterium | reverse complement strand
TCGCCGTGGCGACGCTGCCCATGGTCTCGATGGACAGGGTGAGCGGGGTCACGTCGAGGAGGAGGACGTCCTTCACGTCGCCCTTGAGCACGCCGGCCTGGATGGCGGCGCCGATGGCGACGACTTCGTCGGGGTTGACGCCCTTGTGGGGCTCCTTGCCGGCGAGCGAACGGGCGATCTCGACGATCTTGGGCATGCGGGTCATGCCGCCCACGAGGACGAGCTCGTCGACTTGGGCCATCTTGATGTCGGCGTCCTTGAGGCAGGCCTCGAAGGGCTTGCGGGTGCGTTCGGAAAGGTCGTCGCAGACCTTCTCGAGCTGGGCGCGGGTGAGGGTGACGTTGAGGTGCTTGGGGCCGGAGGCGTCGGCCGTGATGAAAGGCAGGTTGATGTCCACCGCGTTGGAGGACGAGAGGGCGATCTTGGCCTTCTCGGCTTCTTCCTTGAGGCGCTGGCGGGCCATGGCGTCCTTGGAAAGGTCGATGCCGGACTCGGTCTTGAAGCCGTCGATGAGCCACTGGATCACGCGCTCGTCCCAGTTGTCGCCGCCGAGCTCGGTGTCACCGTTGGTGGCGCGCACCTCGAAGACGCCGCCGCCGATGTCGAGGATCGACACGTCGAACGTGCCCCCGCCGAGGTCGTAGACCGCGATCTTCTCGTCGCCCTTCTTGTCGAGGCCGTAGGCGAGCGAGGCGGCGGTGGGCTCGTTGACGATGCGCAGCACTTCGAGGCCCGCGATGGTGCCAGCGTCCTTGGTCGCCTGGCGCTGCGAGTCGTTGAAGTAGGCCGGCACGGTGATGACGGCCTGCGCGACCTTCTCGCCAAGATAGGCCTCCGCGTCGGCCTTCAGCTTGGCGAGGACCTTGGCGGAGATCTCCTCGGGGGTGAAGACACGGGGCTTGCCGTCGACCTCGCACTCGATGGCGGCGTCGCCGTTCTTGCCCTCGACGACCTTGTAGGGGAGCTTCGAGGCGATCGCCTTGACCTCGGCGAACTTGCGGCCGATGAGCCGCTTGGCCGAGAAAACGGTGTTCTTGGGGTTGGTGACGGCCTGCCGCTTGGCCGCCTGGCCGACGAGGACGTCACCGCCCTTCGTGAAAGCGACGATGGAGGGCGTGGTGCGCGCGCCTTCGGAGTTGGGGATGACGACCGACTCCCCTGCTTCCAGGACGGCCATGCAGGAATTGGTGGTGCCGAGGTCGATGCCGATGATTTTGCTCATAAGAGGTGGAGGGTTTTTCTGGGTGGATTGTTACCCTTCAGAGGCAGGGGATGTGCCAAGGCAAAGTCGCTGTTTTAAAGGGTTTTGAATGCGCCAAGGGTCTGCTGGACCTGTGCCATCGGGAAGCGGCCTGACAAAGTGTCCCACCCCCGCCGCCCGGCTTCGCCGTTGCCCTGGCTCAGCCCGACGGCTATCCAGACCCTCCGATGTCGGAGCCACTCGACCAGCCTGAACGCCCCCGGCGACTACGAGCCAGTCCCGGCATCCGGGCCATGCTGGCCGAGACGACCTTGGAGGCCCGCCACCTGATCCAGCCTCTTTTCGTGACGGACGGCGATGTGCCGGAGCCCGTCGCCTCCCTGCCGGGCATCAGCCGCATCCCGCTGGCGTCCCTCGGGACCCGGTGCGCGGAGCTCCTCTTGCTCGGCGTACGCGGCGTGGCCCTTTTCCCCAAGGTCGACCCCTGCCGCAAGACGGCCGAGGGCGCCGAGGCGCTGAATCCTTCCGCCCTCGCCTACCGCGCGATCCGCGAAGTGAAGGCCAAGTCGCCCGGCACAGTGGTCTTCGCCGACATCGCGCTGGACCCTTACACGACCCATGGGCACGACGGCGTGCTGGACGCGACCGGAGCCGACGTCGACAATGACCGCACGGTCGAGGCGCTCGTCAAGATGTCGCTCCTCACCGCCCAGGCGGGCGCCGACTTCGTCGCGCCCTCCGACATGATGGACGGTCGCGTGAAGGCGATCCGCGCCGGGCTCGATGCCTGCGGACGCCACGGCACCGGCATCCTCGCCTACGCCGCCAAATACTGCTCCGCCTTCTACGGTCCTTTCCGCGACGCCGTGGGCAGCGCGCGCAGGCCCGGCGAGGGGGCCATCTCCAAGGCCGGCTATCAGATGAACCCGGCCAACCGTCGCGAGGCCGTCCGCGAGGCGACGCTCGACGCCGCCGAAGGCGCCGATATCCTGATGGTGAAGCCAGCGGGGCCCTACATGGACATCATCCGTGATGTGCGCGAATCGACCCGCCTGCCGGTCGCGGCCTACCAGGTGTCGGGAGAATACGCCGCCCTGCACGCCGCCGCCGCCCAGGGTTGGCTCGACCTACGGGCCGTCCGGGACGAAAGCCTGCTGGGTATCCGCCGGGCCGGAGCCGACCTCATTCTGACCTATTTCGCCGAGGCCTGGGCCAGGGATCAGACGTCCGGCTGAGCGGGGTGTTTAAGGGCTTTACTGCCCTCGGCATGAATCTAAAAAACTTGGGCCGCCACCCCGCGGCACTCTATGAGAAACACCCTACTGCTCGGTGCGGCGTGCTTCGTCGCATCCCTCCTCGAAGCCCAGCAAGTGCGCGAACTGCCGCCGCCCCCACCCCGGATGACCGTCGAAGGAACGCCCGGGGCCGAGTACGCCGTTGCCTACTTCGAGCGGTCGCAAGCCAAGGTGAAGCCGAGCGTGACCGCCGACCTCAGCAAGGCCATCGATGACGCGAAACTGGGCAACCTCGTGAACCTGCATTCCGTCGCCCGTCGGTCGCGCGAGACGGCGATCAAGAAGGAGGACGACGCCGACCTGGTCCGCAAGGCGCACGCCCGCGCGAAAGAAGACGTGGACAAGGCGGAGAAGGCCTACGACAAGGCCCCCAAAAGCCGGAAGCCGCCCCTCAAGCGCATCCTCGACAAGGCCCGGGGCAATCTGGAGGACGCCGAACGCATCGCCGGACGACGCACGGACGAGGCGAAGGAAGCCCTCGAAGCCTATGACGCGGCGCTCGACGCCTACCTGACGGCGCGGGAGGCCTCGCAGCCGGCCATCGAGGCGTTCAAGAGGGCAGCCGGAATCCCCTGAGAACCGGACAGGCCGGCGCCCCCGCCCTCCCGGTCAGAGGAACAGCGGGCGGATGTGGCGCTCCAGCAGGTTGCCAGTCACGTTGCGCGCGCACGACTCGCGGCAGGCCTTGAGCTGATCGAGGTAGCGAGGGCCCATCTTGGCGGCGACCTTGAAGCCGACGTGGATGAGCTGGCGGATGTGGGCGTTGTAGAGCGGATTCTTCTGGTCGTGGCGCAAGGCGCCGACGAACTGCTCGCCGGTCCAGCCGTTGACGACCGCGGCGGCAGGAAGCTTGGAAGGGTCGATGTCGATGACGGTCGCGTACGGCTGGCAGAGCTCGTCCTCGTGCGACAGGGCTTCAGCGTAGATCTCCTTGGCGAGCGCCAGGCCGGCGCCGCCCGCCTCGGCTAGGCCGATGACCTCCTCGAGCCACGTGGTGCCCGCGGTCTTCACGTGCACCCCGGCGCCGTGCTTGGCCAGCGCGCGGCGGATGGCCGGATAGATGGAGAACTTGTCGCTGCCGCTGTGCACCGAGAGCTTCAGGTTGGCCGGGAGGCCGTATTGCTTGACCGCGTGGGCGATGACGCAGAGGTCGTCGTTGAATTCGCGTTCGAACTGGGCGAGGTCGCCGACGTAGTCGACGCCCTTGTTGAAGCGGCCGGTGAACTTCGGGGCGATCGTCTGGATCGGCACGCCCTCGTCGGCGATGGCGGCGAGGATGACGAGCAGCTCGGGCGGGGTCTGGGGGCTGTCGGTCTCGTCCATCGAGATCTCGG
>JAURLX010000028.1 GCA_030830965.1 Verrucomicrobiota bacterium | reverse complement strand
TCGGCCGACGACCCGGTGCGGGACGAGGTGCTGGACGCCTTCCCGAAGCTCTTTCGTCCGCTGATTGTGCCCTATTCTGCTTCCGCGGAGGGCATCGCCCGTTTCCTCTTCGAAAGTTTCGACCCGATGGTGCGTCAGCACACCGGCGGCCGCGCGTGGATCCATCAGCTGATCCTCCACGAGGACACCAAGAACTCCGTCCGCTATCGGCCGGACGCCTGAGATGCCTACGGTCTACCCGGTGAACGAGACCTTCCTCAGCTGGCAGGGGGAGGGCGTGCACATGGGGCGCAAGGCCTTCTTCATCCGGCTCCAAGGCTGTCCGGTGCGATGCGATTGGTGCGACTCGGCCTCCACCTGGCATCCCTCCCACGTGCCCGCCAAGGTGCGTAAGGCCTCGCCGGAGGAGCTCGCCCGCGAGGCGGCGGAGGCAGGTCCGGAGTTCGTCGTGATCACGGGCGGAGAGCCCTGCGTCCACGACCTTTCCGCCTTGGTCGGCGCCCTCCGGTCGGTCGGACTCCCCGTCCACCTCGAGACCTGCGGGGCTTTCCACGTCGCCGAGGGCTTTGCCTGGGTCACCGTCAGTCCCAAGTGGGCCAAGCCGCCCCTGCCCGCCGCCTTGGAGCGGGCCGATGAAATCAAGCTGATCATGGAAGGTACGGATTCCGCGGACCGATGGACCCAGGCCGTCGGCGGCCATTGGCATGCCCGGCATGTATGGCTGCATCCCGAGTGGTCCCGTCGGGGAGATGCCGCCGTCCTTTCGGCCATCACCGACCGGGTCAAGCGTCTGGGCGCCCCGTACCGGGCGGGATGGCAGGTCCATAAGCCCTATTCGGCCGATTCCGCCGACCCTCGGGCCCGTCCCCCGAGTCCCCTCGGGGGCGATCCGACCAAAGGTTACTGAGGGGCGCCCGGAGGACCCTGAGGCGGTCGGTCAATCTTCCCGCTCTTTTTGCTTCACACCTTAGGCGAACCCTCATTCATCACGGACTCATGACCCGCCACGCAGTCCTCGCCCTAGAAGACGGAACGATTCTGAGGGGGAGGGCTTTCGGAGCCTCGGTCACGGTGTGCGGCGAGGCCGTGTTCAACACGAGCATGAGCGGCTATCAGGAGATCCTCACCGACCCCTCCTACTTCGGGCAGATCGTGACGATGACGGCGCCGCAGATCGGCAACTACGGCGTCAACGAGGAGGACGTGGAATCCTCCAGGCCGCATGCGGCAGGCTTCGTCGTGCGCGAACTCTCCCCCGTCGTCTCCAACTGGCGCGCCACGTCCGACCTGGGCTCGTGGCTCGCCAAGCACGGCATCCCGGGCATTGAGGGCGTCGACACGCGTGCGCTCACCAAGAAGCTCCGCGTCGCGGGCGTGATGAAGTCATGCCTCTCCACCGAGGGCATCTCCGACGACGAGGCGCTGCGCCGCGCCCGCGCCTGGTCCGGCACGCTCGGCGCCGACTTCGTGAAGGAGGTCACCTGCAAGGCCCCCTATCACTTCAACGTCAAGGCGGGGGACTGCGAGGCGTTCACCGTGCCCGGCACCGCGCTCTACAAGGCCAAGGACCGTCCGGTGCGCTACCGCATCGCGGCCTATGACTTCGGTGCCAAGACTTCCATCTTCCGGCGTCTCGTCGCGTCCGGCTTCGACGTGCACGTCTTCCCCGCAACGACGCCCGCCTCCGAGATCCGCAAGTTCAACCCCGACGGCGTCTTTCTCTCCAACGGCCCCGGGGATCCCGCCGCGCTGAAATACGCCCACGAGGCGGTCGCCGACCTCATCAAGTCCTACCCTGTCTTCGGCATCTGCCTCGGCCACCAGATCATCACCCACGCCATCGGCGCCTCCACCTACAAGCTCAAGTTCGGCCATCGCGGCGGCAATCAGCCCGTCAAGAACGTCGAGGAGGGCAGGGTGGCGATCACCGCCCAGAACCATGGCTTCGCCTCGACCGCGGAGGAGTTGGAGCGCTGCGGCGCGGTCGTCACCGAGTTGAACCTTAACGACGGCACGGTCTCGGGGCTCCGGCTCAAGGACCGTCCGGTCTTCTCCGTCCAGTACCATCCCGAGGCCGGCCCCGGTCCCAACGACGCCGACGTGCTGTTCGACCGGTTCTACGACCTGGTCGCCAAGGCCAGGGGCGCCCGCTGACCTTCCCGATGGGCGGCAGGGCACTGATCTGCGCCCTGTTCCTGCTGGGGTGCGTACGGCCCCCGTCCGCCTCCGGTCCCGAGGCGCTTGTCTCCCTGATCGAGGCGGCCGCCGCGGGGCGACTGCCCCCGGGCGAGTATCACGGCATCTCGCCCGGCGATGCCGCGGCCAGCTCGGCCTTCGTCTATGTCGAGGCGTGGCTGAATGTGAACGGAGAGGCCGTCCACGACGTCCGCCCCCGCGCGCCTTCGGCTGAGGGCGATTTCCGCTTCACCGCCTCGCGCGACGGCAGGCATGTCTACCTCATCGCCTACGGGTGGCCGGGCCCCCAGGTCCGTACCGCGGCGGTGCGGGCCGTCCCCGGCATGAAAGTCACGATGCTCGGCTGGCCCGACGAGCTGCCCTGGGAGCGGCTCGGCTCCCTCGTGGTCGTGGCCACCCCGCGCGAGATGGCCGACGAGGAGAACCACCCCTGCCGTCAGGCCTTCGTCTTCCGCTTCAGCTTCCCTTGAACGTCACAGCTCGACCTGCATCCCCAGCTCGACCACCCGTCCGGGGGGCAGGTTGAAGTAGGCCGTGGCCGAGAGCGCGTTGCGGTTCAGGATCTCGAAGATCCTCTCCTGCGGGCCGTTGAGCGAGATGAGCGTCGTCGCGCGCACGATGGTCTCGCGGCTGAGGAAGTAGGTGGTCTCGAGTTCGTTCGGCGCGATGTTGAGCTCGTGGTAGGCCGCCTCCAGCACCGGATAAGCGTCCTGCTTCTCCCGGAAGCCGAACTTCCCCGTCACGCTCAGTACCGAGGGGAATTCCTCATGGCTTGCGACCTTGCAGAACTTCGGCCCGCGGGTCTGGAAGCTGACGCGCTCCGAGGGCGGCACGATCGCCCGGTCCTCGTCGACGATGAGTGTGACCAAGATGATGTGGTCGTGCAGCACGCGGTTGTGCTTGAGATTGTGGGCGAGCGCCATCGGCACTGATTTCGTCGAGCCGGCCATGTAGACCGCCGTGCCCTTGACCCGGGCGAGCTTGCCCGCCAGGAAGCGGTCCTCGACGCTGTCCAGGAAGTTGTCGAAGTCGCCCGTGCTCTCCGTCTCGCGCATCTTCTCCTTCATCGCGATGCGTCCCTTGTTCCAGATGGACATCAGTAGGTACACGAGGACGCCGATCGCGAGCGGGAACCAGCCGTTGGGCCAGATCTTGTGGGCGTTGCCCGTCACGAAGAGCAGCTCCAGGGCGATGAAGGGCGAGAGCATCGCATAGGCGGCCGCGCCGGACACGCGCATCTTGCGCTTGATGTACTGCCCGAAGAGCACCGTCGTCACCAGCATGGTGAGGCTCACGGCGATGCCGTAGGCGTTGGCCAGCTGCTCGGAGGTCCCGTAGTGCAGCACGAGGTAGATCGAGCCGCACATCAGCATCCAGTTGACGGTCGCCACGTAGATCTGCCCCGATTCCACGTCGGAGGTACGTTCGATGCGCATCCGGGGCAGGAAGTTGAGCTGGATCGCCTGCATGGTGATCGAGAACGCCCCCGAGATGAGGGCCTGGGAGGCGATGATGGCGGCCAGCGTCGCGATCATGACCAGAGGGATCTGCGCCCAGGCCGGCGCCATGTTGAAGAAGGGGCTGAATCCCGGCCGGGCGAGTTCGGAGGCGTTGGCGGGGTCGAGCGCCCAGGCGCCTTGGCCGAAGTAGTTCAGGATGAGGGCCGGGAACACGACGAAGTACCAGCCGGTGCGGATGGGGCCCTGACCGAAGTGCCCCATGTCGGCGTAGAGCGCCTCGGCGCCGGTCACGGCCAGGAAGACCGAGCCGAGCACGAGGATGCCGGTCATCGGATTATGCACCATGAACAGCACGCCCTCGAAGGGGTTCAGCGAGGCCAGGAGCTGGGCCGAAACCGCCGAGTGCGTCCACAGGGACCAGCAGCCGGTCAGCGCGATGCTGATGAACCAGACCAGCGTCACCGGCCCGAAATACATGCCGACCCTGCCGGTGCCAGCCTTCTGAAGACGAAAGAGCACGAAGAGGATGGTCACGGCGGCTGCGGGGATGAACCAGCTGAAGAACTGGTGGGACACGCCCCCGCCGAGCTTGTCGTTGGCCTCCCGCAGGCCCTCGAGGGCGGACAGCACCGAGATGGCGGGGGTGATGACCCCGTCGCCGTAGAGCAGGGCGGCGCCGAAGACGCCCAGCATGATGATCACATTCCTGCGTTTGCTTCTCGGCTTGCCGTTCCGTTCCGGCTCCTGGGACTGCTCGGCCTGCTTCTGATGCGCCGACGCCAGGGAGACGAGGGTCATGACCCCGCCTTCGCCCTCGTCGTTGGCCTCCATGACAAGCAGCACGTACTTGATCGTCACCACGAAGATCAGCGACCAGAGGATCAGGGAGAGCAGGGGAATCACCGCGTCCGTGCCGAGTCCGGCGCCCCCGGGCCCCGAGACCCGCAGGCATTCCTTGAACGCATACAGGGGGCTCGTGCCGATGTCGCCGAACACCACCCCGAGGGCGGCCAGGACGGCCGCAAAGGTTAGGGGTCTGGTTACGGCGTTTCCCTGTGAGGTTTCGCTCATGTGAAGTCGGTCAGCATGCCACGCCCTTACCCCTAATCCAAGCCAAAGCGGGCAAGCGGGGCTTGCCTTTTTGTCCCACCGAACCATTACAAGGCTTTCGGCTTCAAGACTTTCCAACAATAACAACCATGAACCTAACTCAAATCATTGGCTTCCAGTGGATAGCGCAGGCTGCTCCCGCCGGCGCTCCGGCGCCAGAGGCCCCCGGGGGGATGTCGATCCTCCTGATGTACGGGCTTCTCCTCGTGGGGATGTACTTCCTGCTCTTCGCCCCTCAGCGGAAGCGTCAGAAGGAGCTCGAGAAGCTTCAGTCCTCCCTCGCGGTCGGGGATCAGGTCATCGCCGCGGGAGGCATCTACGCCAAGGTCGTGTCGCTCAAGGACGACCGCATCACCCTTGAGATCGATTCCGGCCGCATGACCGTCCATAAGTCCGCCGTCATGGGCAAGGCCGAGGACGCCGCCAAGGCCGTCCAGTCCTAAACCTTCCCCGGACCTCTAGCCATGAATGCCAGGACCTGGTTCTGGAAGGTAGCATTATCGCTGGTCGTGCTCGCCGTCTCGTGGGCCGAGTTCTACCCGCTCGCCCCCACCCCGTTCGAGCAGTTCGTCCCCTCCCAGGTCGTCGACCGCGCGGACGTTTTCGCCAAGATTCATCAGGAGGCGCTGGGTCGCGTCAAGGCGTCCGGCGACGCCGCGGTACCCGCCGACCGCAGGTCGGTCTCCTATTTCCAGGCGCTCCGCGACATCGGCGAGGGCAAGGGTCGCGACCAAGGCGTCGACCTCCTCCCGTTCTTCTTCCGCGAGAATGAAGTGGTGCGGGAGCCCGAGCAGGCCAAGCGTAACGGCATCGTCCTAAAGGAGCTTCTCCGCCGTTCGCAGGGCCGGCTCCGCCTGGGCCTCGACCTGCAGGGAGGCGTGGCATTCACGCTGAAAGTCGACCCCACGGGCGCCGAATCCGGCGGCACGGGCGAGGTCGAGCGTGCCAAGGTCCCGCCCGCGGAGATGGTCGCGCAGGCCGTGAAGGTGATGGAGCAGCGCATCAACTCCTTCGGCGTCGCCGAGCCGGTCATCCGGCCCGTCGGCGAGCTGTCCCTCGAGGTCCAGCTGCCGGGCGAAGATGCGGCCAACAACCCCGACGTCATCGACGCCCTCAAGAAGCCCGCCAAGCTCGAGTTTCGCCAGGTCCACCGCTACGAGCGCCCTCAGGAGACCGAACGCGAGCATTCCCTCAGGGCCTTGTCCGAGGGCGGAGGCTCCTCGGCCGTCGCCACCTATGAGGTGCTCACCCAGCGCGACGTCGACGCCCGCACCGGGCAGGCCGCGCTCCATCGCTACTACGTGCGCCGGCGGGCCGACGCCACGGGCGCGATCATCCGGCAGGCCTTCGGCCGTTCCGACGACGGGCTCTCCTTCTACGTCGACATGCGGTTCACCGACGAGGGTTCCAAGAAGTTCGGCGACCTCACTGCGCGCATCGCCGAGGGCAATTCCGGCGGCGCCATCGGACAGCTCGCCATCGTGCTAGACGGCAAGCTGCAGTCCGCCCCCACCGTCCGGGAGGCCATCCGGAGCTCCGGCGCGACTATCACCGGCTCCTTCACCCGGGAGGAGGCGGTCGAGCTCGCCAACGTGCTCAACAACCCCCTCGAGTTCCCCCTCGTCACCCAGGACGTCATCTCCGTCGGCCCCTCGCTCGCCAAGGACTCCCAGCTGAAGTCCGTCCAGGCTTCCGCGGTCGCCGTCGGCCTCGTCGTGCTCTTCATGGTAGGCTTCTACCTGTGGGGCGGGTTCATCGCCGTGCTCGGCATGGTCCTCAACTTGATGATGATCCTCGGCGCCTTGGCCTACTTCGACGCCACCATCACGCTGCCTGGCGTGGCCGCCCTGGTGCTGACGCTCGGCATGGCCGTCGACGCCAACATCCTGATCTTTGAACGCGTCCGCGAGGAGGCAGCCTTGGGCAAGGATCGGGCTTTGTCGCTCAAGGAGGGCTACCAGCGGGCCACGCTCACCATCGTCGATGCCAACCTGACGACCCTGCTCACCGCGCTCATCCTCGTGTTCATGGGGTCCGGCGCGGTGCGTGGTTTCGGCATCACGCTCGCGATCGGCATCTTCACCACGCTCTTCACCTCGCTGGTCACCTGCCGTGGTCTGCAGGAGATGGCCATCTCCCGGGGGGTGCTGACCCGGCTTTTCGGGCTGCCGGTCTTCCGGCCCGACGCGGCCATCCCCTTCCTCCGCCACGCGAAGCCGGCCTTCGCCGCCTCCTGGATGCTCATCATCGCGGGCCTCGTCGCCCTCGGGGTTCGGGGCAAGGAGGCCTTCGGCAAGGATTTCCGCGGCGGCGAATCGGCCGTGGTCGCCTTGGTCCCCGGAGCTCGCGTCGACACCGCGCGCGTCCTCGCCGTCGCGGCCGAGGCCGGCCTGACGGACACGACGGTCACCGTGCAGACGCCGGTGGGTGGCGGCGATCGCACCCTGCGCGTCGAGACTTCGCTTACGGAGCCCCCGGCGAAGGGCGATTTCGCCAACGTCGGACGCATCGTGGCCGGCCTGATCGAGAAGTACCCCGAGATCCTCCGCGACCGCGGGCAGGCCCCTGAGAAGGTCGTGCTCTCGCGCGAAGCCGTGGGCGGCTCGGTCAGCTCCGCCATGCGCACCGAGGCGCTCTGGGCCGTCGGGCTCGCCCTGCTCGGCATCGGCGTCTACGTCTCGCTCCGCTTCGAGGCCGGCTTCGGCGTCGCGGCCATGGTGGCCACGCTGCACGACGTGCTGCTGACCGTCGGCCTGTTCGTCCTCCTCGGGGGGCAGTTCAGCGCGACCATGATCGCGACGGTGCTGCTCATCATCGGCTACTCGATCAACGATACCATCGTCGTCTTCGACCGCATCCGCGAGGAACTGGCCGCCAATCCGGGACGCCCCCTGGCGGACTGCGTCCACTTCGCGATCAACCGCACCCTCTCCCGCACGGTGCTCACCGCCGCCACCGTCTTCCTCTGCTCCGTCGCCCTGTGGGCGTTCGGCGCCGGGGACGTGCGCCTTTACGGGGAAGTCTTCACCTACGGCGTCCTCATCGGCACGTTCTCGTCCATCTTCATCGCCAGCCCCGTCTTCTACTGGTGGCACCGTGGCGAACGCAAGGGGGTCGAGTCCGCCGAACTGCCTCGCACCTACGCGTGGCAGGCGGGCTCCGACAAGGAGGCCTGAGGCCCTGCAAGATGGCCCCTTGGTCGCACCGGGCCGTTGATGATGGCCTTGCACGCCGCATCGCGGCCGCCCTCGGGGTGAGCGAACCGCTCGCCCACGCGCTCGCCCGCGCCTTCGCCGACGAGGCCGAGGCCGAACGGCATCTTCGTCCCCAGTTGGCGCACGTCTCAGACCCGTTCGCGGTCGGCGGGCTCCGCGAGGCCGCCGAACGCCTGGTGCGCGCCTGCCGCGATGGCGAGCGCATCGCGGTGCTGGGCGACTACGACGTCGACGGCGTCTCCAGCACCGCGATGCTCGTCCATTTCCTCCGGCGCCTAGGCTCCGCGCCCGAGGCCTTCGTCCCCCGGCGCATGGAGGAGGGCTACGGACTCTCGATGGCGGCGCTCGAGCGCGTCCTCGCCGACGCCCGGCCCTCCCTCTTCGTCGCGCTGGACTGCGGCACGAACTCCTCCGCCGAGGTGGATCGTCTGCGCGCCGCGGGCGCCGACGTCATCGTGGTCGACCACCACGTGGCCAAGGAGACGCGCGCCGCCTGCATCCTCGTCAACCCGCGGGTCAACGACCCGGCCGAAGCCCCGTGGCAGTCGCTCTGCACCGCCGGGCTTGTCTTCAAGCTCATCCACGGCGTGCTCAAGGTCCTCCGCTTGGAGGGGGACTCCCGGGGCTCGGTGATCGCCGTCCGGGACTATCTCGACCTGGCCGCGCTCGGCACCATCGCCGACCTCGTCCCGCTCCGTCAGGAGAACCGCATCCTCGCCGCGCACGGGCTCCGCGCCCTCGGCGAGGCCCGTCGGCCCGGCGTCCGCGCCCTGATCGCGGTGAGCGGCATGGAGCCGGGCGGGGTGCTGACCTCCGTCGACGTCTCGTACCGGCTCGGCCCGCGCATCAACGCGAGCGGCCGTCTCGCCGACGCGGCGCTGCCTCTACGGCTGCTGCTCTCCGAGTCCCAGGAGGACTGCCTCCGTGATGCGGCCGAGCTCGATACGCTCAACCGCGAGAGGCAGGAGATCGACCGCAAGGTGACCGAGGAGGCCGCGGCCCAGGCCGGCGAGCATCCCGGAGAGGGGTGCGTCGTCTTCGGCGAATGGCACCCCGGCGTGGTCGGCATCGCCGCGGGCAAACTCTGCCGATCGCTCGGACGTCCGGTCATCGTGCTCGGCTGCGACGCAGACGGCGCCAAAGGCTCGGGTCGCAGCGTGCCAGGGGTCAACCTGGTCGAGGCGCTCGCCGCATGCTCCGGCCTGCTCCGCACCTACGGCGGCCATCCCATGGCCGTCGGCGTCGCGCTGGACGTCGACAAGGTCCCGGAATTCCGCCGACGTTTCGCGGAGGAGGTGGCCCGTCAGCTCGCCGCCTCCTCGGAGGAGGATGCCTCGGCCCGCGAAATCGAGATCGCCCACTGGATCACCCCCGCCGACGTGACCGACCGGCTTTTCGACGACCTTGAGCTGCTGCAGCCCTTCGGCGAAGGCAACCCCGAGCCCGTTTTCGGACTAAGGGGGATCGCCTTCGACCGTCCCGCCACGGTCTTCGGTGAGGGCAACTTTCGTCATCAGGTCTCGTTGGGCGGAGGACGTCGCCTCGGTTTCGTCGCCTGGCGTATGGCCGATCGTCTGCCGCCCCCCTCCAGGCCTGTGGAGCTCGCCGTCCGTCTGCAGTGGAACCGCTGGCAAGGGCGCAGGATGCCCCAGGCGGAGATCCTCGACTGGCGTCCCGCCTGAGGCTCAGCGGGGCGCGCGCTCGGTCACGCCCTTGATACGCAGGCTTCCGGACTCGTCCTGCACCAGGAAGTAGGTCGTACGCGCGGTGCTTTCCGGTCGTGCGCGGATGATGCGGAGGGGTTTCGCGGCCGGGTCCGGACCGAGGATTTCGAGGCCGGCGTAGCCGAACGCGTCGACCGACGGCGAGAGGTCGGCGAAACCCATGGACGGCACGGGCTTGACCCCATCCCTGGTTCTCACGCTAAGGCTGGTCTTGCCGAGATTGATGAACCGAAGGGTCCCCATCGCGTTGGTGCCGGCCGGCTCTGGCATCACGAAGGCCCGGGTCCCGATCGAGGAGGTCGCGAACAGGATGATGCTGCTCGAGCCATCGGCGAGCACCACCTCCGCGAGGGGGGAGGGCGGGTGGCGGGCGGGGTCGACCGGCTTGATCTTCTTCGGATCCGGCGGCGGAGGGGGCGGGATCAGGTCGATGCGGTTCTGGATTTCCGTCGCGGCGTTCCGCGCGGAACTCGCCTTGTCCGCGTGCACCGTCGCCTGTTTGAGGAGCTCCTCGGCGGCGTTCCGGGCCGCGTCGCCTTCCGGGCCTTCCGCGGCATTCGCGAAGAAGACGGCGGCGCGTGCGGCGAGTTCGTCGTGCTTCGCGGTCTCCGCGGCCGCGACGGCTTCGAGATTCCTCATCTCCCCTCTCATCGGAGTCCGTGCGTCAGGCAAGGCGGGCGGTGCGGCGAGAAGCAGGAACGGGAGGGTTTCGGGCCCGCGGTAGGCCTGCTCAGGGCTGAAGAAATCCGCCGAGATGGAGAGGGGGATGGTCTGTTTGCCGCTGATGAAGGCGGCCCGTTCGATCGGGAGGTCGAGGGAGATGGCCCTGAAGTGCGCGCTGATCTCCTTGGGCGGATCGGCGGCGAGCGCGACGAGCGGGAGCAGCGTCGCGGTGGTGAGCAGGAAGCGGATGTTCCTCATGATCACAGCTGTTCGGGCCGGAGGGTCCTGGCTCGGACGATCTTGAACCTCCGGCCCAGCAGACGGTTGGCCGGCTTGAGTGCGGGGTTGGCCAGCTTGGAGTTCGTCGTGCTGGTCAGGAGTAGTTCGGGCGATTGTCCGGCGTCGGGCTGGATGAACTCGGGGGTTCTCTGGACCAATGCCTCCATCCAGACGCGGGCGACGTCCCGTCCCTTCTGGGCGTCGGCGTAGACACGTATCACGAAGGTGTCGGACCTCGTCACCATCGCCGATCCGACGGCGGCAAGAATGTCCGACTGCAGCAGGCTCCCCGGCGCCCCCTCGGTCATCTGTGCGCTGCCGTTGGCCGAGCCTGCGGCGTGCCCTGCGCGCAGATTGAGCCTCACGTTGTCCCGCGTCCATGGTACCTGTCCCGGCCCCTGGTTAGGCCGCTGCTCATAGTCGTTGGAGGGTCGGACCGCGGCGCCGACCCGGGTCGTGAGTTCGGCGCCAAGCGCGTCGGCCCGGTAAATCGCGTTCTGTAGGCAGCCTCCGTTGCCGATGAGCTGGTAGGTATTGCAGGTGAAGCGGTTTACGAACTGCGCCATGCCCTGGAACGGCAGGGGCACCTGGGTCGTGGACGTCCCCGTCGCGCCGCGGAAAGTCTTGGGCGTGTCGTGGAAGGGGGAGATGAAATTGTTACCCTCCTCCGTGCGGTGCGGATACATGCAGCGCCAGCGGATCTCATCTACGATGGATTTCGCAAGGATCCGGATCTGCCGGTTGTCGAGGCTGGTGAGGCCGCCCCAGGCTTCGTCCGAACTGAAGGGCTTGCGGTTCTGAGCTTCGGCCCCGGCGTCACGAACGGCCCGCGGAAAGCGCGCGTTGGCGTCCAAGGCGGGGCTGTTCGGGCCCGAGTCGCCGGAAGGCAGTCCCTTGGTGGA
>JAURLX010000027.1 GCA_030830965.1 Verrucomicrobiota bacterium | reverse complement strand
TCGCCGTCGATCTGGAGGCGGCCGGCGGTGTCGACGATGACGAGGTCCGCGGCGGCGGCTTCGGCGTCCTTGACCAGGCGACCCACCATCGCGGCGACGTCGGTCGCGGCGCGGTCGGCGCGGAAGTCGAAACCTTCGTTCTTGGCGAGGGTCTCGAGCTGGTCGATGGCCGCCGGGCGGCGCAAGTCGGCGGCGACGAGGGAAGGCTTACGGACGCCTTCCTTCTTCACGAGGTGCTTGGCAAGCTTGGCGGCGCTGGTGGTCTTGCCCGAGCCCTGGAGGCCGACGAGGAGCACGCGCAGCGGGCGGCGGGGGTCGATCGGGCGTTCGCCTTCGCCGAGGAGCTTCGTGAGCTCGTCGGAGACGATCTTGACCGCCATCTGGCCGGGGTTGACCGATTCGATGACGGCCTGGCCGAGGCAGGCGACCTTGACCCGTTCGGTGAAGTCCTTGGCGACCTTGAAATTGACGTCGGCGGACATCAGCGCGGACCGCACCTCGTTGAGGGCGGGGCCGACGTTGTCCTCCGTCAGCTTGGACAGGCCGCGCAGGTCGCGGAGCGCCTTGGTCAGCTTCTCGGTGAGGTTAGCGAACACGGGAGGTCGAGCAGAACCCAGTCCTCGTCGGAAGGCAAGAAGGGGCGTGGCCTGCGCGCGGCCTTCAGAGACGCTCCACCTTGACGTCGTCGACCAGGGTCGGGACGGACGGCTCGCCTTTCTTCGCCCCGCCCGCCTGGAGGCCGATGTTCATCTTCGGGCAGTCGCCGCAGACGGTGTCGAAGGACAGCGCCTCCCGGCCGTCCACGGCGGCGGTGAGGCGGCGGCCCCGGATCTCCACGGAAAGGGCGTGCCAGACGCCGGCCGCGACGGGAGTCTTGTCGGTCTTCACATAGAAGAACTTCCGGTTCCAGACGCCCTTCTTCTTCAATTCCGCGGCCTCCGGCGAGCCCTTGGGGTGCATCACGTCGTTGTCCCAGGCGCTCACCCCCGACGACCGCACGTGGATGCCGCCTACGTTGAAGTCACGCTCAACCGCCCGGTTCGGACCCGCGAAGCTGAGTCCTAGCATGCCCTCCTTGGTGATCTGGAAGCGGAGCGTGACGCGCAGGTCGGCGCCTTGTACGTCGCGCCGGATGCCGGGAGGGTGCTTCTCCTCGGCCATGTTCCGTCCGACCAGGACGCCCTCCGACAGGGACCACCATTCGGGGCGCGCGTCCTTGCCGCTGACCGATTTCCCGAGCGGCGATTTTTCCGAGATGCCGACGGCGAGGAAGCCGTAGGGCTTCCAGTTCTTGCTGAAGGCCGCGGCGTCGGAGAAGTCCTCGGCCCATACGGGGCCGGGGGCTTCGGCGGCGGCCAGGCGGCAGACGAAGGCGGCAAGAGCGAGCAACGGGACGATGCGCATGGGGGATGGTGCGACTCCTTGCCCTCGCGCTGAAGCCCAAACTGCTCAGTCGAGCCGGATACGCATGCCGTCGTGGCACAGCCCCGTCTCGGGGTTTCGCCCGGCCAGCCGGGCCGAATACTCGGCCCAGCCCACCTGGTAGGTCATGTGCGTCAGGAGCGCGCGTTTCGGCTTCACGGTCTCGATCTCCCCCAGGGCCTCGTCGACCGTCAGGTGCGTCGGGTGGGCGTTGGGCCTCAGCGCGTCGATGATCATGAGGTCCGCGTCGGCCGCGAGCGCGCGGGCCTCCGGGGTGAGCCCCTTGCAGTCCGTGAAGTAGGCGAACTTCCTGCCGGTCGAGGGCTCCTCGAAGACGAGGCCCAGCACCTCCTGCCCGCCGTGCGGCAGGAGCGTCGTGCGTACCTTGCCGCCGCCGGGCAGGTCGAGCCGCCCCGCCGCCTCGTGGAGGCTGAACGCCGCATAGCCCGTCAGGCTGCGTTCGGTCAGCGCGTAGGGATAGATCGCGCGTACGCGGTCGAGTCCCTCGCGTGTGGAGTGCACCGGGACGGCCCTGCCTCCGTCGTTGGTGCAGAACTGGCGCAGGTCGTCCATCCCCAGGACGTGGTCGGCGTGTCCGTGCGTGAGAATGAAGGTGTCCACCCTGCGGATGCCGTTGTGGATGCATTGCAGCCGGAACTCCGGCGCGGCGTCGACCTGCACGTGATGTCCCTCGACGACCACGTGCACGCTGGCCCGGGTGCGCCAGTTGCGCGGCTCCTTCAGGTCCAGGCCGGGATTGTCATGGGCGGGCAGGGGGACGCCCTGAGAGGTGCCGCAGCCCATGACGATGATCTCCATGCGGCACGGTGGATGCGGCTGGCTGAAAAGACAAGTGGCGGCGTCGGCTCAGGGGATGAAGCCGCGCTCCCTCAGCCAGACGAGCGATTCGGCCTGCCACTTGTCCCAGGAAGGGCCCTTGTAGCCGTTGAGCCCGTGGCCGCCGTTGGGCAGTTCGATCAGCCGGGTCGGCAGACCGGCCCGTTTCTGGGCCTCGAAGAACATCCGGCTGTTCTCGATCGGGACGACTTTGTCGTCAACCGCGTGGGCGAGGAAGGCCGGCGGCGTGCCGGCCCGGACGTGCTTCTGGCTTGAGAAGTAATCGGGCAGGCCGGCCGCGGGGGTGTCGCCCATCAGGTTCTTCTTCGAACCGCGGTGCACGCCCTCGTCCATGCTGATCACGGGGTAGATCAGGATGGAGAAATCCGGACGGCTGCTCTGGCCCGCCACTGCGCCGGGCGCGCGGGTCTCCACGGTATCGAAATGGACCGTCGCGGTGGAGGCGAGGTGGCCGCCGGCGGAGAAGCCGATGATCCCGACCTTCTTCGGATCGACCTTCCAGGCTGCGGCGTTGGCGCGCACGGTGCGGATCGCCTGCTGCGCGTCGAGGAGCGGGACGTACGGCCGTCCGGCAGGCAGGCGGTATTCGAGGACGATGCCGGCGATGCCGTGCGCGTTGAGCCAGGCGGCTATGCCGTGGCCTTCACCCTTGGTGACCAGGCCGCCGTAGCCGCCGCCGGGGCAGATGACCATGGCGGCGCCGTTGGGCTTCTCCGCGAGGTGGACCGTGAGGCGGGCTTTGGAGGAGTCGGAGAATTTCCCGTCGCCTTCCGGGGCGTCGCCGGGCCAGAGCGGGCGCGGCACGGGAGGGTTGTCCGCGGCGAAGGCCAGGGCGGCGAGCAGGAGCAGGGCGGCGAGGGGGCGCATGGGGTGTGGCCGTCTTCTAGGCGTCCATGGGCCGTGGGGAAAGAAAAAGCCCCGGCTTGCCGGGGCTTTGTCGGGGGGTCGGAGCCCCGGGTCACTTGCCGTAGCCTTCGGCGGGCTTGCCGTCGTCGCCCAGCTTGCCGACGGACCAGAGCAGGCCGCGGCAGACGAGGTCGAGGTAGCGCGCATCGCCGACCGTGCCGTTGTTATGCCCCAGGGTGGTGCTGAAGACGCGGGTCTTCTTGGGGCCGTAGAGGTTGGTCCAGGCCACGACGGACTTGACCTCGTTGGCCGGGGTGACCTTGCCCTTCTTGTCTTTCTTCTCGGGGATCTTCTGGGTGCCTTTGGCGATCTCCTTGGCGTCGAGGATCTGGACGTTGTTGTAGAGCTCCTCGTTGATGGTCGTCCATCCCTGCAGGCCCTTGGTGATGGGGCTGGAGCCGTCGGTGTAGTCGACGACGATGGGCGCCTGGGGTCCGTGGGCGGTGGACTGCAGGCCGATGAACTCGTACCAGTGCGCGTTGTCCGCGCCCCGCTTGACGGGTTCGCGATAGTTGCCCCAGCGGAAGGAATGCATCGCGCAGTGGAGGTTGACGGCCGGCAGGCCGTTGCGGTGGGCGTCCAGGATGTTGTTCACGTAGGCCTGGTCGGTGATGTCGGCGGCGCATTCGTCATGGATGACGACGTCGTAGGCGCGGCCCCAGTCGGCCTTCTTGTACACCTCGAACACCGGGCGGGTCTTCTTGTCGGTGAAGGCTTTGTCGTTCACGTCGACGAATTCGACGGTGACGCGCGCGTTGAGGCGGTCCTCGACGCCCTTTTTGATCTGGTCCTTCTGGGTGGCGTAGTCGTGGCAGCAGCCGCCGAGGACCAGGAGCACCTCGAGGGGCTTGGTCGCGGCGGCGAGCGGCAGGTTCAGGGCGGCGAAGAGCGCCGACAGCAGGGCGATGCGGGGTTTCATGGGGATGTGAAGATGAAGAAGCCCCGGGGACGCCGGGGCAAAGCGAAAAGGGCTCAGCGGTTAGCGTCGTCCTTCGCCGGAGCGGCCTTCAGCCCGTCCTTGGCCGTCTTGGCGAGGGCGGCCGGGATGGGGCGGCCCTCGATCCAGGTGTACATGGCCTCCTTCTGGGCCTCGGTGAGCTGCTTCTCTTCCTTGGGGGGCATCAGGTCGCCCGCACCCGGGTGGAGGAAGACCCGGGCCAGCAGCATGCTGGTGTCGGGCCGGCCGGGCACGAAGGCCGCGCCGTTCTTGCCGCCCTTCATCATCGCGTCGTACGAGTCGAGCCGGAGCTTCCCCTTCACCTTCTTGGGGCCGTGGCACGACACGCAACGGGCGTCGAGGATGGGCGCGATGACGGAGGAGAAATCGGAGCGGCTCAGCGTTACCTTGGGCGCGTCCTTGCGTGTGGGAGGGGCGGCGAAGGCGGCGGCCGCGAGGCAGGCTCCGCCCAGCAGCGTCGGGAGGACCCTCATTTCCTGGCGCCCACGCGGGCCTCCTTGGCGACGGTGGCGGGGATCGGCTTGCGCTCGATCCAGAGGCGGATGGCCTCGATCTGCGCGGCGTTGAGCTGCGACTCCTCGGCGGGGGGCATGAGGTCGTCGTCGTCCTTGTCGAGGGTGATCCGCGCGAAGAGGACGCTCTTCTTGAGGTCGCCGTGCACCAGGGCCGGCCCCTCTTCGCCGCCCTTCAGCATGGCCTCGACGGAGTCCATGCGGAGCTTGCCCTTCACCTTCTTGGCCCCGTGGCAGCCCACGCAGTGGCTCTCGAGGATCGGCTGGATCACGTCACGGTAGTCGTCGGGGGCGGAAGGCGGGGCCTTCGTGACGCCGCGGTTCTCGCGCACGGCCTTGTTGGGGCGGAAGGGGAAGCCGTCGTCGTGCACCAGTTCGCCTCCGACGTGAGCGGCGAGGGACATCACGGCGATCGCCGCGCCCTGCGCGATCAGACGGATGCGGCGCGCCTGCCCTAGGACGACCCAGGCCCCGGCGGCGAAGAAGGACGCCGTCACGCCCGCCCACAGGTGGCTCTCGACGCCTTCCCCGGCGAAGCCGTTGAAGTGCGCGTGCAGCACCCCGCAGAAGGAGGCGCCGAAGGTGCCGACGGCCGAGATGAGCGAGAGACGGCGGACGGTCACGCCGGCGGCCTCCTCGTGGCGTTCCCAGACTTCGAATAGCGGGACGATCAGCAGGAGCGCGGCGGGGACGTGCAGGGCGAGGATGTGGAAATTGCCGATGATCGAGAGCACCGCGGGGCCCCGTTCTGTCCCGTCCGGTCCGAGCCAGAGCGCCAGCAGGGCCAGGGCGACGTTCGGGGCGAGGGCGAGCAGCAGGCGCGGACGCATGGGTTCAAGTTGCGGCCAAACCGACTTCCGGGCAAGTCCCGTGGCGGCCTGCTCTTGGACAGCAGAAAGGCCCGCGGGGTTCCGCGGGCCTTAGGTCGGCAAGCGCCTCTTGGGGCTTACTTGTTCGAGTTGATGAAGTTCTTGAGCTTCTCCAGCTGGTCCTTGGTGAGAGGCTTGCGGCCTTCCTTGTCGCCGGGGGGCATGGCGTGGTCGTCGTCAGGGTTGGAGATGCCGAGTTCGGCCGAGGTGTAGAGGGGGCTCTTCGCGGCGTTGCCCCAGACGATCGCGGGCTTCTTGGCCTTGCCGAAGCCTTCCTCCATCTTGGCGAGGGAGGTCATGTTGAAGCCGCCCTTGGGCTTCTTGCCGTCCTTGCCGTGGCAGCCGATGCAGCTGGCTTCGAAGATGGAAGCGATGTCGGCCTTGTAGGCCTTCTCCGCGGCGGCGGAGGCGGCGAAAGCCGAGGAGGCGGCGGTCGCGAGGGTGAGGAGGGCGAGGGTGCGCATGGGTGTGATGTAAGTACCCCGGATTTAGGGAGAAGGTTCCAGGAATGGGAGCAAAAAATACCCCTATTCCTGGACGCTCCAGGGGCGGCAGAGGTCCTGCAGGCGGGCGGGCACCACGGCCTCGACGCGGGTGCCCGAGTCCTCCGCCGCGCTGGAAAGCACGGTGGCCTCCCGGTGCAGGCGGGACAGCAGGGCGTAGTGGGCGTGCGGGATCAGGAGCCGCATGGGCAGGTCCTTGGAGGCCGCCGCTGTCTCCAGGCGGGCCAGAAGTTCGGCGATACCCTCGCCGGTCTCGGCGCTGACGAGGATGGCTCCAGGGTGCGCCGACAGGGCCTCGGCCCGGTCCAAGGGGTCAGGGCGCAGGTCCGCCTTGTTGAGCACGGTGATCACGGGCCGGTCTCCGGCCCCGATTTCGCCGAGCACCTGCAGCGTCGTGGCGGCGTGCTTCTCCCTTTCGGGCGAGGCCAGGTCGACCACGTGCACCAGGAAGTCCGCCTGCACGGCCTCCTCCAGCGTCGCCTTGAAGGCCTCGACCAGGCGGTGCGGCAGGCGGCGGACGAAGCCCACGGTGTCGGTCAGAAGCAAGGTCCGTCCCGAGGGCAGGCCCAGCCGCCGCGTGGTCGGGTCGAGCGTGGCGAAGAGACGGTCGGCGGCCAGGACGCCTGCCCCCGTGAGGCGGTTGAGGAGGGTGGACTTGCCCGCGTTGGTGTAGCCGACGATGGAGAACGTCGGCAGGGGCACGCGCTGGCGTCGCTTGCGCTGCGTCGCGCGCTGGGCCACGACCTCCGCGAGGTCGCGGCGCACCTTGGCGATGCGGTCGCGGATCTTGCGCTGGTCCATCTCCATCTGTGTCTCGCCGGCATCGCGCTGCATCGCTCCCCCGCCGCGCTGGCGGTCGAGGTGCGACCAGAGGCGCTTGAGCCGCGGCAGCGTCTGCTGCAGGCGCGCGAGCTCGACCTGCAGCACCGCCTCCCGGGTCTTCGCGCGGGTGATGAAGATGTCCAGGATGACTTCCTGCCGGTCGATGGCCCGCAGGCCGCGCGAGTCCTTCTCCCAGTTGCGCTGCTGCGCGGGCGTGAGCTCGTCGTCGAAGATGATCAGGCCGCATGCCTTGTCGCGGGCCAGGGCTGCGATCTCCTCCATCTTGCCCGAGCCCACCAGGTGCCGCGGGTTCTCTTCGCGGACGCGGGCCACGACCTCGGCGCGCACCTCGACGCCGAGGTTGGTCACGAGCTCGCGGAGCTCGTCCAGCAGCAGGCGGGCCTCCTCGGGCGTCTCGTCCCGGCGCTGGAGGCCCACCAGCACGGCCCGCCCGGCCCGGGCGATCACCTCCGGATCGTTCGGGTCGTCGGGCTTCTGCTCCTCGTCCGACAAGGCGTTCAGCGGTCGAACTGCACCCAGTCGACGTTCATCAGGCCGCCGCCCTTCTTCGGGTTGGTCAGGACCAGGTAGACGTCGTGGCGGCCGGGCGTGGGCGTGAGCTTGGCCTTGTTCTCCTGGAACTTGCCCCAGTCGCCGGTGTGGGCGATGTCGACGGTGGCGACGAGCGGACCGGTCGGGGAGTCCAGATGGACCTCGATCTGGCTGCCCTTGGCGCCGCCGCCGGCGGAGGCGTTGACCTTGATGTTTTTGGTGTCGGCCAGGTTGAGGTTGGCGAACTTCAGCGTTCCGCCGTGCTGGGTCGAACCGACGGCTTTGCCGGTGTTCTTGCCGCCGGTGATCTCGGCGGTCTCGGCCTCGATGCGGCGGTGGCGGAGGCGGACGACGCCCTTGCCGGTCAGCGGACCGGCGGCGCCGGCGCCGGCGTCGGTGACGACAGCCTCGAGGAGCAGGGTGCCCGGCTTGTTGTCCTTGGGCGCGGTCAGCTGTCCTTCAAGGCCGCGGGTGAGCGTCGGGCCGCCTTTGCCTTTCTCGAGGGCGAGCATCCAGCGGAGCATGATGGCGACCTCGTCCTCGGTGTGCTGCGGGTGGGCGAGCATCGGGACCTGACCCCAGACGCCGCTGCCGCCGAGGCGGACCTTCTTGTTGAGGAGGTCGTCGGCGCCGGCCTGCTTGCGGTACTTGTCGGCGATGGCGACGAACGACGGGCCGACGAGCTGGGTCTCCACGGCGTGGCAGTTGAAGCAATCGCTCTGGCGCATCAGCGACAGCCCCGGGTCGATCGCCACGGCCTTGCCGTCGGCGGGCAGGAACGCGGACGTCACCAGCGTGCGCGCGGCGAATTCCGCGGGCTTGGCCTCGGAGGTGCCGTCCTCGGCGTCCTGCGCGGCGACCTTGAAGTCGAGGGGCTTGCCAGGGGTGAAGAAGTCGCCGTCCTGCGGGGCGAGGAAGCGGACGGTCGGGGTCGTGTTGCCGACGACGACGGGGGTGGCGCGCGTCGCCGAGCCGCCCTGGCCGTCGGTGACGGTGAGTTCGACGTTGAAGTTGCCGGCGGTCTCGAGCGCCACGGTGAGCTCCTCGCCCTCGCCGAGCTTCTTGTCGCCGGGCTGCAGTTTCCAGACGTAGCTGAGCTGGCCGCCGTCGAGGTCGCGCGAGCCCTTGGCGGAGAGCGTCGTCTTCAGGGGCGTCGGGCCGGCCGGGGATGACACCGCGAGCTTGGCGACCGGCTGGAGGTTGCCGCGGACGTAGGAGATCTTGAGCAGGGCGGAGTCCGGGTTGACGCCCCAGGTGTCGCCATAGTCGAGCAGGTAGAGGCAGCCGTCGGGACCGAACGTCGCGTCGACCGGCCGGCGGAGGATCGTCGCGCCGTTGTCGATGAGGGCCTGCTGCTTCTTGCGCTGCTCGTCGGTGTTGGCGGCCACGAACGTCGTGGGGGCGAAGGCTTCCAGTCCCTGCAGGTCGGACTTCGCGTCGAGGCGGGCCCACTTGATGAACGGGCGCTGCCAGTCCCAGAAGAGCAGGGAGCGGTCGAAGTGCTTCGGGAAACCATTGGTCTTCTCGTACGACTCCTGCCAGTAGAAGACCGGGCCCGCGCAGGCGGTGCGGCCGCCTTCGCCGAGTTCCGGCCACTCGTCCGAGGCGGCGTAGGGCCAGTAGATGAAGGCGGGCACGGCGGGCGGCAGCTCGACGAGGCCGGTGTTGTTGCGGCTCTTGTTGAGCGGCGCCTTGGGGTCGAAGAGCGGCCCGACCTTCTCGGTCGCGTAGTCGTATTCGGCGTAGGGGAAGTTCTTCCCGACGAAGAGCGGGTAGCCGAAATTGCCGGCCTTCTTCGCCTGGTTGATCTCGTCGTAGCCGCGCGAGCCGCGGGGGCCGTCGACGCGGGCGTCGGGGCCGACTTCGCCCCAGTAGACGTAGCCGGTCTTCGGGTCGATGCTCAGGCGCCAGGGGTTGCGCGTGCCCATCGCGAAGATCTCGGGTCGCGTCTTGGGCGTCCCGGGCTTGAAGAGGTTACCCTCGGGGATGCTGTAGGTAGCGTCATCATGGACGCGGATGCGGTTCACCTTGCCGACGAGCGTGTTGGTGTTGGCGGACGTGCGCTGTCCGTCCCACGGCTCCTTGCCGGGTCGCTGGTCGAGCGGGGCGTAGCCCTTGCTGTCGCCGAAGGGGCTGGTGTTGTCGCCCGTGGAGAAGTAAAGGCAGCCGTCGGGGCCGAACTTCAAGGTCGCGCCATGGTGGCAGCACTGCAGGCGCTGCTCCTCGTACTTCAGGATGATTTTCTCGCTGCCGGCGACGAGCTGGTCGTCCTTCACCTCAAAGCGGGAGAGGTGCTGGCCGTCGAAGCCGACGGGCGAGTAGATCAGGTAGATCCAGCCGTTCTGGGCGAACTTCGGATCGAGGGCGAAGGCGAGGAAGCCGTTCTCCTGCGTCTTGAATATCTCCATCTCCGCCACGAGCTTCACGCGCCTGGTCTTCGGGTCGTAGAGCTTGAGGGATCCTCCGTACTCGTTGAACCAGAGGCGTCCGTCCGGCCCGAACTCGAGGTGCATCGGCTGCGGCAGGCCGGTGAGGAGCGTCTCGGTCTGGAAGCGGACGTCCTCCGGGGCGCCTTCGGCGGACCACGCCGCGGGGGCGGCGGTCAGCAGGGCGGCGCAGAGGAGGGCCGGGAGGCGAACGGTTGAATCCATGGAGGGGAGGGTTTGTCGAAGCGTAAGGGGTCCTCGCAGGGTTGGGAAAACCGCCCCGAGTGCAAGCGGGTTAGGCCCGCCCCGCGCCTGGTCCCGCCTTCAGATCAGGCCCAGCTGCATCTTGCCGTCCTCGGAGATCATCGACTGCGTCCAGGGCGGATCCCACACGATGTCCACGCGCGCCTCGTTCACCCCGGCCACGTTGAGGACGCGGTTGCGCGCGTCCTCGGCGATGACCGGGCCCATGCCGCAGCCCGGGGCCGTGAGGGTCATGGCCACGGTGACGCGATGGCGGTCCTCGGAGCCGTCGATGGACTCGAGCTTCATCGAATAGACGAGCCCGAGGTCCACGATGTTCACCGGTATCTCGGGGTCGAAGACCTTCTTGAGCTGCTCCCAGACGGACTCCTCGGCGGGGCGGCCCCGGTGGCCCGGGTGCTCCGCGGTGCCCGTCGACCCGTAGGCGTCGGTCTTGCCCTCGGCCTCGGCGCCCTCCGAGGGGGGCTGCTCGCCGAGCGCGTCAGCGTCGGCGCCCCGGATGCGGAACATGCCGTTGTCGCACACGACGGTGAAGTTGCCACCGAGCCGGTGCGTGATGGTCACGCGCGTGCCGGCGGGCAGCACGGCCGGCTCTCCGGCGGGAATGACCGTCGCCTGCACGTCGCGCGCCAGGTTGCGGTCGTGCGGTCCGGGGGCGTGCCTCTGTCCGGTGGTGTCTTCGCTCATGGGTCAGGAATGGAACTTCGCGCGGAGCATGCCGCGCACGGCCTCGGCCGCCCCGGCGTCGCCGATGCGGGTGAGGACCTCCTCCAGGAAGCCCTGCGCCAGCAGCTCCTGTGCGGCGGGCAACGGAATCCCACGGGAGAGCAGGTAGAAGAGCTCGTCCGGGCTGACCTGGCCGGTCGTGGCGCCGTGCGAGCATTTCACGTCGTTGGCCTCGATCTCCAGCCCGGGCAGGGAGTCGGCCTCCGCCTCAGGCGAGAGGAGCAGGTTGCGGTTCGTCTGGTAGGCGTCGGTCCGCTGGGCGCCCGGGGCCACCTTGATCAGGCCGGAGAAGACCGTGCGGGCACGGTCCAGCAGGGCGTTCTTGAACAGCAGGTCGGACCGCGCGCCCGGGGCGGCGTGCACCTGCAGCGTGCGCTGGTCGAACTCCTGCTCGCCGGTGGCGACGGCGATGCCGAGCAGCTTGACGTCGGCTCCCTCGCCCTCCAGCCGCACGACGTTCTCGAGGCGGGCGCGGCGCGCGCCGACGGCGGCGTTGACCGAAAGCACCTCGGCGCCGGCGGCGGCTGCGACGGTGTCGATCTCGAAGGATTGGGCCGCCGAGCCCCAGTTCTGGACTGAGAGCCGCTCGACGCGCGCCCCAGGGCCGGCGTGAAGGTCGGTGGCCGAGACGGAGAGCGTGCGCAGGTCGGGCTGCGCCGCCAGGCGCCACTCGTGCACCGTCGCGCGGGCGCGCGCGCCGACGTGGATCAGGGCGTGGGGCAGGGCGGCGGAGCCGTCCTTCAGGGCCCAGTGGACGACGGAGAGCGGGCGGGGGATCTCGATCCCGTCCGGCACGTGCAGGACGTATCCCGAGCCGAACCACGCGCGTTGCAGCGCGAGCAACTTGCCTCCCCCGAGGAGCGCCGGCGGGCGCAGCGCCTCCCCGCGGAGCAGTTCCGGACGGTCCCGGACGACATCTTCGACCGGCGCGAAGACGACGCCGGCCCGGCGCAGGGACTCCGGCAGCTCCGGTCGGGACACGCAGTGCCCGTCGATGAAGATCAGCGTCGCCGCGGCATCGGCCGTCAGCGCGGAGCCCCGGGCCAGGCGCGCGGCGTCTTCCTGCGAGGGGGCCGGAGCGGGCGCGAAGCCCTCGAGCGAGAGCGACCGGACGTCGGAGAAGCGCCAGCGCTCGTCGCCGCGGCCGGGCATGGGCAGGGAGGCGAAGGCCTCCCGTCCCGTGCGGCGGACCTCGGCGAGCCACGCGGGCGCGCCGGCCTCGTGCGCGCGCTGCAGGGCCGGGTCGGCGACTCCCGCGTCCGCGGCGGGCGCGCTCATCCGACCGACCCTTCCATCTGCAGCTCGATGAGCCGCTTGAGCTCGACGGAGTATTCCATCGGGAACTCCTTCACCAGGTCGTTGACGAAGCCGTTGACCGCGAGCGACATCGCCTCGCCCTCGGTCAGGCCGCGCTGCATCATGTAGAAGATCTGTTCGGCCGACACCTTCGAGACGCTCGCCTCGTGCTGGACCGAGTTGCGGCGGCCGCGCACGGAGATGGCCGGGTAGGTGTCGGTGCGGCTATGTTCGTTGATGAGCAGGGCGTCGCACTCCGTGTTGTTGCGGCAGCCGCGCAGGGTGCGGGGGATGTGGACCAGCCCGCGGTAGGTGGAGCGTCCTTCGCCCACCGAGATCGACTTCGCGATGATGTTGGACGTCGTGTCGTCGGCCGCGTGGATCATCTTGGCGCCCGTGTCCTGGTGCTGGCCGTCGTTGGCCAGCGCGATGGAGAGCACCTCGCCGCGGGCACGCTTCCCGCGCAGGACCACGCCGGGGTATTTCATGGTGAGCCGGGAGCCGATGTTACAGTCGATCCAGCGCACCTCGGCGTCCTCCTCGGCCACGCCGCGCTTGGTCACGAGGTTGAAGACGTTGGAGGACCAGTTCTGCACGGTCACGTACTGGATCTTCGCGCCCTTGAGGGCCACCAGCTCGACCACTGCGGAGTGCAGGGTCGCCGTCTCGAACTTCGGGGCGGTGCAGCCCTCCATGTAGGTGACCTCCGCGCCTTCGTCGGCGATGATGAGCGTGCGCTCGAACTGCCCGAAGTTCTGGGCGTTGATGCGGAAGTAGGCCTGCAGGGGTTGGGCCACCTTCACGCCCTTGGGCACGTAGATGAACGAGCCGCCGGAGAAGACCGCCGAGTTGAGCGCGGCGAACTTGTTGTCGCCCGCCGGGATGACCTTGCCGAACCAGCGGCGGAAGACCTCGGCGTGGTCGCGCAGGCCCTCGGTGGGGCCGCAGAAGATGACGCCCTGCTTCTCGAGCTCCTCCTTCATGCGGGAGTAGGAGGCCTCGGAATCGAACTGCGCCTCGACGCCGGCGAGGAACTTGCGCTCGGCCTCGGGGATGCCCAGGCGCTCGAAGGTGCGCTTCACGTCGTCCGGCACCTCCTCCCACGTGCGGCTGGGCTTCTGGCCCTTGGCGAGGTAGTAGCGGATCTCCTGGAACCGGATGTTGTCGAGGTCGTCCGTGGCCCAGTGCGTGGGCATGGGCATGGACTCGAAGACGCCGAGGGAGCGGTGGCGGAACTCCCGCACCCACTCCGGCTCGCCCTTCACCCGGGAGATGTAGTCCACCACGCCCGCGTCGAGGCCGACGCCGGCGTCGTACGCGTAGTCCTCCTCGTAGCGGAAGTCGCCCTTGGAGCGGTCGACGTCGATCGCCTCCCGCTGCATCCGCTCGTCCTGGTCGAGGTCGGCCATGGGCTCAGGCGTGGGCCAGCTCCTTCTTGACCCAGTCGTAGCCCTTCTCCTCGAGCTCGAGGGCCAGCTCCTTGCCGCCGCTGTGGACGATCCTGCCGTCCCACATGATGTGCACGCGGTCGGGCACGATGTAGTCGAGGAGGCGCTGGTAGTGGGTGATGACGAGGAAGCCGGTGTCGGGTCCGCGCATCGCGTTGACGCCCTCGGACACGATGCGGAGGGCGTCGATGTCCAGGCCGGAGTCGGTCTCGTCGAGCACGGCGTAGCGCGGCCTGAGCATCATGAGCTGGAGGATCTCGCAGCGCTTCTTCTCGCCGCCGGAGAAGCCCTCGTTGACGAAGCGGGAGGTGAACTTCCGATCCATCTTGAGCGCGTCCATCTTGGCGTAGAGCTCGGCGTAGTAAGCCTTGGCGTCGAAGGGGGCGCCCTTGGCCTGGCGCGCGACGAGCGCGGCGCGGATGAAGTTGGCGATGGTGACGCCAGGGATCTCGCTCGGGTACTGGAAGGCGAGGAACAGGCCGGCCCGCGCGATCACGTCGGGCTCGAGGCCGAGGATCGTCTCGCCGTCCACGAGCGCCTCCCCGGATTGCACGGCGTAGTCGGGATGGCCGGCGAGGACCTTGGCGAGGGTGCTCTTGCCGGTCCCGTTGGGGCCCATGATGGCGTGCACCTCGCCCTTGGGCACGGTGAGGCTGAAGTTCTTCAGGATGGGACGGTCGCCGACGGAGGCGCACAGGTTCCTGATCTCGAGGGAGGCGGGCATAGCAGGGGGTCAGCTGGCGGGACCGTCCTTGGCCTGAGCGCGGCCGTGGAAGCTGATTTCGATGGTCTCGGAGTCGAAGCCGGGCGGCAGGATCGAGCGGAGGCTGCCGAGGACCTCAGGGGGCAGGTCGATGTCGTGCACGCGCCCGGTCTCCTTGTCGCGGAAATGGGCGTGCGGCGCGAGGTTCGGGCAGTAGCGGGTGGATTCGCGCTCGTGGTTGACCTGCCGTACGAGCCCGCAGCCCACGAAGGTCTCGAGGCAGTTGTACACGGTGGCGAGAGAGAGGCCGGGCATCGCCTCGCGGGCCCGGTTGAAGACCTCGTCGACGGTCGGATGGTCGCGCTTGGCGAGCAGCACCTTGAACACCGTCTCGCGCTGCGGCGTCACTTTCTGCCCGCTGCGGCTGAGGGCCTCTTGAAGGTGTGAGAGGTCGAGTTCGCTGAGATTTTGACTCATTCTAAACAGGAAAGAGTTAGAATGACTCTAAACATCAAGATAAAACCGGAAAAACCTAGGACAGGGTCGATTTTAGGGTCTAAGTGCCGGATGGGCCGAAGCCGAAAAGCCGAAGTTTTCGACCGTAGAGGCCAGCCGTGCTAGGGTCCTGCTCATGAAACCTGTATTCGTGGCAGCGGGTCTGACGGCGGGCGCCTTTCTTCAGGCCGAGTCTCCGTTAGAGCTGGGCTCGAGGCTGGAGCCTTTCTTCGACCTGCATCTCGTCGCCGAAACGAAAGGGGCCGCGTTGCGTCAGCATGAGCCGCGTGACGAAGGGGTTGTCATGCGATTCGACCAGCCTTGGGAAGGTCCGTTCTGCGCCTATTGCACGGTGATCGACGACGGCGGGCTGCTCCGCCTCTATTACCGCGGGAAGAAGAGCGGAGGCCCGGACGGCACGGGAGAAGTCACCTGCTACGCCGAGAGCGCCGACGGACGGACCTGGCGGAAGCCCGCGACCGGCCTGCCCGGCGCTCCGGCCGGTAGCAACGTCATCCTCGATGCGCCGGGCGTCACCCATAACTTCAGTCCGTTCTTGGACACCCGTCCGGGCGTGCCTGCGTCCGAGCGGTTCAAGGCGCTCGGCGGCGTCGTTAGTCTCAAGGGCGGACCTTCCGGCCTCTTCGCCTTCGCCTCGGCGGACGGCATCCGCTGGCGCCGGCTCCGCTCCGAGCCGGTCCTGACCAAGGGCGCCTTCGATTCGCAGAACGTCACGTTCTGGTCAGCGAACGAAGGGCGCTACGTGGCCTTCTTCCGGACGTTCACCGCGGGATCGGTCGCGGACGGGGTCTGGCGACCCGCGGGGTTGCGCACGGTCTCGCGCGCCGACTCCGTCGACTTCCTCTCCTGGGGCGAGACGGTGCCGATGGCCTTCCGGCCAGCCCAGGACCATCACTTCTACACGTCCCAGACGCAGCCCTACTTCCGCGCCCCGCACCTGCTCATCGCCACGGCCGCCCGCTGGGTGCCCGGCCGCCGCCCGCTCACGGACGCCGAGGCCGCGGGGCTCAGGGTCGATCCTGCCTACTACCGTTCCGCCAAGGACGCGTCGGACTGCGTGTTCATGACTTCGCGCGACGGACGTACGTTCGACCGCAATTTCGGCGAGGCTCTCATCCGCCCCGGCACGGAGCTCGGGCAGTGGGTCTCGCGCACGGGCTATCCGGTGCTGAACATCGTGCGCACGGGACCGGCGGAGATGTCGCTCTTCACCAACCAGGACTACGCCCAGCCGTCGTCGCACCTCCGCCGCCACTCCTGGCGCCTCGACGGCATCGCCTCGATGCACGCACCGGCCTCCGGGGGCGAGTTCACCACGCGCCCGCTCAGGTTCTCGGGCCGTCACCTGCGGCTCAACCTCGCGACCTCGGCCGCGGGCTCGGTACGGGTCGAGGTCCTCGACGAGGAAGGACGTCCCGTGGAGGGGCGCGCCCTGGCCGACTCCCAGGACTTCGCCGGCAACCGGGTCGCCCACGACTTCGTCTGGAGGCGCGGCTCCGACCTCGCCGATGTCGCCGGCCGTACGATCCGTCTCCGTTTCGTGCTGAAAGACGCGGACGTCTACTCGCTGCAGTTCGCGCCCTGAGCTCAGTTCAGCCCGCGCGTCGTCTCGTCGCCGCCCTGTCGTCCGATCTCATTGAGGGCGTCAAGGCGGGCGAGCGCGTCGGCGACCTGGCGGATGCGTCTTCCGGGGGCGAGGCATTCGAGCACTTGGCGCCGCGTGCCCGTGTCCGTCAGCAGGTGGCCGGCCACCGCGTCGGCCAGCGCGCCCGGACGGCCGGTCAGGCCGCGGAAGCGGCCCATGAGAGGGTCCGCGTCGGCGCCCAGGGCGGACGTCAACTTCTCCGAGAGCGCCAGCAGGCGCGCGACCTCGCGCGTCACGGCCGCGGTGTCGGGCGCCTCCTCCTCGTCGACCGCGCTGACCTCGAGGCGCGGGTAGGGCGTGCGGCGTTGCTTTCTCAGGACTCGCGCCCGGCGCAGCCCCTCCAACATCACGTGCGATGTCCCGTCGGGATGCTCGACGTGGCCGACGATCCTTCCCACGCAGGTGAAAGGGCAGGACGGCTCATCGTCCTCCGGGGACAGGAGGTCGGCGTCGAGCTGCGAGACCGCGAACATCCGGTTTCCTTCCAGCGCCTCCTTGAGCATGCGGCGGTAGCGCGGCTCGAAGATGCGCAGCGGCAGGAGCTGCTGCGGCAAGAAGACGCAGTCGCCCAGGGTCATGACGGGTACCACTGCCGGTGCGGAAGCCATGTCCCTATGGTGAAGAAGTCCGGGCGTACCGCAAATCGTGGCCGCTGTTGACCTGCGGCCGTCGACTGATTGGGGAGTTGAGGCCGGCGGTCCCGGGGGGCAGGATGGGGCCATGAAGATGCTGCTCCGGTGCCTCGGCCTGCTGCCCCTTTTCGTCCAAGCCATGGAGCGCAGGGAAGTGGAGGTCTGTGTCTACGGGGCCACGCCCTCCGGGATCATGGCCGCGTCCGCGGCGAAACGGGCCGGCCGCTCGGTGGTGATCGTCGAGCCCTCCCGCTGGGTCGGCGGCATCCTCGGCGCGGGCATCAAGCCGCTGGAGGATTGCCCGAACCCGGCCGCGACGGGCGGGATGACCAAGCCGCTGCTGACGACGCTGGGTAATTCCCCTGAGATCATCCGCGCTTCGTTCGAGAAACTCCTCGTCGACCAAGGCATCGAGGTCGTCCGTCAGCTGCGGGTGGGCTCGGTCGAGAAGACTGGCGGCAGGATCGTGTCGGCGTCGTTCGACTTCGCCCCTTATGACGCCTTGGGCTGCCCGCCGGCCGTCGCCACCGAGGCGGGACGTCTGCGCGTCAAAGCGAAGGTGTTCATCGACGCAGGTTACGAAGGCGATCTCATGGCCCGAGCGGGCGTGCCGTATCGCGTGGCCCGCGAGTCGACGCAGGAGTTCGGCGAGGAAGCCGCCGGCGTGCGCGAACCGGTGGAGCTTACGCCGCTCGATCCCTACGTGAAGGCCGGCGACGCCGCCAGCGGGCTGCTTCCGGGTATCACGGGTCGCTTCGCCGAGGTCGTGGGTTCGGCTGACTCGCGTATCCAGGCCTATAACTACCGTTATTACGTGACTTCCGATCCGGCCCGGCGCGCGCCACTCACGCCGCCGGCCGGCTACGACGCCAAGGACTACGAACTCGTCGGTCGTTACGTCGAGCACCTCAAGGCCAGCATCACCGACCCGAAGGAGTTGAAGAAGCGGCTCGCTCGCATCTTCCCCGGCTGGATGAACGCCGGTGAATACAACTACCACCGCAACTCGCTCATCACGATGGCGCCGGTCGCCATCAGTCATCTTTATGCAGATGGCGATTATGCGGCCAAGGCGAAGGTCTGGAAGGCGCATCAGGATTACCTCCGCGGGCTGCATCACTTCATGAGCACCGATGCGCGCGTGCCCGAAGACTTCCGCAAGGAGACCGCCGAGCTCGGCCTCGACCTGCCGCGTCATCCCGACACCGCCGGCTGGCCGAGCCAGCTGTATGTCCGTCTCACGCGCCGCCTGCAGGGGCGTTATGTGATCACCGCGGCCGACGTCTATAACCGCACGCAGGTCGATGACCCTGTGGCCCTCGCCCAATACGGCATCGATACCTATCCCGCCCGTCGCGTCGTGGTTGAGAAGGATGGCCAGACGTTCGTCGGGCTCGAAGGCTGGATGTTCGTCGGCGGATCCCATGGTCCGACCAGGACGCCCTATCCGATCCCGTATCGCGCGCTGACTCCGCAGGAGTCCGATGCGTCGAACCTGCTCGTCTCGGTCTGCTTCTCCGCGTCCTACCTCGGCTACGCCTCGGCGCGCATGGAGCCCACCTTCATGATGTGCGGCGAAGCCGTCGGCATCGCCGCGAGCCAGGCCATCGAGGCGGGGACCGCCGTGCAACGGATCGACGCCGCTGCTTATGCCCAGGCCCTGCGGTCTGCGGCCATGCTGACGCGCTGGGACGAGTCCCTACGGCCGCTCGCGGCGAAGGCGGAGGCCAAGAACGTCGTCCAAGGATTCTTCGCCGAGGCCGACGACGACCGCGACGGCAAGGTCTCCCGCAAGGAATGGGAGGCGCATAAGCCCGGCTGGGATTGGCTCTTCCCCAAGATCGACCAGGACGGCGACGGTTTCCTTACGCCCCCCGAATACGAGGCCTTCCAGCGTTACAAGGAGGAGCACAAGGACTGGCGCGAACGGCTCAGGCGCTGAACGCTGCGCTCATCCCCACTGATCCAGGAAGAGCTTCTTTGGGTCGGGTCGGTCGGTCTCGGCGAAGTAGACCGCCATGCGCAGCGAGGGCAGGAAATGCGCGGGGAGCTCGGCCTTGTTGTGGGCCGCAATCTCGGCGTGGAGCGATTCGGGCGAGCGGCCGGCGAGCTGGTCCACGCGGTGGTAACCGGCGTCGAGCAGCTCGCGAGCGACGTCGGCGGGGAAGCGCGGGATGCGCATGAACGGACTGCACACGGCCTCCCGACGACGTTCGGCCGCACGCTGACGTGCCGCTTCGTCCACGGTCAGAGTCGGGCGAGGATCGCCGCGCCCATGGCCTTCGTGCCCACGGCCTTGCCGCCGCCGGCGATATCCGCGGTGCGGATGCCTTCGGCGATGGTCTTCTCGACCGCGAGCTCGATGGCCTTGGCTTCGGCTTCCAGGCCGAAGGAGTGGCGGAGCATCAGGGCGACGGAGAGGATCTGGGCGCAGGGGTTGGCCTTGTCCTGGCCGGCGATGTCGGGGGCGGTGCCGCCCGAAGGCTCGTAGAGTCCGTAGCCGCAGCCGTGGCGGTTGCGGTTCGCGCCGAGGGAGGCGGAGGCCATCATGCCGAGGGAGCCGCAGATGACGGCCATCTCGTCGGAGAGGATGTCGCCGAACATG
>JAURLX010000026.1 GCA_030830965.1 Verrucomicrobiota bacterium | reverse complement strand
GGGGCCCGTCGAGCCGGAGGCGCCCGCCTACCAGCTCGTCCGCGCCGATCGTTCGCGCCCGGAGATCCAGCTGTTCCGCCCGGTCGAACTCGCCGACGGCTCGTATGCCCGTCCCGTGCGCGTGCGCTGGGAGGACACCACCCGCTGGGAGGATGCGCGCACCCAGACGCGCCTGATCGATTATCGCCCCAACGACCAACTGGGGTTCCTGCCCCTGGAGACGCATTGAACAAATCCGCCGACCTCCGACGCTCATCTTTCAAAGGACCCCCATGAATACGTTCCGCCAGATCCCCCTCCACATGCTCCTGCTCGCCGGCCTCATCGGTACGGCGGAGGCCAAGGACAAGGAGCCGGCCAGCTCCGCCGCCAAGCCCGCCGTCGCCGGCGTCGCCTACGCCGGCCTCAATGTCGGCCCGCGCGATGAAGCGGTCGCCTCCGTGCCCGCCGGCGTCGGCATCGTCGTCGGCTTCATCGATCCAAAAGGACCCTCCGTCGGCAAGATCGAGGAAGGCGATATCCTCACGCGTCTCGATGACCAGGTGCTCTTCAACGCCGACCAATTCCGCGCGCTCGTGCGCACGCGCCAGCCTGGCGACAAGGTGAAGCTCACGCTCCTGCGCGGCCCGGAGCCCATGGTCGTCGAACTCACGCTGGCCGCCCGCGTCGACCGCGAGCCGCGCGCCGAAGCGAAGGACGGAGCCCGTGCCGCGGTCCGCGGCCTCCCGCCGGGCGTGACCATCGTCGGTCCGGGCGGCGTGATCCCGCCGGAACTCCTCAAGCAGCTGCAGGACCTGCAGGCCGGCGTCTTGCCCGCGCCTGGCGGTCGTTCGCACATCCCGTCGGTCGATGAATTGCGGGCGCGTGCGGGTTCGAGCACGTCCAGTTCGCACTCGTTCTCGTTCAGCTTCGGTAGCGGGACGAAGAGCTCCTCGACGTCCATGGCTTCCGACGCCGAGGGCTCGGTCACGATCCAGCAGGAAGACGGCAAGCGCCACGCGGTGATCAAGGACAAGGACGGTAAGACGACCTTCGAGTGCGACATCACGGAGAAGGGTTCCGTCGAGAAGCTGCCGGCCGACGTCCGTCGTCGCCTCCAGCTCGTCGAAGGTCGCGGCTTCAACCTGCCCGGAAATCCGGGCGCCAAGCCGGCGGGCAAGCCTGCGGCCGAAGAGCCGAAGAAGAAGTTCGACCCGAAACAGGGCGCCTGAGGGGACGCACCTAGGAGGCCGCCGGAGGGTGGCACTAAGTTAGGGGCAGGACTACGTCATGCCCTCCTTGCGAGGAAAGGGCGCGGCGTAGCCACGCCCCTACCTTGGCGTTCACCGCTCGGCGAACGCGGTTACTGGGGAGGTGGGCCCTTCTTGCCTTTCCCTTTGCCCTTGGCGCCGGGGCCGCCTTGGCCGCCGAGGTTCGCGTGCGGGTCCATGCGGGTCTTGTTGAACGAAGGATCCGGCGTGCCTTTGAGCTTACGCGGGATGAAGGGGAACTCCTCGGTCAGCACGTAGTAATAAGTCCCCTGCGGGAATTCCGGGGTCACGCCCGTGCGCCCGCCGAACTCGTCGAGGTCGCCGTGTCCGGCCACGTATTCGTAATCCAGGGCGAACGAACCGTCGGGCTTGCCGGTGGGACTGGTCTGCCCGTCTCCGCCTCGTTCGGCCGTCTTCAGGCGATAACTGCTCTTCATCGCCTTGAGGGCGCTCTTCGGATCGGCCGGGTCGGCGTAGGCATAGACCGCGTAGACCGGGTAGCCGTCGGCCGCCCAGCCGACGTGGGTCATCTTCGTCTCTCCGCCGGAGAGCCGGGCGATGAGCAGGGTGGGGAGTCCGTGGTAATGGTAGGCGCCGTTGGGTTGGACGTGGCCGTGGTTCTGATCGAGGCCGAGGCCGACCGGGATCCGGGGGGTGGTGCCCATCTCGGTATTGCTCTTGAGCGCCTCATAGCGCCAAGGGTTGCTCCGGTCGCCATCGTTATAGACCTCGGCGGTGCCTGGGTCGAAGACCACGCCGTTCAGGGCGACGCCCCAGGCGTAGGGGAATCGGCCGGGTTGCTCGGCGGCAGGCTGCGGATGGGCGGGCACCTCGAGCCGGTATTTCTGCTCGGAGATCGCGTTGGGGTTACCCCGGTTGGGGAAAGCGGCCACCTTATGGTCCGGGATGCCGTTGGACTCGATGATCCGCTTGTCGCCTTTGACGGTGATCGTGACCTTGTTCTGGGCGGGGGGAGCGCTGTCGGCCAGCTTCAGGGCGGGGCCGGCGGCCAGGAAGGTCGCCGCCAGCAGGGTGAAAAGGTGGGGGTTCATCGGTTATATTATCCAACCACGGGGGCGGGGATTAGTTGCGGGTGGGCGGAGGCTCCGGGGCGGGGAAGGGTTGGCTTTTCCCATCAAACCCCTTCTGCTGGGGCATGGCTTCCACCACCGAGCTCCTTTCCCGCGCCGTCGCCGGCCTCAACGGCCTGGCCACCGTCTTCCTCCTGGTCGGCATCTTCCGGATCAAGGCCGGTGATCGCGAAGGCCACGGCAAAGCCATGAAGTGGGCCGTGATCACCTCGGCCCTCTTCCTCGCGGTCTACCTCGCCTCCAAGGTCCACCTCTGGGTCGCCCTCGGCCGGACCAACGTCACCTACGCTCCGGCCGACCCCGCTTCGGTCTGGGCCGGACTCAAGGGACTCTACCTCTTCATCCTGATCCCGCACGTTATCCTGGCCATCGTCGTCACGCCCTTCGTCCTGCGCGCCGTCTGGCTGGCCAAGGTCGGCCGCCTCGAGGAGCACAAGCGTCTCACGCGCTGGGTCTTCCCGGTCTGGCTCTACGTCTCCGTCACCGGCGTCATCGTCTGGGCCTTCATGGAGTTCAGTGGTTCCCTGGCGGCGGTCGCGGCGACGGCGAAGTAAGCCGGTCATTTTCCCCTCGCCCCGTAGTGAAT
>JAURLX010000006.1 GCA_030830965.1 Verrucomicrobiota bacterium | reverse complement strand
GGCGATGTCGACGTTCTTGAGGGGCTTGATCAGCTTGTAGTGGATCGAGAGGCCGTGGATGAAGAGGACGGTCTTGCCGCCCTTGCCGAGGTTCGGGGCGATGTCCTTCGCCCAGACGGAGGCCTGCTTCATGTCGGGGATGCCCACGAGCATGACGTCGGCGCGACGCACGGCTTCGGCGGTCTCATAGACCTTGAATCCCTTCTTCCTGGCCGCGGCGGCCGACTTGGATCCCTTGTAGAGCCCCACAATCACGTTGAGCCCGCTGTCGCGCAGGTTCATGGCGTGGGAGTGGCCCTGGGAGCCGAAGCCGAGGACGGCGAGGGTCTTGTTCTTGAGGAAGCCGAGATCGGCGTCCTTGTCGGTGTACACTTTGGCAGGCATTGGATCTTTGGTGGGAAGGGGTTCAGCGCACGGCCTTCTTGCGTCCGCGCGGCAGGGCCACGGTGCCGGTGCGGGCGGACTCCAGGATGCCGAAGGGGGCGATGAGGTCCAAGAACGCGCTGATCTTGGTCTCGGCCCCGGTGAACTCGATCACGAGCGAGTCGTGGGCGACGTCGACGACCTTGGCGCGGAAGAGCGAGGCGATCTCGATCAGCTCGGTACGCGTCTTGCGGTCGCTCTTCACCTTCACGAGGATGAGCTCGCGGGCGACGTGGTCGACCTGTTCACGGGAGAAGTCCTGGACGGTGATGACGTTGATCAGCTTGTCCAGGGCCTTGACGCAGCGATCGAGCGCGGCCTCGTCGGCCACGACCGTGGCGGTGATCCGCGAGTAGGCGGGGTCGTGGGTGGGGCCGACGTTCAGGGTCTCGATGTTGAAGCCGCGGCCGGAGAGCATGCCGGCCACCCGGGCGAGGACCCCGAACTTGTTCTCCACGAGGGCGGACAGGGTGTGCTTCTTCTTCATGATGCGTCGTTTGCGGTGAGGGTGGACGGAGGGGGACTCGAACCCACGACATCCTCTGTGTAAGAGAGGCGCTCTAACCAACTGAGCTATCCGTCCGAGGGAAGGTGGGGCATAGGGCCGCAAACAGGCCTTGTCCACTATGAAAACCGCCCCGCGGGGCTTGCCCGGCGGCCGTCGCTCGCCATTTGTCCCTCCATGGACCCGGGTCGTCGGCAACGCATCCTCGAGGCGCTTGAACGGCTTGCCGGGCCGGCGCCCGCCAGGGATGCGGTGCTGGCCGATGTCGCGATGCTTGATGAAGAGCTGAAGCCGGGCGCCGTCCCGCTGCCGGGCGACCTCGACCACTACCTGCGCCGCCGCTCCTACGAGAAGGCGTTGATCTACCTCAAGGGCGGAACTCCCGGCGCGGGAACCTGCGGTCGCGGCGCATGAGCGGTAATCCTTTCGATAAGCTCGATGGCCAGGACCTGCCGCCCGGCCCGCCCCCGAAGCCGGTCGTGCCCGCCGCCAAGGCGAAGCCGAAGCTCGGCCGGGTGGTCCTGCAGTACGAGCGCGCGGGCAGGGGAGGGAAGGAGGTCACGATCCTCAAGGGGCAGTGGATCGAGTCGCAGGAGATGCGCGTCCGCGACGCGCTGCTCCGCGACCTCAAGCGTGCCCTCGGCACCGGCGGCGTCCTCGAGGGGCGCGAGATCGTGCTGCAGGGCGACCGGCGCGAGACGGCGAAGGCCTGGCTGCAGAAGGCGGGTTTCACGACCAATCTCTGACGGAAAACCTCTCGCCTCCGCGGCGCCCGAAGGGTATCTCCTGCGGCGTGACGGCGACGCTTCCAGGACTCATCACGCTGCCCGGTCCCGTGCGCCGTGCGCTCGGGCTGCTGCGCGAGGCGGGCGGACGTCCGCTGCTGGTCGGCGGGTCGGTGCGCGACGCGCTCATGGAGGCCCCGGTGCTCGACTTCGACGTCGAGGTGTACGGTCTGGGCACGCGCGAGGTCGAAGCGGCGCTGCGGCGGGAGTTCGGCGTGGTCACCGTCGGCGCCGCCTTCGGGGTGACGAAGCTCAAGGACCTGCCGGTCGATGTCTCCGTGCCCCGCCGCGAGAACCGCACGGGCGCCAGGCACACGGACTTCGCCGTCGAGGCCGATCCGACGATGACGCCGAAGGACGCCGCGGAACGGCGCGACTTCACGCTCAACGCGATCATGTGGGACCCGTTCACGGGCGAGGTCCTCGACCCGTGGGGCGGCGTGGCCGACCTCAAGGCGAAGCGTCTTCGTCATGTGTCGGATAAGTTCGCCGAGGATCCGCTCCGCGTCCTCCGCGCGATGCAGTTCGCCGCGCGCTTCGAGTTCTCGGTCGCGCCGGAGACGATCGCTCTCTGCGCCACCCTCACCCAGGAGCACCTGCCCGCTGAGCGGCTGATGGAGGAATGGACGAAACTCCTGCTCCGCGGCCGGAGGCCGTCGCTGGGGCTGGGTTTCCTCCGGGACTGCGGTTGGACGAGGTTCTACCCTGAGCTGCACGCGGTCATCGGCGTCGAGCAGGATCCGGAATGGCATCCCGAAGGCGACGTCTGGATCCACACGGGGCTCTGTCTCGACGCCTTCGCGCGCGAGCGCACGGGCGACCGTGACGAGGACCTCATCGTCGGGCTCGCGGTCCTGCTGCACGACCTCGGCAAGGCGGGCACGACGCGCCGCGAGCCCCATGACGGACGTCTCCACGCCTACGGGCACGAGGAGGCTTCGGTGCCGCTCGCGCAGGCCTTCCTCGCCCGCATCACGCGCGAGACCCGCCTCGTCGAGGCCGTGCTCCCGCTGGTCCGCTGGCATGCCTCGCCCTATGAGCTCTGGAAGCAGAGGGAGAAGGCCGGCGACGCCGCCGTGCGCCGGCTGGCCGCCAAGGCGCATCGCATCGACCGGCTGATCCGCGTGGACTCCGCCGACCGCAAGGGACGCGGCCCTGCCTCGAAAGACGAGCCCTCGCCGCAGGGCGTCTGGCTCAAGGCGCGCGCCGAGGCCCTCGACGTCCGCGCCGCCGCGCCGAAGCGCCTGGTGCTCGGGCGGCACATCATCGCCGCAGGGCACCGCCCCGGGGAGTGGTTCACCCGCGTCCTGGACGAGGCCTACGAGGCCCAGCTCGACGGCGCCTTCGGCGACGAGGCCGGCGGCCTGGTCTGGTTGAAGGAACGTCTGGCCCGAGGGACTGTCTGACTCTCCATGAGCTCGCGCACCGACGGATTCCAGGAACTGCTGGCCGGCTCGCCGGATTGGACCGCCGTGCTTGACCGCGCGTTGTCCGCCTTCGCCTGCGTCACGGGCACGATCCATCGTACGGACCCGGCCACGGGCCTCTTGCGGCTCATCGCGCAGCGCGGCATCCCGCCCGCCTTGCTCGCCAAGGTCGATGCGATCCCGTTCGGCAAGGGCATCGCCGGCTGCGCGGCGGAGCGCAAGGACGCGGTGCAGCTGTGCAACCTGCAGCAGGACCTCGGCGGCGTGGCCAAGCCGGACGCGCGTCAGACCAACGTCCAGGGCGCGCTCGCCGTCCCGGTGCTGTCACCCGACGGCAAGGTCCTCGGGGTGCTCGGGGTCGGCAAGATGCACCCGTATGATTTCTCGGAGGAGGAGATCGCCGACCTGAGGTCGGTCGCGGCGCTGCTCGCCCCTAGGCTCTGAGCTCGCATCAGCCCTCCGCCAACGCGCGTCCGGTGGGCGAGCCCTTCTGCCTGAGCAGGCCTTCGGGCGCACCGGCGTAGACCAGCCGGCCGCCTTGCTCGCCGCCTTCGGGGCCGAGTTCCATCACCCAGTCCGCCGCGAGGATGACGTCGGCGTGATGTTCGATCACGACGAGCGTGGCGCCCGCGTCGCGGAGGCGCCCGAGCAAAGCGAGGAGCCTGGCGATGTCGTCCCAATGCAGGCCGGTCGTGGGTTCGTCGAGGACGTAGAGGCGGCCGGAGTGGTCGCGGCGCGCGAGCTCGGCGGCGAGCTTGAGGCGCTGGGCTTCGCCGCCGGAGAGGGTGTTGGCCGCCTGGCCGAGCTTGAGATAGCCGAGGCCGACCTCCGCGAGGGTACGGAGTTTCTCGGCGAGCTTGGGTTGCGCGCGGAAGACCTCGGCGGCTTCGTGGACGGAGAGACCCAGGGCGTCGGCGATGGTGAGCCCCTTGAAGCGTACTTCGAGCGTCTCGCGGTTGAAGCGTCGGCCGGCGCAGCTGGGGCAGTCGACGAAGGTCTCGCCGAGGAACTGCATGTCGAGCGCGACCGAGCCTTCGCCGGAGCAGGTCTCGCAGCGGCCGCCACGGACGTTGAAGCTGAAGCGGCCGGGGCCGTAGCCACGGGCCTTGGCCAGCGGCAGCGCGGACCAGAGGTCGCGCATGAGGTCCATGATGCCGGTGAAGGTCGCGGGGTTCGAACGAGGGGAGCGGCCGATGGGCTCCTGGTCCACGGCGGTGAACGCGGCGATCTGCTCGAGGCCGTCTAGCCCGGCGTGGCGGCCAGGCACGACCTTGGCGCCGTTGATCCTGCGCGCGGCCGCGGCGGAAAGGATGTCGATGGCGAGCGTGCTCTTGCCCGAGCCGGAGACGCCGCAGACCACGGTGAGGGCGCCGATGGGGAATGAAGCGGTGACTTCCTTGAGGTTGTTCTCGGTCGCGCCTTTGACGACAATCGCGGCCTTGCCGACGGGTTTGCGCTTCACGATGCCCTGCAGCGTGGCCCGGCCGGAAAGGTAGGCGCCGGTGCGCGAAGTCGCGTGCGCGCCGCAGGCCTTGGGCGTGCCTTCGAAGACGATGCGCCCGCCGTCGATGCCGGCCCCGGGGCCCATCTCGATGAGGTGGTCCGCGGCGAGCATCATGTCGCGGTCGTGTTCGACGACGAGGACGGTGTTGCCGAGGTCGCGCAGGCCGCGGATCGAACCGATAAGTCGGTGGTGGTCGCTCGGGTGCAGGCCGATGCTGGGTTCGTCGAGGACGTAGGTCACGCCGACGAGCCCGAGGCCGAGCTGCGTGGCCAGGCGGACGCGCTGGGCTTCGCCGCCAGAGAGCGAGCTGCACTCGCGGTCGAGGGTGAGGTAGTTGAGGCCGGCGTCGTGGAGGAAGGCGAGGCGCTGCTCGAGTCCGCGACGGGCTTCCTCGGCAGGCATGACGCCCGGGTGCGTGGCGAGCTGCTTCGTGAACTCCAGCGCGGCGGGGATCGTCATCGCCAGGAACTCCGCCATCGTCCTGCCATTGAGGCGCAAGGACAGGGCGGTGGGGGAGAGGCGGCGGCCTTGGCAACCGGCGCAGACGGAGCCGGCCTGGAACTGCAGCAGGCGCTGGCGGAGTGATTCGCCGGTCGTGGTGCGATAGGCGTGCTCGAGTTCGGTGAACATGCCCGTCCAGACGGTCTCGACGGGCTTGCGGCCCTTGGGCGGCGGGAGCAGGAACTTACGCTTGGGGTCGCCGTGGAGCAGCAGGTCGCGGACGGCCTTGGGCAGGTCGCGCCACGGGGTCTTGAGGTCGAACGGCACCTGCTCGGCGAGCGCGCGGGTGATCGCGTTACGGCGGATGAGCGTCTTGCGCGTGGCGCACTTCCAGGGCTTCACCACGCCGTCGTGGATCGACAGGGACTCTTCGCGGATGGAGAGGCTTTCCTGGAAGCGCATCTGCCGGCCGAGGCCTCCGCAGTCCGGGCAGGCGCCTTCGGGATGGTTGTGCGAGAGGGCGCGCGGGCTGATGGGCTCGTACGTCTCGCCGCAATGTTCGCAGGCGAGGTGAAGCGAGAGCACGTGCTCTTCCCAGCGCCCGTCCTGCTCGGCGAGCACGCTCGCACGGTGCCGGCCTTCGCGGAAGGCCAGTTCCAGGGAGTCGGCCAGGCGGCTGCGCTGTTCGGGGCCGGCGACGATGCGGTCCACCACGACGTCGAGTTGCTTGGCTTCGCGGCCGGACAACAGGCCGGCGGCTTCCTCGAGCGTGGCGACGACGCCGTCGACGCGGACGCGGGAGAAGCCGCGGCGACCGAGGTCGGCGGCGGCCTCGAGCAGGACGGAGGGTTTGTCCTTGGCGACCGGGGCGACGACCATCAGGCGCGTGCCGTCCGGGATGGCTTCGAGGGCGCGGAGGTTGTCGTCGAGCGAACGTCGGCGGACCGGATGCCCGTCCCGGAGGCAGCGGCGGTCGCCGGCGACGATCCAGAGCGGACGGGCGTGGTCCGCGATCTCGGTCAGGGTGGCGACCGTCGAGCGGGGATTGGTGTTGCCGCCGGTCCGCTGGGCGATGGCGATGACCGGCGAGAGGCCGCGGATGAAGTCCACGTCCGGCCGGGGGGCGGCGTCCAGCATGCCACGGGCCTTGGCGGAGAGGGATTCCAGGTATTGGCGGCTCCCTTCGGCGTGCAGGGTGTCGAAGGCGAGGGAGGATTTGCCGGAGCCGCTCACCCCGGTGATGACGGTCAGCCGCCCGCGCGGGATCGACAGCTCGACGTCCTTGAGATTGTGGGTGCGGGCTCCCTTGATGTGGATGGGCGTGTCCAGGACGCGCACCCTAGCCCTGCGACACCCCCGGGTGAAGGGCGAACTGGCCGACCTCGTTAATAACTTTGCCGAGAACCTGCTTCCGATGCCTCGTCTGTCGGCTCATCCTTGAGGGATGCTTCGCCGGACTCTCGCCTTCCTCGCCTTGGTCCCCGCGCTCCTGTTCGCCGACAAGCCTGAGCCGCGCGTCCTGTTCCTCGGCGACAGCATCACGTTCGGCGGCGGCTGGGTCGTGAACATGGAGTCCGCCATCCGCGCGCAGAAGGGCATGGCCCGGGCGACCATCGTCAACCTGGGCCTCTCCAGCGAGACCGCGTCCGGGCTCTCGGAGCCCGGACACGCCGGCGGCGCCTTCCCGCGGCCCGACGTGCATGAGCGGCTCGAACGCGCGGTGCGTCTCTTCCGGCCCACGCTGGCGTTCGTCTGCTACGGCATGAACGACGGCATCTACATGCCGCTGGACCGCGTCCGCTTCGACGCGTACCGCAACGGCATGATTCGACTCAACCAGGCGCTGGTCGCCGCCCGCTGCCGCGTCGTGTTCATCACGCCCTCGCTCTTCTCCGTCGACGACCGGGCCAAGGATCCGCTCGGCTACGACGCCGTGCTCGACGCCTACGCGGCCTGGCTTGTCGAGAGGCGTGCGGACGGCTGGACGGTGGCCGACATCCGCCCGCGGTTGAGGGAGCAGGTCGCCGGCGCGCGGGCGCTGGACCCGAAGTTCGTCTACGCGCGTGACCGGATCCATCCCGGGGAGCAGGGGCATCGTTTCATGGCGAAGGCCGCATGGGAGACCGTCGCGCCGGCCTTGAAGTGGAATCCGCACGTGCCCTTCGCGGAGGGCGAGAAGCTCGCGGTGCTGCGGCAGGAGATGACGGTGCTGCGCGACGCATGGTTGCGCCATGTCGGGCATAGGCGTCCGGGCGTGCCCGCCGGGTTGCCGCTCGAGCAGGCCGAGGAGCGCGCCCGCGGGCTGCTTGAGGATTATCTGGCAAAGTAGGGCGATTTGCGGGGCTCAGGGTCCCCGTATTTCATAAGTAACACCGGTACGCCACGGTTCCGTAACAATCCCATGGGAGGATGCCTTCGCATTCCGCTCATGAACCACATCCTCAAGTCCCTCGCCCTGGTGGCGATCACCGCCGCCGGAGCCTCCGCCCAGTCCGTCGCGCTCGACCCGAACCTGCCCGAGTACGCCGTCGCATCAGGCGTCTCCGGCAATCTCAACTCGGTCGGGTCCGACACCCTCAACAACCTCATGACCTTCTGGGCGGAGGGCTTCAAGGCCCGCTACCCCAACGTGAAGGTTCAGATCGAGGGCAAGGGTTCCTCCACGGCTCCGACCGCCCTCGCCGCAGGCACCTCCCAGCTCGGGCCCATGAGCCGTGAGATGAAGAGCGCCGAACTCAGCGCCTTCGCCGCCAAGTTCGGACACAAGCCGACCCGCGTCCCCGTCGCCATCGACGCCCTCGCCGTCTTCGTGCACAAGGACAACCGGCTGAAGGGACTCTCCCTCGGGCAGGTCGACTCAATCTTCTCCTCCACGCGCAAGCGCGGCGGTCAGGACGTCGTCACCTGGGCCGACGTCGGCGCCAAGGGGGCGCTGGCCGGCAAGTCCGTCTCAGCCTTCGGACGCAACTCCGCCTCCGGCACCTACGGATACTTCAAGGAGGTCGCACTCTCCAACGGTGACTACAAGTCCACCGTCAAGGAGCAGCCCGGCTCTTCCTCGGTGGTGCAGGGCATCGCCTCCGACGTCGCCGGCATCGGCTACTCCGGCATCGGCTACAAGACCTCGGGCGTGAACGCCCTGTCCTTGGCCGCCAAGGACGGCGCGCCCTTCGTCGAGCCGACCTACGACAACTGCCTCAACGGCAGCTACCCGTTGGCCCGCTTCCTCTACGTGTACGTCAACAAGGCGCCCAACGTGGACATGGACGCGCTCACCCGTGAGTTCATGACCTTCGTGCTCTCCAAGCAGGGCCAGGAGATCGTCATCAAGGACGGCTACTACCCGCTGACCGCCGACCTCGCCGTCGAGGCCCGCGCCTCGCTCAAGTACTACGTGGCCGAATGACCCTCTGGGTCCGGACCGTCCCGTCGCCGCCACGCCCTCCGGGGCCGGCCATCAAAGCGCGACGCGGACGGCCTCGGGCCCTTCCGGGCGGGGGTCACCCCGCCCGTCCCTTTGGATGAGACCCGACACGCGGATGAAGCATGGCTGACAAGGACGTCACAGGAGCGCCACCGGAGTCGCGTTTCCAGGTCGCCCGCGGCACGCTGCTGGCCGACGTCTGGATGGGCAGGCTGATCCGGACCGGAGGCGTCGGCGTGATCGCCGCGGTGGTCGGGATGCTGGTCTTCCTGCTCTGGCAGGTGGTACCGCTGTTTTCCGGAGCCGACGTCTCCCCGCTGCCCGCCGTGCCGGCTCAGTCCGGCGCGGTCGCTTTCGGTGAGGACGATTCGGGCGAGGTCGCCTATGCGGCCATGGCCGACGGCAGCCTGCGGTTCGTGCGGACGGCCGACGGGTCCGCCGTGTCGTCCTGGCTCCCCCCCGCCGGCTTGGCCGGCGTGACCGCGATGCGTGTCCAGTCACGCGAAGGACAGGTCCTGCTCGGCCATGCGGACGGTTCCGTCACCGTCGTTTCCGTCTCCTTCAAGGTGAACTTCGCCAAGGACGGCCGTCGTTCGGCCGAACCGGAGGTGAAGGCGGAGCCTCCCCGTCAGGTCGGCGAAAAGGGCCGCCCGGTCACCGAGCTCTGGGCAGCCCGCTCCTCGGGTTCGCGGCTCATCGTGGTGAGGCAGTCGCACGCCGGCGGTTCCGCGTTGCGCGCGATCCGGCTGACTGAACGGCGCGGCCTCGGCGGCCGCGCCACGGTCATCGCAGGAGAGCCTTTCGCCGTGGCCGCCGACGTGGCCGACCCGGCGCAGGTCCTCGTGCCTTCGACCGCCGATTCCGCGCTCGTGATCCTGCGTGACGGCGAAGTGCGGGCTTATGCCGGCGAAGGCGACCGGCTGGACCTGATCCAGTCCTTCCGCCCCCTCGCCGGACCGAAGGCCGCCCCCTCCGCGGCAGGTTTCATCTTCGGCGATGTCTCCGCGGTCTTCCTCGGAGCCGACGGACAGCATCGGGTCTGGGCGCTGCATCCCGTGAAGCAGCCCGACGGACGCAGCCTGCGCCGCTGGGGCGAGGTGCGTGAACCTGAGTCGCTGCCCGGCCCGGGCGCGGGCGTCTGGCCCGCCGCCGGGAACAAGTGCTACCTTGTCTCGGCCGGCGGAATCCTCCAGCTGCGCAACCTGACCACCGGCGCGGTCCGCTGGGAGGGCGTCGCGCCCGCCGGTTCGCCCAGGCAGGTGGTCTTCTCGCGCGACTACGACCGCCTCTCGGCCTTGGTCTCCGACGGACGCATCCTCCGCTGGAAGATCGTGGACCATCACCCCGACGCGTCCTGGGCGGCCTTCTTCGGTCGCATCTGGTATGAAGGCGCCGAAGGTCCCGCGTTCGTCTGGCAGAGCAGCTCGGGCAGCGACGAGTTCGAGGCGAAGTATTCCCTCGTGCCGCTCATCTACGGCACGGTCAAGGGCACCTTCTACGCGTTGCTCTTCGCCTTGCCCATCGCGCTCCTGGCGGCGGTCTATGTCTCCCAGTTTCTCCGCCCCGACCTGCGCCTCATCGTCAAGCCGCTCATGGAGGTCATGGCCTCGCTGCCCTCCGTGGTCCTGGGCTTCCTGGCCGGGCTGTGGCTGGCACCCGTCGTCGACGCCCAACTCGTGCCGCTGCTCTGCGCCCTCGCCGTGCTCGCTCCTGCCGGCTTCGCCTCCGGCTGGGCCTGGTCACGCCTGCCTCAGCCCGTCCGCCGTCGCGCCCGCCCCGGCCTGGAGTTCCTCTGGCTCGTGCCGGTGGTCTGCCTCTGCGTCTGCGCGGCGTGGAGCCTCGGCCCCTGGGTGGAGTCGACCTTCTTCACCGTCGCGGATCCCTCGGGGGTCGTCGTGTCCGACTTCCGCGAGTGGTGGCGCGTCTCGACCGGCCTGGCGTACGACGCCCGCAACTCCCTCGTCGTCGGGTTCGTGATGGGCTTCGCGGTCATCCCCGTCGTCTTCACCATCGCCGAGGACGCGCTCTCCAACGTCCCCGCGGCGCTGACCTCCGGGTCCCTCGCCCTCGGCGCCAGCCGTTGGCAGACGGTGTGGCGCGTGGTCGTGCCCACCGCCGTCTCCGGCATCGTCTCCGCCGTGATGATCGGCTTCGGCCGCGCCGTCGGCGAGACGATGATCGTCGTCATGGCCACCGGCAACACGGCGGTGATGGAGGCCAACCCTTTCAATGGGATGCGCACGCTCTCGGCCAACATCGCGGTCGAACTTCCCGAGGCCCCCGCCGGACACACCCATTTCCGCGCGCTCTTCCTCGGGGCGTGCTGTCTCTTCCTCCTGACCTTCGTCCTCAACACCCTCGCGGAGATCCTGCGTCAGCGTCTCCGTGAGCGCTACAAGGTCGTCTGAGCCATGTCTTCCCTCCCCGAAGTCTCCGACAGCGCCTCACCGCGCGGCGAACCGTTCGTCTGGTTCACCGGGCTGGGCCTGATCGTCGGGCTGTTCATGATCGCCGGCCTGCTGGGGCTGGTGGCGTGGAACGGCGTGAAGGTTTTCTGGGCCCCTCCGGTGCCCGAGGCGCGCCTCAAGGACGGCAGGGTCGTCCTGGGACAGCTCGCGCAGCGTCGGGTCAAACCTTCTTCGCCCGCGGCCGCCCCCCGCTACGAGCGTCAGTATCAGGTGGGTCTCCGCGAGCTCAACGGGCAGTCCTTCCTCTGGGTCGACGAGGCCGAGATCGTCTCCGAATCCTTCCCTTCCGGCATCCTTGGCCTCGAGCGCATGGAGAACGGTCCGGCCTTCGTGCGTCCGGTCGCCCTCGTGCGCGCCGACGGTTCGCGGCTGGAGGCCTCGGCTCCGGACTTCTTCCCGGCCCTGTTGGCCGAGGTCGACCGTGCCGAGTCCGTGCGGCACCGCCACGCCGCCGTCGTCCGCGACGCAATCGGATCCGTGAACGCCGAGATGGAATCGACGCGCATCGACCTCCGCCGGACCGAGGACCGGGGCGGCGACCTTGCGCCCATCCTTGCGCGCATCGCCGATCTGGACCGGCGCTACGCCGAACTGCGAGGCCAGGCCGAGAAGGTCCTGGCCGAGGCGGGGAAGGGCGCCCTCGAGGCGCGCGATGCGGCCGGACGCCCGGTAGTCACCCCCTCGCTCGCCCTCGTGCGGGCATGGCGGCCCAACGACATGGGCTGGACCGGCCGGGCCGCGCTGATGCTCTCCCGGGTGGGCGAGTTCGTCTTCGACGAACCCCGTGAGGCCAACACCGAGGGAGGGCTCTTCCCCGCCATGTTCGGCACGCTGGTTATGACCGTGTTCATGAGCCTCCTCGTGACTCCCTTCGGCGTGATCGCGGCCATCTACCTGCGCGAATACGCCGCCCAGGGCCCCGTCCTCCGCGCCGTGCGCATCAGCGTCAACAACCTGGCCGGCGTGCCCTCGATCGTCTTCGGCGTCTTCGGCCTCGGCTTCTTCGTCTACGTGCTGGGCGGGTCCTTGGACCGGCTGTTCTTCGCCGATCAGCTCAAGTACAACAACAACACGCCCGTCTTCGGCACGGGCGGCCTCCTCTGGTGCTCCCTGACCCTCGCGCTCATGACCCTGCCGGTGGTCATCGTCGCGACCGAGGAAGCCCTCGCCGCGGTGCCGCGCGGCATGCGCGAGGCCTCGCTCGCCGCCGGCGCGTCCAAGTGGCAGACCGTCCGCCACATCCTGCTCCCCGCCTCCGCCCCGGGCATCCTGACCGGCATCATCCTGGCCATGGCCCGCGGCGCCGGCGAGGTTGCCCCGCTCATGCTGGTCGGCGTCGTGAAGCTCGCCCCCGCGCTGCCCTTCGACGGCACGGCCCCCTTCCTGCACCTGGACCGCAAGTTCATGCACCTGGGCTTCCACGTCTATGACCTCGGCTTCCAGTCTCCTGACTCCGACGCCGCCCGCCCGATGGTCTTCGCGACCACGCTGCTGCTCATCCTGCTCGTGGTGACGCTCAATCTGGGCGCCATCTGGATCCGCAACCGCCTGAGGCGCCGTTTCCGCGGAGCCGCCTTCTGAACTTACCCGATGTCCACCATGACCGCCCCCACCCCCGCACGCATCAAGGTCCGCCCCGCCGCCGACAACGACGGCCGCAAGGATTTCATCAGCATCCGCGACTTCGGCTTCTGGTACGGCGAGAAGAAGGCGCTCGACGGCATGACCCTCGACATCCCCGAGCGGCAGGTGGTGGCCTTCATCGGGCCCTCGGGCTGCGGCAAGTCGACCCTGCTCCGCAACCTCAACCGGATGAACGACCTCATCGACGGCGTCCGTCACGAGGGGGACATCCTCATCAAGGGACGGTCGATCTACGACCCCGGCCTGGAGGTCATCTCCCTGCGCCGCCGGGTGGGTATGGTCTTCCAGAAGTCCAATCCTTTCCCGAAGTCCATCTTCGAGAACGTCGTCTACGCGCTCCGCGTGGTCGGCGTGACCGACCGCGGCGCGCTCGAGGAGGCCTGCGAGACCTCGCTCCGCAAGGCCGCCCTCTGGGACGAGGTCAAGGACCGGCTCGATGACAACGCCCTCGGTCTCTCGGGCGGACAGATGCAGCGCCTCTGCATCGCCCGCGCCATCGCCAACCGTCCGGAGATCCTGCTCATGGATGAACCCTGCTCGGCCCTCGACCCCATCGCCACCGGCAAGATCGAGGAGCTCATCCACGAGCTCAAGGTGCAGTTCACCATCGTCATCGTCACCCACTCCATGCAGCAGGCGGCCCGCGTCTCGGACCGCACGGCCTTCTTCTACCTCGGGAAGCTGATCGAATACGACACCACCGAGAAGATCTTCATGAACCCCTCCCAGGCCCAGACCGAGGCCTACATCTCTGGCCGCTTCGGCTGATTTTCAAACCAACACTACCATGCAACGTTTCTTCCATGACGAACTACGCCAGCTGCGCGACGACCTCATCCTGATGGGCGAGCGCTCGCTGGACATGACCCGGATGGCCCTCCGCTCGCTCGAGCAGGGCGACGACGCCCTCGCCCTCCAGGTGCGCGGGATGGACGACCGGGTCGACGAGCTCGAGAAGCGTGTCGACCGCGAGATCATGCGCTACCTGACGCTCTTCGGGCCCATGGGCAGCGACGTCCGCCTGCTGCTCGCCGCCCGCGACATCGGCAACGATCTGGAGCGCATCGCCGACGAGGCCTCGGTCATCGCCAAGCGCTGCATGGTCATCTCCGAGCGCGGTCCGCTCAAGGATCTGCTGCACGTGCCGGAAGAGGGCCGGCTCGCCTGCGAGCTGCTCCGCATGGCCATCGACAGCTTCATCGAGGGCGACGTGACCAAGGCCCGTTCGGTCATCGAGCGCGACCGCGAGATCGACGCCCTCAACCGCCGCAACTACGAACGTCTCTTCGGCCCTTCCGGCGACACCGCCAAGGTCTCCGCCTCTCACGTCGAGCTGATCTTCATCTCCAAGGCCCTGGAGCGCATCGGCGACCACTCCAAGAACATCGCCGAACAGGTCATCTTCCTGACCTCCGGGGAGGACGTGCGCCACGCCCGCTGAGCCGGCCGGGGGAAAAGTCCCCCTTGTCGGGAGTGGTTCCCGTGTTATGTTCGTGGTATGGAAATCGCCCGTCGACTCGCCGTGCTCTTCCTCGAATGGGGTTCCCTCGCCCTAGGGGTGTTCCTGGCCAGGCATTTCGGATTCCTCTCCTACGGCGACTTCATGACCTTGGCTGTCGTCGCCGTCGTCCTCGGGTTGTTCAACTCCTTCCTGCGGCCCTTCCTCCTGGCGGTCCTCATGATCGTCTCGATCCCGATCCTCATCCTCACGCTCGGTCTGGGGGCATACCTGGTGCTCTTTCTGGCCAACGGCGCGATCCTGGCCATCACCGACGGCCTCGTCAGAGATCTGCAGTTGAACAACTGGGCCATGGCGACGCTGACCATCTCGATCACGTCCTGGATGGTCTCGTCCTCCGTCGGTATCGACCAGCTGAAGCCCTTGCGCCGGGCCCATGAGGCCAAGGCTGGCGCGAAGAAGCCCCAGGACGACGTGATCGACATCTGAGGCCGGGCGGCCCTGCCAGCCCGCTTGCTGGCCTGATTCGGGACTTTCTTGCCAATCACCCGGGAGTCCTTTGCTTCTGGGGCTCCACGCCATGTCGAATCCCGCTCTTTCCTCCTGGGCCCGCAACGTCGCCCCGTCTCCGACCCTCGCCGTCGACGCGAAGGCCAAGAAGCTCAAGGCCGAGGGCAAGGACGTGGTGGGCTTCGGCGTCGGTGAGCCTGATTTCGACACCCCGCAGTTCGTCAAGGATGCCTGTGCCAAGGCCCTCGCCGATGGGCAGACCAAGTACGCCCCGACGCCGGGCATCCCCGCGCTCCGCAAGGCCATCGCCGAAGACTACACCCGTCGCGGCTTCACCGGCATCGCCGACGCCAACGTCGTCGTCTCCCCGGGCGGCAAGATGTCCTGCTACCTCGCCATCCTCGCCACGATCAGCGCCGGCGACGAAGTGATCATCCCGGCCCCCTATTGGGTGAGCTACCCGGAGATGGTGAAGCTCGCCGGCGGCAAGCCCGTCGTCGTCAACGCCGAGGACGCCACCGGTTTCAAGATCACCCCGGCCCAGTTGACCGCCGCGCTCACCCCCAAGACGCGCATGGTCATCATCAACAGCCCGTCCAACCCGACCGGCGCCGTCTACACCCGCGCCGAGCTCGAGGCCCTCGTGGCCATCTGCGTGAAGGCCAACGTCTGGATCATGTCCGACGAGATCTACGAGAACCTCGTCTACGACGGCCAGACCACCTGCAGCCCGGCGACCTTCTCCCCTGAAGCCGCTCGCCTCACCATCACCGTCTCCGGCTACGCCAAGAGCTACTCCATGACCGGCTGGCGCCTCGGCACCCTCGTCGCCTCCGACAAGGCCCTCGCCGCCGCCGTGGCCGACCTGCAGAGCCAGATCTCGTCCAACGCCACCACCTTCGCGCAGTTCGGCGCCCTGGCGGTCCACCAGCACCCCGACAAGGCCAAGGCCTCCCTCGCCGAGATGGGCGCCGTCTTCGACAAGCGCCGCCTCAACCTGCTCGCCGGCCTCAACGCCATCCCCGGCCTGACCTGCTACCGCTCGCAGGGCGCTTTCTATCTCTTCCCGAACATCAAGTCGTTCGGCCTGACCTCCGCCCAGTTCGCCGACCGACTGCTCGAAGAAGAACTTATGGCCGTCGTCCCCGGTTCCGCGTTCGGCTCCGAAGGCTACATCCGCCTCAGCTACGCGACCTCCGACAAGGTCATCGCCCAGGGCCTCGAGCGCCTCGCCCGTTTCTGCGCGAAGCTGAAGAAGTAAGGACAGCTAGGGTACATATGGGCAATGCCCACGTGTCCCCTGGAATCAGGCCGGCTCGATCAGGATGCAGGGCATCCCTGCGGCGTCGGCGGCTTCCTTGCCGCGCGGGCTGTCCTCGATGACGACGCAGTCGGCGGGCTTCAGGCCGAGGCGGTCCGCCGCGGCGAGGAAGAGGTCGGGGTGCGGCTTCGAACGCGCGGCGTCTTCGGCGGTGATGATCGCATCGAAGAGGTGCGTGACGTCGATCCGCTTCAGCGTCGTGTGCACGTGGTCGCGTCGTCCGGCCGAGGCGACGGCGGTCTTGTGGCCGAGGCCGCGGACGTGGTGGACGACGGCGACGACCTCCTGGCGGGCGGTGACGTCCTTGGCGAGATGCTCCTCGAGGAATTCATGGCCGTCGGCGAGCAGCTGTTCGACGTCCAGGTCGAAGCCGTAGTCGGCCTTGAGGCGCCTGCAGGTGTCGACGGCGGACATGCCGCCCATCGAGCAGAAGAGCGGCCAGGGAAAATCGAACGGACGGCCGAGCTGCTTGCTGACGATGTGGGTCCAGCTACGGTGATGGATCCACATGGAGGCCGCGAGGGTGCCGTCGCAGTCGAAGATCCAGCCCGGACGGGAGAGCAGGGCGGGGTCGAAGGGAATCATCCTGGACATGGCGATCAGCGCATGCCGGGGAAGCCGCCGCCCGGGAAGCCGCCGCGGCCGCCGCCCATCTGGCCCATGCGACGCATGAGTTCCTTGCCCTTGCCGCCCTTCATCATGCGCATCATCTCGCGCATCTGGGAGAACTGCTTGATCAGCGCGTTGACGTCGCTGACCTGGGTGCCGGAGCCCTTGGCGATGCGCAGGCGGCGCGAGCCGTTGAGGATGTCCGGGTTGCGGCGTTCCTTCTTGGTCATCGAGAGCACGATGGCTTCGGTCTTGGCGAGGTGCTTCTCCTCCTTGGCGCCGACCTGGATGCCGCCCATGCCGGGCATCATCTTCATGATGTCGCCGAGCGGCCCCATCTTCTTCATCTGCGCCATCTGCGCGAGGAAGTCCTCGAGGTCGAAGTC
>JAURLX010000025.1 GCA_030830965.1 Verrucomicrobiota bacterium | reverse complement strand
GGACCGGCGGCGGCGACGCCGAGGCCCTTTCGCTCGGCGTCTACCAGGCCTACGCGCAGAACAACCTGCGCTACTCCCAGCTGGCGCCGCTCGACCTGTACGCAGAGAAGAACACCGGCACCAACCTGCCCGCGCAGGTCGACATCGCCGCGGCCGACGGGATGAAGTACGAGTTCCTCTTCGTGGCGAAGGGCGGCGGCTCGGCCAACAAGTGCTACCTCTATCAGGAGACCAAGGCCGTCCTGAATCCGAAGTCCCTCGTGGGTTTCCTGACGGAGAAGATGCAGTCGCTCGGCACCGCCGCTTGCCCGCCCTATCACCTCGCCTTCGTCATCGGCGGTACCTCCGCCGAGGCCACCATGAAGGCCGTGAAGCTGGCCTCGACGCATTATTACGACGCCCTCCCGACCTCCGGCAACGAGCACGGGCGCGCCTTCCGGGACACGGCGCTCGAGGCCGAACTGCTCAAGGTCGCGCACCGGCTCGGCATCGGCGCCCAGTTCGGCGGCAAGTGGTTCGCGCTCGACGTCCGCGTCGTCCGCCTGCCGCGACACGGCGCCTCGTGCCCGATCGGCCTCGCCGTCTCCTGCTCCGCCGACCGCAACGCCAAGGCCAGGATCGACCGGGATGGCGTCTGGATCGAGAAGCTCGAGACGGACCCCGGGCGGTTCATCCCGGCCCGGGCGCGTCAGCACGCCGACGCGACCAAGGTCGTGAAGGTCGACCTCGATCGCCCGATGGCGGACATCCGCGCGGAGCTCTCGAAGCACCCCGTCACGACGCGCCTTGCGCTCACCGGCACGCTCGTCGTCGCCCGCGACATCGCGCACGCCAAGATCCGCGAGCGCCTCGAGAAGGGCGAAGGCCTGCCGCAGTACATCAAGGACCATCCCGTCTACTACGCCGGCCCGGCCAAGACGCCCGCCGGCATGCCTTCCGGTTCGTTCGGTCCGACGACCGCCGGCCGCATGGACAGCTACGTCGAGCTTTTCCAGAAGCACGGTGGCTCGCTCGTCATGATCGCCAAGGGCAACCGCGGCGAGGCCGTCACCAACGCCTGCAAGGCGCACGGCGGCTTCTACCTCGGCTCCATCGGCGGCCCCGCCGCCATCCTCGCGCAGGAGAACATCCGCAAAGTCGAGGTGATCGACTATCCCGAGCTGGGCATGGAAGCCGTGTGGAAGATCGAGGTCGTCGACTTCCCGGCGTTCATCCTCGTCGACGACAAAGGCCACGACTTCTTCCGCGAGCTCCCCGGCGGCTGCGGCATCTGCGGCCCCTGAGCGAAGCGTAGGCAAGCAAAAGGGCGCCCATCGGGCGCCCTTTTGCTTGCGATCGGCCGGCGGTCTCAGGCCTGCGGGTCGTAGGTCGACTTGTCGTAGGCCAGCGCCGTGCGGAAGAAGAAGCCGAGCACCGGGAGGGTCATCCCGAGGGCGAAGAGCCGGCTCTTGCCGAACCTGCGGGCGATGCGCTGGCACAGCCATCCCCACCAGACGAGCAGCAGCGTGGCGCAGAGCACCTTGGCGCCGCCTTTCTGGGCCTTGAGCAACGGGTAGACCAGCAGCAGGGCAAGATTCCACCAGGCGGATACGCCCGCCACGCGGGTGATGATGACATGATGGTAGACGGGCACGACGGCCTTCCATCCCTGCTGGCCCGCCTTCTCGAAGATGAGCCAGAGGCCTCTTATGCAGAAGATCCCCGCCGCCACCATCCCCACGGAGATCAGGTTCAGGAGCAGGATTTTTCCGTCCAGGTTGTGGGGTAGTTCAGCCGCCAAGGTCAGGGGGTGCATGCCTAATCAACCCCGCCGCCGACCGGTAGTTTACAGACCAGGGCGTTAAGAAGGACAAAGGGCGCCCGGAGGGCGCCCTTTGTGTTTGGGACCGGAATCTTGTTCAGGCCTGCGCCGGCTGCTCCGCCACGTACTTCGAGGAACCGAAGCCGAGGATCAGCCAGAAGATGGGGGCGAGGAACACGAGGCCCAGGGCGAAGCCCACTCCGTGGCCGAAGCGCTTGCTCACGTTGACGTGGTTCCAGATCATGATGCCCAGGAAGGCCAGGCCGCCGACGACGGGGATGAAGTTGAGCAGCCAGGTGAGGGCGAGCCAGCCGGACTGTCCGCCGATGCGGAAGAGCACCACAAGGTTGTAGAAGGGGATGATCGCGGCCCAGCCGGGCTGACCGGCCTTGGTAAAGGCCTTCCACATGCCCACGACGACCACGAGGCCGATCAAGGCGAAGATCATGGCGAACGCGGCGATGAACGCCATGATGCCGGCGGCGACGGCGGCATCATTGTCCGAGACTTGGGCGAGGAGGGAGGATAGGATGGGGTTCATGGTGCCATCCTTCTAGGAATGGGCCGGAAGGCGGTCGAGCCTTAATGCGGCGTGGTCGCCCCAGGCTTACTTCTCCCAATCCAGCGCGCCGCGCCGCACCTCGTAGGCCAGGCCGAGGACGAGGACTCCGAGGAAGACGGCGGTGGCGGCGGTGACCGCGATACCGGCGGCGAGGAATTCGCGGTAGACCAGGGCCCAGGGCACCAGGAAGACCACCTCGATGTCGAAGAGGATGAAGAGCATCGCGGTCACGTAGAACTTGACCGCAAAACGGGGGTGGGCCTTGCCTTCCATGGGCAGGCCGCACTCGTACGCCTTGTCCTTGATGTAATTCCCCTTGGCGCGCTGACCGAAGAGATGGCTGGCCGCGAGGATGGCCACGGGCACCGCGAGCCCGAGGGCCGCCTGCACGAGGGCGGGCAGGTAGGTCGCGAGCGACTGGGCTTCAGCGATCAGCATCGAGTCCCCAACAAAAAGCCCCCGCCTGCGGAGGCAAGGGCTTTCGGGAGACCGCGATCCGTCGCCGTCACTTCTGGGCGGGCGGCGCGAACTTCGGCAGACCGACGTCGCCCTGCGGCGGGACCGGGGGCGCGGGCGGAGGCGGGTCGACCGCCTTGCGGAAGTCCGCCACGGTCGCGGGAACCTGTTCTGCCAGCCAGCCCGACACGGCGAACTCGGCCTTGGCGGTCAGTGAGTTGATCCGGTGCCCGGTTTCGGAGTGGGCGGGTCTCACGAAGAGCCTGGGCTGATCGTTCGCCGAGGCGCCCGCCGTGCGTCCGACCTGCACCGTGAGCGTGGCGCCGTCAAAGAACTCCAGCTTCACCGAGACAGGCTTCTCGAAGGCCTTCTTCGCGGCGCCGTCGTCCTTCGCGAGCGCGTCCGTGGCCCGGAGCGTCGCGAGACTGCTGACGATGTTCTCGAGCACGCCGGCTTCCTTGCCCGGGAACGGCTGGCCCTTCTCGGGCCTGGTTCCGGACACGGAGCCGTCGGCGGCGGTGAGCGTGACCGACTTGACCTCCTCGGGCGGACGCGAATGCAGGAGCGGGTCGAACCACGAGGCCGGATCGCCCTCGACGTAGCCGGAGAAGGTGGTCCGGAGGGCCTCCGGGGCTCCCTTGAGACGGACCGCCGAGCCGGAGCCGTCGTCGGTCGTCCGGCCGATCTCCGCCGACCATGTCCTGCCTCCGGGGGCGGTGAGCGTGACGACGGTCTCGCCGAAGCCGAGCCGCTCGATGCGCTTAGGGTTGGTCGTGAGCACCCCGAGTGACTCCGCCTTCTGCAGCGAGCGCAGCAGGGGACCGAGGCGGTTGTCCACGTCGGCGGGCAGGCCGAGCTTCTCTTTGACGGTCCAGGCCCCGCCGCCGTCCTTCTCCAGCGTGGCGGATTTGCCGTTGGCCCGCACCTCCACCCTGACGGCCTCGGCCAGGAGCGTCGGTTCGACGAGCGGAGACCTCGAGGGCGCGGCCGGCGGCTCCTTGCGGCTCAGGTTGAGCACGGCGAGGGCGGCCAGTCCGAGGGCGAGCGTGGTGATGAGCAGATGCTTGGTGCGCATGTCGGTTCAGGCTGTCTTGCGGCGGCGGGAAAGGGCGTAGAGCAGCCCGGCGAGGGCGGCCAGCGCCGGACCGGCGACGAGATTGAGCACCTGCAGGCGGCGTCCGAGCGAGTTCACGTCCTCGCTGAGTCCGCGGCGGATGACGCGGCGCTCCTCCGAGAGGCGGTCCACCTCGTCCTGGAACTTCTCGACCTCGCGCTGCATCTCGGGCGTGACGACCAGCGCGCCCTTCTGCACCCCGGCCCCGCCGGAGCGGGAGAGCTCGGCGATGCGCGCGTTGGCCTCCTCGAGCTTGCGCTCGATCTCGTCGAGCTTGGCTTGGTAGCGCATCGAAGCCTCGCGCTCGAGCGCGAGCACCCGGGTGAAGGGCCGGATCGAGGTGCCCTTGGAGCGGAGCTCGACGAGCTCCTCGCTGCCCGCGAGCGTCTCGAGCGCGCTGAGCGCGAAGGAGAGATTATCGTTGATCGCCTCCATGGCCATCTGCCCGCCGCCGATCTGGCGCTGGCGCACGGTGAAGGGATCGAGCATAAAGTCGGAGTCGGCCACGACGAGCAGGCGGCCGGGCTTGGCGGACTCCTTGAGGTGCCCCTCGGCCTTCGCCGCGGGCGCCGGCTTGCCGTCGGGCCCGGGCGGGGGCTTGGGCGGGCCGTCGGGGAACGCCGAGGTGAATGTCCCCGTGACCGTGGCGGCGATCACGCGCTCACGTCCGTCGGCCTTGAACGCGAGGGAGACCTTCTCGAACGGCCCCGCATTGGCTGAGGTCGTCGGCACCGAGCCGGCCCCTGGGCCGGCGAGACGGATGAGGGGGGTCAGCTTGAGACGATTCTCGGCTCCGGATATGAGGGCCAGTTCGCCGGCCTCCATGAAGCCGACCTCGCGCAGGTCGCTCGTCAGGGGGGAGTCGTGGGAAAGGCCCTGCTCGGGCACCGAGAAGGCCGGCGGATACTGGACCGGCTCCCCCCGGGACCCGCGGATCGCGACCGAGTTGGCGCCGTCGCCGGAGACGCCCGCCATCTCGGCGTTGACGCCCCAGCCGCGGAGCAGCGCGGGGTCGCTCGAGGCGCCCATCGCGGCCATCGGCGCGACCATGAAGGGCATGCTGCCCTGCTGGAACTTCTGGAAGCGGGACAGCGGGTCGGCGGCGACGAACACCGGCCCGCCGTTCATCAGGAACTGGTCCACTTGGTAAGCGAGCCCGTCGGCGAGGCCAAAGGGATGGATGAGCGCGACGACCTTCACGTCCTTCGGCAGCTCCGCCTCCTGGTTGCTGAGCGTGACCACTTCGAACGTCTGGCCGAGCTCGGCCAGGAGGAAGTCGGCCGGGCCGCCCTGCTCGCCCTGCGGCGAAGGGACTCCCGCGATGGGCAGGCCGCTGATCACGGCGAGCTTGGGGCGCACCAGTCGGGACGCCGAGGCGATGAGCTTCGTCACGTCGTATTCGAGGAAGCGCTCCCGGGATGGATCGAGCATCGGCACCGCCTTGACGGTGTCGGCCTGGGTGGCGGTGAGGCCGAGGTAGGCCGAGCCCTGCGCCGCGCGCATGGCGCCGAGCCCGTGCCGCTGCGCGCGCTGCTCCTCCTTGGTGTCCGGCCGGGGGTCCGTGACCGTCAGGCGCACCTTGCCGCCGGAGCGCGAGGCGTATTCCCGGAGCAGCGTCTCGACGCGACGCGAGTAGCTCTCGAGGTAGGGCCGCAACTTGACGTCGGAGCGACTGGCGAAGAGTTCGAGCGTGACGGTCTCGTCGAGCCCCTGGACGACCTTGAGCGAGCCGGGGGAGAGGGTGAACGTGCGGTCCTCGGTCAGGTCTTGCCGCAGGTCGGCGGCCCCGAAGATGAGGTTGACGAAGAAGGCCGCGGCCAGGACGGCGCAGGCGGCGAGGAGGGCTTGGGCGCGTGACATCGTGGTGGTCAGGTTCAGCGGCGTTCGATGATGACGGCGCTCAGTCCGAGGCCGGCGAACGCCACGGACAGGAAGTAGGCCGCCGGGCGCGCGTCGAGCAGGCCCAGCGTGAAGGGCTCCAAGTTGCGCCAGAGGCCGAGGCGGCGTACCTCGTCGACCGCGCCCGAGGAGAGCGCCCCCGACAGGAGCTCGTCGAACACCCCGTAGCCCACGAGCACGAGGGCGAAGCAGCCCAGGAAGCCTGTGACGAAGGCGATGACCTGGCTGCGCGTGAGGGCGGAGGCGACCGCGGCGACGCCGAGGCAGCCGCCGGCGCAGAGCAGCGAGCCGACATAGCCGGCGGCGATCACCCCGGCGTCAGGGTCGCCCAGCCAGCCGACCGTGAAGGCGACCGGCAGCGTGATGAGCAGCGCGCAGGCGAGGAACAGCCAGGCGGCGAGGAACTTGCCGAGCGCGGCCTGCCAGACCGTGACGGGCCAGGTGAGCAGGAGCTCGATCGTGCCTTGGCGGCGCTCCTCCGCCCAGAGACGGGCGCCCGCGGCCGGGGCGAGGAACGCCCAGAGCCACGGGTGGTAGAGGAAGAACCGATCAAGGCTGGCGACGCCGGCCTCGTAGAGTCCGCCGACGAAGAAGGCGAGCGACACGGCGAAGGCGTTGAACACCGCGAGGAAGACGTACGCGAGCGGCGTGCGGAAGTAGCCGGCGAACTCGCGGCGGAGCACGGCGCGGAAGGCGGCGGAAGATCGGGGGGCGGGGGCTGCGCTCATGGAGAGGGGCGGGTCAGGCGGTGAGGTGGCGGAAGACGGCGTTGAGGTCGGCGCCGCGGGCAAGGAACTTCTCCCGGGGTTCGTCGCAGCGGATCTCGCCGCGGGCGATGACGATGACGCGGGTGCAGAGTTCGGCGACCTCCTCGAGGATATGGGTCGAGACGATGACGGCCTTGCGCGCGGCCATGTCCTTGAGGATGCGGCGCACCTCGTGCTTCTGGTTGGGGTCGAGGCCGTCGGTCGGCTCGTCGAGGATCAGCACCTCGGGGTCGTGGATGACCGCCTGGGCGAAGCCCACGCGCATGCGGTAGCCCTTGGAGAGCGTGTCGATGCTCTGCCCGGCGACCTCGCCGAGGCGGCAGAGGTCGAGGGTGGCGCGGACGCGTTCGGCCGCGTCGTCGAGCCCGCGTAGGTCCGCGGCGAAGCGGAGGAACTCGCGCACGGTCATCTCGCCGTAGGCCGGCGCACCCTCGGGCGAGTAGCCGAGGTTGCGCTTGGCCGCTACGGGGTCCTCGGTCACGTCGCGACCCGCGACGGCGGCCGCGCCGGCGTCCGGACGGAGGTGGCCCGTCAGGAGCTTCATGGTCGTGGACTTGCCGGCCCCGTTGGGTCCGAGGAATCCGACCACTTCGCCGCGGTCGACGGCGAAGGAGACGTCGCGCACGGCCACGATGGGGCCGTACGCTTTGCGGAGGTTCTTGGCTTCGATGAGCGGCATGGCGGAAGGAAGTAGGGTCAGCGGGGCAGCGGGGCCCCCTGCGTGGCGAGCCGGATTCCGGCCTCCTGCAGCCGCCGGGACAGGCCCACGATGAGTCCGGTGTTGAAGTCGGCCTGTCTCCGGGCGTCGGCGGGGTGGTGCCAGTAGACGTACCGGACGCCGACCGACCACTCCCCGAGCTCGAGGACGGTGACGAGGGGCGGGTGCCGGGGGTCCGAGCCTTCATGCCCGTCGAGCAGCTCGCGGACGATCTCGGCCGCGCGCCCGACCTTGTCGGCCGGGGTGTTGACCTCGAGGTGGACCATGCCCTGGCAGCGGATGAAGTCGCGGCGGGTCAGGTTGACGATGGCGCGGCCGGCGAGGTCGCTGTTCGGCACGGTCAGCGTCTGCCCGTCGCTGAGTTCGATGACGGTGGAGCGGAGGCCGAGCGCGCGGACCTTGCCCTCGTGCGTGCCGATGTTGATGAAATCGCCGAGTGTGAAGGGCTGGTCGAGGATGAGCATGACCGCGCCGAAGACGTTCTTCAGCGTATCCTGGGAGGCGAAGGCGACGCCGATTCCGCCCGCCGCGAGGATCCCGAGGATCGACTTCGAGACTTCCGGGTCGATGATGGAGATGGCCTTGACCCCGCCGACGAGCACGACCGCGACCTTCGTCACGCTGGCCAGCATCGGGACCAGCACGTCATCGAGCTTGTTGTCGGTCCCGTCCGCCAGTTTCTTCGCCCAGGCGATGGGCACGGCGACCATCTGGAACACGGCGGCGGTGTGGGAGAGGGAGAGGAGCAGCTCGACCGCCTTGTCCGCCAGGTGGTATTCCTCCGGCGTCAGCCAGCGCGCCTTGAAGAAGAAGACCGTGTAGGCCGGGATGAGGTACTGGAGCGAGCGTCCGACCGCCGCGACAAAGGCTCCGATGACGGGGCTGCCGCCGAAAGCGCCCGAGAGCAGGCCAAGCAGGCGTTTCGAGGCCCAGCCCGCCACCGCGGCGGCCGCGAGGTAGAGGAGGGCGGTGGTCGGGAGTCCCAGGTCGCCGAGCCCCCCGGCGGCGGGCAGCGTCTGCGACACGGCGGACGATGTCTGAGCGAGCGTCATGTCTGGAAGGGGAGCCGCCATCCGTAGCCCTGTGTCGCTCTGATTTCAAGCATCTGCCGCCCCCAATCCGCTTGAAGCGGGGAAGGGGGCACGCCACGCTGGTCCAAGGCATGAGCGAATCACCCGAAAAGCCCGCCGGCAGGCCCGTGGTGCTCACCTGCGCCCAGCCGACCGGCCGGCTCCATCTGGGCAACTATCTGGGCGCCGTGCTCAACTGGGGGCGCATGCAGGACGACCATGACTGTTACTTCGGCATCGTGGACCAGCACGCCATCACCGTGCCCACCGTCCCCGCGGAATTGAGGGATAACACCTACTCCTGCCTGGCCCAGTATGTGGCCTGCGGGCTCGACCCCGCCCGCAGCCGTCTATTCGTCCAGTCCCACGTGCTCGGGCACACCGAGCTCGCCTGGATCCTGGGCTGCCTCTGCCCCCTCGGCCAGCTGGAACGCATGACCCAGTTCAAGGACAAGTCGCGGAAGCAGCAGAGCGTGGACTCCGGGCTGCTTTTCTACCCGGTGCTGATGGCGGCCGACATCCTCCTCTACAACGCCGCCCTGGTCCCCGTGGGGGACGACCAGAAGCAGCATCTCGAGCTGGCGCGCGACCTCGCGCAGAAGTTCAACCACCGTTATTCGGAGACCTTCTGTATCCCCGAGCCCTTCCTCTCCAAGGTCGGGTCGCGCATCATGTCCCTGCAGGATCCCGGGGCGAAGATGTCCAAGTCGGACCCCAATCACGCCGCGACGGTATTCATCACCGACCGGCCGGAGGATGTGCGCCGCAAGATCATGTCGGCGGTCACCGACTCCGGCGCCGAGGTGCGTTCCGGGCCGGACAAGCCCGGCGTGACAAACCTACTCTCGATCATGTCGGCCTGCACCGGGCGGCCCGTCGCGGCGCTCGAGTCGGAGTTCGCCGGCCGGGGGTACGGCGACTTCAAGAAGGCCGTCGCCGACGCCGTCATCGCCACCCTCGACCCCGTGCGGGTGCGCTACGACGAACTCATCAAGGACAAGCCCGAGCTGTCCCGCATCCTCAAGGCCGGCGCCGAGCAGGCGCAGGCGACCGCCTTCCGCACCCTCTCCAAGGTCCACCGCAAGGTCGGATTCGTCGAGCGGCCGCGCTGAACCCCTCATCCAACACCCATGCTCACACGTGATCTCGAAAAGCTCCTCAAGGAGAAGTGGTTCCTGGTGGCGGCGGACTTCATCGCCGTCATCGCCGTGATCAGCCTCGGCCTCGACCCGCACGACGCCTTCGAGGGCTTTCTCGCGGTACTCGGCATCCTGGGCGCCTCCCTGATCGTGGTGGTCCCCGTCATGCAGGAGGGGGGAGGCCGGGCCGAACGCCTCGCCGAGCAGGCGCGTCTTCGCGCCGCGCTCAAGGAGGAGGTCGACCAGCTGCGCGACAGCCTTCGCGCCGGCGTCGAATCCGCCTCGCGCCGTGCCGCCGAGGCCGAGATGGACGCCCGCCGGGCCGGCGAGGCCGCCGCGGCCGCGGTGGCCCAGCGCGCCTCCTCCGAGATCAACGCCCTGAAGTCCTCCTTGGACGCGCTCAAGGGCGAACTCGGCTCGCTCGCCCAGCGTCTGGATGAGAAGTCCGCCGACGAGGAGCTCTCCGCGCGGCTCGACTCGCTGGCGGCCTCCGTCCGCGGCGCCGTCGCGGACGTCGAGGCCTTCTCCGATGACCTCACCGCCCTCAAGGACCGGGCCGATTCCGCCGAGGGCATCGCCAAGGACTTGAAGAAGGACGCGAAGAAGTCCGCCTCGGCCTTGGCGGATCGGATCGACGCGCTCGAGTCCCGTCTCTCCGGGCTCGGCGGCGCGTCCGTCTCCGCGTCTCTCGAGCCCGCGGTCCCTCCTGCGGACCCCGGGGAGCCGGAGGAGGATGAAGCGGATGAAGCGGAGGAAGAGGACGCCGTCGAGGAGGACGAGACGGAGGAGGCCGTCGAGGCCTCGCCCGCCGCTCCTGCCGCCAAGGCCTCCGAAGGGCAGGGGACTTCGCTCACCATCAATCTCATGATCGGCATCGGCAACAAGCCGTTCGTGCGTGGCAGCGGCCCCGGCCTCAGCGCCGACAAGGGCGTCCCGATGACCTTCCTCGGTATCGGCCGGTGGCAGTGGACCTGCCCCGAATCCGACGCGGCCGCCACGGTCGAGGTCTGGAAGAACGATCAGACGCCTCTCGGCGAGCCCGTGCATCTTTCCGGCGGCCAGCCGGTCGAGCTCGACGAAGGCCACTTCGGCGGGGCCTGAGCATGCCGGCGGCGCCGGTCATCCTCCTGGCGCTCGTCGCGGCCGCGTCCGTCGACCCCGTGCCGCCGCCCGCTTCTCCGGCCGCCGCCGGCCCCGCCGAGCCTCCCCGCGTCTTCTTCGCCGAGCCGCGGATCGCCACGGTGGTGGGCGAGCGTCAGGCGGATGTCAGCTTCGCGATGGCCCATCTCTCGGCCCTGGACCGTTACCTGGAGTACGTACTCGGAGCCATGCCGGCGCAGGGTTCGGGCGCACGGGTCGAGGTCGCGGACGTGCCCGGGGCTCCCGACATCCAGGCGCGCGCTGCCGCCGGACAGATGCTCATCGTGGTGCGGCCCGGAGCCCTCTCGCCCTTCTCCGACCGTTGCGCGGAGGCCGCCGCGCGTGCTTGGGCCGGCCGCGTCTCGCTCTCCGCCGGCGTCCCGCCCGCGGCGGAGGGCTGGTTCCTGCAGGCCCTGGCCGCGGAGACCCTGGTGCAGCTGCGCCCCGCGCTGGCCGATCTGTGGCTGCGGGAGGCGTCGGTCTCCCCTGCGCCTGCCTACGCCGACCTCGCCGCCGGCAAGTCCTCCCTGAGCGAAGCCTTCCTCCTGTGGCGATGCGTGCGGGAGGAGCTGACCTCCACCGAGTCCGCCGCGGTCGCCATCGACTTCGCGCGCGGCCGCAGCCTCGCCGTCCTGCTGGCGGCCCGTAATCGCTCGCCCGAGTCCTGGTGGCCGATGACCCGCGCAGGGCTCGTCCTCTCGCGCCCTCCCGTCAGCCTGGGCATGCGCGAGTCCTCTGACGCCCTCGACGACATCGCTTCCTTCGTGTTCGACCTTGGCGCGGGTGATGCCGTCCATGTCGGCCCTGACATCGTGCCGCACCGTCGCCTGGCCGCCGTGAGGCAGGGCGTCGAGGCTCGGCTACGGGCCCTCCGCCGGGAAATCATCCGTCAGAACCCCGTCTTCCACAACGCCTGGCGCGCCTTCGGCCTCTGGCTGGAGAAGTTCCAGGATGCGGAGCCGGCCGAACTCGCCGCCCTGTGGCGGGACTTCGAGCGCGAGCGCGCCGAGGCGAGGGCCCTGCGCGCCGAGATCGAGGCGGCGCTGAAGGGCGCCGGCGGGTAATCAGCGGCCTTCGCCGCGACCGGGTGCGGTCTTCTGCAGCATCTGGTCGGCGAGGGTGACGCGGAACAGCGAGAGGGACAGCCAGAGCACGCCGGACAGGCAGGCCGCGCAGTAGGCGGCGCCCAGCAGCACGGCGGTCTCGCCGGACTCGGACCAGGGCACGTGCTTCTTGAGCACGCCGGTCATCCAGACGAAGAAGACGGCGGTGATCACCAGGTCGATGATGACTCCCTGACGGGTGACCAGCTTGGGCTTCATGTTGTCCATGGGCCGGTCATTGGGTGGGACGCCCGCCCGCCTGTCAATCCGCCGCATCTAATCCCTTGCCTCCGAGGGTGGGCCGTTCACCCTGCCGGCCCCGGAGGCCCCCGTCTGGCGCCGGTCTGACGCACGAAAACATGGCCGAAGAGCTCAAGGACACACTCAATCTCCCCGTCACCGACTTCCCGATGCGCGCGGGCCTCGCCGAACGCGAGCCCGCCCGCGTGGCCCACTGGGAGGCCACCGGCCTCTACCGCCGCATCCAGGAGGCCCGGTCCGGCCGGCCCGCCTTCGTCCTGCACGACGGCCCGCCGTTCACCAACGGCGACGTGCACATCGGCACCGCCCTCAACAAGCTGCTGAAGGACTCCATCCTCCGTTACAAATCCATGCGGGGGTTCCGTACGCCCTACGTGCCAGGCTGGGACTGCCACGGCCTCCCCATCGAGCACAAGGTGATGAAGGAACTGCAGTCGAGGAAGCAGTCGCTCGAGCCGCTCGGGGTGCGCAGGGCCTGCGCCGAGTTCTCCGCCGCCTACATCGAGAAGCAGCGCGGTCAGTTCCGCCGCCTCGGCGTGCTGGCCGACTGGAAGTCGGAGTACCGCACGATGGACCCCGCCTACGAGGCCGAGATCCTGTCCGTCTTCGCCTCCTTCGTCGAGCAGGGCCTCGTCTACCGTTCCAAGAAGCCGGTCTACTGGTCCATCGCCTGCCAGACCGCCCTGGCGGAGGCGGAGATCGAGTATCAGGAGAAGCGCTCCCACTCCGTCTGGGTGGCCTTCGCCGTGCCCGCGCCGCAGGGCGCAGGCCTGAAGCCCGCGCACCCGCTCTCGGTCGTCATCTGGACGACCACCCCCTGGACCCTGCCTGCGAACCTCGCCGTCGCCGTCCACCCGGCGCTGGAATACGTCGAGGTCGTCCACGGCGGGCGCTCCTTCCTCGTCGCGGCCGCGCTGCGGGACGCCTTCGTGGCCGACTGCGGGCTCGAGGGCGCCACGGACGGCTTCCGGGTGAAGGGTTCCGTCCTTGAGGGGCTCGAGGCCCGCCATCCCTTCATCGACCGCGCCTCGCCCTTCGTCCTCGCCGACTATGTCACCACCGACGCCGGCACTGGGTGCGTGCACACCGCGCCCGGCCACGGGCTCGAGGACTACCAGACCGGCCTCCGTTACCGGCTCGAGCCTTACTGCCCCGTGCTCGACGACGGTACCTACGCCGACGACGGCCGCGTGCCCGCGGGGCTCGTCGGCGTTTCCGTGCATGAGGTCGACGGCAAGAACGCCGCCAACATCGCCGTGATGGAGATGCTCAGGGCCTCCGGCGCGCTGCTCCGAGCCAAGTCCTTCGAGCATCAGTATCCGCACTGCTGGCGCTCCAAGACCCCGGTGATCTTCCGCGCGATGGACCAATGGTTCGTCGGGCTCGATCGCGGCGGCCTGCGCCAGAAGGCGCTCTCGGCCGTGGGTGCGGTGAAATGGATCCCGGTCTCCGGCGAGAACCGTATCCGGGCCGCGGTCGAGGGCCGTCCCGACTGGTGCATCTCGCGCCAGCGGGCTTGGGGCGTGCCGATCCCGGCCTTCTTCTCCCCTTCCGCCGGCGAGGCGTTCCTCGACGCCGGCGTCGTGCGTCACGTCGCCGCGCAGGTCGCGCGCCATGGCGCGGACTGGTGGTGGTCCTCCTCGGTGGAGGAGACCTTGCGCGGCGCGCCCGTGCCGGCCGCCTGGCCCGGGGACCTGCGCAAGGCCTTCGACACGCTCGACGTCTGGATCGACTCCGGCTCCAGCCACCTGGCCGTGTGCGCCGCGCAGAAGCAGCTGCACTGGCCCGCCGACCTCTACCTCGAGGGTTCCGACCAGCACCGCGGTTGGTTCCAGTCCTCCCTCTGGACCGCCGTGGCCGCGCGCGGCGCGGCGCCCTACCGCGCCGTGCTCACCCATGGCTTCGTGGTGAACGAGAAGCGCAAGAAGATCTCGAAGTCCGACGGCAAGCCCCAGACTGCCGACGACTACGTGAGGAAGTACGGGGCCGACATCGTGCGGCTGTGGGTGGCGTCGGAGAACTACCAGTCCGACATCCCCCTCTCGGACGCCATCTTCGAGACGATCTCCAACCAGTACCGCAGCATGCGCAACTCGCTGCGCTACCAGCTGGGCAACCTGCACGACTTCGACCCTGCGCGCGACGCGGTCCCTGTCGCGCGCCTCTCGCCCGTCGACCGCTGGGCCTTGGTCGAGACCGCCCGGTTCCTGCGCGAGGTCACCGACGCCTGCGATCGCAACGAGTTCCACCGCGCCGCCGCGGCCGTCGCGGCGTTCACCACCGGCGCCCTGTCCGCCTCCTACCACAACGTGATCAAGGACCGGCTCTACACCATGGCGCCGGCGGACCCGCTCCGCCGATCCACCCAGACCGCACTCGACCTGATTCTCCGCGCCTATCTGCGCGCCGTGGCCCCCTTCGTGCCGTTCACCGCCGACGAGGCCTGGAGCCATCTCGTGGCCCGTGCCGAATACGCCGCGGACGAGTCCGTGCATCTCCAGGACTGGCCCACGGCTCCTGCCGAATGGGAGGACGAGGCCGGGCTCTCGGCTCACGCCGCCGTGACCCGCGTGATGGAACTGGCCGCCCCGGTCAACGTCCAGCTCGAGCGGCTGCGGCAGGAGAAGAAGATCGGGCAGTCCCTCGAGTCGGCCGTCGCCGTCACGGGAGACCCTGACGACAAGGATTTCTCCCTGCTCGTCGCGCACGAGGCCCTCCTGTCCGAGCTGTGGATCGTCTCGGCCGTCTCCCTGACCTCCGTCCGGGGCGCCCCGCTGTCCTTCCAGGTCGACAAGGCACCCGGGGTCCGCTGCCCCCGATCCTGGAGGTGGGTGCCGGCTCTTGTGGAGGCGGGCCGTTTCGGTATGGTGTCCCCGCGTTGCCGGGCGGCGCTGGTCGCCAAATACCCCGGTCTCTGATTTCACGATGCCCAAGAAAACTACCTCCAAAAAGGCCAAGCCGGCCTCGAAGCCTAAGTCCGCTTCCGCCAAGAAGGCTGCCGTCCGTAAGTCCTCCCCCAAGTCCGTCTCCGGCAAGACCGCCTCGAAGACCGGCTCGAAGACCGCCGCCAAGCCGGCCGCAGGCAGGAAGCAGACGCCCCCCGGGGTCTCTTCCGCGACCCCCTTGCCTGGGAAGACACCCAAGGGGCTCAAGGCCGCGAGGAAGCCGCAGTTGGATCACGAGACCCAGAAGCGCCTGCTCGACCATCATCGCAAGGAGCACCATCAGGATGCCGCGCTCGAGGTCGCGCCCAGGCCGAAGCTGCAGGCCTACACCCTCGAGGTGCTCAAGCAGTACCTCAATCGTCCCGGCAACAAGAACCTCAATCTCTGGAAGCCCGAAAGCGAGCGCAAGGCCCGGGAGAAGGCATCGGCCGCTAAGACCCAGGCCCATAAGCCCAACAAGGTTGGCGTGGCCTCGGTGGCGGACCTGCTTGGTTTCAATCCGGCGCGCAAGGGTTCCGACTTCGTCGACGAGTCCAAGCTGGTCCCGGAGCGTTTCCGCCGCTACTACCGCCTGCTGGTGGCCATGCGCACGCAGCTGGAGAAGGGGCTCGCCTTCCACACCGAGGAGGCGCTGAAGAAGTCGGGCAAGGACGACGCGGGCGACCTCTCCGGCTACTCCCAGCACCTCGCCGACGCCGGCACCGACACCGCCGACCGTGACTTCGCCCTCTCGCTCATCTCCAACGAGCAGGAGGCCCTCAAGGAGATCGCCGAGGCGATCGAGCGCATGAAGAACGGCACCTACGGCGTCTGCGAGGTGTCGGGGAAGCCCATCCCGGCCAAGCGACTGGAAGCCGTGCCGTTCACCCGCTTCTCCCTCGAGGGGCAGAAGGAACTGGAACGCACCCGCCGCGCCCATCGCCGGCGCGGGCAGAATCCTCTCGGTGAGGCCGGCGACGAGGTCGGCTTCGGCACCGGCGGCGGCGGCGGCGAGGACGAGCCTGCGGACACCTGAGCCGGCGGCGATGTCCCGACTCCGGCCCTACCCGACTTTCTGGCTGGTCGCCTTCGCCGCTCTCGCGGCGGACGTGGTCAGCAAGCTGCTGGTGGTCAGGGCCATTCCCTTCGGCTCCTACTACCCGGGGGATCCGGAGCGCTCACCCGTCGAGCTGCTCTCCTGGTTCTGGCTCGTGCATGTCGGCAACAAGGGCGCCGCCTGGGGCCTTGGCTCGCAGCTCGACGTGCGTCCCTATCTCGTGGGGCTGGCCCTCGTCGTGCTCGGCCTCGTGTGGCGCTGGCGCCGTTCGTTGCTGCTCGATCTTTCAGGCGGGCCGGTCGCCTTCGGGCTGTTCGTCGGCGGCACGCTCGGGAACGTCCGCGACCGCGTGTTCGGCGACCATGTCATCGACTTCCTTGACGTCCATCTGCCCGGCTACCGGTTTCCGGCCTTCAACGTCGCCGACGCCTGCATCTGCGTCGGCGTCGGCCTGTACCTGCTCCTGTCCTACCGGCATGACGTCGCGCGCCGTGAGGCCATGGCCTCCCATTCCGGCGACGACCTCGCCGGCCGGCCGTGAGCCTGCGCTTCGATCTTGCCGCGAACGCCGGCGGCCGCGCCTACCGGCTGCTGGCTGGGCTCGTCGTGCCCCGCCCCATCGCCCTGGTCACCACCGTCGACGCCGCCGGTCGCGTGAACGCCGCGCCCTTCTCCTTCTTCAATGTCATGGGCGCCGAGCCCCCGGTGGCGGTGTTCGCCCCGGCCGACCGTGACGACGGCACGCCGAAGGACACCGCTGCGAACCTGCTGGCGAGCGGGGAGTGCGTGATCCATCTCTGCGACGAGCCCGTGGCCGCCCGCATGGTCGAGTGCTCGCGCGCCCTGCCGCCGGGCGAGGACGAGACCCTCCGCGCCGGCCTCGCCGTCCGGCCCGCCGAGCTCGTGCGGCCGCCCGTCATCGTTGACTGTCCGGTCGCGTTCGAAGGCCGCGTGCTCGACGTCCGTCGGTACGGCGACAACCGCCTCGTGGTCGTCGAGCTCCTGCTCGCCCACGTGCGCGAGGGCGTGGCCGATCCGGAGTCGTGGAAGGTCGACTACTCCGCCTACGCCCCCATCGGCCGTCTCAACAGCCCGGACGGTTACCTCCGCAGCACGGACCGTTTCCGGATCGCCCCGCCGGGGGCCTGATCAGCGCAGGCGCGCCAGGCGCTTGAGGGTGGCTGCGAAGTCGTCGGGCGGCGGGCAGACCAGCGTGACCTCCAGGCCCCCGACCCTGCCCCGCACCTCCGCCAGGCGCAGCAGCATGCCGCGGTGGAGCGGGCGGTCCTCGCCCTTGTTGAGCCGGCCCTTCGGCGTCGTGTCGGTGAGCGTCACGCGCCCTGAGCGTCCGTAGCGCAGTTCGCCCGCGATGCGCAGGCCGCACTCCGAGGCGTGCACCCGCACCTGGTCGCGTCGCGGCAGCGAAGTGCGCGCCGTCCAGAGACGCCAGCGGCCCATGGGCTCTCCTCCGGCGAAGCGCGTCTCCGCCCGCTTGCCATGGCGGTGTGAGACGAAGGCCCTGCGGCCCTCCTCGTCCATCGCCAGCGGCAGGTCGCAGAGCCCGCCTTCCTCCGGCGCCTCCTCCGTGCGGGCGAGGAACTCGTAGTGGAAGGTGAAGGCCCCGGAGCCCACCGCCTCGCGCCAGGCGGGCAGGGCGCCCTCGCGCTCGGCGATGATTGCGACGCCGTCCACCTCCGGCTCCGGCCCGAAGACCGCGGCCGGATCGCGCAGGCCCAGCCGCACCATCTCGGGCTTGGCCGCCGCAAGCTGCGCACGCAGCGAGCCGAGCAGCGTCGGCCGGCCCTGCTGCCAGGGGTGGTCCTCGAAGCAGACCTCCGCGGGCTTGGCCAGCGCCGCCCATCCTCCGCCGAGCGCGAGCACCTCGACGCGGAGCGCGGCCTCCCCGAGCGTGCCCGCGGGGAAGCCGATGGACCGGGTCGCGCTCATGGCCGTAAATGAAAAGACCCCGCGGCCGGTCAGGCGACGGGGTCGTGGGTGGCGCCCTCGGGCATCACTTCTTGGCGGCGGCCAGCTTCTTGGCGAGGCGGGCCTTGATCCGATTCGCCTTGTTGCGATGGATCACGCCGGACTTGACCGCACGGTCAGCGGCGGAGGCTACGGTGGAGGCCGCGGCCGCGGACGCCGCACTGGAGAAGCCCTTCACCAGCGACTTGAGGCGCGTGCGGACCGACTTGTTGTGCGCGGCCCGACGGGCGGACTGGCGGATGCTCTTCTGGTTAGCTTTGATGTTGGCCATGTGAGGGAGAAGGGAAGCCGCTGCGGGGCGGCGTAGTCAACGAGGATTTGGAAGCCCGGGGGCCTCCTCTGCTGGTGGAAGGGGTGGGATTCGAACCCACGTACAGCAAAGCTGAGCGGATTTACAGTCCGCCTCCTTTAGCCACTCGGACACCCTTCCGGCCAACAGGAGGGGCAAGATAGGGGGGCGCCGAGCGTCGTGACAAGCGCTTTCGCCTTCGGAACTCGGGGCTTTCCCCTTCCGGCTGGGCGGACATCCTCCCGTCATGCCGGACGCACCCCTCGTGGTCCTCATCGACGCGGAATGTGCCCTGTGCTGCGGCACGGCGGCATGGCTGTCGAAGCGCGACGCAGGGGGCAACATGGTCTTCGCATCGAACCGCGGTCCGGTGGCGCGCATCGCCGGCGAGCCCCCCGGCGGCGATGCGCGGACCGTGGTCGTCTGGGACGGCTCCCGGAGGCTGGTGCGGTCCGACGCCGTGCTCAGGCTCCTCGCCTGCCTTTCCAGCCCCTGGCCCTGGGTGGCCCGCGCCCTGCGGCTTTGCCCCCGCTTCATGCGCGACGGCGCCTACGCTTTCGTCGCCGCCCGCCGCGGCGGCGCGGACCGTTGTGCTTCCTTGTCTCCCGGCCGGCTCGCGGAATAGTCCAGACGCGCCCCGCACATGTCGTACGTCCTGAAGAGAGTCCTGGAGATGGCTCCCGTGCTGCTCGTCGTGGTCGCGGCGACCTTCTTCCTCTCGCACGCCGTGCCCGGCGGACCCTTCGACCGCGAGCGGCCGGTGCCGGCCGAGGTGAAGGCGCGTCTCGAGGCCTACTATGGCCTCGACCGCCCGCTCCACGAGCAGCTGGCCTCCTACGTCGGCAACCTCGCGCGCGGCGACCTCGGCCCGTCGATCAAGTACCCCGGCTGGGGTGTGAACGAGATCATCGGCCCGCGCATCCCCGTTTCTATCTCCCTCGGGCTCGCCTCGCTCGCCGTCGCCGTGCTCATCGGCGTGCCCGTCGGCGTACTCGCGGCCTCCCGGCACAACACTTGGCTCGATGCCGTCCCCATGGGCTTCACCATGGTCGGCATCTGCCTGCCCTCGTTCGTGCTCGGGCCGCTACTTGCGCTCGTGTTCGCCCAGTGGCTGGGCTGGGCGCCGCCCTGCGGCTGGGGCGACCTTCGCCACTTCCTGCTGCCCGCCGCCACGCTCGGCTTGGTCACCGCGGCGCCCATCGCGCGTCTCACCCGGGCCAAGGTCGTGGAGGCGGGTTCGCAGGACTACGTGCGCACCGCCCGGGCCAAGGGCCTGCCGTGGCGCCGTGTCTGGTTCGTGCACGCCCTCCGCAACGGCCTGCTGCCCGTGGTGACCTACCTCGGTCCGGCCGCGGCGGGGCTCGTCTCCGGCTCGTTCGTCGTCGAGTCGCTCTTCGACGTCCCCGGGCTCGGCAGGCTGTTCGTGTCCTCGATCATCAACCGCGACGTCCCCCTGATCCTCGGCACCACGCTCGTCTACGCGCTCGCCTTGCTCGTCCTCAACCTTGCGGCCGACCTCGCCAAGGCGTCCCTCGACCCGCGCGTCGCGCGCTCCGTCCGATGACGCCTGACGGCCCCGACTCCACCCCCTGGCGGCGTTTCCGCCGCTCCCGCGCCGCGGTTGCCTCCGCCTGGTTCCTCGCCTTCGTCGCGCTCGTCTGCGCGCTGTCGCCCTGGATCGCGCCCTATCCCTACATGCAGCAGGACCTTGCGGCCAGCGCCCAGGCCCCTTCGTCCTCCCATTGGTTCGGCACCGACCTCCTCGGACGCGACGTCCTCTCGCGCGTCCTGCAGGGCGGCCTCATCTCAATCTCCGTCGGCCTGCTCGCCACCGCCGTCGCGCTCCTGTTCGGCGTGCTTTACGGCGCGGTCGCCGGCGAGCTGGGCGGCGCCTGGGAGCGGCTGCTGATGCGGGCCGTCGACATCCTCAGCACCTTGCCGCTCACGCTCATCGTCATTCTCTGCATGGTGGTCTTCGGACAGAACGTCTGGATGATCTTCCTGGCCGTCGGCATGGTGTCCTGGCTGACCATGGCCCGTATCGTCTGCACGGAGACCGGCGCCCTGAAGTCCCGTCAGTTCGTCGAGGCCGCGGTCGCGCTGGGCCAGACCCGCGTGGGCGTCTTCCGGAGGCATTACCTGCCGAATCTCGCCGGACTCATCGCGGTCTACGCCACGCTCACCGTGCCCGGGGTCATGATGCTGGAGGCCTTCGTGAGCTTCCTGGGGCTGGGGGTGAAGGCCCCGATGACCTCCTGGGGCCAGATGATCAAGGAGGGCGCCGACATCATGGAGGAATGCCCATGGCTGCTGCTGGCACCTTCCTCCGTCTTCGCATTCACCCTGCTGGCGCTCAACTTCCTGGGCGAAGGACTGCGTGATGCCTTCGACCCGCGTGTCTCCCGCCGCTGACCATGCCGCTCCGCCGCTACATCGTGATCAAAGCCGACGGCACGGAGGGGGAGCTCTTCGAGGCCGACCTCCCTGCCGACGCGCCCGACTTCGCCGTCCATCCGGTCACCAGGGAGCCATGCCGGAGGGTGCTGGAGGCGCCGACGCTCACCGTGAAATACGGCGAGGGCGCTATGAAGCAGGCCGTGAGCGAAGAGAAGCTGGCCCGGGCTGGCTTCAGGAAGCTTGAGAAGAACGGCGAAGGCGGGTGGACGCAGACCAATTGACGACCCCTGAAAATGAATCGCCCCGCCGTAAGGCGGGGCGAAACATCGTCAGGGTGGGGCGTTTCCGCCGTGGTTCAGGCCTTGGCCGGTGAGGCCTCCGCGCGGGCTCGTTTCACGAGCGACTTCGCGGTATCCGAGGGCTGGGCCCCCAGCTTGATCCAGTGGTCGACGCGGTCGACATCGACGGTCAGGCCGGGGGTCTTTCCCTTGGCCCGGGGGTTGTAATTGCCGAGCACTTCGACGAATCGACCGTCGCGACGGATGCTCTGTTCGGCGACCACGAGACGGTAGGTCGGCTCGTTTTTGGTGCCGAAGCGTTGGAGGCGGATGCGTAGCATGGGTTTTGAATAAAAGAGGAAGGTGGAAAGACACACTGAGGGGTGGGGGAGTCAAGCCTTCCCCGGGTCGGGGACCTCCCTTTTTATCACCAGGCCCTTCAAATGGCTTAAATCACGCGTTTGAAATGACTTCTCCATAGTGACTTATGTTTCATGTGAACATTTCTCCCTGATCCGGCCGCCGGATGCCCCTAGGGGCTGGCCCGGTTTCCGTCCAAAAAAGAACCCCGCATGGGCGGGGTCTTGGTCGGCCTGAAGAAGGCTTACTTGGAGGCGGCTTCGACCTCGAATCGCTGCTCCTTGACCTTGGTGGCGGACTTGCCCTGGCGGTCGCGGAGGTAGAAGAGGCGGGAGCGCATGACCTGGGAGACCCGCTCCACGACGATCTTCTCGATATTGGGGGAATGAACGGGGAAAGTGCGCTCGACACCCTCGCCGAAGGAGATGCGGCGGACGGTGAAAGTCTCGTGGATGCCGCCGCCCTTGCGCTGGATCACGATGCCGGCGAAGAGCTGGATGCGTTCCTTGTCGCCTTCGCGGACCTTGGTGGAGACGCGGACGCCGTCGCCCACCTTGAAGGCGTCGTGGCCGCGTCCCTGCTTGAGCTGGGACTGGGTGGCGAACTGGATGAGGGGATGATTGCTGCTCATGGCTGGTTTTCTTGGTCTTTCAGCAGGTCGGGTCGGCGTTTTCTGGTCTTCTCAATCTGCCTTTCCCGGCGCCATCTTTCGATTTCGGCGTGATTTCCTCCTAGGAGGACCGGGGGCACCTCGAGACCATCATAGACGGCGGGTCGGGTGAACTGCGGAAAGGCGAGCAACTTGCCGTTGTAGCTATCCCCCGTCAAGGAGTTTTCCTCCCCCAGAACCCCCGGTATTTGGCGGCCGATGCAATCTACCAGGACGCACGCGGGCAGGGTGCCATTGGTCAGGACGTAGTCCCCGATGGAGATCTCCCGGGTCACTTTCCTGTCCCTGAAGCGCTGGTCGATGCCCTCATAATGACCTGAAATGAGGATAAGATGGTCTTTTTGAGCCAGTTCCCGGGCCAGGGGGTTGGTGAGTTGCTCGCCGTCGGGGCAGAGGTAGACCACTTCGCAGCCGGGGGTGGCCAGGGCGTCCACGGCATCGAAGAGGGGCTGGCAGGTCATGAGCATGCCGGGGCCGCCGCCGTAGGGCACGTCGTCGACCTTGCGATGCTTGTCCTTGGAGTAGGCCCGGAGGTCATGCGCCTTGAAGCGGATCAGGTCGCGCTCGATGGCCCGTCCGATGACCGACTCCTTGAGGAAGCCGTCAGCCATCTCAGGGAAGAGGGTGACTAGGTCGATACGGACGGACACGGGACGGGTCGTTGAGAAAGCCCGGGTCGGGCGTCCCAGGCAAGGGCTACTTCTTGGGGCGCTGGTCCATTCTGATGCCCGCCTCGGCGGGGACCGGCTTGCCGGTGACGTCGACGTCGGAGGTGAAGAGGTATTTCCAGACGTCCTCCTGAAGGGGCCGGCCCTGGGCGTCCTTGGGCGAGCCCTTGCCCGGGGTGACATAGCCGTGCGCGGCGGCGGCCTGCTTCTTGGCGTCGCCCTTCATGGGGGCCGAGGTGATGAGCCGACGCGTGTGGCCGTAGGGGGCCTTGGCGTCGTCGGCGTTCACGATAGGTCCGTATGCATTGAGGCGCAGCATGAGCCAGGAGCGTTGGTAGTGGTCGCCGGTCCAGCCGCTGTCGAGCACGTGGCTGTAGCCGAAGAAGCGGTTGAGCGGCGTGGCGGACGGGCCGGCCTGCCAGTCCTCGGTGTTGTCGCGGGGCCCGCAGAACATGATGACGCGCGCGACCTTCTGGTGCATCGCGAAGCGGGCGGAGGACGTGGCGCCGTGCGAGGAGCCGCCGACGACGACCTTGGTCCAGTCGAGCTCCTTGCCGCCGGCGGCAAGGAACTGCTCCCAGCGGCCCTGCGGGTGCTTCTTCACGAGCCACTGCACCAGGCGCGTCGCCCGGCCCTTGGCGGAGTCGGCCTCGGCGATCGCGACGGCCTGCGAGGCGTCCACGCCGGCGGTGGCTTCGAGGCGGATGTTGCCGAGGTGCTGCGTGTCGGCGGGGACGGTGTTGAGCTTGCCGAACCAGCCGCGCGCGTAGGCCACGCTGACGTGGTGGTAGCCGTAACCGTTCACCTTCTCGGCGATGACCGGATTGTGGCCCATCAGCCAGACCACGAGCTGTCCGCGCGGAGCGACGCGCGTGTCGACGTCGGCCGTCTCGGTGTCGGCCGGCTTGCCCTTGCTCTCCAGGATGAAGTCGATCTCCGGATAAGTTTTCGCGGCCGGGTCGACCTCACTGGCGCGCACCGTGAGGTGGTAGGCCTGCGGCTGCGGGTCGTTGAACTTCGGCGCGGCCGCATCGGCGTGGACCGCGAGCAGGCCGAAGGGCAGGAGGGCGAGGGGGCGCATGGGGTTGCGCATCCCTTGATGCCCGCGCGCCCTCGCGTTGGCAAGGCGGACCGCTTACTTCGGCAGCCGGGCGTCGACGTAGTCGAGGGCCTTCTCGATGACGGCCCGCGGCGCCCACTGATGGCCGCCGGCGAACTCCATCACCTCGACGCGTCCGTCGGTGATCTGCTTCAGCATGGGCAGCTCGGCGCGGTTCGGGTCGCCCTTGCCCATCGTCACCACGACGGCCGCGAGCTGCGTGCCCTTGAGTCCGGGCATGCCGTTGTCGAGTCGGCCGATGCCGGCCCCCTGCAGGATGACGCCGCCGAACCCGTCGCCGAGCGCGGCGAACACCGAACTGGCCCGCGCGCCGCCGGAGAAGCCGGTCGCCACCTTGCCGCCGGGCAGCAGCCGCACGCGCCGCTCGACGTCCTCGGCGGCCGCGAGGAAGTTGCCCACGCTCGGGTCCCACGGGCCGTTCCGCGACTCGTCGAGCATCACGACGACGTAGGTTGCCTTGCGCCGCAGCCAGGCCTCCATCTCGCCCATCTTCGCGTTGCCGGAGGGCGAGGCGATGAAGAGGCATTTCCAGCGGGCCTCCTTGGCGGTCAGGAAGCCCCTGGGCAGCCAGAGGCGGTAGTGGTAGAGGTCGGAGTAGCGGGAGAAGCCCGACATGTGCTGGCAGGCGATGCGGATCTCGGTCTGCTCCTTGAGCGGCAGGTCCGCGGGCGTCACGGCCGCGGGAGGACCTTGCGCCTCCAGCGCGGCCGTGAGCAGGCAGAGCAGGGCGGCGAGCCTCATCGGCGACGTCCCTTGGTCTTGCGGGCGTCGATGCGCGACTTGATGCGCAGCAGCACGACGGCCAGCGCGACCACCGCGAAGAACGTAAAAAGCACGTTGCTTACCCGCACGCCGCCGGCGGAGTCGGGGCCGTCGGAGGTCAGCGCGTCGGTCACGCTGACGGATGGTGAAGGGACGTCCTTGCCGCGGCGTGCCAAGGGCGCGGCGAGAGGCGTCAGGACCGGCCGGTGCACGCCTTGGAACTTGGCGACCGACTCGATCCGTCCCGCGGCCTCGATGACGTCGCCCGCCTTGCGTCCCGCCGCGGGGACGAGCAGCAGGTGCGGCGGGCTGAGGTCGAGGGTGAGCGCGAGCTCGTAGCCGTCGCCTTCCTCGTCCGCCGCCGCGATGCGGAGCCTCCAGGGCTTGGGCTCGGCGGCGGCCTCGGCGGCGGCGATGCGGGCGCGGTACGCCTCGAGCTCGGCGAGTTCGTCGGCCTTGAGGGCCGGCTGCGTGGCGCCGGTCCTCGCTTTGAGCGCTTCGAGCGCGGCGAGGTCCTCCGGGCTCACCGCCGTCTGCGCCCATGCCGCCCCGGCGAGGGCGAGGGCCGCGGCTATGGGCATGGGGCGCATGGGTCCACGATGCTGCCGGGAGGCCGCAGGGCAAGCGTGCGGCTTTGCGGCTTGGAAGACGGAGGCCGCTACGACATAGCACGGGGCGTGCCCAAGCCGTCCGGTCCAGTCCTGGAGGTGCGTCGACTCCGCATCGCCCGCGAGGGCAAGGTCATCCTCCGCGGACTCGACTGGGCCGTCTGGCCCGGCGAGCACTGGGCGCTCCTCGGGCCGAACGGCGCCGGCAAGTCCTCGCTTCTCGCCGCGCTCACCGGCTACTTCGCGCCGACCGCCGGTGAGATGACCGTCCTCGGCGAGACCTTCGGGCGGAGCGACTGGCGCGAGCTCCGTCGTCGCGTCGGCCTGGCGGGACCGTCCATCGCCTCGATGGTGCGTCCCGACGAGCCCGCCCTGCACGTTGTGGCCGGCGGCGCCGACGGCACGGTCAACCTCTGGCGTCGTCCGCCTCATGCTGTGCTGCGCCGCGCGCGGGCCGTGCTGCGCCGCATGGGCGCCGGTGCGTTCGCCTCGCGTCCCTGGGGGCATCTCTCGCAGGGCGAGCGGCAGCGCGCCCTGATCGCGCGCGCGCTCATGCCCCGCCCCGCGCTGCTCATCCTCGACGAGCCCTGCGCCGGGCTCGATCCCGCGGCGCGGGCCGACTTCCTCCGCCTCGTCTCGCGCCTGCCGCGCCTCTGGCCGCGCACCGCCCTCGTGCTCGTCACGCACCATGTCGAGGAGGTCGTGCCCGCGTTCACCCACGCCCTGCTGCTGAAGTCGGGCGCCGCCCTGGCGGCGGGGTCCGTGCGTCACGCCCTGAACTCCGCCACGCTCTCCCGCCTTTTCGGACGGCGCGTGCGGCTCGCCCGCCGCCGGGGCGCCTACTCGCTGTCCCTGCCTTGACCCGGGGACGGATTTGCCCACCCCTGCCTCCTCCGCTCCCTCCATGCCGTCGCCTTTCGAAGGACTCCTTCCCCGTTACGACGCCGTCGTCATCGGGGCCGGCCTCGGGGGCATGACCGCCGCCAACAACCTCGCCAAGTTCGGACGCAAGGTGCTCCTGCTCGAGCACCACTACCAGCTCGGCGGACTCGCCACCTTCTTCAAGCGCGCGGGCGGCCACGTGTTCGACATCTCCCTGCACGGCTTCCCGCACGGGATGATCAAGTCCACCCGCCGCTACTGGACCAAGGAGATCTCGGACCGCATCCACCAGCTCAAGGACGTCCGCTTCATCAACCCCGATTTCGACGTCCGCACGACCTTCGACCGGGCCGACTTCACGCGCATCCTCGTCGAGCAGTTCCGCCTGCCCGCCGAGACGGTCGAGGCCTTCTTCGCGCACCTGCGCGAGATGAACTACTACGACAACGACCCGCGCACCACCCGCCAGCTCTTCGAGCAGTTCTTCCCCGGCCGCCCCGACGTCCAGCGACTCCTCCTCGAGCCGATCGCCTACGCCAACGGCTCCACCCTCGACGACCCCGCGATCACCTTCGGCATCGTCTTCTCGAACTTCATGTCGAAAGGCGTGTTCATCTTCCAGGGCGGGACCGACGTGATGATCGGCCTGATGACCGCCGAGATGAAGGCCAACGGCGTCGACATCCGCCGCAACGTCCTCGTCGAGAAGGTCCTCGTCGAGAAGGACGCCTCCGGCCGGCGCCGTGTCGTGGGCGTGAAGCTGCGCGGCACCCGCCTCGGCGAGGAGGCCGAGGTCGCCTGCGCGACCGTCGTCTCCAACGCCAATATCAAGGACACCGTCCTCAAGATGGGCGGCGAGGATGCCTTCGAGGCCCCGTTCCTCGAGGAAGCCCGCAAGGTCCGCGTGAACACCTCCTCCTGCCAGGTCTACATGGGCGTGCGTGAAGGCGAGGCCATTCCGCACATCGGCGACCTCGTGTTCACCTCCGAGGCGAAGCCCTTTTCCAGCCAGGAGCTCGTCGACTTCCACACCACGTCGCGCACCTACTCGGTCTACTATCCGGACACACGTCCGCACACCCGGACCCCGCGCTACGCCGTCGTCACCTCCGTCAACCAGAAGTGGGACGACTGGGCAGGCCTTTCCGAGGCGGACTACGCCGCGAACAAGGCGCGCGTCATCGAGGAGTCCTTCCGGGGCCTCGAGAAGTTCATCCCCGACATCCGGTCGAAGGTCGACCACGCCGAGGCCGCGACCCCGCGCACCGTCAACCGCTACGTCCGCCACGTCGGCGGCACTTCGTTCGGCACCAAGTTCGAAGGCCTCAAGGTCTCGATGGCCCTGCCCGAGCAGGTCGGCGGCTTCTACCATGCCGGGAGCGTCGGCATCATCATGTCCGGCTGGCTCGGCACCATCAACTACGGCGTGATCGTCTCGGCGAAGGCCGACGCCTACCTGCGCGACCCCGATGCCGGGCCGCTGGGCGAGGCCGCGGCCTCCGCCGGCCTCTGACGGCTTGACCGTCCCCGGCCGTCCACAAGCCTGCGGGCATGTCCAAGGAGTCCCCCGCCCGCGGCCTCGCCAAGAAGGCCGAGTCCGCCCTCGAGTCCTTCATCTTCGCCAGCCGCTGGGTCCAGGCGCCGATCTACGTCGCGCTCATCCTCGCCGCCGTCGCCTACGCCTGGAAGAGCGTGCAGGAGCTCATCCATCTCCTGCAGGGCTTCAACACCGCGACCGAGAGCACCATCATGGTCGGCATCCTCTCGCTCGTGGACATCTCGATGGTGGCCAACCTCGTGAACATGGTCGTCGTCGGCGGCTACGTGACCTTCGTCTCGCGCATCGACTTCGAGGACAACACCGACCGCCCCGACTGGCTCGACCACATCAACGCCAACACGCTCAAGGTGAAGCTGGCGGGCAGCCTGGCGAGCATCTCGGCCATCCATCTCCTCAAGAGTTTCATCGACATCACCGCCGCGGCCGCCGCCCCGGACGGACGTCCGCTGCTGCCTGCGCACGAGCGCGTCATCCTATGGCAGGCGATCATCCACGGCGTCTTCCTCGCCTCGATGATCCTCTTCGCCTACAGCGAGCGGATGCAGCGGCACGAGGACCACTGATCCGCCGCCGGAGCGGCCCCCGGCTCAGCGCTTCGCGTCGACCGGGATGCGCATCCCGTAGAAGCTGCGGTAGACGTAGAACAGCCCGACCGCCAGCACCGCCGCGCCAAGGCCCAGCTTGAGGCCCGCCGGCATGCCGACCGCGATCTCGACGGCGAGCAGGCCGAAGAGCGTGGTGAACTTGATGACCGGATTGAGCGAGACCGAGGACGTGTCCTTGAAGGGGTCGCCGACCGTGTCGCCCACGACCGTGGCGGCGTGGAGCGGCGTGCCCTTCGCCTTGAGGTCGACCTCGACGATCTTCTTGGCGTTGTCCCAGGCGCCGCCGGCGTTGGCCATGAAGATGGCCTGGTAGAGGCCAAAGAAGGCCATGCCGATCAGGTAGCCGATGAAGAAGAACGGGTCGAAGAGCGCGAGCGCGAGCGCCAGGCAGAAGATGGCGATGAAGATGTTCGTCATGCCCTTCTGCGCGTACTGCGTGCAGATGCGGACGACCTCCTTGGAGGCGTCGGTCGCCGCCGTGGAGGCGTCGAGCTTCATGTTGTCCTTGATGTAGACCACCGCGCGGTAGGCGCCCGTTACGACCGCCTGGGTGGAAGCGCCGGTGAACCAGTAGATGACCGCGCCGCCCATGAGCAGGCCCATCAGGGCCTCGGGGTGCACGAGCGAGAGCTTCTCGAGGACGTTGAGCCCGGAGGCGCGGTAGTGCTCCTGCAGCATCATGATGATGCCGAAGACCATCGTCGTCGCGCCCACCACGGCGGTGCCGATGAGCACCGGCTTGGCCGTGGCCTTGAAGGTGTTGCCGGCGCCGTCGCCCTTCTCGAGCTGGTGCTTGGCGCCCTCGAAGTCGGGCTTGAAGCCGAAGTCGCGCTCGATCTCCTCGCGGACGCCCGGGCGGGACTCGATCTGCGAGAGCTCATAGACCGACTGCGCGTTGTCCGTGACCGGACCGAAGGAGTCGACCGCGATGGTGACCGGGCCCATGCCCAGGAAGCCGAAGGCCACCAGACCGAAGGCGAAGATCGGCGCGGCGAAGGCGAATTGCGCGGGCATCAGCGCGGCGACCGCGGCGTGCGTCGAGAGCAGGTAGGCCCCGAACATCAGGCCGAGGATGCAGAGGCCGGTCCAGAAGGCGGAGTAGTTGCCCGCCACCAGGCCGGAGAGGATGTTGAGCGAGGCGCCGCCCTGGTCGGAGGAGGTCACGACCTCTTTCACGTGGCGGCTCTCGGTGGAGGTGAAGACCTTGGTGAACTCGGGGATGAGCGCGCCGGCGAGCGTGCCGAGCGAGATGATGGTCGAGAGCACCCACCAGAGGTCGGGCCGTCCGGCCAGCGGGGCCAGCAGCGCCCAGCTCGCGAGGTAGGTCACGGCGATCGACACCACGGAGGTCACCCAGACGAGGTTGGTCAGCGGCTGCTCGAGGTTGAAGTCGCGGGCTTCGCCCCAGACGGAGCGGCTGATCACGCCGTTGATCCAGTAGCTCGCCACCGAGGTGAGCACCATGAGGATGCGCATGGCGAACAGCCAGACGACGAGCGTGGCGCAGAGGACCGGGTCCGCGGCGAGGGCGAGGGCGAGGAAGGCGATGAGGGCCACGCCGGTCACGCCGTAGGTCTCGAAGCCGTCGGCCGTCGGGCCCACGGAGTCGCCGGCGTTGTCGCCCGTGCAGTCCGCGATGACGCCGGGGTTGCGGGGGTCGTCCTCGGGCAGCTTGAAGACGATCTTCATCAGGTCGGCGCCAATGTCGGCAATCTTGGTAAAGATGCCGCCGCAGATACGGAGGGCCGAGGCGCCCAGGGATTCGCCGATCGCGAAGCCGATGAAACAGGGGCCCACAAGTTCCTTG
>JAURLX010000024.1 GCA_030830965.1 Verrucomicrobiota bacterium | reverse complement strand
CCGAGCAGGTGGACGTGCAGATGAGGCACCGTCTCGCCGCCGTCCGGGCCGTTGTTGATCACGATGCGGAACCCGCCGGACAGATCAAGCTGACGGGCGAGCTGACCGGCGACGAGCAGCAGATGCCCAAGCAGCTCCCGGTCCTCCGTCTCCGCCTCCGCGACACGGGGCACCGGCCGTCGGGGCACGACCAGCACATGGACCGGCGCCTGGGGGGCGATGTCATGGAAGGCCACGCAGTGCTCGTCCTCATGGATGAGCCGGGCCGGGATCTCCTTGTCGGCGATGCGCTGAAAGATCGTCCTGGGAGATGACATGGGACCCATTATAGCACGACCACCGTGACGCGACGCCGGCCGGCCCTGCGGGCTACCAGCGCCTCGATGCAGCCGACCGCCTCCTGATACTCCGCACGCTGGCGGGAGGAGCGCGAACGGCCGCCGGCGAAGTACTGCTCGCGCAAACCGACGGTCCAGAAGAGCACCTCCTGCGCGGCGCCGGCCGCGGCGAGGGCCTCGCCCACCCGCTCCTCGGCCCAGAGGGCGTCGAAGGGCTCACGCCGATGGTCAAGCACCGCGATCGCCGGGGCGGGGGCGTCGGGCGAGAGCAGCCGGTAGACCTGGCCGGCGGCCGAGGCGAGCGCGCGCGCGTCCAGGCCAGGGTCGGTCGAGTCTTCGGCCTCGAAGACCCTGAGCACCGCGTCGACGTCGTGCCTGAGGGGGGCGGGCGTGCCGACCATCGTGGCGAGCAGCGCGTTGAGCGTGCGCAGGCGGACGTTCCTGGGGAGGGCCGCGGTCACCTGACCTTCCCTCCCTTGCGAAGCTGGTCGATGGCCTTGGCCAGCTCGTCGATGTCCCGGAACTCGCGGTAGACGCTGGCGAAGCGGACGTAGGCGATCTGGTCGACCAGCTGCAGCCGGCTCATGATCTCCTCGCCGATGGCGCTGGAGGGGATCTCGTCCTCGAACTTGGCCTGAAGACCCTCGACCACCTCGGAGATGAGCAGGCTGATCCGCTCCACCTCGATCGGCCGCTTGTCGGTGGCCTTGCGGATGCCGGCGGAGATCTTCGTGATGTCGAACTCCTCGCGCGTGCCGTCGCGCTTCACGACCGCCAGTCCGTCGCGCAGGATCTCCTCCACGGTGCTGAAACGGTGCTCGCAGGCGAGGCACTCGCGGCGACGGCGGATCGAATGGGAACCCTTGCCGAGACGCGTCTCCAGCACCTTCGTGTCCTCATGCTTGCAACGGGGGCACTGCATGCCGCTCAGAGGGAGAGGAAGTTCCCCAGCAGCCGAAGCCCGTGTTCGGTCGCGAAGGATTCGGGGTGGAACTGCACGCCCCAGACGGGGAGCTCCCGGTGCCGGAGGCCCATGACCAGCCCGTCCTCGGTCCAGGCCGTGACTTCGAGGCAGGAGGGGAACGTCTCACGTTCCACGACGAGCGAATGGTAGCGGGTGGCGTTGAAGGGGCTCGGCAGGTCGCGGAAGAGGTCGGTCCCGCGATGGAGGACCGGCGAGGTCTTGCCATGCATGAGCGAGGGGGCGCGCACCACCCTGCCGCCGTAGACCTGACCGATCGCCTGATGCCCGAGGCAGACGCCGAGCACCGGCTTCCTGCCCGCGAAGGCGCGGATCATTTCGCAGGAGACCCCGGCCTCGGACGGCGAGCACGGGCCGGGCGAGATCATCACGCGGTCGGGGTCGAGCGCGAGGGCCTGCTCGACGGTGATCTGGTCGTTGCGGAACACCTTCTGCTCGACCCCGAGCTGACCGAAGTACTGCACCAGATTGTAGGTGAAGGAGTCGTAATTATCGATGACCAGCAGCACGCTCCGACCTTCATTTCATGCGCTCGCACTGTCAAGGAGCGGACGAACGTGTGAACAAGTGCGCGCATCGAGAACGTGAGGCGCGCACGCCCGTCCCGGATCGCGGCCGGATGTTGTCCGCCGTGCGGCGGGCGGTCTCCGCGGCCCCAGGTGTCCGCGCGATTCTTCAGCCCGACGACCTGCCCTACGGGCGCCCTCGGCCGCCGCCCGCCGCGTCGAGGCCCTCCGCCCGCTCGTCTGTCCGGCGGCCGTTCGCACGAGTACCGCGACCGCCTGTGACGGTCGACGCCCCCGCAGCGCCTCCCAGCCCCAAACCCTTCGAAACTATGCCTTTACAGGGGGATTGCGGTGTGAATAAGTAAATAAAGGCATGAAACAGCGAACCCTTGGCAGAGAGGCCTCGGTCAAAGGCAAGGCCCTGCACACCGGTCAGGAGGTGACGCTAACCCTGCGCCCCGGCGCCCCCGGGACCGGGATTGTCTTCCGACGGACCGACCTCATCGGAAAGCCGGAGGTACGTCCCGTGTCGGAGATGGTGACCGAGCTGGAGCGCAAGACCACCGTCTCGTCCGACTCGGTCAAGCTGCACACCATCGAGCACGTCCTTTCGGCGCTCAGCGGGATGGGCGTCGACAACGCGGTCGTCGAGCTGGACGCCTCCGAGCCGCCGATCGTCGACGGCTCGGCCAGACCCTTCACCACCCTCGTCCACCAGTGTGGCGTCGTGTCGCAGGACCAGGACCGGGAGACCTTCGCGCTGACCAGCCCCATCTCCATCAACGAAGGGAGCCGGTCCATCATCGCCCTGCCCTTCGACGGACTGCGCATCACCTGCACGTCGGCGGACGACCGTGGCATCCACACCCAGCACCTGACCATCGACATCGACCCGGAGACCTACGCCGCCGAGATCGCCCCGGCCCGCACCTTCACCGTCTACGAAGACATCGAGAACCTGCTCAAAAAGGGCCTCATCCAGGGCGGCTCGCTGGACTCGGCCATCGTGCTCAAGGGCGACAAGATCGTCAGCAAGGAGCCCCTGCGCTTCCCTGACGAGCTGGTGCGCCACAAGATCCTGGACATCATCGGCGACATCGTGCTCGCGGGCGTAAGGCTGAAAGCCCACATCATCGCGGTGCGACCCGGACACGCCCTGAACGCGAGGCTCGCCGCGGCCATCCGGCAGCAATGGCTGGAGTCGAAGACGCCCGCCAAATCCAAGCCCGCGGCCAAGGCGGGCAAGGTGGACGTGCCCGTCGCGCCGCCGGGGAACGCCCTGGACATCCGGCAGATCCTCAACGCCCTGCCCCACCGCTACCCCTTCGTAATGGTGGACCGTGTCGTCGAGCTCAACGACGACTCCCTCGTGGCCATCAAGAACGTCACGGTCAACGAGCCCTACTTCCAGGGGCACTTCCCGGGCCAGCCCATCATGCCGGGCGTCCTGCAGGTGGAGGCGATGGCGCAGGCTTCGGGCCTCATCATGCTGCGCCGCGCGAAGGCAGACGAGGCGCCCAAAGTCGTCTTCTTCATGAGCGCGGACAAGGTGAAGTTCCGCAAGGCCGTGGTGCCCGGGGACGTCCTCGAGATCAGGGCCAGGCTCACCAAGGTGCGCGGCCGCATCGCCGCCGCCGAGTGCGAATGCCTCGTGAACGGGGAATCGGTCTCTTCGGCCGAACTGCTGTTCACCATCGCCGACTCCGTGAACCAAGACTGAGGATGGCCGCCCGCATCCACCCGACCGCAGTCGTCGAGCCGGGAGCCCGGCTGGGCGCCGACGTCGAGGTGGGGGCCTACGCCTTCATCGGCGGCGACGTCGCGCTCGGGGATCGGACAAAGGTCATGCACCATGCGACCGTCGAGGGACGCACCGAGACCGGCCCCGACTGCGAGGTGCACCCCTACGCCCTCATCGGCGGCCGTACCCAGGACCTCAAGGCCCGCCCGGGCCGCCCAGGGCTGCGCGTGGGCGCGCGGAACGTGTTCCGCGAATACGTCAGCGTCCACCTCGGCACCCAGGAGGACGAATGGACGGTCCTCGGGGACGACAACGTGCTCCTCGCCTACTCGCACGTCGCCCACGACTGCGTCATCGGCAGCCACCTCGTGATGTCGAGCCACTCCGCCGTGGCCGGCCACGTCCACGTGGGCGACCATGTGAACATCGGCTGGAACGCCGGCGTCCACCAGTTCTGCCGCATCGGCGACCACGCCATGGTGGCCGCCTGCTCCAAATGCGTGCAGGACGTGCCCCCCTTCATGATCGCCGACGGCAACCCCTGCGAGACGAAGATGATCAACGCCGTCGGCCTGAAGCGTTCCGGTTTCAGCGAAGACGAGGTCGCGACAGCCAAGCTGATGCACCGGATCTTCTACCGTGACGGCCTCAACACCTCTCAGGCCGTGGAGAAGGCGCGCACGCTGCCGGATTCGTCCGGCCGCATCGTGAAAGCCTTCCTGGATTTCGCCGCGGCCAGCAAGCGTGGTCTGGCCTGATCGCGGGCGCGCTGGGTCCGCAGGCGGACGAAGCCTTAAAACGAAAGGGCCGCGGATCGCTCCGCGGCCCTTCTTCTTTTCCGGCCGAAACCGTTCAGGCCACGCGCTCGACGACGAGCGGGGGCATGTTCGGGCGCTTCGGGGCGAGGCGGTAGGCGTCGCGGAAGTAGGGCAGCGCGGCGTCGACCTTGGCCTCGTCGTTGTAATGGATCATGATCAGCGGCTCGCCCTGCTTGACCTGCGTGCCGACCTTGCGGATCTCCGTCACGCCGACCGACGGATCGAGCGTGCCGTCCTTGAGCGTGGCGAGGAGACGCACGCCCTGGGCGATCTTGCCGGCGTCGATGGTGTGGACGTAGCCGCGCTTCGGGGCCGGCAACTTACGGATGAACTTCGCCTTGGGGAACTTCGAGGGGTCGTCGATCCAGTCCGTCTTGCCGCCCTGCGCGCGGACCATGGCCTTGAACCTCTCGAGGGCCGAGCCGTCCTTGAGGTGCTTCTCGACGGTCTGCTTGGCGGAGAGGGTCGAGCCGGCGACGCCGGCGAGGCGCACGACCTCCATGCCCAGCTTGAGGACGAGGTCCTGCAGGTCTTCGGGGCCTTCGCCCTTCAGCAGGCGCACGGCCTCGAGGACCTCGAGGCCCGTGCCGACGGAGTCGCCGAGGGGCTGGTTGATGTCGGTCACGAGGGCCACGCACTTGCGGTTGAGCGAGCGGGCGACGCGGGTGACGATGCGGGCGAGCTGCTTGGCCTGCTCGAGGTCGCGGATGAAGGAACCGTTG
>JAURLX010000023.1 GCA_030830965.1 Verrucomicrobiota bacterium | reverse complement strand
GTGCTGACGCACCATCGGGTCGAAACTTTCGAAGAGGAAACGGGCGATGCCCTCCGCGGAAGCAGAATAGGGCACAATCAGCGGACGAAAGAGCTTCGGGAAGGCGTCCAGCACCTCGTCCCGCACCGGGTCGTCGGCCGAGAATACGCAGGCGTGATCCAGATGCCGAGCGATCCAGTCCTTCAGATAGCCGAGTCCGCCGAAATCGACCACGAAGCCGCGTTCATCCAGGCTGGAGCAGGCGAACTCGATCTCGACCGACCAGTTGTGCCCGTGCAGGAAGGAGCAGTGACCCTCATGGCGGTGCTGCCGATGGGCGAACGGGATGTCCTTGTAGGTCTTGCTGCAGGTGATCATGCGGCGTGGAAACGATTAGAGCCCGCTGGAAGCGGTCGGCAAGGCACTTCGGACGCACCCTGGCCGACAGGAGGGCCCGCCGCATCCTCCTGCGGCGGACCCGGGTCGGAACGTGAAGGTCAGAACCTGTGGTTGAATCCGACCGAAAGGACGTCGGTCGAATGCACGGGATTCACCACCGCTCCATTGCTCCGATAGGCCTTGTCCACGACCTGCAGCGAAGTGCTGTAGTACAGGTAGACGCTGCTGCGCTCATCGAACTTCCACGTCAGCCCGCCGGCGAGATGCGAGGAGAACACCGCGCTTTCCAGATCCTCGGCATAGGCGGCGTTCACGGAGGCCATCCCATTGCGGTCCCTGAACTGACGGATGGCCGTGCCTTGGACTGAAAACGACAGCGGCCCGGCGACCTGGAACTTGACGCCCAACGTGGCGCTGACGGAGGAGCCCGGCCGGAAGTGGTCGTCGTAGGCCACAGGAGCCTGTGCGATCACCTGCCAGAAGAAAGCCGGCGCATCACCGGCCGCCGCATGGTCGCGCCTGACCCCGAACAGGACGTCGGTGGAGCCCGTGCCCGGCTGCAGGTAGCGACGCGGGACGAAGAGCGTGAGGTCATCGGCACCGGTCGGCAGCTTGACTCCGGCGATCAGGAAGTGGTCGGCCACCTTGAATCGCGCGCCCAGGGAGACGTCCCCGAGCCCGACGACCTTGCCGCTGGCGGCGGCGGTGGCGACGGTCCGGTCGATGCGCGGGGCGACGAGATACCAGTCCAGGCCGCCGAGACTGGTCTCGACCGTGGCCGTGACGTTACGGTGCTTGGCGGTGAAGTGAGCGTGGGCCCCGTTGTTGCGTTCGTCCTGGTCGATGGCGTCGAAACGCACGTCCAGGGTGTAGGCGCCGGTCACGGGAGCGGCGCGGTCGGCGAGGTTGTCGACGCAGACGCGCACGCAGCCGCAGGGGCAGGCGAAGGCGTCGGGAGTGAGAAGCCCCAGGCCGAAGGCGCCGAGAAGGAAGGCGCGACGGATTCCAGGGAGCGAGGTCGTGAAGGTTTTCATGGTTTGGGTATGACTGCCGACGTCCCGACGGGCGGCGCGGCGAAGCCGCCCATGGACGCGCCCGAGCCCGTCGGGGCCCGGTTTTGAGAAGGTGGAAGGAAGCCGCGAGCCGGGAACACCCCGGCGGGTGGTTCACGCCGCGGACTTCGGAGGCGGCACCGGGACTTCCAGCAGAGGACCTTCGTGCGACCTGATCGCAAGCCGGACCAGGTCGGCAAATTCATGACGAGGCGAGAGCGACTCGCCGGCGGTCCAGAGGGCGCCGTGCGCCTTTTCCTTGGACTTGGACTGCTCCGTCGGGCCGGCGGGAGCGGCCGGATCCGAGGATTCCCGACCGGCCTTGACGACGCAGCAGAGCGAACAGGGTTCGTCCTTGAGCGTCTTGGAAACCGCGGCTGCGACGTCCATCGAACGGGCGTTTTCGGCCGACATCTTCACCCAGGCAACCACCTGCAGCAGGTCCCAGGACAGGCCGGACGCGCCGAGCCAGGCCACGAGAGCGGCCCAAGCGATTGTCCTGCGGACAGCATGCGGCATGACGTCAGAATCGCGACGGACCGAGGGCCATCAATTGCAATGGCCTCGCGAGCACGACCTTTCAGCCCCGCTTCAGGGACGGATAAGGTCAGTCCACGTAGTCCGTCGGGTCGGCGACCCCGGCCAAGCGGAATGCTTCCTTGCGTTCTACGCAGGTGCCGCACTTCCCGCAGTGACGCTCGCCGCCGACGTAGCAGGACCAGGTCAGACCGAACGGGACGTCCAGCTCGGCGCCCCTTCGCACGATCGCCGCCTTGTCCATCTTAACGAAGGGACGCTCCAGCCGCACCTCATGCCAGTCAGCGAGACGCACGGCGCGGTCGAGGGCCTCGGCGAACTCCGGCCGGCAGTCCGGATAGATCGCGTGGTCGCCGCCGTGCGCGCCGTAGGCGACGGACTCCGCGCGCAGCGAGACAGCCCAGGCCGTGGCGACGGAGATGAGCAGCATATTGCGGTTCGGAACCACCGTCGCCTTCATGCTCTCCTCCTCGTAATGCCCCTCGGGGACCTTGACGCCGCCCGTAAGGGCGTTGGAACCGAAGAGCGGGGCCAGCGCCCGGAGGTCGGCCAGGCGATGGCCGACGCCATGATGTGCGCAGAGGGCGCGGGCGGCCTCGAGCTCGCGGCGATGCCTCTGCCCGTAGTCCACCGAGAGGCAGTGCACCTCCCTGCCCTCCGCGCGGAGATGGGCGAGCAGCACGGTCGAGTCGATGCCGCCGGAATAGATGAGGACCGTCCTGGACATGCCCGATGATGGAACGGGACGCCCGTCGCGGGCCAACCTATTCCTTCACGCGGAGACGCAAGCCGCCACGTTCGAGCGCCGCCACGGCCTTCCGTTCGGCCGCACGCATGGCGGCCGTCTGACGGGGCGTGCCGTCGTCGAGTCCCGCAAGGTGGAGCCATCCGTGCACCAGGTAAAGCCGCAGCTCGCCGGCCAGGGACTGCCCGTGCTCTCGGGCGGCGCGGCGGGCCTGATCGACGTTGACGCAGATCTCGCCGGCGAAGTCCTCGCCGGGATGCGGCTCCCCGGGGAAGGTGATGACGTCCGTGACCGACGCGTCATCGAGGAAGTCGGCATGCAGCCGGGCGATCTCGCGGTCGCCGACGAAGGCGACCGACAGCGTTCCGGCAGGACAACGAGGCGGCCGGCGCCGGTCGAGCGCGCGGACGACCCGCTCCACCGACGTGGCCGCGACGGTGACGCCACGTCGGCGCTGGGCCACCTGCACCGTCCGAACCATCAGGCCTGGGCCCTCCGGTGCCGGGCGTAGGCGCGGACGATGCGCTCCACCAACGAGTGGCGGACCACGTCGGACTCATCGAAGCGGCAGATCTCCACCCCTTGGACCCCTTCGAGCGCGGCGAGCGCCTCGTGCAGGCCCGAAAGACGTGAGCGCGGCAAGTCGACCTGCGTCGGATCGCCCGTGACGACCATGCGGCTCTTCTCGCCTAGACGCGTCAGGAACATCATCATCTGCTCGGCCGTGGCGTTCTGGGCCTCGTCGAGCACCACGAAGGCCTCCGAGAGCGTGCGCCCCCTCATGTAGGCCAGAGGCGCGACCTCGATGACGTTTCGCTCGATGAGCCGGGCCGTCTCGTCCTTGCCCAGCATGTCGTGCAGGGCGTCGTAGAGCGGCACCAGGTACGGCAGAATCTTCTCGCGCAGGTCGCCAGGCAGGAACCCGAGAGCCTCGCCGGCCTCGACCGCGGGCCGGGTGAGTATGACGCGCCGTACGGCGCCCTGCGTGAGGGCGTGGCAAGCGGCCGCCATGGCGAGGTAGGTCTTGCCCGTGCCGGCGGGACCGACGCCGAAAGTGACATCGGTGCGCAGCACCGCCTCCAGGTAGCGTTTCTGCGAGAATGTGCGGGGCACGACGCTCATCCGCCGCAGCGGGAGCACCACGGGGTCCGTGACCAGCTTGCGCCAGGGCTCGAACCTCCCTTCGGCCGCCGCCTGCAGGGCGCGCCGGAAGTCGTCGGGGCGAATCAGCATGCCTTGGGCGCGGGCGGCCTCCATCACCTGAAAGAACGTCTCCACGCGGGCGAGGGCGGCCTTGGTGCCCGTGCACTCCATCCACGCGTCACGGGCGACGATCCTGGCGCCGAGCGCCGCCTCGGCTTCGGCGAGCAGGGAATCAGAGCCGCAATGGAGGGCGGCACGGTGGCGTCCCTCGGCGAAGGTCAGCGTCTGCTCGGGCATCTTGGTTCAGGCTGTACGGGAGGAACGAAAGCACAAGCGCCTAGGCCTCGAAGGCCCCGGCGAGGCGTTCCCAAAGCTCGGACAGCGCCTGCGGCAGCAGGCGGGTGTCCGCCGTCACGGGCATGAAGTTATGGTCGCCCTCCCAGCGCGGGACGACGTGGAAGTGGAGGTGCGTCGGGATGCCTGCGCCTGCGGCCTTGCCGAGGTTGAGCCCCAGGTTAAAGCCGGCGGGATTCATCACCTTCTGCAGGACGGACTGGCAGCGCACCAGGAGATCCATCATCTCAGCCCGCTCGGCGGCCGTGAGATCGACGAGCTCGCCGACCTCGCGGTTGGGCAGGACCATCAGGTGGCCCGGCGCATAGGGGTGTGCGTTCATAAGCACGAAGCAGGTCGGCCCACGGTGCACGACAAGCGATGTACGATCGTCGCCGGAGGCGAGGAGCGACGCAAAGGGACTGCCCCCGGCGGGCGCCTTCGGGGCGGCGACGTAGCGTATGCGCCAGTAGGGATGGAGTAACTCGGACATGGGAAGAATCAGAAGGTGCGGCGCCGGGCCGCGAACCGCAAGGGCGTCGGGCGTCCCGCGGCCGGCAGCCGGAGGACGCCATGGCCGCCGATGCAGCCGGCGCCGCCAACCACGAGCACGTTCATCGGTCCGAGGATGGACCCGCCCCCGACGGGGGCAAGCGGGGAGAGCCGCCCATCCAAACCTTGCCAGCAAGGGCCGCAGCCGCCTATCTCCAGACGCCCATGGACGTGACGCCCGGCACCTACGACTTCTCCGCCTTCGAACGGCGCTGGCAGGAACGCTGGCAGGCCGAGGGCGCCTTCCGCGCCGAGCCGGCCACCTGCGGCAAGCCGAAGTACTACGTTCTGGACATGTTCCCCTACCCCTCCGGGGCTGGCCTGCACATCGGACACCCCGAGGGCTACACCGCCTCGGACATCCTCGCCCGTTACAAGAAGGCGAAGGGCTTCAACGTCCTGCATCCCATGGGCTGGGACGCCTTCGGCCTGCCCGCGGAGCAGCATGCCATCGCCACCGGCGAGCATCCCGCCGTGCAGACCCGGCGCAACATCGACAACTTCCGGCGCCAGCTGCGCATGCTGGGCTTCGCGATCGACTGGGACCGCGAGTTCTCCACCACCGACGAGGCTTACTTCCGCTGGACGCAGTGGATCTTCCTGCAGCTGCTCAAGCACGGCCTCGCCTACGTCTCCGAGAAGCCCGTCTGGTTCTGCCCCGCCCTCGGCACCGTCCTCGCCAACGAGGAGGTCCTCAACACGCCCGAAGGCCCCCGCTCCGAACGCGGCAACCACCCCGTCGAACGCCGTCCGATCCGCCAGTGGGTACTGCGCATCACCGCCTACGCCGACAAGCTCATCGAAGGCCTCGACGCGCTCGACTGGCCCGATTCCACCAAGCGCCTCCAGAAAAACTGGATCGGCAAATCCGAAGGCGCCGAAGTCACGTTCAAACTCGATGGCCACGCCGACGCCCTGACCGTCTTCACGACACGGCCGGACACCCTTCACGGCGCGACCTACATGGTCATCGCCCCCGAACACCCGCTGATCGGCAGGCTCACCACCGCCGCCCAGAAGAGCGCCGTCGAAAGCTACGTCGCCGCCGTGCGCAACAAGTCGGACCTGGAGCGCACCGACCTCGCCGACAAGAAGAAGACCGGAGTGTTCACCGGCGCATACGCCATCAACCCCGTCAACGGGGCGCGCATCCCGGTGTGGACCGCCGACTACGTGCTGATGAGCTACGGCACCGGAGCGATCATGGCCGTGCCCGCGCACGACGGGCGTGACTGGGAGTTCGCCCGGCAGTTCGGACTCTCCATGAGGCAGGTCGTCGGCGCCCCCGAGGGCTTCGACGTGACCAAGGAGGCCTGGACCGGCGACGGACCGCTCGTGAACTCACCCGGACTCGAGGGCCTACCCGTCGAGGAAGCCAAGCGTAAGATCACCGCGCAGCTGTCCGTCAACGGCCAAGGCCGCGCCGCCGTGAACTACAAGCTGCGCGACTGGCTCTTCTCCCGCCAGCGCTACTGGGGCGAGCCTTTCCCCGTCCTCTGGGTCTCCCGCGAGGATTACGCCAAGATCCCGGCCGACTCCAAGCTGCGTGAATTCCTGCCAGCCGATCCCGTGACCTGCATGCTCGAGGGCAAGGAATCGTGCGCCGTTCCGCTGCCGGCGACCAAGCTGCCTCTTACCCTACCCGAAGTCAGTTCCTACCAGCCCTCGCCCACCGGCGACTCTCCCCTTTCGAAGGCGACCGAATGGGTCGACGTCTGGGTCGACCTCGTCACCGGCGAGACCGCTTCGCGTTCCGCGGCCCGGCCCGGCGACCGCTGGGCGGCGGCCTCGCGTGAGACCAACACCATGCCGCAGTGGGCCGGCTCCTGCTGGTACTACCTCCGATACATCGACCCCAAGAACCGTGACGGCATCGCCTCGAAGGAGGCCCTGACCTACTGGGGCAGCCCCGACTTCTACATCGGCGGCGCCGAACACGCCGTGCTGCACCTCCTGTACGCGCGCTTCTGGCACCGCTTCCTCCACGACATCGGCGTCCTGCCCGAGCCCGAGCCCTTCCGCCGCCTCTTCCACCAGGGCCTGATTCTGGGCGAGGACGGCGAGAAGATGTCGAAGAGCCGCGGCAACGTCGTCAACCCCGACACCATCGTGAAGGAGCACGGCGCGGACGCCCTGCGCATGTACCTGATGTTCCTCGGCCCCCTCGAGGCGTCGAAGCCCTGGAGCTCGGAAGGCATCACCGGCGTCAGTCGCTTCCTGAAGCGCCTCTGGCGCCTCGCCGTGGACGAGCCGACGGGCGGACCTTCCGCCCGGCTCGCCTCCGACGCCCCCGAGTCGGAGGATTTCGTGCGCGAGCTGCATCGCACCATCCGCAAGGTCGGCGAGGACGTCGAGACCCTGCAGTTCAACACCGCCATCTCGCAGATGATGATCCTGATGAACGCCGCGGAGAAGTCGCCCGGCGTCTCCCGAGCCTCCCTCGAGGCCTTCGTGCGCATCGCGGCCCCCTTCGCGCCGCACCTGTGCGAGGAGATCTGGGCGCGCCTCGGGCACGCCGGAGGCATCACCGCGGCCGGCTGGCCGCCCTTCGATCCCGCGAAGCTCGTCGAGTCCACCGTCGAGGTCGTCTTCCAGGTCAACGGCAAGGTGCGCGGGACCGGCAAGATGGCCAAGGAGTCCTCCAAGGAGGACCTCCTGGCGGCCTGCCGCGCCCACCCCGACGTCCGCAAGTTCACCGACGGCAAGCCCGTGGTAAAGGAGATCGTCGTGCCCGGAAAGCTCGTCAACATCGTGGTCGCCGGCTGAACCCGACTTGGCGCGTCAACAAGAAGGGCCCCGTCACGGGGCCCTTCGTCATGCCCGACGGCACGGGCCTCAGCGGGCCTCGGACGAGGCGATGTCCTCCATCCTGACCGCGTCCATCCTCGGGACGAGCAGATGGATAATTGCGAGGCCGATGAGGTAGGCCGCGCCGGCGATGAACCAGAGTACCGCGTAGGAGCCCGTGCGCTGGAGCACCTCCCCGACCACGAAAGCAAGCACCATGCCGCCGACGGCGCCGGACATGCCGCCGATGCCGACCACCGACCCGACCGCCTTGCGGGGGAACATGTCGGAAGCCAGGGTGAACATGTTGCAGGACCAGCCCTGGTGGGCGGCGGCGGCGAGGGACACGAGCAGCACCGAGGACCACATGCCGACGTCGTTGACAAAGACGATCGGGACGACGGACACGGCGCAGATTCCCATGGCGGTCTTGCGGGCGGCGTTCACGGACCAGCCCGACTTGATGAGACGGGAGGAGATCCACCCTCCGCCGATGCTGCCGACGTCGGCGAGGAGGTAGATCGTGACCAGAGGCAAGCCGATGTTCTTGAGGTCCACGCCGTGCTGCTTGTTGAGGAAGCCGGGGATCCAGAAGAGGTAGAGCCACCAGACCGGGTCCGTGAGGAACTTGCCGGCCGCGACGGCCCAAGTCTGGCGGAAACGGAGCAGGCTGAGCCAGGAGACCGCGCCCTGTTCGTCGGGGGGATCCGACTCGATGTGGGCGACCTCGGCGGACGTGATGCGCGGATGCTCACGGGGGGCATGGTAGGAGATCACCCACCAGACCACCCAGAGAAAGCCCAGCGCGCCGGTGATGATGAAAGCCCACTCCCAGCCCCAGGTGACGGCGATCCAAGGAACGATGAGCGGGGCGCCCAGCGCCCCGATGTTCGTCCCGGAGTTGAAGATGCCCGTGGCCAGGGCGCGCTCCTTCTTGGGGAACCACTCGGCCGTGGCCTTGATGGAGGCCGGGAAGTTGCCGGCCTCGCCGAGGCCCAGCAGGAAGCGCATGAGCGCGAAGCCGGCGGCCGTGCCGGTCAGGGTCACGAAGGCGAAGCCCGTCTTGGCGTCGATCTGCATCCAGGGCAGGCTGAACTCGGGCAGCTTGTGGGCGAAGCCATGGCCGATGGCGGCCAGGCTCCAGAGTCCGACGAAGATGATGAAGCCCTTCTTGATCCCGATCCGGTCGATGATCCGGCCGGAGACGAGCATCCCGATCGCGTAGGCGAACTGGAAGCTGAACACGATCGCGGCATAGGCGCGCTCATCCCACTGGAAGGCCTTCTCCAGCTCGGGCTTGAGCAGGCCGATGACCTGGCGGTCGATATAGTTGATGGTGGCCGCGAAGAACAGCAGCGCGCAGACAATCCAGCGCTGGTAGCCGACTTTCGTAGGGGTATCTTTCATGGGGAGAGGACATTTCCAGCCAAAATGACCCGCAATACAAGCCCAACCCTGTTGGACAGTTGACGGGACGGAGGCGCAAAGCATTTGATGGGGCCGCATACGCACATGGCCGACACGCGCATTCTGCTCACCACCACCTCATTCCAGGACACGCCCGGCGAGCATCATCGCATGCTCGAGCAGACCGGATGGGAGGTGGTCACGGCGCGCGGGCCGCTCAACGAGGCGGACACGCTCGCGCTGGTGGGAGAATTCGACGGCTACATCTGCGGCGACGACATGATCACCGCGGCCGTCGTCGAGAAGGCCCTGCCCCGCCTCAAGGTCGTCTCGAAGTACGGCATCGGCGTCGACAAGATCGACGTCAAGGCCCTCACCGCCAAAGGCATCCCCCTGCTCTTCACCCCGGGCGTGAACCACACGACCGTGGCCGAGCACACCTTCCTCCTGCTGCTCGCCCTGGAGAAGAACTTCCACTTCCACACCGACTCCACCCGCTCCGGCGGCTGGAAGCGCAAGACCGGCCATGAGCTCCTCGACAAGACCATCGGCGTCATCGGGATGGGCCGCATCGGCAAGGAAGTCGCCATCCGCGCCCGCGCCTTCGGCATGAAGGTCGTCGGCTTCGACCTGTATTGGGACGACAAGTTCGCCGCCCAGTACGACGTACGACGCGCCGCCACGATGGACGAGGTCTTCGCCGCCGCCGACTACCTCTCCCTGCACACCAACCTCACCCCCGAGACCCGCGACCTGGTGCGCGCCGAGACCATCGCCAAGATGAAGCCCGGCGTCCTCATCCTCAACTGCGCGCGCGGGGAGATCGTGCACACCGCCGACATCGCCGAGGCCCTGAAGTCGGGCCGCGTGGGCGGCTACGGCACCGACGTGCTCGATGAGGAGCCCCCGCGCGCCGACCACCCCCTGACCAAACTGCCCAACTGCGTCGTCACCCCGCACATCGGCTCGCGCACCGCGGAGAGCGTGCAGCGCCAGGCCGTCGCCGCCGTGACCAACCTCATCCGCGCCATGCACGGCGAGAAGCCCCTCGCGCAGATCAACCCCGAGGTGCCCGTGAAGAAAGTCGTCTGACCTCCGACCCCCTTCCATGAGCGAGACTTTCCACGTCGTTTCACGCGAGGCCCATGAAGCCCTCGTCACCGCCGCCTACCTGAGGCGAGGATTCGGAGCCAAGGAGTCGGCCCAGGCCGCCCAGATGGCCAGCATGGCCACCCACCACGGCATCCGCACCCACAACGCGCTGAAGGCCCTCCACCTCGACGAGCTCTTCGGCTCAGGCGCCAAGGTGCCCGGCTGCACGCCTAACGCCACGGTCACGAAGAAGGCCTCGCGCTTCGAGGCCGCCGAGGTCTGGGACGCGCACCAGAAGCTCGGACAGGCCGTGGCCGTAGACGCCATCGAACGCTGCATCCAGCTCGCGGACAAGTACGGCGTGGGCACGGTCTCGGTCGACAACGCCTTCCATTACCTCTGGGGAGGAGGCTATGTCATGGAGGCCGCCAAGCGGGGCTACATCGCCTACACCAACTGCACCGCCACCCTGGCCGAAGTCGTGCCCTTCCAGGGCAAGTTCCCGACCCTCGGCACCAACCCCCACTCATGGGGCTTCCCGACGTCCGACTCCCTCGGCTTCCCCATCGTGATCGACTGGGCCACGTCCGTCATCGCCATGGGCCGCGTGCAGGTCCTCAAGCGGGAGGGCAAGCCCCTCCCGCCCGACGCCGCCGTCGACAAGGACGGCAAGGTGACCCTCGACCCCAATGAGGCGGTGTCCCTCATCCCCTTCGGCGCCCACAAGGGCTACGGGCTCTCGCTCATCAACGAGATCGTCGCCGCGTTCATCGGCGGCTCCCTGCCGACCATCCGCAGCCGCACGCACGTGCCCGGCGAGAAGCAGGCCTGCGCCTTCTTCTTCCAGGTCATCCACCCCGAGGCCGTCAGTTCGGGCGTCTTCGCCCAGGGGCGCACCCAGGCGCAGAACGTGAAGGCGGTCATCGCGGACATCCTCGGCCACGGCAACGAGCGGTGCATGCTGCCCGGACAGCTCGAGGCCGCAGCCGCCGAGCGCAGCCGCCAGGCCGGCGGGCTCCTCTTCTCCAAGGCCGAGATCGAGGCCTTCAATGAGATCGCTGGCCACATCGGCCATCGGCCCTTCGACCTCGCCTCGCTGCCCACCGCCTGAACCTCAAACCCTCCGCCATGCCCCTCCAGATCAAGTCCGCCAAGGAATGCGCCTTCGACCAGCTTTCGCTGGGCGAGATCATGCTCCGCCTCGACCCCGGCGAGGGCCGCGTCCGCACCGCCCGTCAGTTCACGGCCTGGGAGGGCGGCGGCGAATACAACGTCGCCCGCGGCCTCCGCAAGTGCTTCGGCCTGCGCACCGCCGTCTGCACCGCCTTCGTGGACAACGAGGTCGGGCGCCTGCTCGAGGACTTCGTGATGCAGGGCGGCGTGAACACCGACTTCATCAAGTGGCGCGAGGACGACGGCATCGGCCGCACGGTCCGCAACGGCCTGAACTTCACCGAGCGCGGCTTCGGCATCCGCGGCGCCGTCGGCGTGCCGGACCGCGGCAACACCGCCGCCTCGCAGATCAAACCCGGCGACTTCGACTGGGAGCACCTCTTCGGCAAACTGGGCGTGCGCTGGCTGCACACCGGCGGCATCTTCGCCGCCCTCTCCGAGACCACCGCCCAGGCGACCATCGAGGCCGTCAAGGCCGCCAAGAAGCACGGGACGATCGTCTCCTACGACCTCAACTACCGGCCCTCCCTGTGGAAGACCATCGGCGGCCTCAAGAAGGCCCAGGAGGTCAACCGCGAGATCGCCAGGTACGTCGACGTGATGATCGGCAACGAGGAGGACTTCACGGCCTCGCTCGGCTTCGAGGTCAAGGGGGTGGACCACAACATCTCCAACATCGAGACCCAGGCCTTCAAGGACATGATCGCCGAGGCGGTGAAGCAGTTCCCGAACTTCAAGGTGGCCGCCACGACGCTACGCCGCGTCATCACCGCCACGAAGAACGACTGGAGCGCCATCTGCTGGCACGACGGCAAGTTCCACGACAGCATCAAGTTCCCCGAGCTGGAGATCCTCGACCGCGTGGGCGGGGGCGACAGTTTCGCCTCCGGCCTGATCTTCGGCTTCCTGGAGCACAACGACGCCCAGAAGGCGGTTAATTACGGCGCGGCACACGGGGCCCTCGCCTCCACCACCCCCGGCGACACCTCCATGGTGACCCGCAAGGAGGTCGAGAAGCAGCTCGCCGGCGGCGGCGCCCGCGTCGTCCGCTGAACGCCCCGGATTTCTTCCATGTCCTCCCTCGACCTCTTCTCACTCAAAGGACGCACGGCCGTCGTCATCGGCGGCACGGGCGAGCTGTGCGGCGCCATGGCCGAAGGCTTCGCCTCCGCCGGCGCGCACGTCATCCTCGTGGGCCGCGACCCGAGCAAAGCCGACGCGCGCCTCGCCAAGATCAAGGCCGCGGGCGGCTCCGGCGAGTTCATGGCATGCGAAGCCACGAACAAGGCCGAACTGGTGAGCCTGCGCGACGTGATCCTCGCCAAGCGCGGCCAGGTTGACGTCCTGGTCAACGGCGCGGGCGTCAACTCCCCCACGCCGTTCCTCGAGATCGACGAGGCCCAGCTCGACAAGATCCTCACGGTGAACGTCAAGGGCGTGGTCTTCGGCTGCCAGGTGTTCGGCGAGGCGATGGTGAAGGCCGGCTCCGGCTCGATCATCAACCTCGGCTCCGAGTCCGGCATCCTGCCGCTCTCGCGCGTGTTCACCTACTCGGCGTCCAAGGCCGCGGTGCACAACCTCTCCAAGAACCTCGCCCGCGAATGGGCGGCCAAGGGCGTCCGCGTCAACACGCTGGTCCCGGGCTTCTTCCCGGCCGAGCAGAACCGTAAGGTGCTCACCCCCGAGCGCGTGGCCACGATCCTGGGCAAGACCCCGATGAACCGCTTCGGCGAGGCCCGTGAGCTCATCGGCGCCTCCCTGCTGCTGGCCTCCGACGCCGGCAGCTTCATCACCGGCGCCGAGATCGTCGTCGACGGCGGCTTCGCCGCGATGTCCATCTGAGCGAGACCGCCGAAGATGGCCTTCATGGACGAAAACTTCATCCTGTCCGACGCGACGGCGCAGGGACTCTTCCACGGCACGGCCAAGGACCAGCCGATCGTCGACTATCACTGCCACCTCAGCCCGAAGGACATCGCCGATGACCGACGGTTCGAGGACCTGACCGCGATCTGGCTGGCCGGCGACCACTATAAGTGGCGCGCGATGCGTGCCAACGGCGTCGGCGAGGACCTCATCACGGGCGACAAGTCCAGTCCCCGCGAGAAGTTCCAGGCCTGGGCCGAGACGGTGCCGGCCACGCTCCGCAACCCGCTCTTCCACTGGACCCACCTCGAGCTTCGCCGTCACTTCGGCATCCAGGACGTCCTCGAGGGCGCCACGGCCCAGAAGGTCTGGGACGAAGCCAACCGCCAGCTGAAGCACGGCGACCTGACGGCTCGCGGCATCCTCAAGCTGATGAAGGTTCGCGTCGTCGGCACGACCGACGACCCGGCCGACTCCCTCGACCTGCATCACGCCATCGCGAAGTCCGGCTTCGCCACCAAGGTCGTCCCGACCTACCGCCCCGACGCCTGCCTGAAGGTCCGCCAGCCTGAACGCGTGCAGGCTTGGGCCAAGCGGCTGGCCGCCGCCACGGGCAAGGGCGCCGACACCTTCGCCGGCCTGATTGCCGGCCTCAACCAGCGCCACGACGATTTCGCCGCGGCGGGCTGCCGCGCCACCGACCATGGACTGGACTACCTGCCTGATGCGACCTGCACCGAAGTCGAAGCCAAGGCCATCTGGGAAGCCGCCATGGCCGGCAAGGCCGCCTCGGCCGACGAGGCCGAGAAGTTCACGGCCTTCATCATGCTGCACGTCGGGCGCCTCAACCACGCCAAAGGCTGGGCCACCCAGCTCCACCTCGGCGCCGTGCGCGACCCGAACCTCGGGCTGCTCAGGCGCCTCGGCTCCGACGCCGGCTGCGACACCATCGGCGACTTCCGCCAAGGCCCCGGCCTCGTGCGCTGGTTCGGCGCGCTCTCCGGCGAGAACGCCCTGGGCAAGGTCATCCTCTACAACCTGAACCCCGCCGACACCGCCCTCTTCGCCTGCATGCCCGGCTCCTTCCAGGACGGCACCGTGCCGGGCAAGATCCAGTACGGCTCGGGCTGGTGGTTCCTCGATCAGGAACGCGGCATGCGCGACCAGATGAACATGCTCTCCGACCTCGGCCTGCTCTCGCGGTTCATCGGCATGATCACGGACTCCCGATCCTTCCTTTCCTACCCGCGCCACGAATACTTCCGGCGCATCCTGTGCGACCTCGTCGGCCAGGACGTGGAATCGGGACGCATCCCGGACCGCAAGGACTGGAACGAACGCCTCATCGCCGACGTCTGCTACGGCAACGCCAGCCGCTACTTCGGATTCGGCGGCTGAGGCCGGCCCGCCATGGGGATCTCGCTCCTCATCTTGCTGACCGCCGCGCTGACGAAGTACGGCATCGCCACGCGCGGCGGAGACTTCGGAATCCGGACGCGGGAACGCGCCCTGGCGGAGTCGGCGGTGATCTGGCTGTCCGGCGTACTCTGCCTCGCGGTCGTGGCCGAGAACCTGTTGCCGCTCGGCCCCTGGCTGACCGGGGACTCGGCGCCCTGGCTGGCGATCCCCACCCTGCTCTGGACCTGCGGGATGCTCGTGGTCGACGACCATCCGGCCGATCGCACGGCGCTAGGAGCGGGCCTGTCGACGGTCCTGCCGCAGGTCTACCAGGCGGTGCTCGAGACGCCGCAGCTGCTTGCGGGCTTCATCTCGGGCTCCCTGCTCGTGTTCACCCTCGTCTGGTGTTGGCGGCGCAGGGACGGCAGCGATGGCTGAGAGTCCGGCCTGCCGCGAGGCAGGAGGCCGTGCCTGCGCCCGTCGCATGGCTCAGGTGCGGTCGGTCCGGTAGACCCGCTGCACGCGCTGCGTAAGGGTGCAGAGCGCCTCCCAGGGGATGCAGTCCGACCAGGAACAGAACTCCGCCACGGTGATGCGGTCGCCGTCCTGCGACCCGAGGATCGTGGCGAGGTCGCCGGTCGCCGCGCCAGGCACGTCGGTCACGTCGACCACGGTCTGGTCCATCGTCACCCGTCCGAGTATGGGACAACGCCGCCCGCGGATGAGGAAATGCCCGCGGTTGCTGGCGGCGGAAGGAACCCCGTCGCCATAGCCAACGGCGACCACGGCCACGCGCGAATCTCGCGCGAGCACCCGGGTCCGGCCGTAGCTGACGGCCGTGCCGGCGGGCAGCCGCTTGACCAGTACGACCCTCGAATGGAAGGAGAGGACCGGCTCAGGACGCAGACTCTGGAGGAACGATCCCTGGGCCGGCGGCAGCCCGTACTGCATCAGACCGATCCTCACGGCGTTGAACGGGGAGTCGGGCGAGAAGGACTCGAGTCCGGCGCTGTTGTCCGCGTGGATCATCAGCCGGGAGCGTTCGGACGCAGGCACGGTCTCCAGCAGAGCGAGGAAGAGCCCTCGCTGTACCTCGGTGAAGCCGCGATCCGAACCAGCCTCCGAGAAGTGGGTGTACAATCCTCGCCATTCAAGGTCGGGCGAGGTGCGCACGACCTCGATGAGCGCAGAGGCCTCCTCATGCCAGACGCCGGCGCGGCCCATGCCTGTGTCGACCTTGACGTGCACCTTGGCCCTTCGGCCGACCCGGGCGGCGGCGGCGGACAGGGACCGGGCCTCCTCGCAGGAATTGAGCGTGACATCCAAGCCGAGGTGGACCGCCCGTTCATGCTCCCCGGGCAGGGTCGGGCTGAGCATGAGGACGTCGCCCTCATGACCCACCTCGCGGAGCAGCGCGGCCTCCGCGACATTGGCGACCGCGAAGCTATCCACCCCGGCCTGGAGCAGGCGGGCGACGACCTCGGGCATGCCGTGACCATAGGCGTCGGCCTTCACGACCGCCACGTAGCGGATGCGGGCGGGGAGCGCCTGCTTGATCCGACCGACGTTCCGGTCGATGGCCGGAAGGTCGACCTCGGCCCAGGCCCGGGCCACGAAGCCTGCGGCGTCCTGCCTCATCGCGGCGCGCGGTGACGATCCCCCGACCAGACGGCGAAGTCGGATGCGGGATTGAGGGCGTCGGGCCGGTCCTCCGCCCTGAGCAGGCGCCCTTGCGCGAAGAGCGCCGGCAGAAGCGGCCAGACGTCCGGGGCGGGATGGGTCGCGAAGGGCGCACCGGCAGGGCCCACGAGCGGAAGGCCGAGCGACGCGACCTGACCGGCCTCGAGCTCGACGCAGGCGCCGTGCACACCGTCGGAGGACAGGGGCAGCGTGTTCCAGCGTCTGAGCCTCGACTCCGCCACCACCGCGAACGGAGGGGCCATGCCGCCCTCGACCGCCGCCAAGGCGATCGCCTGGAGCCCGTTCCAGACGAAGCACGGCCGCGGCTCCAGCGCGATCCAGGCCCGCACCATCATCGCGGTGATGCGCACCCCGAGGATGGAGCCCGGACCTGCGCAGAGCGCGAACGAACGGATTCCGGTGACATTGATGCCGGCGAAACGAAGGGCCTCGGCGGCGCAGCCGGCGGCCGACTCGAGGGCCCCGTACTCGGACACGGCCTGGGAGATCCAGCGGCCGTCGGCGGACACGCCCGCTCTCAGGCCGTCGCGCGCGGAGCCGTCGAGGACCAGGCAGGGCGAGGCGGGCGGCATGGGGTCAGCCGGGCGGCCAGCCAAGGGCGCGGCCGCCGAGCAGGTGGACGTGCAGATGAGGCACCGTCTCGCCGCCGTCCGGGCCGTTGTTGATCACGATGCGGAACCCGCCGGACAGATCAAGCTGACGGGCGAGCTGACCGGCGACGAGCAGCAGATGCCCAAGCAGCTCCCGG
>JAURLX010000022.1 GCA_030830965.1 Verrucomicrobiota bacterium | reverse complement strand
CTCGCCCCTGCACGCGCTCACCACGCTCAACGACCCCACCTGGGTCGAGGCCTCGCGCAAGCTGGCCGAGCTGGCCATGAAGTCCGCCGCGGACGACGCGGCCCGGCTCGCCTTCGCCTTCCGCCGCGTGCTCGGCCGCGCGCCCGAAGGCCGCGAGCCCGGCCTGCTGCTCCGGCTGCTGGAAGGCCAGCGCAAGGCCTACGCCGCGGACGCCAAGGCCGCCGAGGCCCTCCTCGCCGTCGGCGCCAGCCCGCGGGACGCGGCGCTGCCCGCCGCCGAGCATGCCGCGCTGACCGCGGCCTGCCTCGCCGTCTTCAACCTCGACGCCGCCCTCACCCGCGAATGACCATGCGCCCCCGCGACCTTTCCCCGGACGAAGTCCGCCTCTCCCTCACCCGGCGCAGCTTCCTCTCGGCGTCCGTGCAGGGCGTCGGCGCGGCCGCGCTCGCCTCCCTGCTCTCCCGCGACCTGCTCGCCAAGGCGCCCGCTTCCGGCGGACTGCCCGGCCTCCCCCACTTCGCACCCAAGGCGAAGCGGATGATCTGCCTCTGGCAGGGCGGCGGACCTTCGCACGTCGACCTCTTCGACCACAAGCCGACCCTGCAGAAGATGGCCGGGCAGGACATCCCGGCCTCCGTGCGCGGCGACACGCGCCTCTCGACGATGTCGAGCGGCTATTCGAAATGGCCCTGCACGCCGGCCATCGCCCCCTTCAAGCGCTTCGGAAAGTCCGGCCTGGAGCTGAGCACGATGCTCCCGCACACCGGGTCGATCGCAGACGACATCTGCGTCGTGCGCTCGATGAACACCGAGGCCGTCAACCACGCGCCGGGCGTCACCTTCTTCATGACCGGCTCGCAGATCCCGGGACGGCCCGCCATGGGCGCCTGGCTCTCCTACGGGCTGGGCTCGATGACCGAGGACCTGCCGGCCTACGTGGTCATGACCTCCGCGGACCGCAACCGGACCTGCGGCCAGCTGTTCTTCGAGCACTACTGGTCCAACGGCTTCCTCCCCGGCCGCCACCAGGGCGTGCGCTTCCGCGGCGTCGGCGACCCCGTGCCCTACGTCGGCAACCCGCCCGGCGTCAGCCGGGACGCGCGCCGCGCGATGCTCGACGGGCTGCAGGACATCAACCGCGAGCACTTCGGCCTCACCGGGGACCCCGAGATCGAGACGCGCATCTCCCAGTACGAGATGGCGTTCCGCATGCAGGCCTCGGTGCCCGGCCTGCTCGACTTCTCCAACGAGCCCAAGGCCGTCCTGGAGATGTATGGACCGGACGTGCTGACACCCGGCACCTTCGCCAACAACTGCCTGATCGCCCGGCGCCTCGCCGAGCGCGGCGTGCGCTTCACGCAGCTGATGCATTCCGGGTGGGACCAGCACAACAACCTCACCACCGGCCAGCTGGCCGAACAGTGCAAGGACACCGACCAGCCGAGCGCGGCGCTCGTGAAGGACCTCAAGCAGCGCGGGCTGCTCGACGACACGCTCGTGGTGTGGGGCGGCGAATTCGGACGGACGCCGTTCGGCCAGAACCAGCAAGGCCAGGGCTACAAGGGTCGCGACCACTTCGGGCGCGCGTACTCCTGGTGGCTCGCCGGCGGCGGGGTGAAGGCCGGGCATTGGCACGGCGAGACGGACGACTTCGGCTGGAACATCACCAAGGACCCGGTGCACGTCCACGACATGCAGGCCACCATCCTGCGCCTGTTCGGGATCAACCACGAGGCCCTGACCTTCCGCTACCAGGGGCGCCAGTTCCGCCTCACGGACGTCCACGGGCACGCGGTGAAGGCCATTCTGGCCTGAAAACCGCCCAAAGGTCCGCCCCCGTGGCCTGCTTTTCCCCTTGCCCCCGGGGCGGGCGGGGCTTTGCTCCGACTTTCCCTCCACACGGTCATGACCCAGCACAACAGCTTCAAAGCCGGCTCCGCCTCCTCGGGCTCCAAGCGCAACGTCCTCAAGCGTTTCGAGCGCGTCGAACTGCTCAAGAAGCGTGGCGTCCTCAAGGACATCAAGCGCGTGACCAAGCTTCCGAAGACCAAGCCTGACGCCTGAGTCCGGGTCGCCTTCTGCGAAAAAGCCCGCCCGGACCCCGGGCGGGCTTTTTTCTTGGGCACTGAACCCTCGCCTCCCACCCACACCCTACCCACCCTCACGACGCCATGCGCCAGCCCGGCGACAAGTACCGTCCCTTCAAGGCCGTCCGGCTCACGGACCGCACCTGGCCGGACCGCGCGATCGCGCGCGCGCCCCGCTGGTGCTCGGTGGACCTCCGTGACGGCAACCAGGCGCTGGCCGTGCCGATGTCGGTGCCGGAGAAGCTGGAGATGTTCAAGGAGCTCTGCCGCATCGGGTTCAAGGAGATCGAGATCGGCTTCCCCTCGGCCTCCGACACCGAGTTCGCCTTCACGCGCCAGCTGATCGAGCAGGACCTCGTCCCCGCCGACGTCGCCGTGCAGGTGCTCGTCCAGGCCCGCGAGCACCTGATCCGCCGCACGGTCGAGTCGCTCAAGGGCGCCCGCAGGGCGATCGTCCACCTCTACACGCCCACCAACCCCGCCCAGCGGGAAATCGTCTTCGGCCTGTCGAAGGCGGAGGTGCTGGAGATGGCGGTCCGGGGCGCGCGGCTCGTCCGCGAGCTCACCGACGCGCAGCCGGAGACGGCGTGGCAGATGGAGTTCAGCCCGGAGACCTTCGTGCTGACCGAGGCGGACTACGCGCTCGAGGTCTGCGAGGCGGTGGCCAAGGCCTGGGGCGCGAGCGCGAAGCGCAAGATCATCCTCAACCTCCCGCTGACCGTCGAGGCCGGCACGCCCAACACCCACGCCGACCAGATCGAGTGGTTCTGCCGCAACCTGAGCGACCGCGACATGGCGGTCGTCTCCCTGCACACCCACAACGACCGGGGCACCGGCGTCGCGGCGACGGAGCTCGGCCTGATGGCGGGCGCCGACCGCGTCGAAGGCACGCTCTTCGGCAACGGCGAACGCACCGGCAACCTCGACGTGGTCACGGTCGCCCTGAATATGTTCTCGCAGGGCGTGGACCCGAAGCTCGACCTCGACGGGCTGCCCGCCGTGCGCGCGCTCTACGAGCGGCTGACGCGCATGACCGTGCACGAGCGGCACCCGTACGCCGGCGACCTCGTCTTCACCGCCTTCTCGGGCTCCCACCAGGACGCCATCAAGAAAGGCATGGACCGCCGCGCCAAGCAGGGCGACGGGGCGGCTTGGGACGTCCCCTACCTGACCATCGACCCGAAGGACATCGGGCGCTCCTACGAGGCCATCATCCGCATCAACTCCCAGTCGGGCAAGGGCGGCGTCGCCTACGTGCTGGACCGCGAGTTCGGCTATGACCTCCCCAAGCTGATGCACCCCGAGGTGGGGCAGCTCATCGGCCAGCATGCCGACAAGCTCGGCAAGGAGCTCAGCCCGGCCGAGATCATGGAGCATTTCCGCAAGCACTTCGTGAACCTCGTCAGCCCGATGGAGCTGGTTGAATTCGACTCCGACCCGATGGGCAAGGACTTGGTCGCCTGCCGCGTCCAGGTAAGGACAGGCGGCAAGGTGCTGACCCTGCGCGGCGAGGGCAACGGCCCGATCAACGCCCTCGTCCATGCGCTCGAGCCTCACGGCTGGGCCGGCTACTCGGTCAAGGACTACCGTTCCCACGCTCTTTCCTCAGGCTCCGAATCGTCCGCCGCCGCCTATGTCTGCGTCCAGGACAAGCGAGGTCGCGCGGCGTGGGGCTGTGGCGTGGACGCCAACATCGAGCTTGCCGGTCTCAAGGCGCTCGTGAGCGCGGCCAATCGGCTGGCCTGAATCCGGCCAGGGTAGTTGGGTGAGCTGCGGTTGAGCGAGGACGCTCAACCCTGCCTGAGATGCCCGTGAGTCGTGACGCGGTCCCTGCCCTGCCCATGGACCGTCTCACTTTTTGCACGGCTGCTACCGCCCCTGCCCCCCAACTTTATCCTCCATCCTTCTCGGTTCATCCTCCATCATTAGGACTGCCCCATGAAAAACCCTCGCTGGAATCCCTATCTGGTCGGCGCCCTCATCGGACTGGTCTGCATCCTCGCCTTCGCCCTTCCCGGCAAGGCCCCCGGAATGTCCACCGGCCTCTCCCAGGCCGCCGGCGCATGCGCCATCCCCTTCCTCGGCTCCGAAGGCGTGGCCGCGAACGCCTACTGGTCGAAGCCCTCCCATCGTCCTGGCTGGGATTACTCCACGCTCTTCCTGGTCGGCACCGCGGCCGGAGCGCTGCTCAGCGCCGCCGCCTCGGGCGCGCTTCGGCTCACGTCGGTGTCAGAGGAATGGTCCTCCCGTTTCGGCTCCTCAAGGGCGCTTCGCCTGACCGGAGCCTTTCTCGGCGGGGCGCTGCTGCTCTTCGGAGCACGACTCGCCGACGGCTGCACGAGCGGACACGGCATCAGCGGCACGCTGCAGCTGGCCGCGAGCGGCTGGGTCTTCTTCGCGGTCATGTTCCTCGCCGGCTCCGTGACGGCCGCCCTCCTCTACCGCCGCCGGGCCTGACGCCATGACTCCTCCCGCCTTCCTCACCGGTGAACCGCTGCTCTGGTCCGCCGTCCTGCTCGGCCTCGCCTTCGGCTTCCTGCTGCACCGCGGCGGCGTGACCGACCCTGACGTCATCGTGCGCTTCTTCCGCCTGCGCGACTTCACGGTGGTCAAGGTGATGGTGACCGCGCTCACGGTCGGCGGGGTGGGCGTGCTGCTGCTACGAGAGACCGGCCTAGCCACGCTGCAGATCAAGGAGCTCAACCTGCTGGCCGTGTGCTTCGGCGCCGGCCTCTTCGGGATCGGCATGGCCGTCTGCGGCTCCTGCCCCGGCACGGGACTCGCCGCGGCCGCGACGGGCCGTCTGGACGCGATGGCGGCCTTGGCCGGCATGATGGCCGGAGGCATCGCCTACGCGCTGGCATTCCCCTGGCTGGCCGCCGAAGTCATCCCGGTCGGCGCATTCGGAAAAGTGCGCCTGCCCGACCTCCTCGGACTGCCCGAATGGGCCTGCTACCTCGGACTCGTCGCCATGACCGCCGGGATATTCCGGCTGATAGCCCGGGGCGAGCGCCGCTGAATGCAGAGCCCGAGGGGTTGACTTCCGGCATTTAAACATTCAATTTTTTGAATATGTCAAAAGCCCGGCCGCTCGACCCCAAGGTGCTGCGACGCTGCGCCGGCGCCCTGCGCACGCTCTCCCACCCGGAACGTCTCCGCATCGTGGAGGAGCTCGAAAAAGCCCCCCTCTCCGTCGCGGAACTGACCGCCCGTCTCCGCCGTCCGCAGGCCACGGTCAGCCAGCACCTGATGCGCCTGCGCGCCCACGGACTGCTCGCCGCCGAGCGCAAGGGCCGGACGGCGCGCTACCGGGTCGCCCACGCCGGCTGCCTGACGATCCTCGGCTGCATCCGATCCCATTTCTCCAACTGAACCATGAGCAACTCCCCCAGAATCCTCATCGTCGGCGGCGTCGCCGGCGGAGCCTCCGCCGCCACCCGCGCGCGGCGGATGAACGAGAACGCGAGCATTGTCATGCTGGAGAAGGACGCCCACGTGTCCTTCGCCAACTGCGGCCTGCCCTACCACATCGGCGGCGCCATCCAGGACCGCGCCAAGCTGCTGGTCGCCAAGCCCGAGCTGTTCAAGAAGCGCTTCAACATCGACGTCCGCGTGCGCCACGAGGCCCTCGCGGTCGACCGTGCGAAGAAAACCGTGCGCATCCGCGACCACGCCGCGGGCACCGAATACGATGAGCCCTACGACAGGCTCATCCTGGCGCCCGGCGCGGCGCCGCTCGTCCCCGACGTCCCGGGCGTGCGCGCCAAGGGGGTCCACTCGCTCCGCAACATCGAGGACATGGACCGCATCATGTCCCGGCTGGCCTCGGTCAGGAAGGTCGCGGTGGTCGGAGCGGGCTTCATCGGGCTCGAGGTCGCCGAACAGCTCAAGGAGCGGGGCCTGGAGGTGACGCTCGTCGAGAAGTCCGGCCAGGTGCTGCCCCCGCTGGACGGCGAGATCGCCGAACCGCTACGCCGCGAGCTGCTGCGCAACGGCATCCGTCTGATCTCGGGCACGGGCTTCACCGCCATCCGTGAGGACGCCGGCGCCGCCACGGGCGTGGTGCTGGAGAACGGCGCGACGGTCGACGCGGACATGGTCATCCTCGGCCTGGGCGTCCGCCCCTACAACCAGCTCGCGGTCGCCGCCGGGCTCGGCGTCGGCCCGACGGGCGGGATCCAGACGGATGAATTCCAGCGCACCTCCGACCCCGACATCTATGCGGTCGGCGACGCGGCCGAATACCGCCTCGGTACCACGGGCCAGCGCGGGCGCGTCCCGCTCGCGGGCATCGCCAACCGTACCGGACGCCTCGCAGGCGAGCATGCCGCGACGGGCAAGTCCGCCCCCGCCCCCGCCGCCTGGGGCACCGCCGTCATCAAGGTCTTCGGCCTCGGCGCCGGCATCGCCGGTGATTCGATGAAGTCGGCGCTCAAGCGTGGGGTCGCGGCGCGCGCGGTCCACATCACCGCCAACCACCACGCCGGCTACTACCCGGGCGCGAAGTCGATGACGCTCAAGTTGGTCTACGAGGCCGGCACGGGACGCATCCTCGGCGCCCAGGCGGTCGGCGCCGCCGGGATCGACAAGCGGCTCGACGTGGTCGCCTCGTTCCTGCACTTCGGCGGCACGGTCCGCGACCTCGCGCAGGTCGACCTGGCCTACGCCCCGCCCTTCGGCTCCGCCAAGGATCCGCTGCACATGGCGGCCTTCGCCGCGCTCAACGACCTCGACGGCGTCGCGCCGGTCCTCCAGCCGGACGCCGACCTCTCCGGCCATCAGGTGGTCGACCTGCGCGAGGCCGACGAATGCGCGGAACTGCCCCTCGCCGACGCGAAGCATGCGCGCAACATCCCGCTGAACACCCTCCGCGAACGACTCGGCGAGCTCGACAAGTCCAGGCCGACCGCGGTGCTCTGCCACAGCGGCCTGCGCGCCCACGTGGGGACGCGCATCCTGCGCCAGCACGGCTTCGACGCCGCCAACGTCAGCGGCGCCGCCTACGTGCGCGACCTCGCCCTGCGCCGGCCTTCCGACCTCGCTCCGAGCGCCCCCGCCTGCGGCACGGTCAAGGCCTGCGGCGCCCCCGGCGCGACCATCGCGGCCGGCGGCGACGAGCTGCACCCGGTCAACGTGATGGCCGAGGCCTCCTCCGGCGCCCTGCTGCTCGACGTCCGGTCGCCCGCGGAGTTCCGTTCCGGACGCGTCCGCGGCGCGGTCAACCTGCCGCTGGAGAAGGTCACGCCCGACGCCGTACGCGCCCTCGCGGGCGGCTCCGCCTCCCCGGTGCTGCTGCTCTGCGCCTCCGGCGGACGCGCCACCGCCGCCGCCGGCAAGCTGAAGGGATCGGGCCTGCGCACGCTCGTCGTGGCGGGCGGCACGAACTCCTGCCGTCAGGCCGGACTGCCCATCGAGAAGGACGCCGGCGGGGTGATCTCGGTCGAACGGCAGGTCCGCATCGCCGCGGGCGCGATGGTCTTCACCGGCGTCATGCTCGGCACGTTCGTGAACCCGTGGTTCTACGGCCTGAGCGGCTTCGTCGGCTGCGGGCTCGTGTTCGCGGGCGTCACCGACTGGTGCGGCATGGGCCTGCTCCTCGCGCGCGCGCCCTGGAACCGCTGACCCGGCGGGCCGGGACCGGCCGCGGCCCCAGGGGGGCCGCGGCCTCCGCTTGTCTTTTCGGGCGGCGGCCGCACTAATGCGGCATGGCCAAGAAATCCCCGAAGAAGCCCACCGGCTACCCGACGTTCCTGCGCGAGCTGCTCGAGGCCAAGTCCCCGACGGGCCACGAGTTCGCCGCCCAGGCGGTGATCGACGCGCATGTCGAGAAGTCGGCCGACGCCTATCAGCGCGACGCCATCGGCAACCGCATCGCGACGCTCAAGGGCACGGGCGGCCCGACGCTGATGTTCGCGGGACACATCGACGAGATCGGCCTCATCGTCTCGCACGTCGACGACCGCGGCTACCTCTACTTCGAGTTCCTCGGCGGACACGACCAGGTCATCCCCTCCGGCCGCCGCGTCCACATCCTCACCCGCCAGGGACCCGTCCTCGGCGTGACGGGCAAGCGCGCGGTGCACCTGCTCTCCCCCGAGGACCGCAAGCGGGTGCCCGAGCGGCACGACATGTGGATCGACATCGGCGTCACCAACCGCACCGAGGCGCTCGCCATCGTGCGCATCGGCGATCCGGCGGTCTACGCCGACGGCCCCGAGATCCTGCGCGGCAGCCTCGGCGTGGCCCGCGCGTTCGACGACAAGGCCGGCGCCTACGTCTGCATGGAGGCCTTCCGCCGCGTGGCGAAGGACAAGCGCATCGCGGCGACGCTGGTCTCCGTGGCCACGACGCAGGAGGAGATCGGCACGCGCGGCGCCCAGGTGGCCGCCCAGGGCCTCCGCCCCGACGTCTCGATCACGGTCGACGTGGGCCATGCGACCGACCACCCCGACGCCGACAACCGCAAGTTCGGCAAATTCGCGCTCTCCGGCGGCCCGATCATCGGCCGCGGCCCCAACATCAACCCGGTGGTCTTCGACCATCTGGTCGCGGCGGCGGAGGACCTTGACATCCCCTACCAGATCCAGGCCGAGTCCCGGCCGACCGGCACCGACGCCCGCGCCATCCAGATGGCCAACGCCGGGGTGGCCTGCGGGCTCGTCTCGATCCCCCTGCGGTACATGCACACCCCCGGCGAAGTCGTCGACCTCAACGTGGTCGAACAGGCCGTGGAACTGCTGGCCGGCTTCGCCCGCCGGGTGAAGAAGCAGCAGAGCTACGCCTGGTGACCGGCGCCGGGAACTGAGTCCGGGGTTTGCAGGCGGCACGACGCCGGCCAAGATGACGCCATGCCCGCCCCTGCCATCGTCTGGTTCCGACTGGACCTGAGACTCGCCGACAACCCCGCGCTCGCCGCCGCGGTCACGCACGGCGGCCCGGTGATCCCGGTCTACATCCACGACCCGGAGGCCGAAGGCGGCTGGAAGCCGGGCGGCGCCTCGGACTGGTGGCTGCACCACGCACTCGAGGACCTCGCGGCCCGGCTCGAAAAAGCCGGATCGCCCCTGGTCGTCCGCAAGGGCGAGTCGCTGAAGGAACTCCAGAAACTGGTCGAGGAAACCGGCGCCGACCTCGTGGTCTGGAACCGGCGGCACGAACCAGCCGTCGTCGCGCGCGACACGCTGGTGAAGACGAAGCTCCGCAACGCCGGCCTGAAGGCCGAATCGTTCAACGGCAACCTGCTGCACGAACCGCATCTGGTAAAAAACCTGTCCGGCAATCCCTTCCAGGTCTTCACCCCGTTTTGGAAGAACTGCCTCGCCAACCTCAAGTTCGGCGAACCCCTCAAGGCGCCCCGCAAGCTCACGCCGCCCGGCAAGGCGCCGAAGTCCGTCGCGCTGAAGGAGCTCTCCCTGCTGCCGAAGATCAAGTGGGACGTCCAGATGCGCGAGGCCTGGGAGCCGACGCGCGCGGGCGGGGAGAAGCGGCTCAAGGAGTTCGTCGCCAAGGCGATGAAGGCCTACCCGACCGACCGCGACATTCCGAAGATCGACGGGACGTCGCGGCTCTCGCCCTACCTGCACTTCGGCCAGGTCTCGCCCCTCGAGATCGTCGACGCGGTCAGGTCGGCCGGCGGCCTCGGCCTGAAGGGCGGCGACAAGTTCGTGGCCGAGGTGGGCTGGCGTGAGTTCGGCCACCATCTGCTCCATCACTTCCCCGAGACCACCGACCGGCCGCTGCGCCGTGAGTTCGAGAAATTCCCCTGGGCGCCCGACAAGAAGCTCCTGCGCGCCTGGCAGCGGGGTCGCACGGGCTACCCCGTGGTCGACGCAGGCATGCGTCAGCTCTGGGCCACCGGCTGGATGCACAACCGCGTGCGCATGATCGCCGCATCCGTGCTCGTGAAGCACTTCCTGCAGCCTTGGCAGGCGGGCTCGAAGTGGTTCTGGGACACCCTTGTCGACGCCGACCTGGCCTCGAACACCCTCGGCTGGCAGTGGGCCGGCGGCTGCGGCGCGGACGCCGCGCCATACTTCCGCGTCTTCAACCCGGTGCTGCAGGGGCTGAAGTTCGATCCGGACGGCGAATACGTGCGCCGCTGGGTGCCTGAGCTGGCCAAGGTCCCCGCCGAATGGATCCATGAACCTTGGAACGCGCCGATGCACGTGCTCGCCGAGGCCGGCGTGCAGCTGGGCAAGGACTACCCCGCCCCGCTCGTCAGCCTCGAAGCCGGACGCGACCGGGCGTTGGCGGCGTTCAAGGATCTGCGGGGTTGAAAGAGGGCCGGCGGGCCG
>JAURLX010000021.1 GCA_030830965.1 Verrucomicrobiota bacterium | reverse complement strand
GCCGAAGAGGACAAGAAGGTCCGCGAGCTCGCCGAAGCCCGCAACCGCCTCGACGCCGGCGTCTTCACCGCCGAGAAGTTCCTCGCCGACAACGGCGAGAAGATGCCCGCCGAAGCCAAGACCGCCGCGGAAGCCGCGCTCAAGGAAGCCCAGGAAGCCCTCAAGAAGACCGACGCCACCGCCGAGGACTTCGAGAAGGCCGCCACGGCCCTCCAGACCGCGCTCATGGCCGCCGCCCAGTCCGTGCCGCCCGCCGCCGGCGAACAGCCGCAGGCCGACGCCGGTCCCGCCCCCGAAGGCAAGAAGAAGGCCAAGGAGGGGAAGGTGGTCGACGGCGACTTCGAGGTCGTCGACGACGAGAAGAAGTGAGCGCGGGGTGAACGCCGCCGTCCGGGCCGGAGTCCATGGACTCCGGCCCGCTGCTTTCGGCGGTGTCGTCGGAGGCCGTGAGCCGGACGTGGTGGCGCGCCGTCGGCGCTTGCCCCGGCACGACGGGGCGCTACCTGTGTCTGCGTGGACACTTCGGAGAATCTTTTCCAGCGCGCCCTCGCGATGATCCCGGGCGGGGTCAACTCCCCTGTCCGCGCTTTCCGCTCGGTCGGTGGTACGCCTTTCTTCACCAAGTCGGCCCACGGCGCCCGTCTGACGACGGCCGACGGCCAGGAGCTGGTGGATTTCGTGCTGACCTGGGGCCCGGCCATCCACGGCCATAACGACCCGGACATCCGCGCGGCGATCCGCGAGGCCCTCGACCGCGGCACGAGCTTCGGCACCCCGAACCCCCTCGAGGTCGAGATGGCCGAACTGATCCTGTCCTGCGTCCCGGCGGTCAAGAAGGTCCGCATGACCAACAGCGGCACCGAGGCCACGATGTCCGCCATCCGCCTCGCCCGTGGCTACACCGGCCGCAACAAGATCATCAAGTTCTCGGGCTGCTACCACGGTCACGTCGATTCGCTCCTCGTGAAGGCCGGCTCGGGCGCGCTCACGCAGGGCAATCCCGACTCCGCCGGCGTCACGCCCGGCACCGCCGCCGACACGCTGGTCGCGGAATATAACAATTTGCCGGCGCTTTCCGCGCTCTTCGAAGCCAACGCGGGCCAGGTCGCCGGGCTGATCGTCGAACCCTTCCCGGCCAACGTCGGGCTGATCCTGCCCGATGCGGGCTTCCTCGCCGGTCTCCGCGATCTCTGTACGAAGCATGGCGCGGTGCTCATCTTCGACGAAGTGATGACGGGTTTCCGCCTTTCCCTCGCGGGCACGCAGGGCCTGCACGACGTGGTCCCGGACCTGGTCTGCATGGGCAAGATCATCGGCGGCGGGCTCCCGGTCGGCGCCTTCGGGGGCAAGGCCGAGATCATGGACAAGCTCGCGCCGCTCGGCCCGGTCTACCAGGCCGGCACGCTCTCGGGCAACCCGCTGGCCATGGCCGCCGGCCTCGCCGCGGTCCGCAAGCTGAAGGTCCAGGATCCCTACGCGCGTCTCGACGTCCTCGGCCGTCGCGTCCGCGACACGCTTCTCGCCGCCGCGCAGGCCAAGGGCATCGCGCTGCAGGTCCCGCAGGTCGGCTCGATGTTCTCGCTCTACTTCAACTCCGAGAAGGTCCGTAACTATGACCAGGCTGTCGCTTCCGACGGCGACCTGTATCGCAAGGTCTTCCGTACCGCCCTCGGCAAGGGCGTCTACCTCGCGCCCTCGCCCTATGAGACGGCTTTCCTGTCGACCGCGCACGAGGGCGCGGATATCGACAAAGCCTGCGAAGTCCTCGACGCCGCCGTGCGCGCCCTCTGACCATGCCCAAACTCGCCTTCATCGGATCCGGCAGGATGGCCGGCGCGATTGTCCAGGGCCTGCTCCGTTCCAAGGCCTGCCGCCCGTCGGACATCGCGGTCATCGGTGGTCCGGACTCCACGGCGGCCGACCTCGCGAAGGCCACGGGCGTCCGCGTGGCCAAGGGCCCCGAGGACCTGCTCGAGGGTGCGGATGCGGTCGTACTGGCCTGCAAGCCCCAGCAGTTCGAAGGCCTGGATGAACGCTACGGCCCGCTCTCGGAGGGCAAGCTGGTGCTCTCCATCCTCGCCGGCACGCGGCTCGAGACGATCGGGCGCTTCTTCGACGTCGCCCGCAACGTGGTCCGCGCGATGCCCAACACGCCCGGCGCCATCGGCCGCGGTGTCACGGCCCGCTGCTCCTCGGTCCCGCTCTCGTCCGAGGACGCACGGCTGGTCGGGTCGCTCCTCTCCGGTCTCGGCGAAATCGTCGAGCTGCCCGAGTCGATGTTCGACGCGGTCACGGCGGTTTCCGGCAGCGGCCCGGGATTCTTCTTCGAGTATGTCGCGGCCTATGAGCAGGCCGCCGTGGCCCTGGGCTTCACGCCCGAGCAGGCGAAGCTCCTCGTCCGTCGTACCTTCGAAGGCTCGCTCGCGCTGCTCGAAAGCACGGGCGACACGCCGGACAATCTCCGCGCGCAGGTGACTTCTCCCGGCGGCACGACCAAGGCCGGACTTGACGCGCTCGCCTCCGCCAAGTTCCGGCAGGCCGTCGCCGCCGCGCTCATCGCCGCCAAGAAGCGTGGTGAGGAGCTGGGGAAGAAGTGAAGGCGTCCGCCGGAGGCGGACGCAGGGGCGGGGTCAGTCCGCGGGCTGATTGACCCGTCGCCACAGGTCCCAGGTGTTGAGTCCGGCCAGCGGAACGAGTCCGAATGCGAGGACCGAAAGGAACGACATGGCGGGATGGATGATCATGCATCCTAGGGTGAGCTGACCCCAGGGTTCGGTCGGCTCAAGGAGGGTCCAGCAAAGCTGCGCGTAGAGGAAGCCGTAGAGGGTCGCGCCGATCAGCAGCGACAACGGACCCCATAGGAAGAGCGTCTTGGCGCTGCGTCCTTTGAGAAACCGGCGGAAGAGCGCGGTGATGGCCGCTCCGGTCAGCATGCTTGCGCCCAGCATGGCGAAGCACACGCCCCACTGCATCGGATATAGCCTGAAGTTTTCCGGTCCCTCGTAGTCATTGAACAGAGGGGTCGGGTTCATGATGACGATCGGTGCGAGCGCCCAGAGGGCGCCGTAGAGGAGGCCCAACCGGTGGTTTCGCCAGAAAGCTCGGAGGATTTCCATGCCCAGGAAATTATCCGAAGCCTGAACGCGGGCGAGCGTCGTAAACGACTCACAAATGCCAGCAGGCGCCCTTATCCCGGCAGGGAGGTGACGCCTAATCGGCTGATGGGCAGGGCGTTCAGCCAGCCCCTTCCGGCTCACTTCTTCTTGGACTTTTTGACGGGCTGTCCGCCAGGCAGCCGCTTCTGCCCCTGATTGGGCAGGGGACCTGCCAGAGGCGGGGTCTCGAAATACTTGCCGTCCTCGACCATGCGGGGGTCTCCTGTCTCACGCAGGATGGTGAAGAGGCGGTCGGTCATCTCCTTCAGCACGGCGGCGTAGGCCGGGTCCTCGGCCACGTTGTTCATCTCATGCGGATCCAGACGGAGGTCGTAGAGTTCGAACATCGGCCGACGTCCGTAGAATTTCTCGAACATCGCCGCCCACTCGGGCGACTTGCGCGCGCCGACGAACCAGGCCTTGGTCGGCCCGGCGTCGTCGTCGGGGATCGTGACGAAGGTGGTCCGGGCGACTTCGTCGAACGTCGGCTCGTCGGGGCCATCGAGGCGGTAGTGGTCGCCCAGCGGCCAGCGTTCGGGACGGAAGTTGACGATCAGCGCGTGGTCATGCGTGCGCAGCACGCGCTGCGGATAGGGGGAGTAGTCGGGCCGGGCGATCTCGACGTGACGCTCGCGGCCGGCGACGATCCAGGTGCGGGAGGGGTCGACCAGACCCTGGCGGTCCGACCTCAGCACGTTCCAGAGGGAGCGGCCGGTCATCACGGCCAGAGGCTTCACGCCGCCGGCTTCGAGGAAGGTGGGGGCGAGGTCGGGCAGGGTGACCATGTCGTCTACCACGCGTCCGCCCTTCACGCCCGCGCCGGACATGATGAGCGAGACGCCGGTGCCGAAGGCGTAGAGGTTGCACTTGCCGTGCGGGAACCCCGGCGCGCCGTGGTCGCCGCTGACGGCGATCAGCGTGCGCCCGCGCTCGCCGGCCTTCTCCAGTTCCTCGAGGAGCACGCCCATCGCGGCGTCCAGCGCCTGCACCTCGCCGAAGTAGTCGGCCAGGTCCTCTCGCACGACGGGCACGTCGGGCAGGAAGGGCGGCATGCGCCCCTTGAGGGCGTCCGGATCGATGTTCCAGAGCTGCTTCCCGCTCCCCCGGGTCCAGCTGCGGTGGGTGTTCGTGGGGCCGAACCAGTAGGCGAAGGGCTTGTCCGCCGGCTTGGCTTCGAGCATGGCCCGGAAATTGCCCCGGACCTCCTCGAGGATCTTCCCGCGAGCGGCCTCGGCGGTGGATCCCTTCGTCATGAGAGCGGTCGCGTTCTGGGAGAAGGTGTTGAAGGATCGACCCGCCTTCTCGTAGGCGTGCGCCTGTCCGCCGTAAGGGGCGTCGGCCGGCGACCCGGGGCTCCAGACCTTGTAGGACTTTCCGAGATGGTAGCCCGCGTCGCGCAGCAGCAGCGGATAGGTCGGGATGGACTCGTCCCAGACCGCGCCCTGCAGGATCGCGCCGCGGCCGGTGCGCCAGAAATGCTGGCCGGAGAGCAGCGAGCTGCGGCAGGGCGTGCAGGAGGGCGCGTTGACGTGCGCATTGCGGAAGAGGACGCCCTCCTTCGCCAGTCGGTCGAGGTTGGGGGTGCGGAGGATCTCGTTCGGGCCCCCGCGCCGGTCGTGCTCGGCGTAGAGGCGGCTGAAGCGGCCCCAGTCGTCGGCGAAGAAGAAGAGGATGTTGGGGCGCGGCTCCGCGGCCGGGGAGAGGGCGGCGAGGACCAGGCAGAGCAGGGCGGGGGTGCGCATGGTCAGCGGGAGGGCTTGATCGGCGTGGGCTCGAAGTCGGTCCGATTGACCCAGTTGGCGTCAAGGAGCTCGCCCTTCACGTAGCGGTTGTAGAAGTTGCGGCGTCGTTCGTCGGCGTGGGGGAAGGCCTCGTATTCGGCGCCGCGTCCGAGCGCGCGAAGGTCCCCCTGGCGTTTCAGCTCGGCCCACATCCTCGTGCGCAGGGACTCGGCGTCCTTCTCGCGTGAGGCGGCCAGGTTCCTGACGCAGTCCGGATCGGCCTTGACGTCGTACAGCTCCCGTCCGGGCCGCAGTCCGAAGCAGAGGTCCCAGAAGAGGTCGGAGCCTTTCTCGCGACGGGCCTTGAGGATGAAGCTCTTGGTGGGGCTGGCGTCCGTGTCCAGATAGCCGGTCTCGGGGTTGCAGGCGGGCCAGCGCGACGGCTCGGCGTTCTCGAGGTAGACCGCGTCGGCGGTGACGATGCCCCGCACGGGGTAGCCTTGGTCGTCCGGGCGGCCAAGGTCGTTGCGTTCGCGGCCGATCAGGGCGAAGTCGCGTCCCGTGAGGGGGACGGAGCCGTCGGACTTGAACACATCGAAGAGGCTGCGTCCCGAAGTCGGGAGCAACCCCGACTGCTCCCAGGGCAGGCCGGCCGCCTCGAGGAAGGTGGGCGCCAGGTCGGCGAAGCTGACGAAGGCCTCGACCTTGCGCCCCGCCTTCGCGATGCCCGCCGGCCAGCGGACGGCGAAGGGCAGGTGGTTGGCGTGCTCGTAGGTCGTCCCCTTCACGCGCGGGAACGGCATGCCGTTGTCGGAGGTCACGATGACGAGCGTGCGGTCGAGCTCGCCGCGGGCCCGCAGCTGTTCGAGGACCTTGCCCAAGTGGGCGTCGGCGTGCTCGACTTCCACCGCGTAGTCGAGCATGTCGCCGCGCACGGTCGCGTTGTCGGGCCAGTAGCCGGGCACGCGGTCGACGTCGGAGGGCTTCTTGCCGAAGCGGGCGTGGCTGCCCTCTTCGTAGGCCCGGTGGGGCTCGAAGAAGCCCATCCAGAAGAACCAAGGCCGGTCGGCGGGCGCGTCCTTCAGGAAGTCGGCGAAGTTCGCGGCGTAGTCGTTGGGCGACATGCCCTTCGCGGGGGGCGGCAGGCGACGCTTCGCGTACTGCTTGCCCGTCATCGGCCGCGGCGATCCGTCGGCCTTGACCGACTGCCCGGGCCCCCAGACTTTTCCGGTCGTCGCGTAGAAGTAGCCAGCCTTGTCCAGCGCCTCGGGCAGGACGCCGACCTCCGGCGGGAAATAGGGCCAGTGGTTGGCCGCGGCCCCGAGCAGCCAGGGGTGCCTCCCGGTCATGATGCTGGAGCGGGAGGGCGCGCATTTCGCCGTGGGGGTATAGGCGTTGAGGAAGAGCAGGCCTTCCTGCGCAAGCCGGTCGAAGTTGGGCGTCTTCACCCACGAGCAGCCGTAGGCGCCCGCATGGCCGGTGCCCCAGTCGTCGGCGATGACGAAGAGGATGTTCGGGCGGGCCGGCGCCGCGGACAGGCCGGACAGGGCGAACAGAAGGGCGATGAGGGCTCTCATGGGGTGGTCGGATGCTGGCGGGTCCGCGGGCCCGGGGCAAGGGGGACCTCGGCAAAGAAGGAGGCCGGACGGCTTGCGCCGCCCGGCCTCCGGGAAAGGGCTGGTTCAGCCCCTCAGTTCTTCTTGGACAGGTCGCGCAGCTTCACGTTGCGGAACCAGACCTCGTCGCCGTGCTCCTGGAGGAGGATGTGGCCGTCCTTCCATTCGCCGAAGTTCTTGCCGTACTTGGGGTCGGCGTACTTGCTCTTGGCGACCAGCGCCCTGAACTCGGGGGTGGAGCGGTCGTAGGCCACGACCTTGCGGCCGTTGAGCCAGTGCTCGACCTTGGAGCCGGTCGCGATGACGTAGGCGTTGTTCCAGTCCCCGATGCGGTTGGCACGCTTGCCCGTGGCGGTGATCAGGTCGTAGAGCGAGGAGACCGTGCGGTTGCCGTCGCGGCCGAGCTTGGCGTCGGGGTGGACGGCGTCGTCGAGCATCTGGAATTCCAGGCCGAAGGCCGAGCCCGCGCCTTGGTTGAGGTCAGGCTGCACGAAGTACTTCAGGCCGCTGTTGGCGCCCTTGCTGAGCTTGAAGTCGACCGAAACCTCGAACGCGGAGTAGCGTCCGGTCGTGATGATGTCGCCCGCGTTGGCCGACTCCTTGCCGTCGCCCTTGGCGGTGTGCAGCATGCCTTTCTCGACGGACCAGCCCTCCTTGGGGAAATCGGGCCCCTTGGCGGAGCGCCAGCCCTTGGAGGTGCGACCGTCGAAGAGCAGCGTCCAGCCGTCGGCCTTTTCGGATTCGGTGAGGGTGTTGTCCGCGATGGGCGTGAGGCTGATGTTGCGCCACTGCACGGTGGTGCCGGCCTTGTCCTTGTCCTTGCCGATGCCGTGGACCTGGAAGGCGATGAAGCCCGTCTTGTAGCCGTCGTCGCGCGCGTCGACGCGCTGCACGCCGTTGATCCAGGTGCGGATGCGGTTGCCGTTGGCCTCGACCTTGACGCGGTTCCATTCGCCCACCTTGGTGACCTGCTGGCCCTGCTTGGAGAAGGCCTGCTCGTCGCCGCCGCCGAAGCCCGGGAAGATCCAGCCGCGCCGGCCTTCCTCATAGAGTCCCGCGGACCACATGCGGGGGCCGACTTCGGCCTTCTTCACGTTCTTGGGGTCGGTGTCGATCTCGGCCTGGTAGCCGTGGACGCGTCCGGCGGCGACCTTCTTCTTCTTGCCGTCGGAGCCCACGAACTCCTGCTCCTTCTCCAGCGCGCGGCTGCGGAACTGCACGCCGGAGTTGAGGCGGGGGTCGTTGAGGAACTCGTATTCGAGCACGAAGTTCGAGTACTCCTTCTCGGTCGCGAGGAAGGTGTTGGGGGTGTTGAGGGTCGAGGTGCCGACGAGCACGCCGTCCTTGACGGCGTAGGTGGCCTCGCCGCCGAGGCGCTTCAGGCCGGTGAGGTCCTTGCCATTGAAGATGACCGGCTTCGCAGCGGCCTTCGGCGCACCCTTCTTCTGGGCGCCGCCGGGGCCCGGCTGCTCGGAGGCGGCGCAGCCGGCGAGGGCCACGGCCGCGAGGAGGGCGATGATCTTGGAGTCCATGATGGGGATGTCTGGAAATGAAGGGGCGGAGCGGTCTTGCGACGCGCTCCGCCCCGGGTCGTTCAACCGATGGCCGGGATGCGGAAGGGCGCGCGTCCGTCGCGTCGGGCGATCAGGTCGGCGTTGGCGCGGGCTCCGTTGGCTCCGGTGAACTGCTGGGTGGAGGGATCCTGCGTGAGCGCGGCCCCGAGGACGGCCTTCGAGGTGGCGAGGTTCACGCCGTTCTTGCCGAGGTGGTCCTGCATGCGGACGAAGGCCTCGGAGAGCCCGGCGTCGGCCTTGATGGCCTCGGTGATCTCGGCCGCCGACTGGCGCTTGCCGAGGCGGAACGAGATGTTCGCCGAGTGGACGAGCGACGTGGAGATGTGGCACTCACGGACGGGGGCGTGGATGCCGGCGTTGGTGCCCTTGCGGATGTGGTCGACCCAGTCGGCGTGGTGTCCGGATTCGCCGCCGGAGAGGTCCACCTGTCCCACGGACTTGCCGTAGGCCTTGATGACCTTGCCGTCCTTGCCGTAGGCGACGGCCGAGTTGTAGTCGGGGACGACGATGGTGGCGTTCTCGCACTCCACCACGATGCCGATCTCGGGGGCCTTGGGGAACTTGCCGTAGCGGTTCATCGCGGCATTCTTCGCCTTGCTGCTGGCCAGGCCGTAGACCTCGGTGATGAGGGGCGCCTTGGCGTAATTGTGGACGGAGATGAAGGTGTTGGGGGTCTCGGCGCAGTCGCGGTAGCCGAAGCGTCCGCCGATGGAGACGACCGAGGGCGACACCTCGGGCTCGTTGAGGAACCAGCGGGCGATGTCGATCTCGTGGATGCACTGGTTGCAGAGGTCGCCGCCGCCCCAGTTCCAGAACCAGTGCCAGTCGTAGTGCACGGGGCCGGAGCTCTTGGTCTCGTTGTCGGGGTCGGTCTGGTTGCCGCGGACGGACTCGGCCATGGGCGAGGGGCCGCACCACAGGTCGTAGTTGATCGAGGAGGGGATGTCGCGCTTCTTGGCCGGCCCGATGGACTTGCGGCGCTTGTAGCAGATGGCGCGGGAGACGAGGACCTTGCCGTAGACGCCGCCGTGCACGTCCTTGATGGCGGCGCGGATGCCGGCGCCCGAACGGCTCTGGGTGCCGGCCTGGACGATCAGGTTGGAGTGTTTCTCGGAGGCGGCCACGAGCTGGCGGCCCTCGTAGATGTTGTGCGAGAGCGGCTTTTCGATGTACAGGTGCTTGCCGGCCTGGAGGGTCCAGATCCCCTGGATGGAGTGGAGGTGGTTGGGTGAAGCGATCGACACGGCGTCGATGTCCTTGTTCTCAAGGAGCTTCCTGAAGTCTTCGTAGCCCTCGGCGCCCTTGTTGGAGGACACGCCCTTGGCCAGGACCTCGGCGTCGACGTCGCAGAGCGCGACGAGGCGCACGCCCTTGATGCGCTTGAGTTCGCTGATGTGGCTTCCGCCCCGGCCCTTGAAGCCGACGACGGCGACGCGGAGGTCTCCGTTGGCGCCCTGGGCGTTGGCGTGGTTGCAGGCGCTCAGGCCCGCGGCGGCGGCCGCAAGCGCCGAGTTCTTGATGAATGAACGGCGGTTCTGTTGGGGGGACATAAGTCTGTGGTTTGGGGTGGGGTTCACCCCAAAAGATGTCCGCCCCGGAGTCGAGAGCGTTCCTCGGCCCCGGCTCTCTTCATGTGGGCCCGTCCCCGACCCGGGGCCGGGCGGCGGACTGTGGCTAGGATTTGAAGATGAAGGAGTTAGGAGCCGGCGGCCTTGATTCCGACGCCGGGCCGTCCGCCTCCGGACTCACTTCTTGAGACTGTTGAGGTATTCCCGGATGGCCTCGAACTGTTCCTCGGCCTTGCCGTTGAAATGCTCGGTCAGCTGGGTCAGGCCGTCGCCGTCGGCGAACTTCGGCATCTTGGTCTCGGGGTCGAGTCGGTTGGGGTTCAGCAGCCAGCGGTGGAAGTGTCCCTTGCGCAGGCGCTGGGCGGACAGGGCCAGGTTGATGCCCGGCGCCTCGAAGACGGCGGTGGCCTCCTTCTCGCCGACGTCGTGGCAGGTGATGCAGTTGAAGCCGCCGTCCATGCCGAGGAGCTTCTCGCCGACGGCGATCCGCCCGGGGTCGGGCGTGGGCTCTCCGGGCTCCTTGGGGCCGAAGCCGTGCTGCTGGCCGAGCCCGAGCGCCATGCCCGGGGCGTGATGGGCGAACCCGGGCATGACCCCGATCAGCCACCACCGCGGCTTGTCCTCGACGCGTCCGGCGATGAACTCGGTCATCCAGGCGGTCTTCAGCTTCTCGCCCTGCCAGGTGAGCGCGGGCACCGGCGCGTCGGGCACGGGCTCTCCCTCGACGTGCTCCTTGGGCGGCAGAAGGGAGCGCAGCCGTTGACATTCGTCGTCGAGTCTCCGCCAGACGGCGCCGTTTCCGTCGATCGCGTGGCAGCCCGCGCAGTTGAGGGCCTTGAGGTTGCGCGTCGCGAACTCCGCCGGCACGTCGACGGCCAGTCCGGCGGCGACGTCCGATTTCAGGAACGCGAGCAGCGCGTCCCTCTCGCCGGCGGACAGGCCGTAGGCGGGCGCCTTCCCACGCGCGGCCGCGTCGGGAGCGAGGCAGCCCTTGGCGCCCGCGGCCACGGCCTGCGCCAGCGGGGGCTGGGTGGTGGCGGGCATGCCGGCGTGGCAGTTGAGGCAGCCGGCGGCCACGATCAGGCCGGCTCCGCGCGCGGCGTCGCCCTCCCTGGCCGCGGGTTTGGCGGCGGGTGCCTTCGTGAGCAGGTAGGCGGCCAGCTGGCCGGCCTCCTCCTCGGTGAGGCGGAAGTGCGGCATCCGCGCGGCGGGCCAGTTCTTCGCCGGGTCGAGCAGGTAGTCCTTGAGCGCCGCGTCGCGCCACTTTGCGCGCACGTGCGAGAGCGGGATGCGGGCGAGCGGGTCTTCGCCCGCCGCGTCGGGCTGGCGGTGGCACCCGACGCAGCCGAGGTTGGCGAAGAGCGCCGCCCCGGCCGGGGCGAGCGCGGGGTCGGCGGCTGGTCCGGTGGCAGGCGTGGCGCCCTGTGTCAGCATGGCGGCGAGGTCCGCGGCCTGCTGCTCGGCGTCGGGGCCGTTGAGCGCCGCGGGCATGAGCGCGTGCGGGCGGAAGGAGGCGGGGTCGAGGATCCAGCGCGTCAGCCACGCACGGTCGAACTTCGCGCCGAGGTCGGCGAGCAGCGGCGCGTTCTGCCCGAACTCCGGCATGCCCGCGCCCTTGGCGGGCAGCCTGGCGTCCTGGTGGCAGGCCGCGCAGTTGAGGTTGGCGAAGAGCGCGCGTCCTTCCCGCAGGAGCAGCGCTTTCGCCAGGCTTTCGTCCGCGGCGTGCGCGAGGGCGGTCGGCGGGAACGCCTCGCGCGGGAAGTCCTTCGAGGCCCAGCCGGCCCGCAGGTGCGCGTCGGCTTTTCCGTCGGACTCGAATTCGGCGACGATCGCGTTGGGCCCCTTGTTGAGCTGCATCGACTTCGTCCCCGTCCCCTCGAGCGCGGCCTGTCCGTTCACCGTCAGCCTGAATTTGCCGGACGTCTCGGCCCAGAGGGTGAAGATCCCCCGTACGGGCGCCTCGACCGTGCCTTCCCAGCGGGCCTTGAAGGGACCGGCCGGGAGCCAGGGCGTGACCGGCTGGCCGGCGGGCACCTGGAGCGCGAGCAGGCGGTCGACGCGGCGGTCCGTGCGGCCTCCGGCCTCGAACGAGACGTGAAGTCCCCGGGCGGATTCGGCGGCGGCCGCGGCGAGCGGCGCGAGGAGGAGCGTCAGGAGGCGGCGGAGCGTCATGGCGGCGTGATTCAAGGGTCGCCCATCGGCGGTGCTTGGCAAGCGGACAAGAAAGAAGAAGGCCCGGAGGTTCCGGGCCTTCGCGCACGCCTCACGGCGCGGTCACCGGGCGAAGCTGCGGTAGTCGGAGCCCTTGGCGTCCGGCACGACGTTGATCGTGTTGGACACCTCCTCGGGCACGCGCGTGCCGTCGACGGCCCTGAGGGCCATCTTGATGCGCATCTGCATCACGGGCTGCAGGCCGGGGATCTCGAGGAAGACCTCCTTGCCGTCGTCGGAGAGCTTCACGGACTTCACGGCCACGGAGTCGGTGCCCTTCTCGCCGGGCTTGCTGACCTTGTAGTCGGCGGAGCCGTATTCGGAGGAGTACTTGTAGTTGTACTGCTCGACCGACCAGTTCTGGAGGTCGGTGGCGGACTTGCGGTCGAGGGCGCCGGTGAAGCCGATGGTGACGCCGTCCTTGGTCACGTGGAGGCGGTCCTGCATGGTCACGGACTTGCCGGTGTAGCGCACGCGGTGGATGGCGCCGTCCTTGACGCCGTTGGTCTGCCAGCCCTTGAGGCCGGAGAGGTACAGCTGTCCGTCGCCGGGGTTGAAGCGGCCGCGCATGATGCCGGTGGAGAACTTGAGGGGGAACTTGACCACGCCGCCCTGGGCCACGTCGCCCACGCGCTCCTGCAGCACCCCGAAGAGGGAGGATTTGCCGTAGGAGAGGTAGAGCATGCGGCCCTCGAAGGGCCCCCACTTCTTGGAGGTCACCCAGGTCTGCCCGCCGTTGGAGTTGTCGACGTCGTAGGGGATCCAGCACAGGTGCGGGCTGTACTGGGTCGGGGCCTTCTCGCGGTGCGCGAGGTCGGGGACCTCGATGAACTCGCCGGGCCTGGAGAAGTGGATGTAGTCCGCCGGGACCCAGGTGCCCTGGTTGTCGCCGTTGGAGATCTCGCCGTTGGGCCCGACGCCCATGCCGTTGGGGGCGCGGATGCCGGTGGCGTGCACCTCGAACTTCCTGCCGTCGGGCGAGACCTTGAAGATCGAGCCGTGGTGGTCGCTGAGGGGCCCCCAGCCGCGGCCTCCCGGATTCACGGGACCGCCCTTGAGGAAGTAGAAGTTGCCCTGCGGGTCGGTCTGCAGGTCGAAGGTGAACTCGTGGAAGTTCGAGGTGACCTGGACGTCGTTGTTGAAGTTCTCGTAGCGGTCGGCCTCGCCGTCGCCATTGAGGTCGCTGAGGCGGGTGATCTGGTCGCGGCCGAGCACGTACATCACGTCGTCGACGATGCGCAGGCCGAGGGCGTGGAAGATGCCCGTGGCGTGGCGGCGCCAGGTGACCTTGGAGTACCGGTCGTCGGACGGGGTGCCGATCCAGACGTCGCCGCTCCAGGTGGAGAAGGCGATGCGCCCGTCCTTGAAGAAGTCGATCGCGCCGACGCGGATCCAGGAACGGTAGGGGTTCTCGAGGGGGACGTTGAGGTTGTCGACGAGGTAGGGGGCGTTGAGGACCTCCTTGACGCGGTCCGCGAGCACCTGCTTGGCGGCGGCGTCGGTCTCTCCGGCCAGCTGCTGGCGGAGGGCTTCGGCCTGCTTGGCCTGGTCGTCCTCGCCGAAGGTGGTCTCGGTCACGACGGTCTGGGTCCAGTGCGCCGGTCCGCCTTTGGTGAAGGCGACGAGGTCGGCGGGCGCGGCGGTGCCGGCGGCGGCCTTGAGCAGGGCGTCGTTCTGGCCGACGGCCCCGTGGGCGAAGGAAACCTTGAAGCTGGTCCCGGCCTCCGCCTTGACCTTGAGCGTGAGGGAGGAGGTCGTCTGGGCGAAGGTCGAGCCGGCGGGCAGGCCCCGACCGACGACGGCCGTCAATTCGTCCGCGGGAGCCTTCGGCGCGGCGGTCGGCGCGGCCTTCTTCTTGCCCTTGGGGGCCGGCGGCGGCGTGGGCGCCGGGAACTTCATCGTGAGGACGGCGGCGGCCTTAAGATTGGTCGTGGCGATGGAGCCGCCGTAGGGCAGGTCCTGCAGGCGCACGTGGGAGTTCAGCACACCCTTGAGTACGGTGAAGGAGCGGCTCACGACGGGCACGCCGCCGACGGTCTCGAGCTCGGCGCTCTCCAGCACCTCCGCCTCGCCGACGCTGTAGTGGAAGGTCACGCGGTCTCCGCAGAGGAAGAGCCCCAGGTACTTGGAATGCTCGCGGGGCAGGGGACCGAGCGGGATCTTGGACATCACGCCTTCGGGGCCCTTGGGCAGCGCGCGGGGGTCCTTGAAGGAGCCGTCGGCGCTCCAGCCGGGGCCAGGGTTGGTCTCGAAGTGCATCTTGGCGTTCTGGGCCGGACCGGGGTTCGGTCCGTGTCCGCCGTCGAAGGTCACGCCCTTGAAGCGCATCCAGCCTCCGGTCCAGCCACCGGCGCCGCGGAGGGTCTCGGTGTCGAAGGCGTAGCCTCCCGCGCGTTCGCCTAGGTTCACGACGACGGCCTTGTTGGCCGCGCCGCCCTTCTGCTCGAAGGGGTTCTTGCCCTGGGCGTTGTCGATGGAGGCCGACAGGAAGCGGCCGTAGTCCATCGCTTCGTGCTTGGGGAGATTCTGCTGCGCGGAGGCGACGGCCGTGAGGGCGAGCAACAGGGTGGTGGTCAGGGTTCTCATCTGATTGGAAACGGGGTGGGGCGGGGGTAGAGTCTTGGATAAACGGTCAGCCACTGTCCAATGTTTTGGGACGACGCGGTCGTCGAGGCCTCGGCCGTCGGTCTTCCGCAGCCACAGGGCGGAGGCCCTTGAGCGTATTCGGCCTAATACCGCGGCCGTCTGACCTTGCGGGCGTTTTCTCACAGGCTTTGCTTTGATTTCACCCCCCTTGCCCATGACCCTTCGCCTCCGGCCTCTGCTGCTCCTCGCGTTCCTCGCCCTGCCGCGCATCGCCATGGCCGCGGCTCCCGGTTCCGAGCTGGACCTGGTATTCAACACGACGACGCCGACGAACGACCTCAGGGGCGACCTCTCGGCCCAGGTGCTGTTCGCGCAGAGCCAGGTGATCCCCGCGCGGCCGCGCCCCGACGACCGTCAGCCGCGCCTGGTCAGCCTGCGCCGGACGCTGCTCATGGTCCGCCCGCAGAGGTCCGGCTCGCCCTCGCCGCTCGCAGTCACGGTCGTCAGCGGCGCGGGCAGGACGCTCGGCACGCTCACGCTCGACCCCCCGGGGCTCCTGCCGAAGACGGCCTACTTCACGGAAGGCGTGCCGGCGGGCGGCGTCGACTTCACGGTCAAGGACACCGAGCCGGACGAGGTGACCGCCGCCGCCGACATCGCGCGCCTCTCCGAGGCCGATGGCGTCGCGCTGCGCGAACGGCTCGCCCGGCACGACTTGATCGAGGTGCGGACGGGCGACGGACGCTGGACGCGCCACATCCGCCTGCCCGCGGGCAAGGGCCTCGACGGCAAGGCGGTGCGCATCGTCGCCGACGCGGGCTACGGCTCGACGATCCATTACGACGGGCGCCAGGTGAACGTGGGTCGCGGTCAGACGGTCCTGCTCAAGTGCGCCGGCGGACGCTGGTTCCGCGACGGCGAGCTCGACAACAACCGCCTGCGCTACGCCGCGGACGCGTGGAGCGCGGTCCTGCCCGGCGAATGGATCCTGCCCGGGGTCTCGTTCCGCTTCCGGCAGGGCTCCCTCGCCGGCGAGCTCACGGGCGTCGCGGTCGGCGCGCCGACGCAGCTGCTGCTGCACACCATCGACATCGGGATGCTCACGGCGCCGCGCGCCGCCTTCGCGTTCGCCAAGGACCCCGAGGCGCACCGCGAATACTTCCAGACCCTGCCGGCGACGCGCCTCGTCGTCAGCCAGTACGCGCCCTTGCATCTGACCGAGGTCATGCTGCCGACGGGCGAGCTGCTCAAGGAGCTCGATCCGGGCAAGGGCGGCTGGCACGAGGGCACGATGCGCCAGCGCATCGGCAAGGAGCTGGTCTCCCACGGCATCGACAACGCCAACTACGGCCTGCACAGCACGGCCGGCGTCGGCGAGCGCAGCCATCCCTACGTGGTCGCCCAGCTGGCCGCGCACAACAACCGGGGCGTCTACGCGAACGGCGTGCAGGTGCACGGCGGCTCGGGCGGGGGCGGCATCGTCACGCTCGACGACTCGCTCGGCAACGAGTTCAGCCACGAGGTCGGCCACAACTACGGCCTCGGCCACTACGTCGATGGCTTCAAGGGGTCCGTCCACCGCAGCGCCGACCAGGTCAATTCGACCTGGGGCTGGGATGCCGACCGCAACCGTTTCCTCCCGAACTTCGCCGCGGTCCGCAGCGGCAAGGCCTCCGCGCTCGAGGGCCAGTCGCAGGAGCCCTTCGACGGGCGTTCGTTCGGCTTCGACGCGATGGCGGGCGGCGCCCCGTTCTCCTCGTTCAACCGGTTCACGCTCTACACCCCGAACACCGCGGCGATCATCCAGAACTTCCTGGAGGGCAAGGCGGTCTTCGACGGGCGGTCGCCCACGGGCTTCAGCCGCTGGAACGCGGACGCCGCGAAGATGGAGCCCTACGCCCACCGCCTCGCGACGGCCGCTCCGGTCTCGGCTCCGATCAAGGGCCTGGACGAGGCCTCGCTCGCGGCGCTCTTCGCGGAGCATGCGTGGGTCAGGGTGGCGATGGGGGACGGCAACTGGGCGAAGGCGTTCACCGTGCCCGCGGCTTCGCCCGCGAACAAGGGCCGCATCCTCTCCCTGGAACACGGCGCCGCCTACGCGACGGACATGATCATCAACGGCGCGGCGGAGCGCATCACCCGTGGCACGTCCCGCAGTTTCGTCTCGGACGGCAAGCGCTGGAACGAAGGGAAGGGCGACGAGGGCTCCTTGGTGCGCAAGCCCCTGGTCTTCGGCGCGGCGGTGGTGACGCTCGTCGGCTACTACGATCCGGAGCAGAAACTACGGAGCTACGTCTATCCTCCGCTGCACGGCGCCCTGGGCTTCTGCTACGCCGACGACAGCGCCGCCCTCAGGCCGACGGACTGCCAGCTTGTCGTCGAGTCGCGTGCCGTCACTTTCCGTTTCCGTCTCGACGGGAAGCGCATCGACCTCGCCTGCATGAACAAGTTTCACGTGAACGTCCCTGCCGCCGCACAGCCGCGCAGCGTCTCCCTGGTGATCGGCGGCAAGGTCGTCGACAGGCGCTCCATCACGCCGACGACCGAGAGGCTCGCCGTCACCGTCAACGGACTCTGGCCCGCGGCGAAGTGAAGGCCGCCGCGCGGCGGCCCGAGGCCCGTGCCGCGCTCAGGCCTTCCAGCAGCCCGGCAGGTGATGGTCCAGCACGCCGACAGCCTGCAGGTAGGCTTGGACGATGGTCGGGCCGACGAACTTCATGCCGCGCTTCTTCAGCTCCTTGGAAATCTTCTCGGCGAGAGGCGAGGAGGGCTGCGGCTTGCGCGTGCGGCTGACGACCGGACGGCCGTCGACATGCGCCCAGAGCCACGCGGCGAAGGATCCGTGCTCGGCCTGCATCCGCAGGAAGACGCGTGCGTTGAGCGCGACCGACTCCAGTTTGCCGCGGTGACGCACGAGTCCGGGGTCCTTCATGAACGCATCGACCTTGCGGGCGTCGAACCGCGCGTTTTTGCGCGGATCGAATCCGGCGAAGGCCTCGCGGTAGCGTTCCCGCTTCCGAAGCACGGTGATCCAGGACAGGCCGGCCTGCGCGCCCTCAAGGATGAGCTGCTCGAAGAGCAGGCGGTCATCCCGCACGGGCACGCCCCATTCGCGGTCATGATAGGCCACGTAGAGCGGGTCGTCGCCGCACCAGAAGCACCTCGGCTTCGGACGCGGCATCAGGCCTTGATGGACAGCCCGCGCAGCCAGGCGATCCAGCCCGCCGGCAGCCCGCGCGCCAGGGCGCCACGCACGATCTTTTCATGGTAGAGGCGGGAGGGCAGGTGAGGGCCGGTCGGATCGACGACCTTGAAGGCGTAGCACTCCAGCGGGCAGTCCTCGACCCCGCCTTCCAGCACCGTGAGCTTCACGCGCCGGTAGGCCGCGCCTTCGGCTTCCATCAGCCGGTTCCAGTCATCGGCCGTCATCTCGTAGATTCCGCCCCAGACGCCGGGCGAATCCTGGTCCTCGAGGATGTCGGCTGCGCCTCCGCCCCAGGTCTGGCTGGCATGCGTGAAGGCCATGCGGTGCTTCGGCAGGAACGCCTTGCCGCGGTATTGGGAGCCCGGACAGCGACGTTCCATCTGGGTCGAATCCAGATTGGAAGCGTAGGCGAAGTAGAACCGGCTCATGCGCGAGGACTCGTCACTTTGCCCCGGAACGCGGTCAAGGCAATCCCGACCGGGGCGGAAGTTCAGCGCGCGACGTCGTCGCGGCCGAGCACCGTGATGCCGTGCCGGGCGAGCACGGAGGCCGCGAGCTCCTGGGCCTCGGTCCGCACGATGAGGCCTCGCCGGCCGCCAGGCCGGAAGAGGAAGGGATAGACGTAGTGGATGTTGATTTCCGCCGCGAGGAGGGCGGCGGTCACGTCCTTGAGCTGGGCCTCGGACTGCAGCTCGATGGCCACCACCGGCAGGTCGTCGTGCGCGAAGTTGTGCTCCGCCAGCACCTTCTCGGCCTGCTCGGGGTAGTCGACCACGATGCGGATGATGGTCGAGTCGGTCGTGTCGACGAGGCACAGGGCCACGATGTGCACGTCCGCGGCGCCGAGGGACTGCACCAGTTCGTTGAGGCGCCCCACCTTGTTCTCGACGAAGATGGAGAACTGGCGGATCGGGCCGAGGTCCGGCTGGCTGGGCGTGTCGTGGGCCACGGAAGGTGATGATGGGCCCGCGTCCCGCGGGATTCCAGCCTTTATGACCGACTTGATGGTTGATTGTCCGGTACCACGGCCGATGTTCGCAGCGTGTTCACGTCCGCCCTCGCGTTCATCCTTGCGCAGGCCCCGGCCCGTCTGCCCGAGACGGTCGTGGTCGAGACGCGCCAGACGGTCGAGTTGGCGGAGGTCTCTCCCTCGGTGTCCCGGATCGACGGAGCCGCGGCGGTGGAGGCGGGCTACACGACGCTGGGCGGCCTGCTTGCCTCGGCTCCCGGGGTCTGCGCCACGGAGCAGTCGGGCGAAGGCTCGCAGGCCTCGCTCTTCATCCGCGGGATGAACTCCACGCACACGGCGATCCTGCTCGACGGGCGTCGGCTGCCCCAGGGCTTCTCGGGCTCCTACGAGCTTGGCCGCTACCGCGTCTACGGGCTTTCCTCCATCGAGCTGCTCCGGGGCCCCGCCTCGGTCGCCTACGGCGCCAACGCCATCGGCGGGGTGGTGGACATGCGTCTGCCGGATCCGCTGCGCTCGCCGTCCGGCGGCTCGGCGCTGCTCGAGGGCGGTTCCTACGGGCGCGCCGCCGCCGCGGTGAGCATGACTTCCAACGACGCCGCGTCCGGTCGCGAGGCCGCGCGCGGGCTCGCGGTCACGGCCACAGCCACGCGCGACGACGGCTGGCGGGTCAACGGCGCGCGCGACGCCGCGACGGCACTCCTCAGCGCGGGATGGCGGATCGCCCCGGGCGTCGTGGCCGACCTGGTGGGCTCGGTCGACCGGGGGCACGCCGGACTGCCCGGACCCGGTCCCGGTGCCTCCGGCGACCCCAATGACTGGCAGCGCGACGGCGGCTGGCTGCTTTCGCCCGGCGTACGCTTCGACAACGGGACGGTCCGTGGTGCCGCGTTCTGGTCGCGCGCCGGCTCCTCGGTGACGAGCTTCATCGACGCCACGGCCCCGTTCGCCTTCACCTCGCACCAGCGCTACCTGCTCGAACGCGATGAGCTCACGGCCTACGCCGACTGGGCGGTGCGGCCCGATCTCTCCTTCGGCGCGGGCGTCACCTACGAGCGCAACGATTACGACCAACGCATGCTTTCCCCGGGCGGCGTGGACTGGCGCGACGTCCAGGAGTCGTTCGGCGGCTGGCTGCGCGCGGACTGGCGGCCGTCCTCGGCCGACCGCATCCGCGCCACGGTGCGTCAGGACGCCTTCACGGAGTATGACGGCCGCACCTCGGGCGAGCTGGCCTGGTCGCATCGGCTCAGCAAGGAGCTTGTCCTGCACGCCAAGGCCGGCACGTCGTATCGCACGCCTTCGGGCAACGACCTCGCTTACGGCACCGCCGGCGGCCTTCCGCTGCGTCCCGAGTCGTCGGTTGGTTATGAGATCGGCCTGCGGCACGAGGATCTCCTGCCGGGCGCGCTCTCGTGGACCTTCACCCTCTTCCGCAACGATGTCGAGGACCTCATCGACTTCGACCCGGCGAACTTCTACCTCGCCTACAACATCGCCGAGGCGCGGACCCAGGGCGCGGAGTTCTGGCTCGAGACCCGTCCCGCGAAGGGCGTGCGACTGTTCGGCTCGGCGACTCTTCTGAGCACCGAGGTCCTTTCCCCCCTCGGCTATCTCGGAACCGCGGCCCAGGGTGAGCAGCTGCTCCGTCGGCCCGACTTCGCGCTCAGCCTCGGCGTTGAATTCATTCCCCGGGAGGACTGGGTCTTCGGCCTGGCCGTCACCCATCTCCGCGGCCGTGAAGATTTTGACTTCGCCGCCTTCAGCCGCGTCGACCTCCCTGACGCCACCTACGCCCGCCTGTGGATCCGCCGTTCCATCGGTGAGCACACAGAGGTCTCCCTTCGGGTCGAAAATCTCACCGGAGAGGATGCGCCGCCGGCCGCCCTTGGCTTCGGCCCGCAGCCCCGTTCCGCCTATCTCGGCGTCACCCGGCGCTTCTGATCATGGGCGACGGGGAGCGACGGCTTGACCTCGCCCCGTGCTCTGACTATCCAACACGTCCCTTGAACTGACAAGGGACCTGGAGAGGTGGCTGAGTGGCCGAAAGCGCCCGTTTGCTAAATGGGTATACCCCAAAAGGGTATCGTGGGTTCGAATCCCATCCTCTCCGCCACTTTGACGCATCAAGTCCGACCGGGGCTTGGCGTGCGTTTCATGCCGTAAACCGCATTATTTCGGTCTTAACTACCAGCTCTGATCGGCCCGACGTTACAAAAATGCTACTAAAGATTGAGTGGGCTGGTCCGGCTATGATCAAGAACTAGGACAAATTTACCGAACCAATCCCGAGGCCCGCCCGAAAGGCCGTGCCACGCTTGACTTCGGTCAGGCCGCTCGAATTATGAAGTCAGTGCCTGTCGCCCGTTCCAGACTCTTCGCCTGCCTCGCCCTGCTACTGTGGTCGACGGTCGGTGTTCTCGCGGCCGATCATTGTGCCTGTGACGATGTCTCGGCCGATTGCGAGCATGCCGGCCAAGCCTGCGCCCAGCCCGATGATTGTTCGGATTGCTTGGCGCCTTCGAATGCGGTCGCACTTACGGACGCGCCGGAAGTCTTGCTCCCGCTCGCCAATGTCTCGGTGGGTGCCCCTTTGTTGGTTTCGGTTTTCGCGTATGGCGAACAATGCGCCGTCGAGTCGAAACGCCCCGTTTTCATTGTTCATTCGTTTGCCGGTCGTCCGCCAGCCTTGAGGCCGGGGACGATGTGTCTGCGAGTCTGAGCAGGTAGTTCCGTCGGCGGTGCGTCCGCCCTTCACGCCTGCGTCCGCGACGGCAGAGGGCGTGCCGTATCAACACCCCGTCGTCCAAGGGGGCACCCTGGGCTGTGCCCGCATGCAAACAAATCCATGACCCTTTCCCGCATCTCCTTCTTCTTCCTTCTGGCCCCGCTGATCGTCCGCGGAGCCGAACCCAATCCCGTTCCGGTCGAGGTCGTCGACCTTGTCCGCCAGGCCGTCGAGTCCAATCCCGAGCGCCAGAGCTATGTCGCTGCCCTGGCCGCTGAACGCGAGGCAGGCTCTTCGGCTTCCTCCAATCCCGATCCCGTCCTCTCGGTCGAGGTCGGCCGCAAGCGACTGCGCGATGCGGGCGGTGCTTTCCTCGACGAGGGTCAGGTCTGGACGGCGTCGCTGAGCCAGACCTTCGAGTGGCCTGAACGGCTGCGCCTGCGTCGCGCGATCGCGGACCGGCAGGTCGAGGTCGCCAAGCTCGGACTGGGGCGCTTTGAGCAGGCACTTGAGGCCAAGGCTACGGTGCTGGCTTATCGTCTTTCCCGTGCGCAGGTCCGTGCCCAGGCCTGTGAGGAGGTCGCCGAGCGCTTCGCCGGCCTGCGCAAGGCCTTGGTCGGCCGCGACCCTTCCGGCCCCGCCCCGACCATTGAGCTGCGATCGGTCGAGGCCGCCGACGTCGTCGCGCGCCGCCGATCCGAGGAGGCGCGTTTGGCGCTGCAGCAGGCCTTGCTGGAGATGAACCAGTTGCGCGGCGCGCCTTCGCTCGCCCCTCTCGTCGTCAAGGCGCCGGTGCTCGCGCTCAAGGACGCCCCCAAACTCGACGAGTTCCTCGCTTCCGCGCGGGATGGCAACTTCTCCTATCGGATGCAGGTCCTCGAGTCCGAGCAGATGAGCCTGCAGTCGGACCTCGCGCGTTCGGACAGCGTCCCGGGCTTCACGGCCGGACCTTACGTCTCGCAGGACCGCGTGGGTGGGCGCGAGACCATCGTGGGCCTCCGCTTCGACATCCCGCTGCCCGTGAGCGGCCGTTCCGGTTCCGCCGAGCGCGCGGCCAACGAGCGCAAGCGGCAGTCGAAGGCGGCCATCGCCGCGGCCTGGCGTGACGTCGAGAAGGACCTCGGCCAGACCTGGCTATCCTATGCCTCCAAGGTCGACCAGCTGCGCATGCACAAGGATGACCCGGCGGTGCGCTTCGCCGAAGCCGCCAAGCTCGCCGAAAGCCATTTCCGCGCGGGGGCTCTCTCCCTGCAGCTCTTCATGGACGCCCAGGCGGGTTACCTCGAGGCCGTCGACTCCGCTTTGGTGATCCAAGAGCAGGCCGTCGAAGCCGGCTTCCGCCTCCGCGAACTGAGCGGCGTGAACTTCAATCCCGTCTCCGCCCGATGAGAAACGTCTTCCTCGCATGCTCCCTGGCTGCCTTGGCCGGTTGCGGCAAGCCCGCGACCTCGGTCGGGACCGAAAGCCACGCACCGGCGGCTAAGGCCGCCGAATTCAAGAAGGGGCAGGGGCTGCTGCTCACCCCTGAGGCGGTCGAGTTCATCGGCCTGCGCAAGGCCGAGGCTCAGGCCAGCGGCGAGCGTGTGCTGGTGCCGGTCCAAGCTTTGCTTCGAACCTCCGAAGGCAGTTTCGTCTTTGTCCAGAACGGCCAGCGTTGGTTGCGTACTCCGGTCAAGATTGGCGCGGAGTCCGTCGGCACGATCCAGGTCGCGGATGGCCTGCTCGAGGGCGACGTGGTCGCCGTCGAGGGTGTGTGGGATCTCTGGCTCGCCGAACTGCAGGCCATCAAGGGGGGCGTCGGCTGCGCCGACGGACACTGAGATGGTCGCGGCCCTCGCCCGCTGGTCCATCCGCCGCCGCGGCGCCGTGCTGACGTGCGCCCTGCTGCTCAGCGTCCTCGGTTTCTGGTCGGCCTATCGCGTTCCGGTGGATGCCATGCCTGATATCACGGGCCCGCAGGTGCAGATCAACACCGCGATTCCCGCCCTTGCGGCTGACGAGATCGAGTCCCGCATGACCATCCCGCTGGAGTCAGAACTCTCCGGCCTGCCTGGTCTCGTGGAGTTCCGTTCGCTCTCCAAGGTCGGCCTCTCCCAGGTTACGCTGATCTTCGAGGACGGCACGGATATCTTCCGCGCCCGCCAGCTCGTGACCGAGCGCATCGGTCAGGCCTCCGTCAACCTGCCGCCGGGCGCCGTGCCCGTGATGGCGCCGATCAGTACCGGCCTGGGTGAGATCGTCTATTACTCCATCGGTTACACGGCGGAAGCAAAGGCGCCGGCCGACGAGGCCACGTGCCTGCGGGAGCTTCGCCTGCTGCATGACACGCGGGTACGTCCGGCCCTTCGCTCCACCCCTGGGTTGGCGGACGTCAACGTCATCGGCGGCCATGAGCGTCAGATGCTCGTCGAGCCGGACCTCGCCAAGTTGGCCAAGGCCGGCGTGCCCATGTCTGAACTGCTCCGAGCCGTGCGCCGCAATACCGAGAACGCCGGCGGCGGAGTCGTCTCGCTGGGCGGGGAAGCCTTCACTGTCCGGGCCGACACCCGTGTGCGAACCGCCCAGGACTTGGCCGGCATCCCGTTGCGTCCGGCCGGTCTTGGCCCCGCCGTGACCGTGGGCGCTGTCGCTGGTGTTTCGATCGGCAACGCCACCCGTATGGGCGCGGCCACCGTCGACGGCCACGAAGCGGTCGTCGGAGCTGCCATCATGCTCGCCGGCGAGAACTCCCGCGAGGTCTCGCGCCGCGCGACGGAGAAGCTCGCTGCCATCGGTGCCCACCTGCCGGAGGGCGTGAAGCTGACCGTGCTCTATGACCGCTCCGACCTCGTCGGGTCGACTATCCGCACCGTCGAGACCAACCTGCTCGAAGGTGCGCTTATCGTCATCGCGGTGCTGCTCTTGCTGCTCGGCCACTGGCGGGCCGCGCTGCTCGTCGCCCTGGCCATCCCTCTGTCCTTCCTGCTGCTGCTCACCGGCATGGCGGCCTCGAAATCGAGCGCCAACCTGATGAGCCTGGGCGCGATCGACTTCGGGCTCATCGTTGACGGATCCGTCGTGATGGTGGAGAACTTCCTGAGACGGTTGGAGGAGCGGGTCCGCGCCCTCGGCCGTCCCCTGACGGAGGATGAACGCACGTCTGAGCTTTCCGCCGCGGCCGGCGAGGTCGCCGGTCCGATGTTCCTCGGCGTCACCGTCATCACGCTCGTCTATGTGCCGATCTTCGCCCTCGAGGGCATCGAGGGGAAGATGTTCAAGCCCATGGCCGGAGCCGTCGTGGTCGCCCTGGCCGCCTCGGCCGTCGTCGCCCTCACGGTCATGCCTGCCTTGGCGTCCTTCTGGCTGCGCGCCGAGGGCCACGCGGAGGAGGGCGGCTTGATCCGTCGGCTCAAGTCAGGTTTCGCGGTGATGCTCGACTGGTGCTTCGCTCATCGGACCGCCGCCGTCGCGGCCTCCGCGTTCGCCGCCCTGGCGGCCGCGGTCGGCTACACCCGCCTCGGCGCCGACTTCATCCCGCAGCTCGACGAGGGGTCCATCACGATTCAGTTTGTCCGCGCCTCCAGCCTCGACCTCCGTTCGTCCGTGGACCTGCAGAAGCGTTCGGAGTCCCTCTTGCGAGCCAAGTTCCCCGAGATTGACCATATCTTCGCCCGCATCGGGACGTCCGAGATCGCCAGCGACCCCATGGGCCCGAACGTCTCGGATACCTACGTCATGCTCAAGCCGCGTGAAACCTGGCGAAAGGAGGGCGGCTCGCCTGTCACCAAGGCGAGGCTCATCCAGCTGATGTCCGAGCTTCTCGACCGCACCGTCCCTGGGCAGGCCACGATGTTCTCCCAGCCCATCCAGATGCGCTTCAATGAGATGATGGCCGGCGCCCGCGCCGACCTCTCGCTGAAGATCTTCGGGGACGAGCTTTCGGACTTGGAGTCCGTCGCCACGCAGGCCGTCGAGGTCCTGCGCAAGATTCCCGGAGGCGGCGACGTGGCCTTCGAGGCCGCTGGCATGCTGCCCTCGGTCGACATCGTCCCCAGGCGGGATCAGTTGGTCCGTCGCAACCTGCATTCCGAGGAACTTAATGACATCGTCTCCACCGCCCTAGGTGGCGCTAAGGCCGGGCAGATTCCCGCCCAGGGACGTCCTGTGGAGGTCGTCGTGCGGCTGTCTGGTGCGGAGCAAAGTTCGCCGGCGCGTATCGGCGACCTGTCGGTCTCGGCGGAGGATGGCTCCGGCACGATGGTCGCGCTTTCTAAGGTCGCCGACATCAAACTGGTCGAGCGTCCCGGCACCATCACCCGCGAGGATGCTCGGCGACGCCTGGCCATCCTGATCAACGTCCGGGGCCGCGACACCGAGGGCTTCGTCCGCGAGGCCGAGGCCCGGCTCAAGGCCGAGGTCAAGCCGGTCGGCGGCGTCTACTGGGAGTTCGGCGGCCAGTTCGAGAACCTGCAGCGCGCCCGCGAACGCCTTGCCCTGGTCGTGCCCGCGGCGCTCGGGCTGATCCTGCTTCTCATCTACGCCGGGTTCGGTAGCTTCCGCCAGGCGGTCCTGGTGTTCACCTGCGTGCCCCTGGCCGCCACCGGCGGCGTGCTCGCCCTCTGGCTGCGCGGCATGCCGTTCACGGTCTCGGCCGGCATCGGCTTCATCGCCGTCTCGGGCATCGCCGTGCTCAACGGCATCATGCTGATCAGCTTCATCAACCAGCTCCGTGAGTCCGGGGTCCCGCTACGTCAGGCCGTGACGGACGGCACGCTGACCCGCCTGCGTCCAAAGCTCCTGACCGCGCTCGTCGCGTCCCTCGGCTTCGTGCCGATGGCGCTCTCGACCGGCCCCGGCGCGGAAGTACAGCAACCGCTGGCGACCGTCGTCATCGGCGGCATCTTCACGTCGACCTCTCTGACGCTCCTGCTCCTGCCCGTCCTCTACGACTGGGTCGAGTCGCGTTTCCGTTCCTCTCCCACCCAAACACCCGACCAACCATGAAAACCATACTCCTGTCACTGCTCTCAATCGGCGCGCTCGTCGCCGCCGAACCCGCCAAGCCGGCGACCGCCGCGCGTCCCGGTCGCGCCCTGGAAGCCCCCGGCGTGCGCGCCGACTTCCTGATTCAGCCGGACCGTAAGGCCACGGTGACCTTCGTCGACGAGGCCGGCAAGCCCGTCGCCCGCGGTGACCGCACTATGACCGTCAAGGTTGACGGAAAGGATGTCGCGTTGGAGGCCCAGCCCAACGGCTTCATCACCAAGGAGCCGCTGCAGGCCAAGGAGCCGGCCCAGATCGTCGTCCAGATTCGCGCCAAGGCGGACGCCAAGCCCGCCAATTTCCGGGTCACGCTCAACACCTCGCTCTGCGGCGAGTGTAAGCGCCCGGAGTACGGCTGCGTCTGTGGGCACTGAGAGGCCCTTTCCGCGAATTACCACCGATTCCCAAATCTATCACTTAAGTTGACTACAGCAGCGTCTACAGGTACACCAAACCCTCATAAACACTAAAGAAAACACACATATGGCCCCCCTTCGAATCCCATCCTCTCCGCCACTTTGACGTCGTTTACCCCTGACCTGCCGGGCGATCCATCTGACTTCGGCACGGGACTGACGCCAGGGCTCCATCAATCATCATCGGCCGCCGCAGGGCGGATCAGGCAGGAGCCAAGTTCCGCCGCTTCCTCCCCACGGTCCGCAGTCCTGGCCAGACTGGGCCTACTTGCCGGGCTCCCGGTCGTAAGCGGCCAGATGGTCCGCGATTTCGGCCAGTTGCCGGTAGGCGTCGCGATAGATGTCTGCGGAGTAACTGGAGGCGATCGGGCCGGCTGCCGTCCCGGTGATGTCGGCATGGATGGCCGAACCGCCGAACGATCCCTGAAGTTCGCAATACCTGACCCTTGCCGCCGTGAGCTCGATGAATTTGTCCCGCTCCTTCTTGGGCAGGTGCTTCTTGGCGAGCGTCTTTCTGACCGTACGGTCGATTTCGAGACGCCAGAGGCGGAGGGCTTCGTAGCCGGCTGACATCATGTCGTAGGTGCTTTTGGCTCTCAGGGACGACAGGTAGGCGTCGATCGGGTGCTTGAAGCCGCCCTGCTCCCGCCACCCGCCGTTGACCGGGAAGCGCTTCTTTGAATCAGGGTCCAACAGCGACGCCCCGTTCTCATCGTCATAGCAAAGCTGGAGCTTCTTGCCCTTCTTCCAGCCGGAGACGACCTTCCATTCCTCGTCCTTCAGGTCCAAGGAAAGCACCCGCCCGTCAGCGAGATGGCTTTGGTTCACGTCGTGATAGCTGTCCCAGGTTACCGTCTCCGAATGAAGGCAGCCTGCCGGCGGCTGCGGCTTCCGGGCGGCGCGCATCTTGACGACGTCATTCACCCAGCCGTCCCACTCCGGCTTGGTCGGTGTCGCCCAGGTCACTACCGCCGGTTCCGCGGCGTGCAGGGAGGCGATCAGAAAGCCTGCGATCATCCAACGAAGAGGCATGGGGAGAAGTTAGCCAAGCAAATGGCCGGCCTCAAGATATGGCAAGCGAGCAGCGACTGACAGCCTTTGCAATTCCCCGAATGGCGCACCTGCCGCCGCAGGGTGAGGCAAAGGGTCAGGCCGTCACGCGCGAATCACTGACCTGGGTAGCGCCGGCTTTCGATGATTTCAGTAATGGGGCGCTTTGATGACGGCCTGACCGGTCCTCAGGGGTGTCGTTGGCTGGGATTTATTTACTTACATGCCATGCGTGCTTTGATGACGGGATGCTTCGTGCCGTCTTTCTGATGATTGTCTGCTGCTTGGCCGTGTTGGGCCGGGCGGAGTCGCTGCGCTCGGCGTCGGGGTGGGCATCCGGGGTCGGGCTGGCCGACCGGATCGGGGACCGTCCCGAAGACTGGTCGCTGTTGACGACTCATTTCAGCCACGTGACGCCGGAGAACTGCATGAAGCCCGCGGCGGTAAGTCCGAAGGAAGGGGCCTGGAATTTCACCCAGGCCGACCGGTTCGTTGGCTTCGCGAACGACAAAGGGCTCAAAGTTGTGGGGCACTGCTTGGTCTGGGCCAAGGACGACCGCACGCCGGCTTGGTTCTACCGCGACGGAGACAAGGAAGTCTCCAAGGAGGCGCTGCTCAGCCGCATGAAGGCCTACGTCGACACGGTGGTCGGTCGCTACAAGGGCAGGATCGCCGCGTGGGACGTGGTCAACGAGGCGCTCGATGACGGGAAGGCCGACCTGCGTGAGTCGGGCTGGACCCGCATCGCCGGCGAGGAGTTCATCGCGCTGGCCTTCGAATGCGCGCACGCCGCGGATCCGTCCGCGCTGCTGATCTACAACGACTACAACAACGAGCTCGACGGCAAGCGCGAGAAGATGCTCCGGCTGCTCGCGAAGCTGAAGGCCCGCGGCGCGCCGGTCCATGCGGTCGGGCTCCAGGGGCATTACGAGATCGACCGGGTGCCCTACGAGGCGTTGGAGAAGACGCTGGTCGCGCTCCGCGGCATCGGCATGAAGGCCGTGGTCAGCGAACTGGACATCGACGTGATCCCGCGCGGGCGCTGGTGGGCCGACGGCAACAGGCACCGGGCCGAGATGGCGAAGATCAATCCGTACGCCGACGGCTGCCCGCCGGACGTCCTCGCGCGGCAGGCGGAACAGTATGCGAAGCTGTTCCGGCTTTTTCGGAAGTATGAGGATGTCATCATCCGCGTATCGTTCTGGAACCTCCACGACGGCCAGAGCTGGCTGAATGACTTCCCCTGGAAGCGCGTGAACCATCCGTTGCTCTTCGACCGCAAGGGACGGCCCAAGCCCGCCTACGAAGCGGTCATGAAGGAGCTCACGGCGAAGGACTCGGCTCCGCCGCCGGTCAAGCAGGCCCATGCCGAGACGTGGAGGCGCTTCATCGACGAGCATGGGATCATGCGCGATTACGCGGGGGAACTGCCGACGCCGGAGGATTGCCGCCTCGGCCGGCCCAACGCCATCGGCTGGTGGAGCCCGATCGAGAATGGGCCGATGTTCACCGGCATGTACCTGCAGGCCATGGTCGAGCGGGCCCGGCGCAGCGGGGCTGCCTCAGACAGGGAGGAGGCCCGCCGGCTCGCCGGAGGGCTGCTCAAGTGCGCCTCGGTCTCGGACGTCCCCGGCTTCGTCGCCCGAGGCGTGGGTTCCGACGGCCGATGCCACTACCCGCTGAGTTCCGACGACCAGATGCATCCGTGGTTCCTCGGCCTCCAGGCCTACCTGCGGAGCGACATTCCCTCCGCCGAGGAACGCGCGACCCTCGTGGCCAAGGTGCGCGAAGTCGCCGACGTGCTGGAGTCGACCGGCTGGCGCGTCCCGTGCGACGGCGCCTTCAAGGGGGACTTCCGCGGAGGATACAAGGGCGAGCATTTCCGGGACGCCGCACGTTATCTCCATCTGCTGAGGGCGACGCATGAGATGACCGGCGACCCCTCCTGGCTGGAGCGGTATCGCAAGGCCTTGGACGAGAGGCCTGCGAACTCGGCCGAGACCCGCCGTGAGATCTGCGCGCTCGGGTGTCCGCGCGACCTCGGCTTCATCCCCAATCTGCAGAAAGGACAGTTCTGGATCTACGTCGGCACCCAGGCGGGCCTCGCGTGGCTGGCCTCGGTCGAGGAGGATGCGCAGACCAGGGAGGCCTATCGCAAGGGCCTCGCCGTCACCGCGCAGTTCGCCATGCCCGCCCTGGCGACCCACGCTCAGTTCGACAACGCCGACCAGAAAGTCTTTGGCAACGCCGACTGGCGTCAGGTCTACGACCAGTGGTTCCCGCAGCCCACCCAGAAGGACGCCGAACGACTCGCCGGCATCGCGAACCCGCAGAAGCGGGGGCTGCGGAAAAGCTACGAGGCCGCCTGGATGCGCAACCCCCTCGCCGCCGCCGCCGTCGTGGCTTTGGCGGGCGCCCCGCAGGAGCGCGCTGCCTTGCTGAAGGCCATCGGGCACTACGACTACGCTCGGCTCAATATGGCCGAGTTCTTCTTCGCTGAGGTCGCCTACTACGCCTTGCCGGAGCTCAAGTGAACCTCGGCTGCCGCGGCCTGCCTTCGACTTTCAGATCGACCGCGCGAGGGCGAAGTCCTTGTCGGTGAGACCGCCGGCATCGTGGGTGGTCAGGCTGAGCGTGACGCGGTTGTAGGAAATCGTGACGTCGGGGTGATGGTTCATCGCCTCGGCCGGGCCGACGAGACCGTTCACGAAGGCGACGGCCTCGGGGAAGCCCGCGAACCTGTAAGTGCGGGTGAGCGACTTACCGTCACAGGCCCATCCGGGGAGGGTGGTCAGGGCGTCGTCGATTTCAGCAGGGGTGAGAAGCATGGGTAAGCGCGCTTGCGGACGAAACCTTGAGCGCTCGCAGGTTTTATAGGAGAGTCAGCTGCCGTTCAACCGAATGCTTCTCCGTTGTTCCATCTTGCTCCTGTCGATGGTGTGGTTGGCTCCCGGCTGGGCCGCTGAAAAAGCCCAGGAAAAGGATGCCACGTCCGGCAGAGCTTGGGTGACGCGGGCCATGAAGGCGCCCGGGGTCACGCACCATGTGTTTCGCAGCGCCGCAGTGAAAGGTGACGTCAGCTACCACCTCTACCGTCCGGCCGCCTATGAGGCCGAACCGACGAAACGGTTCCCCGTGGTCTACTGGCTGCACGGCTCCGGCGGCGGGCTGCCCGGCATCGCCTCCGTGGCGGCGCGCTTCGACAAGGCCATCCGCGAGGGCAAGACGCCTCCCTGCCTGGTGGTCTTCGTTAACGGACTGGAGATGGGCATGTACGTCGACTGGGCCGACGGCTCCGCGCCGGTCGAGTCGATGATCATCCGCGACCTGCTGCCCCACGTCGACGCCACCTGGCGCACCGTGGCCAAGCGAGAAGGGCGCCTGCTCGACGGCTTCAGCATGGGCGGCTACGGTTCGGCGCGACTGGCCTTCAAGCACACGGACCTGTTCCGCGCCGCCTCGATCGTCGGGGCCGGCCCGATGCAGCCCGAGCTCAGGAACACGCCCCGTGCGAGCCGCATCCAGGCGGCGGACCTGCTGAAGGGCGCCTTCGGGGGCGACCAGGCCGTCTTCCTTGCCGCCAGTCCTCGGACCTTCGCGCAGCGCAACGCCAAGGTCATCGCGAAGGACACGCTCGTCCGCATGGTGATCGGCGACAAGGATGAGACTTTCGGCAACAACGAGGATTTTCACCACCATCTGGAGTCCCTCGGCATCCCGCACACTTGGACCGTGATTCCCGGCGTCGGACATGAGCCGGATCGCGTTTTCACCGCCTTGGGCGATGACAACTGGTCCTTCTACCGGAAGGCTTTCGCCCTGGCCGCTTCGGCCAAGTGAGAGAGGTCACTTCCCCTCCAGTTTCTTGAGATACTTCGCGGGGTTCTTGCGGAACTTATCGATACAGGGCTTGCAGCAGACCTTGATGACACGCCCTTCGTGCTCGAACGAGGCCTGCTCGCCCATCGAGTCCAGGTCGTTGTCGGAGACGATGCAGGTCTTGAGCGGGTAGGGCTTTGGGGCCGCGGATTTTTCCGCGGGCTTGGGGGCGGACGGTTGGTCCGCGGCCGGCGACTGCAGGCAGAGCAGGCCCAGCAGGGCGATGAACAGAGGCTTCATGGATTCAGAATCTGGCGATGATGCCGGCGCCCGCGCCGAAATCGGAGCCGTAGCCGGCGGTGAGTGAGAAGGTCTTGTTCAGGAGGAAGCGGAGGTCCGCGGAAGAGAAGGTATCCGAGTTGCGGCCGTGCCGCAAGGCGAGGTCGAGGGAAAGCCTGTCGGTCAGCTGCAAGGATTTGAGCAGTTCGGCGCGGGTTTCTCCCCCGGCCTGCTGGGTGAGCGTGAGTTCGAAGAAGTAGGGCAGGCGCAAGGTCGCCCCGGCGAAGACGGACTCCCTTCCACCCGGCGAGGTGTCCGAGCGGTACCCTGCGATCAGGGCGAGACGCGTGTTCACGTAGCGCTGGTAGTAGGCCTCCCTCTCATGCCAGTCGCCGGAGCGCACGCCTTCTTCCCACCTCAGGTAGACATTGTGAGGACCGGACTGCACGGTGGCGAAACCGGCGACGTGGGCGCTCGTCACCGCCACCTGGCCCCAGGCGTAGGTGGTCGGCATGGCATGGGTACCGGCAGGGTGGGGCGGCTCCGAGCCGTCCGCGGTGGTCACGCGGATCGTGCGGACCATCCCCGTGACGTGGTGGTAGAGCAGATGGCAGTGGATGAGCCAGTCCCCCCGCCCCTCGTCGGCGGTGAATTCGATGCTGCGCACGCTCATCGGCGGGACGTCCACCGTGTGCTTGAGGGGGGCCGTCCGCGGATCCGGATCGTCGGCATCCACGAGGCGGAAGAAATGCCCGTGCAGGTGGATGGGGTGGTGCATCATCGTGTTGTTCATCAGCCTGAGCCTCACCGTCTCGCCCTCCTTCACCCGGATGCTTTCCGCGGACTCCGGATCGACGCCGTCGAAGCTCCACGCATAACGGATCATGTCTCCGGTCAGCTTGAGGGTGATCTCGCGCGACTTGGCCGGCTGCGGACCCTGCCAGGCCGCCCGCATCTTCCGGTAGGGCGACAGGGGGCGTTCCGATTCGGGGGCGCCGGGCTCGGGGTCGAGCTGGTCGAGGATCGATGAAAGGTAGGCGTTCATGCCGTAAGGGTCCGGGCGGGGCGGCGGCACGGCCGCATGCGACGCTCCCTCTCCCATCCAGGCTGAGACGTGACCACTGCCGTCCTGGGCCGTCGAGCGCACTTCCCATGAGCCCGAGGCCGGCACGGTCAGCAAGACGTCATAGGTCTCAGCCGGCCCGATCAGGAGACGCTTCTGGTCGAACGGCGCCACGTCCTGACCGTCGCCGGCGATGATCCGCATGGGGCCGGCCGCGTAATCCAGGTAGAAATAAGTCGCGGCGCTGGCGTTGATGAAGCGCAGGCGCACCTTTTCGCCCGGCCGGCCGGGCAGACGGTGCGCCTTCTTTCCGTTCATCAGGAAGGCGCCGAAGGCCACGTCGGAGAGGTCCATCGGGGGCACCAGCGCCTTCTGACTGTCGAGGTAGTCTCCGAGTCGGCCGGCCCGCCACGCCCCGAGCAGCGACTGCGAGGTCCCCTTGCGCAAGGCGTACCAATCGCTGCCGCGGAGGAGCGTCCGCTGCACCTCCGTCGGGGACTCGTCCGTCCAGTCGGAGAGCACGATGACCTCGTCATGCGCCGCGAGGATGCCCGGTGCCTTCGGCTCGATGACGATGGCGCCGAACACGCCGCGCTGTTTCTGGTGCCCCGTGTGGCTGTGATACCAGTACGTGCCGTGCTGCCGGATCAGGAATTCGAACGTACGGGACGAACCCGGCTCGATGGGCGGCGTGGTGACGTGCGGCACGCCGTCCTCCAGGTTCGGGACCAGGAGCCCGTGCCAGTGGATCGAAGTCGACTGGTCGGCGAGCCGGTTCACGACCTTGATCCGCGCGACGTCGCCTTCACGGAATCTCAGGACTGGTCCGGGCGTGCCTCCGTTCAAGGTCAGCGCCCGCACGGGATCGCCGGCCGGACTGAGGGTCGTCTCGGCGACCTGGAGCTCGTACTCCACGACTTTGGCCCCGGGGTGCAGGGCTGACGCCTTGGGCGCGCGCTCCAATGCGTCGAGGTAGGCCTGTCGGCACGCCTCGCAGGCGTCCGCAGCCGCGGCCGCCCCCACGAGGAACAGGCTTGCCGTCATCTCCCTGAAGCGGGAGCGGAGTTGGGCGGGAGTCACGGGCATCTCTTTGCAGGCTTTTCCATGGTCTTCCGAACATCCCCGAGGTCAAACGTGCGCGGCCCAGCGTCCGCTTGACGGCCCGGACCTTGGGTGAAAATATGTTCACCCCATGCTTTCCGCCCCCCGCCCGCTCGACGCCGAGGCCCCTGACCTCGTCCTGCCGCTGATTCTCTCGCCTGTGCCCGCCGGCTTCCCGTCGCCGGCCGAGGACCACTGGGAGCCGAAGTTCAACCTACACGCGTATCTCGTCACGGACCGCACCGGGATGTTCTTCATGAAGGTCGAAGGCGCCTCGATGACCGGCATCGGCATCATGAACGGAGACCTCCTCGTCGTCGCCAAGGGGCGCCGCCCGCGCGAGGGCGCGGTCGTCGTGGCGGTGGTCGGCGGCGAATACACCGTGAAGACCCTCGCACGCGCGGCGGACGGGACGTGGGAGCTGCGCGCACACAATCCCTCCTATCGGCCCATCAACCTCCTCGACGGCGAATGCTCCGTGTGGGGCGTCGTGACCGGCGTCGTGCGACGCTACGCCGGCGGCTGAGCTCAGCGCTTCCTGCGGTCGTGCCAGGCCCACTCGAGCGCCTGTGGCAGCAGCTGAGGACGCGCGTTGCCCACGCCGTGGCCTGAGTCGAGGCAGTAGAGATACTGGTAGCGGTAGCCCTTCTCGGCGAGCACCTTGGCCATGCGGTGGTTGGCCTCCACCCAGTCGTGCATGCCGTCGCGCATGACGTTGGGGTTGAAGTTGTCGCGGTCGCCGACGCACATCCAGACGCGCAGCGGCTTGCGGGGCGCGGCCGGGATGATCGTCGTGTGGTAGCCCCAGGCGCCGTCCGGCGTCGCGGGATCGAAGGGCCACTGCTGGTTGACGAAGGTGCCGGAGAGGGAGATCACGCGCCGCCAGAGGTCGGGGCGGTACCAGGCCATGGTGAAGGCGGCCGCGGCGCCGGAACTGACGCCCATCGTGGCGCGGTCCTCGGGGTCGCGCGTGAGACGCACGCCGGCGTTCTTCTCCACGAGGGGCAGGACCTCCTCCTCGATGAACTCGGCGAAGAGCGGCGAGAGGGTGTCGTATTCCTTGCCGCGCTCGTGGCCCTGCGCGTCGCCGCCGCCGTTGGCGATCATCACGCAGACGAGGGGCGGGATGCGGCCGGCGTGGATGAGGTTGTCGAGGATGCGCACGAGGTTCTGGTCGGACTTGCCGACGCCGGGGCCGTCGTGCGTGACCAGGAGGGGCATGACGTCGCCCGCGCGGTGCCCGGCCGGGACGTAGACGGAGATCGCGCGGCGGTAGTCGACCGTGTGGGTCTCGACGATGAGCGTCTTCGGGTTCTTCGGGTCGGGCACGCCGAACTCCTTGCGGGCGATGCCCGGGTTGAAGCGGCGGCAGTCCTTGGACTCCATCACGAACTGCGTCACGCGGCCCTTGGGCGCGGCGGGATTCTCCTTGGTGGCCTCCGCCGCGGCATACTGCGGGCCCACCAGGTAGTCGCCGACCGTGTCGACCGGCGGGACGGCGCCGGGCTTGCCGTCGAGGCGCACGAACTTGGGCGCTCCGGGCGCGTCAAACGGCCGCGTGGGCGGCTGGGGTCTCGCCGGCGCGGCCTTCTTTTTCTGCTGGGCTGGCAGGGGACAAGCGACAGCCAGGAGGAGGCCGAGCGCGAGCAGGCGGAGCGGGGACATGCCCTCTGTATCTCCCTTGGGGCGCCCGCGGGCGAACCAAAAACGGCCGTCCGGCCCCGGTCGGAGGCTTGCCACCTCCGGCCCTCGGCGGGCAGACTGCGCTCCCTCCCATGAACCCCCGCATCGTCGCCCTGCTCGCCCTCGCCGCCGGACTCACCGGCTGCGCCAACTACGCCGTCCAGCCGGTGCTCCACCCCGGCACGGAGAAGCGTCATGAATCGTTCAACGAGATCTCGAAGAAGGGCGAGGCGAAGCTCGTCTTTCTCGGCGACTCCATCACCCACGGCTGGGACGGCAGGGGCAAGGCCGTCTGGGCCAAGACGTGGGCGCCCCTCGGCGCCGCCAATTTCGGCATCGGCGGCGACCGCACCGAGCACGTCCTCTGGCGTCTCGACCACGGCAACTTCGACGGCCTGAAGCCGAAGCTCGTCGTGCTGATGATCGGCACGAACAACACCGGACACCAGGGCCGTCCGCAGAAGGAGCTCGACGGAGCCGTCTACCGCTGCACGCCCGAGCAGACCGCCGAGGGCGTCAAGGCCATCCTCGGCCGTCTCGAGCAGAAGTGCCCCGACGCCAAGGTGCTCATCCTCGCGATCTTCCCCCGTGGCGCCGACCGCAACGACGCCTTCCGCCAGCAGAACGAGCAGGCTAACGCCATCCTCCGTACCTACGCGGACGGCAAGCGCGTGCACTTCCTCGACATCGGCGCGAAGTTCCTCGAGCCCGACGGCACGCTCTCCAAGACCATCATGCCCGACCTCCTGCACCCCAATGAGAAGGGCTACGAGATCTGGGCCGCCGCGCTCGAGCCCAAGGTCAGGGAGCTCCTGAAGTAAGCAAGCTCCACAGGACATGAAAAGGGCCGCCCAAAGGGCGGCCCTTTTGTTGGCCGGGTACGGTCCTTCGGGTCAGCGGACGACCTTGTCGACGTTCTTCTCCTGGAAGACCGGGGGCTTGCCGTCCGGGCCGGCGACGCACGTGAAGACGATGTCTTCGGCGTCCTCGATCTTCACCGACGCCCCGGCCGGCAGGCGGATGTCCTCGAGCCGTACGTCGCGGAGGCGGTTGTCCGTCCCCGCGAAGCCGTTGAGGATGATGACGGGTTTGGAGACGTCGGCCTTCGTGAGGTCGATGTCGCGGAAACGGTAGTTCCGGAAGACGGGCTTGGTCGGCGCGGCCTCGCCGTCGCGATTATAGTTCAGGTCCGACAGGATGCTGATCTTCTGGAGGTCGCAGGAGCGGACGGTGACGTCTTCGATGAAGCCGCCGCGGGCGGGGATGGCCTTGATCTGGAAGCCGTGGAGCAGTTTGCCCGCCACGCAGTCCTCGACGAGCACGCCGCGGATGCCGCCGGACATCTCGCTGCCGAGGGAGATGCCGTGGCCGCGGAGGAAATTGCAATCGAAGATGCGCGTGCGCTCGGTGGGACGCGCGATCCGGTTGCCCTCGGGATTCTTGCCCGATTTCACCGCGATACAGTCGTCGCCGGTGTCGAAGGAGCAGCCGAAGATGAGCGAGTCGGACGAGGAGTCTGGGTCGAGCCCGTCGCCGTTGCGGACCCTGCTCTGGATCGTCAGCCCGCGGCAGGTGATCCGTTCGCTGTAGATGTAATGCAACGTCCAGCAGGGGGACGAATCCAGCGTCAGCCCGGCGATCTCGACGTCGGCCGCGTTGAGCAGGCAGATCAGGCGTCCGCGTCCGCGCATGCCGCGTTCGGCGATCATCGCCTTGGCCAGTTCGGCGCCGCCGCCCGAAAGCCGACCTTCTCCGCGGATGGATAGGTTGCGCACGCTGGCGGTTCCGGCATGGTCCATCTTGCCGGCGTTGAGCAGGCTCGCGTAGGTCTCCATCTCCCAGCCCTCGAAGCGATTGCGGACGAGAGGGAGGTAGTCCTTGGGATTCTTCGAGCCCTTCAGGACGCCGCCTTTGGCGATTTCGAGCGTGAGGTCGCTCTTGAGCCGCAGGGCGCCGCTGAGGAAAGTCCCCTCCGGGATGAGGACGACGCCGCCGGGCGGGCAGGCGTCGATGGCCGCCTGGATCGCCTGCGTGTCGAGCGTCTTGCCGTCGCCGAGGGCGCCATGGGCGGTGACGTTCACGATGGTCTCCTTGGCCTTGGTACGCAGGCGCAGGGACGTCCAGATCGTCGGCGATCCGTCGGCCTTGACCTCAAATACGTAGCCATGCTCGGGCTTGAGGTCGCGTGCCGTCAGATGGCATCTGTCCGTTTCGGCGATCTTCACGCCATCCTGCGTGACCACATATTTCAGGCCTTTGACGGCCCACTCCGGCCTGTCCCAGACCAGCGTGGCCTCGTCGGAGCGGATGGAGCCATGGGCCGCGATGAGCTTCAGGGGCCGGGGCGCCTCGTCGGCGCCGAAAGCCGGGAGAAAGGCCGACAGGAGGGCGAAGAGGGCGGAGGCGATGCGCATGGACGCAACGTCCACACCCCGGCCTTCCTGCCAAGCGATAAACCGATCAGGCCCGCTTCAGCGAGGCCATGTCGATCACGAAGCGGTAGCGGACGTCCTGCCGGATCATGCGGTCCCACGCCTCGTTGATCTGCTGCATCGGGATGAGCTCGATGTCCGAGACGATCCCGTGCCGGGCGCAGAAATCGAGCATCTCCTGGGTCTCGGCGATGCCGCCGATGGCGGAGCCCGTGAAGTTGCGTCGGGGCATGATCACGTTGAAGGCGTGGACGGCCAGGGGTTTTTCCGGGACGCCGACCAGGCAGAGCGTGCCGTCGACCTTGAGCAGCCCCAGGTAGGCGTTGAGGTCGTGTTGGGCCGAGACGCAGTCGAGGATGAAGTCGAGCGAGCCGGCGTGCTTGGCCATCGCGGCGGCGTCGGTCGAGACCACGACCTCATGGGCGCCGAGGCGGAGGCCGTCGGCGACCTTGGCGGGGGAGGTCGTGAAGAGCACCACCTGGGCGCCGAAGGCGCGGGCGAATTTGACGCCCATGTGGCCGAGGCCGCCGAGACCGACGATGCCGACCTTCTGGCCGGGGCCGGCCTTCCAGCGTCGGAGCGGCGAATAGGTCGTGATGCCGGCGCAGAGCAGGGGGGCGGTGGCGGCGAGGTCGAGCCCTCCGGGCACGCGCAGGGTGAAGGCTTCGTCGACGACGATGCCCGAAGAGTAGCCGCCGTAGGTGTGGCCGCCGAGATGCTTGTCGGGGCTGTTGTAGGTGAACGTGGCGCCCGTGAGGCAGAACTGCTCCAGCCCTTGCTGGCAGCTCCGGCAGGTGCGGCAGGAGTCGACCATGCAGCCCGTGGCGCCGATGTCGCCCACCTTGAACTTGGTCACCTTGGCGCCGACCCGTGTCACGCGTCCGACGATCTCATGACCGGGGACGCAGGCGTAGTTCGTGCCGGGCCATTCGCCGCGGGCCGTATGCACGTCGGAATGGCAGACTCCGCAGAAGAGGATCTCCATCTCGACGTCGGTCGGGCCCGGGGCCCGGCGCGTGATCTCAAGCGGGGCGAGCTTCGAGGAGGGGGAGGCGGAGCCGTAGGCCTTGGCTTGGGTGGGCATGGAACGTAGCGAACCCGTTCGGATGTCCTTCGCAAGCCCGGGCCTCAGAGGGCCGTCAGCCGTACGTCGTCGAAGGACATGCCCTTGCCGTTCACGGTGAAATGAAAGCTCGTTTTGGTCGGGTGGGCCACGCCGGGAGAGCGAAGTTCGCCAGCGGGCTTTCCGTCCAGGAAGACCCGTAGCAGGTCGCCCTTCACTTCGATGCGCACGGAATGCCAACGTTCCTGCTCCAGCTTGACGGCCACGCTGGCGGAGCGGCCCTTGAGCAGTTCTGCGGACTTCTGTTTGCCCTCGGGTGTCCGGCGGAGCTCGTAGAGGTCGTTGCGCATCACGCCCTCCTTGTCGTCGCCCAGGGTGATGCGGCCCGGGGTGAAGGCCACGCGGAGGATGTGTCCGGCGTGCGAGCCCTTGTGGGCCTGATCGTCGAACACCGCGTTGAAGCCGGTCGACCCTTCCAGGCGGAAGCGGAACTCCGCGGCGACGTCGCGCATGGCCCGGTGCACCCTGCCGACCGCGCCGTGGTCGGCTCTGGCCTGATGCGCGTGCAGAACGCCGTCCTTGACCTCGAAGGCTGGGATGACCGATTTCCACTCGCCCAGGCCCTCGTGGGAGAAGTCGTCCTGGAAGAGCGGGGTGGGGGCGTTCAGGGCGGCGAGGAGCAGCAGCAGGTCCATGCATCGGATGCTGAGCGCCCGGTCGTCCGGAGCAAGGCGGGGTTGTCATCTCCCCGGTCCGGGCTTTCATCCCCGCATGCGTCTCCTCCTGTCCCTGCTGGCCGCCTCCGTCCTCGCGGCCGACGCGCCCGTGCCGGCCGGCTCGCTGATCGTCAGCACGCCCTTCGACCAGCCGCAGGGGCCTACGCGCAAGAAGCCCATCAACGGATGGAGTGCCGGCATCGGCGAATGGAGCGTGAAGGACGGGGCCCTCTTCGGCGACGAGCTCAAGGAGGACAACCACCACTCCTCCTGCACCTACCGCCTGGACGCCGGCGGCCTCGTCATCCAGGCGCAGTTCCGGCTGGGCGGCGCGCAGTCGATCGCGTTCGGATGCCGCGACACCGTCGCCCCGAACCTGCATCTCGCCCGCACGTTCGTGAGCAAGGATGCGGTCTGGATCACCCACATGAGCGGGATCGCAAAAACCACGAAGTCCACCAAGGTCGCCGAGCTGAAGATGCCGGTCGATCCGGCGAAGTGGCATGACATCCGCATCGAGATCGTGGGCGACCGTTACCGCGTGCGACTCGACGACAAGGAGCTCGAGGCGACGCACCCGCGCTTCAAGGACCGCAAGGGCCTCGTGGCGCTCATCACCAAGGGGCAGGGCGCCGCCTTCCGTCAGGTCACGCTCCGTCACGCCGGCGAGGCGCGTTGAACTTGGCCGACGGCCCGCCACCGCGGCTGCTCGAGGTAGCCGGACCGGAGTTGGGTCCCTGGATCCCGGCCCTCGGCGGACTCCGCATCCGGGTCTTCCGGGAGTACCCCTACCTCTATGAAGGCGACGAGGCCTACGAGCGCGGATACCTCTCGGTCTATCTGCGCAGCCCGCGTTCTCTGGCCGTGCTGGCGCTCGATGCCGACGGACGGCCGATCGGTGCGACGACCTGCCTGCCGCTGGAGGATGAACAGGAGGCCTTCCGCGCGCCCTTCGTCGCCGCGGGGCTGAACCCCGCCGCATTCCTCTATCTTGCCGAGAGCGTGGTGCTCCCGGAGCATCGTGGACGCGGCCTGGGACGGGAGTTCTTCGCCCGACGCGAAGCCCATGGGCGTCGGCTCGGGCTTTCGTCCGCGGCCTTCTGCTCGGTCGATCGTCCGTCCGACCATCCCGCGCGTCCGGCGGGGTGGAAGCCCCTAGACGCTTTCTGGTCCGGGCTCGGCTACGCGCGCCGTCCCGAGCTCAGGGCCGTTTTCCCTTGGAAGGAGTTGGGCGAGACGCAGGAATCTCCCAAGACCCTCACCTTCTGGACCCGCACATGGCACGACTGAAGATCGACCTCCGCACCTTCGACGTCGGGGCCCGCGTGCCCAACGCCGAGGCCTTCGTCGACCGCGTCGCCTCCCTGGTCGAGGAGTCATGGAAGTCCGGCGCGGACGTCGTGCTGCTGCCCGAGCTCCTCTGGCTCGGACTGGAGCAGTTCGTGAAGGGCAGGGGCGCCACCCGAGCGGTCGCCGGGCTCTTCTGGGCCGGACTCTGGCCGGGGCTATCCCGTCGTCTCTCCCGAAAGGACAAGGCCGTCGTCCTGGGCACCGTACCCTTCATCGACGCCCGCGGCCGTCTGCTCAACCGTGCTCCCATTCTGGCCGGCGGAAGCCGCCTGCATCAGGACAAGCTGCATCTCACCCCATGGGAAAAGGCCTTCACGCCGGGCGAGGGCGTTCGGATCTGGAAGTTCAAGGGCGCGCGCCTGTGCGTCGTGACTTGCCTAGACATCGAGGTGCCCGAGGTCGCCGGAGCCCTGCGCGGAAAGGACGTCGACGTCATCCTCGTGCCCAGCGCCACCGAGACCGTCCTCGGCGTCGAGCGCGTCGGACGGTGCGCCGACGCACGCGCCGTCGAGCTCTGCTGCCAGGTCGGCGTGAGCCACCTCGTCGGCCGCGCCCGTGCGGAGCTCGTCGACGACAACGTCGGCCGCGCCGCCTTCTTCTCGCCCTCGCAGTTGGCTTTCGCGGGCGCCTTCCGGCAACTGTCCACCCCGCCCGCCCGGCGCGGCGACCACGTGCTGTCCGTGCACGCCGACCTCGCCGCCCTGCGCCGCGCCCGCGCCGCGCGGGCCGAGACCAATCCCGCCCGCCTCCGCGCCGGCCGCGTACGCGTCCTTTCCTGAACCATGAAGCTCATCCACGACTACTATGCGGCCTTTAACTCGGGCGACCGCGAGGCGCTGCTCGCGCTGCTTCACGCGGAGGTCGTGCATGAGGTCAATGAGGGCGCCGTCGAGCGGGGCGTCGATGCCTTCCGCGCCTTCCTCGGGCGCATGGACCGCTGCTACCGTGAGCAGGTGAAGGACCTCGTCGTCTTCAACGGTCCTGATTCGTCCCGCGCCGCGGCCGAGTTCTTCATCGAGGGCGAGTATCTCGTCACCGACGAAGGCCTCCCGCCCGCGAACGGGCAGAAGTACCGCCTGCGCGTCGGCGCGTTCTTCGAGATCCGGGACGGCCGGGTCGCCCGCGTGACGAACTACTACAATCTCGCCGACTGGATGCGCATGGTCGGGGCCTGAGCCGGCACCGCCTGCCCGTAACTTTAGGTCCTCCGCGGGGTTTTCAGGGCGACCCCATGCTTACGCGTATCTCACTTTACACGTTGGTCGGCCTGCTCCTTTGCCGGCTTGACGCGGCGCCGGGGGCGATGGAGGGCGTCGAGCGGAGGTCCGTCGTCATCTTCGCCGACGGAGTGAGGATGGCGGGCGATCTTTACACGCCCTCCGACCTTAAGCCCGGCTCCCGGCTCTCGTGCTCTGCAACGGTACGGGCGGCGTGAAGACCCGGGTCGGCGCCCGCACCGCCCCCGCCTTCGTCCGTGCCGGATGCATCGTCCTCTCCTTCGACTACCGCGACTACGGCGTCTACGGAGAGAAGTTTGCCGAAGTGACCGACATCGAGGTCCGGTGGCTGCAGGCGACCCTGGCCTCTGCGGTCCGTTGAGCGGCTCGGCTGGCATCCTGATGGCGGGACTGATGCCAGACCTCCGGCCCGCGACCGCCCCGGCAAAGGACGTTTGCCAGAAGGGGTCGCCCTACTTAGACATCGGGGACGCCCGTCGTCCCCCGGGACGCCCCGCATGAACCCCGTCCTTGCCGCCCTGTTGGTGCTGCTGCTCGCCGTCGTCGCCGAGGCCATCCACGCGCGCCGGGTGCGGGCCGTCGCCCGACTGGCCTTCGGCCCCGACGGAAGGCCGCGCGCGTGGGCGGGGGCAGCCCCTTTGCTGCGCTGCGCCGGCCTGACGGCGTTTGCCTGGGGGCTCGCCGTCACGTGGCAGCTCCATCAGGCCGCGCAGGAGGGCAGGGCCCCGGGGCCGAAGGATCCGCCGCGCCTCGTTTTCGTCGCGGACCTCTCGCCCAGCATGTACCTCAAGGACGCCGGCCCCGAGGGTAAGGTCACCCGCCAGGAGCGCATGCGCGAGGTCGTGGAGACGGTGCTGATGCGCGTCGGCGGCGACATCCGCTACGGCGTCATCGGCTTCTACACCCAGGCCCACTCCGTGGTCATGGACGCGCGCGATCCGGAGCTCGTCCGTAACGTCTTCGACGGGCTTCCCCTGCAGTACGTCATGAAGCCCGGTTCCACCGATCTTGGCGCCGCGGTCAACGCGGCCGTCCGGCTCGTCGAAGGTCTGCCCGAGGGGACCGTCCGTCTCCTGGTCTTCACCGACGGCGACACCGTCCCCCTCCAGCCGGTGCTCCCGCGCCCGCGGTCGATCAAGGACGTGCTCGTGCTCGGCCTGGGCGACCCGCGCAAGGGCACGTTCATCGCCGGCCACCAGTCTCGGCAGGACGCGGAGGTGCTCGCCTCCCTCGCCCGCGCGCTGCGCGGCGCCTACCACGACGTCAACGAGAAGCATCTTCCGACCGACGCGCTGGGCGACCTCGTCGTCCGCACGGCCCCGCGGGGGGCGGGGCTCGACCTCGCGGGCCTCGCGCTGCTGGCGATGACTTCGGGGGCGGCGACGCTGTCCTTCCTGCCGGTGGCCCTCCAGTACTTCGGCGCCGCGTGGAAGGTAATCCCGGCGTCGGCGGGGAAGGGGGGTGCCCCGTGAGGAAGTTCCTCACCCTGCTGTGGCTGCTCTTCCCCGTCGCCGTGGTCTACTACCATTTCAACGAGGGACAGGCGCAGCTGGCGCGAGAGAAGGCGAGGGCGCGCCTCGTGCTCATCCGCGGGATGGAACGCACCCCTGCGCCGGACTGGCCTGCGGTGGTGGAGGAATACGACCTGCTCATGGCCGAGCTGCCTCCGTCCGAGCGGCCTTCGGTGCGCCATCAGGTCCGGCTCGCCAAGGCCAAGGCGCGGATCGAGATGCTCGACGTGTCCGGCGCGATCGACGACCTCGTCCAGCTCCTCCGGGAGTCCGTCGCCGTCGACGGCGAGGACGGGCCGACCACGCGCGCGATCCGCGAGACGCTGGGCAAGGGGTATTTCTACGCGACGGCGTTGCTCAAGGCCAACGGGGCCACCGAGGAGGAATGGCGGCCTTACGCCGAACGCACCCGGCAGGTGTTCCGTTATCTTGCCGAGCACCAGGATCCGTCCGCCTTGGCCGACTATGAGCGCCGCGTCGAGGCGGAGTTCAGCCGATCCATCCGCCAGAACCAGCTATGAGCCCACGACTCCCCCGTCTCCTCCTGCTCGCCGTCCCGCTGGCGTCCCTCTTCGCGCAGGAGCCCGCCGCGCCTTCCGCGGTCGAGGGCGTCCGTGGCGTCCGTCAGGAGGGCGCCGGCGACGTGAGGCCGGTCGATCCTTCGGCGAAGGGCGTCATGCCCGCTTCCGCCCGCGGCGTGGAAAAAGTCGAGGGCGTGAAGACGAAGGGCGGAGCCGAGCCGGTGTCCACGCCGCCTCCTCCGGCGCCCGCCTCCAAGGGCGTCACCAAGGCTCCTCCTCCGCCGCCGCCGAAGGGCGTCGCCGGCGTCGAGGGCGTGAAGCCGCCGGAGGCCGTGAAGGGCGCGGGCGCCAAGGCGCCGCCTCCTCCCGCGACCAAGGGGCTGGAGGATGTCGAGGGCGTCCGACCCACCGCCGGAATCATGCAACCCGGCGCCAAGGGCGCGCCGCCGCCGAAGGGCGTCGCTGGTGTCGAGGGCGTGAAGCCGCCGGAAGCCGTGAAGGGCGCGGGGGCCAAGGCGCCGCCGCCGCCTGCGGCCAAGGGTCAGGCCGGGGTCGCCGGCGTGAAGACTCCGCAGGGAGGCGTGAGGCCCGTCCCGGGCGTGACCGGCATCGACGTGGGCAAGCAGCGTAATCTCGAGGCGGCCCTGAAGGCCGACGCAAGCAGGCCGGAGCAGAAGAACGCGAAGGCCGCCGCCGCGCTCATCGCCCGTCCGCAGCCCAAGGGCAAGGCCGAGAAGCAGGACGACCGCAAGCTCTTCGAGGAGGCCAGGAAGATCCCCGACAACGGCTCCTGAACCATTTCCCCGTCATCACTTCCATGCGATTCCTCCGCCCGTCCCTGTGCGCCCTGCTTTTCGCCGCCGCCCTCTCGGCGCAGCAGCCCCCGTCCGAGCCCGCGCCGCTCGACGCCAAGACGCTGCAGCAGTATGAGCGCCTGCTGCGTCATCGTTTCACCCGGGATCTCGCCGAGGTCTTCGCCGCCATGGAGAAGTCGGCCCGGCCCGACGCCCGCGCTTCGGCCGACGCCCGCTTCCTCTCCGCCTTCCGGCTGGGCGACTGGGCGGAGGTCCGCGCCCAGCTGTCTGTGCTGCCGCCTCAGCTCGCCCGCGAGATCTTCGACAAGATCCTTTCCGACCTCGCCGAGCGCCCCAAGGGCGGCCTGCGCTTCGACGACATCTTCGCACTCGCGGACGCCGCCCCCGGCGCCCTCAGCGATGTCGAGCTGCGCAAGATCGGCCAGATCCTCGGTCAGGTCGTCCCGCCCAACGAGAGCTTCTGGATTGCCGAGCGTCTCTCCCGCGGCACCGAGCGGCTCGGCGGCAAGGATCCCGGGCGCCGTCTCGACGCGGGCCGCGTGTTGCTCGCCGGAGGGTTCCGCGACCTCGCCAGGCAGTACCTGCCCGAAGGGGCCGACCTCGACAAGATCGCCGACGAGGGCCTGAGGCAGGAGATCGCCGCCTTCCTGGCCGCCGAGCAAGCCACCGAAATCGCGCAGCGCGACCAGATCTCCCGAATCTGGAACGACAACGTTGCGATCCTCCGCGCCGAGAGGCGCGCCAACGACTGGGAGAAGAGCAAGGCCGCGGGGGAGATGATCCGCGTCCTCACCCACGTCTCGCCCGCCGTGCTCAGCTCCACCTTCTCCGAGCTCATCGCCTCCCAGCCCGAGTCCGCCCTGCGCGTCGTGTCCGGGCTCTCCCGCAAGATCCAGAGCGAGTCGAACGCGGCCGCCGCCCTGCGCCTCGACAACCTCCGCGCCCAGTCGATGCTCGCCAGCCTCATCGCCGAGCACGCCGACGCGGCGGCCGAGCCCTGGGGTCAGGTGCTCGTGCTGATGGCGGAGTCCTGGATGACCGAGGTGGAGTCCTCCTTCGGCCGACAGTCCGGCGGCCCCCGGCGCGGCGCCTCGCGCGGCGGCTCCGCCGATGTCGACCCGGAGGAGATCCTCCAGCTCGCCCCCGCCGGGAAATGGCTCCAGGCACTGCCGGCCGGCCTGCGGGACAGGTTCGACGCCAGTCTCTCCCGGGCGATCATCCTCAGCGCGAACTTCGAGCTCGCCGCCGACCGCATCGTCGAGCTGGCCGGACGTCATCCCGCCGCCGGCGTGGCCCTGGCCGAGGACTTCCTGGTCGCCTGGGGCCAGGCCCATAACCCGCAGCTGCCCCAGGAGCTCCGGACTCGCTACGGCCTGCCCGAGGACGCCCGCATCCCGGTCACGCCCGTGATGATGGAGCGCAACATCGGGTCCCTCGCGAGGATGATGGAGCTGTTCCGCAAGGCCGGTGTCACGCCGCGCGACCAGTCGAAGGTCGTGGGCGCCTTCGATCTGGCTTACAGCAGCGCGGAGGCTTACCGCCGCTCCCACATCGAGCTCGTGTTCGGTCCCGTCGCCGGGATGGACGAGACGCTCTTCTTCCAGCTGGCTGGCCGCATGCACGTCAACCTTGCCGACCGCTGGCGACGGACCGACGTCCAACGCGGGGCGCTCTCGAGGCGCAATGAGGCCCAGACCTACGCGATGGCCGCGGAGGGCTACGGGTCATTGCTGAAGCTCGTCGACGAATGGCGCGCAGGCCGGCCGGACGAGTATCGCGCCTCGCTCCTCGGGGCGGTCGTGCTCAACGACTGGGCCGACTTCGAGACCTTCCAGGAGCTGGCGCCCATCGAGCCCGCCCGCCGCCTCCTCACCGCCAAGGAGAAGGCTCTCCAGTCGCAGGAGTACTTCCAGCGCGCAGCCGAGGCCTACGGCCGACTGGCGGTGCGCCTGCCCTCGAACGAGCTGACGATCGACCCCTACCTCGGCTGGTTCAACGCGGTGCTCGGCATCGGCGGGAACGGCCAGGTCAACCTCGGCAAGCCGATGAACCGCGCCGCCCTCGACCGCATCCGCGCCGGCATCCTCGCCCTTCCCGGGAGGCTCGCCTCCGTCCACATGGGCCAGCTGGCGAAGACCCTCAATGCACGTCTCAACGACACCGCGAGCCCGATGCACGAGGACCTGAAGTACCGTTACCTCGCCAGCACGCTGGTGGTGACGAAGGACGACCCGTTCTCGCTCGGGCTGAAGAAGCGCGCGGACTACCTCGACGAGCTGCTCGGCGAGGTCCGCCTCGAGACACGGGTCGACGGACCCGGGGTCGTCGGGCCGGGTCAGGAGTTCGGCATCCTCGTCAGCGTCGTGCACACCGAGGCGATGGGACGGGTCGCCCGCTTCGGCCAGTATCTCTCCAACGACCCGGCCGCCTTGGCGGCGCGTGCGAAACGCCGCGGGTCGCAGGTGATCAAGGGCCCGGAGCCGCAGGGCCCGCGCGACGAGTTCGAGCAGAAGCTGAACGAGGCCCTCTCGCCCTTCTTCGAGATCCGCTCCGCGACCTTCGCCGCCCCGGACGTGAAGCCCCGCGCCTCCGCCCGGGCCGGGTGGGAGGAGACGCCCCTTGCCTACCTGCTCGTGAAGGCCAGGGATTCGAGCGTCGACAAGATCCCGCCCGTGCAGATGGACCTGCGGTTCATCGACCTCAGCGGCCCGGTCACCGTCCCCGCCGTCTCCGCTGAGACGCTGATCAAGGTCGCCGCCGGCAAGGCGGCCCCTCGTCCTGCCTCCAAGGTCGAGGTCGTCCAGACCTTCGACACCCGGCAGTACGGGATCAACGGCTCGCTCAGCCTGGAGGTCGCCGCGACGGCCTCCGGTCTCGTGCCCGAGCTGGACGACTTGCTCGACCTCGGGCTGCTGGCGCGCCTCGCCAAGGTACGCCAGGTGACGGTGATCGACCCGCTGATGGTCAAGGAGCTGAACACGTGGGGCGACAGCGTCGCGCCCCGCAGCGAGCGTCGGTGGTCCGTCACGCTGGACGGGGATGCCATCCGCGCCTCCGACCGTCCGGTGGAGCTGCCTTTCCCCGCGCCCAGGTCGGCCGACGTGACGGCCGTCTGGCGTACCTATCAGGACATCGACCCGGTGGTCCTGCAGAAGCCCTCCATCGTGCTCGACCGCGTGAAGGCGACGCCCGGCCAGGGCCGGGTGGCGGAGACCGTGGATGACTCCGGCCTCCTGCTTTACGCGCCTGGCGGCGCACTGCTGGCGGTCCTGGCCTGGCTGGGGCTCAGGAGACGTACCGCCGCCCCCCGCGCCCCGCGGGCTCGCGACGTCTTCGGCATGCCTGCGGCTCTCGACGGCTTCTCCGTTGTGGCGCTCCTGCGCCGGCTCGACGCGAGTCCGCTCGTGAAGCTCGACCCCCGCCAGCGGGAGGAGCTTCGTGAGGACGTGGGTCGCGTGGAGTCCGGGTGCTTCGGCGGCCAGACCACGCTCTCGGAGGCCGACCTTCGTTCCCTGGCCGAGAAATGGCTCCGCCAGCTCCGCTGAACCCCCGCATTCCTCATTCAATGAACACCCACACCGATTCCGCGGCCGTCCGGGCCGCCCACCAGTTCGTCGCCGATGTGCGCACCCGCGTCGGCAAGGTCGTCGTCGGCCAGGACGTCGTCGTCGAGCGCGTCATGGTCGCGCTCCTGACGGGCGGCCACCTGCTCCTCCAGGGCATGCCGGGTCTGGCCAAGACGCTGCTGGTGAACACGCTCGCGAAGGCCATCCACCTGGACTTCCGGCGCATCCAGTTCACGGTCGACATGCTCCCCTCCGACATCGTCGGCTCGGAGGTCGTCGACCAGAAGTCGGGCGATTTCCGCATCCACCGCGGCCCGGTCTTCACCAACCTGCTCCTCGCCGACGAGATCAACCGCGCGTCCCCCAAGGTGCAGGGCGCCATGCTGGAGGCGATGCAGGAGCGGAAGGTCACCCTCGGCGGCCAGACCATGCGCCTGCCCACCCCGTTCCTCGTCATCGCGACGCAGAACCCCGTCGAGCAGTCCGGCACCTTCGAGCTGCCCGAGGCCCAGCTCGACCGCTTCATGCTGCTCCACCGGCTCGGCTACCCGGACCGCGACGAGGAGCAGGACATCCTGCAGCGGCAGCTGGGCATGGGCCTTCGCAAGGAGGACGGCGGCGCGGTGCCTCGGACGGCCTTCGACATGATCGAGGACAGCCCCGTCGGCTCCCCCGCCGACCTTGTCGCGGCGATGGAGGCCGTGCAGGGCGTCCATGTGAGCGAGGTCTTCCTGCGCCACGCGGTGGAACTCGTCCGCCGCACGCGCGAGTCCAAGGACCTCGACTTCGGCTGCAGCCCGCGCGCCGGCCTGGCGCTGGTCAACGCCGCCCGCGCCCGGGCGGTCATCCGGGGGCGCGACTACGTCACCCCCGAGGACATCTTCGACTTGGCGGAGGACGTCGTGCTGCACCGCATCCGCGTGAGCTACGAGGCCGCGGCGTCCGGACAGACCGGCGCCAAGGTGCTCGAATCCATCCTCGCCGGGCTGGGCTGAGCGCATGCGCGCCACACGGACACTTCCTCACGACCCGGTCGACAGCCGGCAGTTCGAGGTCGCCGTGCGGCGCCTCGCGGACAGCCTGGACTTCGGCCAGCGTGACTCCGTGTTCCACGGCGCCGGGATGGAGTTCGTGCAGTCGCGCCCCTATGTCGCGGGCGACTCCGTGAAGTTCATCGACTGGAAGGTGTCGGCCCGTCTCGGCCGGCTTTACGTCAAGGAGTTCAAGGAGACCAGGCAGATCCCGCTCTACCTGCTGCTGGACTCCTCGGCCTCGATGTGCGTGACCTCGCGGCCTTTGAGCAAGTACGCGTGGGCGGTGCGCGTGGCCGCCGGCATCGGGCTCGCGGCCCAGTCGTCGGTCACCCCCGTCGGGCTGCTGGGCTGCGGCTCCCGCGAGCTGCACGTGCGCCCGACCCTGTCCCGCAACGTCGTGATGGAGTGGTCGCACCAGCTGCGCAGGCACGACTTCACCGAGGCGACCTCCCTGGCGGCCCGCGTCCGCGGGCTGGCCCCGTCCCTGGGCCGGCGCACCACAGTCGTCGTCCTGAGCGACCTCCATGACCCCGGCGCCATCCCGGCGCTGCAGGTCCTAGCCCAGCGGCATGACTGCATCGTTTTGCACTTCGAGGATCCCGCCGAGCGGGGTTTGCCCGGCGCGGGCATCATCCGCGGGGTCGAGTCGGAGTCCGGTCGGGCCTTCGTCGGCCTCGGCGGGCGTCGCCACGTGGACGCTTCCGGTTGGAAGGCCGAACTCAGCCGCTTCGGGATCGATTACCTGCATCTGCCGACGGACGGCCCGATCCTGGGCCGCCTCACCCATTTCCTGCGTAATCGCGGGTTCGTCGGCCGGACCGCGCGATGAGTTCCGGCATGTCACTCGTCTCCGGCCTCCGCCGCTCCGGTCCGTGGATCGCCCTCGTCGTCGCTCTACCGGCCCTCCTTTGGTGGATTCTGCGGACGGACGACGTCCTCAAGGTGCCGCTCGGCGTGGAGCAGGCCGCCATCATCACCTACGGCGGACCCAGGCTGGCCGTGAAGCCATTCCGGCAGGGCGTCGCGATCAATCTCCGCATCGCCCAGGTGTCGGAGACGCCGGGAGCCAGAGTCTACGACGTCCGGTACCTCGTGAACCGTGAAGGCGAGCATGACCTCGTCGGCTACCTTGCGCCCGAGGACGGCTCGGCGCTCGCCGGCCTGCCGCCGTTCAGGGTCGTCGGGGATCCCGAGCTCTCGAAGGAGCTGGAGGTGCGCGTCAAGGAGACCGAGGAGATCGGCATCGAGGTGGGGGGCCACTACGTCGCCAAGCTCGTCGCAGCCGGCGTCCTCTGGATCGTCTGGCTGTTCCTGCTTCTGTTCTGGGGCCGCCGGCGACGTCCGCCGCCCGTCCCCGTGCGTCCGCCGCCCACCCCGGCCGAGCAGCTGCTCGCCTTGCTTTCGGCGCTGGAGTCCGGCGCCCTTGATTCCGCCCAGAAGGCCCGCCTCGAAATGCTTCTCCTCCGCGCTTGGCGCGCAGGCCTCGTGCCCGAAGGGGCGCCGATGGCCGAGGCGCTCTCCGCCGTCGCCCGCGACGGCCGGCTGGGCGGTCCGCTCATCACGCTGCAGCGCTGGACGCACCGGCCGTCCTCCGGCGTGCCTGATGCGGAGATCGCCGACATCATCCGGGCCGGGGCGGCCGCGACGGAGGTCCGCGGGCCATGACTTTCCTGCATCCGAAGCTTCTCGCCCTGCTGGCCGTGCCGGTCGTGCTCGTCTTCTGGGAGTGGGTCCGGTCCGGCCGCCCGATCGCCATGCCCTACGACGGGGGCCGGAGTGGGAGCGGCCTGCCGCTCCGCTGGCTGGTGAAGACCGCGAACTGCCTGCCCGCTGGCCTGCTCGCCGTGGCCATCCTGCTCCTCGCGCACCCCGTCTCCTTCCGTCCCCCCGAGGTCGAGCGGCAGCTCACCAACATCCAGGTCGTACTGGATACTTCGGGAAGCATGCGGGAGCCCCACGGCGATCAGGCCCGGGGCCGGAGGAGCCGTTTCGACTCCGCCATGGAGTCGCTGGGCCGCTTCCTGCGTCACCGTGAAGGGGATGCGTTCGGCCTCACCATCTTCTCGCGCAACTTCATCCACTGGGTACCCCTTACGCTGGATACGGAGACGATCATGCTCTCCCGTCCCTTCATCGCGCCCAACGTCCTTCCGGACGAGCTTTGGGGCGGTACGTTCATCGGCAACGCCCTGACCGGGGCCGCCGCCCATCTGGCCGAGAGGCCGACCGGCGACCGCATGATCATCCTCATCACGGACGGCGAGAGCCCCGACATCAAGTCGCCCAAGGATGTGCCGATCATCGCCGACCTCAGGGAGAAGGGGGTCGTCGTCTTCGCCGTGTTCATGACGGACACGCCCGTCGACCCCGCGCTCATCGGCATCGCCCGGTCGAGCGGGGGCGAGGCCTTCAATGCGGTGACCCCCGAGGCGCTGGCCTCCGTTTTCGGGCGCATCGACGAGATGAAGAAGGTGGCCGTGATCGAGAAGCGCCCCCGCACGGTCGATCATTTCGGGCCGTTCCTCCTTGCGGGGCTTGGCCTGCTGGCGGCCGCGGTGCTGGCGTTCTTCGGCATCCGCTTCACCCCCTGGTGACGCGCCTGCTCGGGGCCGGGTTCAGCGCCGGACGATCTCGCTGGTCCCGTCGGCCCGGCCTGTCACGTCGTAGGTCGCCCCGCCGTGCAGCACCCCGCGTACCGTGAGCGAGGGCCAGCCCGTGGGCAGGCGCGGTTCCGATCGCAGCCCTTCCGGTCGGGCCTTCAGGCCGAGGAACCCGTGCACCAATATCGTCGGCAAGAGCGCGCTCTCGAAGAACTCCTGGTCCAGCCCGAGACCTCCCGCCGTGCCGCCGCCCTGCAGCTTCCCGCGGCCGGCCTTGGCGTAGTAGGCGCGGTAGCCGCCTTCGGCCTGCGTCTCGCGGAACCAGGCGTTGATTTCCTTCAACCGTCGCCAGGCATCGTCGGGTCCGTTGGTCCGCAGGCGGGCCATCAGGTCGAAGTAGGAGAAACCGAGCACCCCGCCGCCGTCCTGGACCTGTCCGCCCCAGGGCACCGACTGCGGACGCCCCCAGGCCCAGACGTAGTCCTCGACATTGCGGCGCGTGGTCATGCGCGGCCCGAAGCGCCAGCGGAAGATGTCGGCGCCTTGCGAGGTGTCGCCCTGGACGACGCGACGTCCGTCGATCCAGTCCATGATCGAGCGTGACTGGGCGGCCGTCGTGAAGCCAAGTGCGACCGCCTCCTCGTTGAGGAACACGAACCCGTGGTCATGGGCCTGGCCCGTGAGGTCGCGCCAGCCGATGAGCCGGGCGTTGGTCGCGTCCCAGAAGAATTCACCGGCCCGGGCGCGCACCTCGTCCGCGAGCCTCGTCAGGTCCTCCGCGCCCAGTCCTGGTGCGGGTGCGGGGAGCGCGGCGTCCTTGTGTGAGGCGACCCAGGCCTCGATCTCGGCCATGCGGCGGACCGCATGCCACTGGTAGACCGTCGCCAGCGCGTCGTCTCCGCCGAAGGGCAGCAGGTCCCAGTAGTTGTTCCCGACCCCGAGCCCGATGCGGGCGCGCGTGGCGCCGTCCGGGCCTCGCTCGAGCCCGCTGCGGCCGTCGTGGCCCACCCAGGGTACGCGCACGCGCCCGAGCTCGCGCACCTGGAACTCCCGGAGCGACCACTCCAGCGCGCGCCGCATGCGGGCGAGGTTGCTCCGGAGGAACTCGACGTCGCCCGTCCAGGCGAAGGTGTCCGCGCAGCCCTCCAGGAAGTTGGCGTTGGTGATCGGATGGCGCGTGTCGACCGCCGTGATGACCGACTTGATGCGAAGTTCGGCGCCCTTCGTCGCGGGGAAGCGTAGCCGCAGCCCCGCGAGCAGTCCGCCGTAGCCCTTCTGGCGGTAGAGCGGCACGTGGGCGAAGCCCGTCCTCGTCACGTCCGCGCGGGGAGGGAAGGGCGCCGCCCGTGACTCGTCCCAGCCCTTCTCGCCGTCGTACCGCCAGGATACCGTGGGCGTGCCGGCGGCAGTCAGGCCGAGCGCGGACCATTCCACCCGGGCGAAGGGCGCGACCACCGTGCCGCAGCGGAAGGACGGCGTGGCGACCGTGACGACCTCGTCCGTGGCGCGCAGGCGCAGGCCGTGCTCGGGGTCGATGCCGAGCGTCTCCGCGCCGATGATCTCGAAGCCGGCGGTGTCGGCGAGCGGCCTGAGCTCGAAGGCCTGCACCGCCCACGACTCGTGGAGCGTCGAGAAGTGGAAGCCCTTGCCCGTGCTCTGCTGCCAGGCGGGGAAGGGCCATCCGTCGCCGTGGGCCATGCCGCGGTGCTGCTGCATCGACACGTAGCCCTCGTGGTCGATGCGTTTGCGCTGCAGCGAAGCCCGGTAGCCGCGGGCCGAGGCCTCGTCCTGCCAGAGCATGGCCAGGGGCATCCACCGGTCCCAGAGCGTGCAGTCGGCGTAGCCCGGCGACCGCTTCGCATGGAGCGTGTTCATCGCCTCCAGCGTACGCATCTCCGTCTCCTGACCGGACGCCTCGAAGACAGGGGCGGCCGGGCAGAGGGCGCTCCAGGCCAGCAGGCAGGCGATCAGGCGCGGTCGCACGCCCGCTTGTCCGCGGAAGGCTGCCGATTGGCAAGCCCCTACTCCCCCTTGCTCAGAGCTTGGACCAGCCTTGCCAGACGAAGACCAGCCCGAGCAGGACCAGCAGGGCGGAGGAGACGTAGGGCGCGCGCTGCGCGTACCGGCTGAGCCGGCTGGAGCGCTCCGAGAGCTTCCGCATCCCCCAGGCGGCGAGCACGCCCACCGTGATCATCGTCAGGGCGAGGCCGGCGCTGAACGAGGCGACCATCGCGAAGCCCAGCGTGAACTGCTTCAGCTGGAGGCAGATCAGCAGGATGGAGACCGCGGCGGGGCAGGGCATGAGCCCGCCGGTGATCCCGAAGAGCACGATCTGGCCCGTCGTCACGTCGCGGCCCGCGAATCGCCGGCGGATGTCCTCGGCGTGGGCCCGCGCGTGGGCGTCCTCGAATTCCGCGTCGTCGTGCCCGTGGTCATGCGCGTGTCCGTGTCCGTGATGATGGTGTCGCGCCTCCTCGCCGCGCAGCCGCATGACCGTCCAGACCGCCATGCCGACCACGATCATCCCGCTCACCAACAGGAAGTAGGGCTCGGTCGTCTCGAAGTTCCAGCGGTCCCCGTAGGAGAGCGCCAGCGCGGCCAGAACCCAGATGACGAGGGAGTGCGAGACGGCGGCGCAGAGGCCGAGCAGGGCGGCCTGCGTCACCGTGCCGCGGACCGCGATGATGAAGGCCGCCATCATCGTCTTGGAGTGCCCCGGCTCCAGCCCGTGGAGGGCGCCCAGCAGGATTGCCACGGGAACGTAGAGCCACGCGTCCCCGGCCCCTCTCTGGATCAGTTCGCTGAAGTCCATGACCGTAGGATGGACGTCCGGGCCCTTCCCGTCCAACCCCATCCGCCCGGCTTCGGTAGTTGCTTGCGCCGTCGCGGGCATGACTACGATGCGGTGCATGAGCCTGTTCCGTCCCGCCCCGCTGTGCCTCGCCGATTTCCGCCGGCTGCTCTCCGCGCGTCCGCAGGACGGCCTCCGGTTCCGCCTGCCCGACGGCTCGACCGCCCCCCTCCACGCCCACCTCACCGAGGTGGCTCGCGTCGAGAAGCGCTTCGTCGACTGCGGCGGCACCGTGCGCACGCGGGTCTCCGCCCGCGTCCAGCTGTGGACCGCGGATGACACCGACCACCGCGTCGACTGCGGCAAGTGCCTGTCCATCCTCGACCGCGGGGCCTCGCTCATCGGGTCCGACGCGCTTCCCTTCGAGGTCGAACTCGACCTCCCTTACCTGAGCCTCTTCGAGGCCGCGGGCTCCGTCCGGGAGGACGGGGCGCTGGTCGTCATCCTTTCGCCGGTGAAGGCGGACTGCCTCGCCCCCGATGTCTGCCTCCCCGCCGCCTGCCGTCCCGGCTCGGGCTGCTGTTGAGACCACTCCATGTCCAAGCCGCTCGTCCTCGTCCTCTGCACCGGCAACTCCTGCCGTAGCCACCTCGCGGAGGCGATCCTGCGTCGTGCGGCCGGCGACCTCGTCGAGGTCGCCAGCGCCGGTTCGAAGCCGGCGGGATACGTCCATCCCGAGGCGCTCGCCGTGCTCAAGGAGATCGGCATCGACGCCTCCGGTCACCACTCCAAGCACCTTTCCGAGTTCCTCGGCCGCCAGGTGCACACCGTCATCACCGTCTGCGGCAACGCCGACCAGGTCTGTCCGGCCTTCCCGGGACAGGTCGTGCGGCACCACTGGGGTTTCAGCGATCCCGCGCATGCGACCGGCACGCCGGATGAGATCAGGGCGGAGTTCCGCCGCGTGCGCGACCAGATCAGGCTGGTCTTCGAGGCCTACGCCGCCGGCCTGCGTCACCGGGCGTGACACGATGCCGTTTGCCAATCACCGTGGTGCCCGCTAACTCGCACCCATGGACATCCCCGGCTTCTGGACCGCCCTCGGGCTGACGCTCCTCGCGGGTCTCTCCACCGGCATCGGGAGCATGCTGGCCTTCGGCGCCCGCCGCGACAGCTACCGCTTCCTCTCCGTGTCCACCGGGTTCTCCGCCGGCGTGATGCTCTACGTGTCCTTCGTCGAGATCCTGCCCAAGGGCGGAAAGGCCCTGTCCGACGCCTTCGGCGCCGGCGCCGGCCCTTGGCATCAGTCCGCCTGGTTCTTCGGGGGCATCCTCTTCATCGGCCTGATCGACTTCCTGCTGCCGCACGGGGACGACCCGCATGAGCAGCATCCGCCCGCGGAGGCCGCGCCGCTGCACGGGCAGACGTTGCCGCATGCGCCGCACCCCTTCCGGCTACACCGTATGGCGCTGTTCACCGCGCTCGCGATCGCTTTGCACAACTTCCCCGAGGGCCTCGCCACCTTCCTCGCCGCGCTCGACGACCCGCACGTCGGCGTCGCCATCGCGACGGCGATCGCCCTGCACAACATCCCCGAAGGGATGAGCATCTCCGTGCCCCTTTACTACGCGACCGGCAGCCGGGCCACCGCCTTCCTCTGGTCCTTCCTCAGCGGCCTGGCGGAGCCCGTCGGGGCGCTCGTCGGCTTCTTCGGCCTGCGCGCGCTCTTCGGCTCGGACGCTCCGGGCCTGCCGCCTGCGGTCATGGGCGCCTCCTTCGCCGCCGTCGCCGGCATCATGGTCTTCATCAGCATCGACCAGCTGCTGCCCACCAGCCGCGCCTACGGCAAAGGGCATGACAGCATCCTCGGCCTGCTTGCGGGGATGGTGGTGATGGCGCTGAGCCTCCTGCTGTTCAAGGCGGCCTGAGAGCAGCGTCCTCCGCAAACAAGAAGGCCCGGCGGGTGCCGGGCCTTCGTGAAGCTCGCTCCGGCGATTAGGCCTTGGAGATCGAGGAGGCCTTGCCGTGCTCGGACTCGACCTTGACGGCCTTGCCGACGAGCTCCTTCACGCCGTCAGCGCCCTTGGTCTTGGCGGTCAGGGTGATCTTGGTCTCCTTGCCCTTCTTGTCGGCGACGACGACGACTTTCTTTTCGTCGTCGAAGGACTTCAGGGTGCCCTCGTTGGTGACGACCTTGCCGCATCCGGCCTGGGCGGCGGCGGCGAGAGCGAGGACGGAGAGGATGGATAGGATGTTCTTCATGGGGGTTGGTTGGGGGCTACATTTCTGGCACCGGGGTCTTTGCTTTGCAAATCACAATCTTAGTTGATGGGCATAAGGGGAACTTCATGCTCCCGCCCATGATTCGGCCAGCCGCCGCCTGGAAAAACGCCGTTTTGGCCGCCGTTTTGTGTCTGGGCGGTACCCTGGCCGCGCATCCCATACCTGACATCCCTGTCCGCGGGAGCTTCCTTTCGGGGGGGGACGCCGAAATCACGGTGGAAGTGGACCCTCGCTGCTTCGAGCCCATTCCTGAAAACGCGCCTTACCTGACCGCGCGCGGCCTTGCGTCGGCCTCCCCCGCCCGTCGCGAGGAGCTCTTGCGACTCGCGGCGGAGTTTGCGCTCCGCAACATCGAATACCGTCTCGAGCCCGTCGGCCGCGTGAGCCCCGAGTTCAAGTTCGCCTTCACCGCGCCCGACGGACTCGCCGTCCGTCCGGACGAGGAGATTGTGGTGCTCACCGGCACCTGGCGGACGAAGGTCACGGCCGGCATCTCCGGCTGGCAGGTGCGTTCCAAGGCGGAGAAGGAACTCTCCGTCGTCGTCTCCAACTCCGTCGACTTCATCCCCCATCCGCGCGTCGCCGTGCTCTTTCCGGGCGAGCATGGCTTCGTGCTCGACCTCGCAGGAGTCGCCTCGCGTGAGCCTGCGAAACCCGGGCCGGCTGCAGGCAAGGCCGCGGACGCGTTCGCCACCTTCGGCAGCTTCTTCCGTCAGGGCTTCGTGCATGTCGTGCCGAAGGGCCTGGATCACATCCTCTTCGTCCTCGGCATCTTCCTGCTCAGCGCCGCCTGGCGCCCCCTCCTGTATCAGGTGACCGCGTTCACCCTCGCGCACACCGTCACGCTGGGTCTCGCCACCTTCGGTCTGGTCTCCGTGCCCGCCTCGCTCGTGGAGCCGGTCATCGCCGCCAGCATCGTCTTCGTGGCGCTGGAGAACGTTTTCCGCCCCGTCTATTCCTTCCGTCGCCTCGCCACCGTCTTCGCCTTCGGCCTGATCCACGGCCTGGGGTTCGCGGGGGCCCTCGGTGACATCGCCTCCGCCACCGGCTCCCTGGGCGTGGCGCTGGCCGGGTTCAACTTCGGCGTGGAGGCCGGTCAGCTGGCCGTGATCGCCTCAGCCTGGGTCCTCACCTTCCGCATCACCGACGAGCAGGTGCGCCGCCGGTTCGTGGTCATTCCGGCTTCGGTCCTGATCGCCCTTGCCGGACTCTATTGGGCCGTCGAGCGCGTCCTGGGCTGAGGGAAGGGGATTGAGCCCGGAGGTCGGCGCGTCCAGCCTGCGTCGCCCCCATGAGAGCCCTGCTCGCCTTCCTGCTCGTCCTCGGCGCGACGCTGTCCGCCGCACCTCGGCCCAACATCATCGTCATCCTGACCGATGACATGGGCTACTCCGACCTCGGTTGCTACGGCGGCGAGATCGCCACGCCCAACCTCGACGCGCTCGCGTCGGGCGGCCTGCGCTTCACCCAGTTCTACAACACCGCGCGCTGCTGTCCCACCCGGGCCGCGCTCCTCACCGGACTCTATTCGCACCAGGCCGGCATCGGCCACATGGTGGACGACTGGAGCGTGAAGGTCGGCGAGGCCTACGCGGGCGACCTCAGCCGCAAGGCCGTGACCATCGCCGAGGTGCTGAAGGGCGGAGGCTACTCGACCTACATGGCGGGCAAGTGGCACGTCGCCCGCAAGGCCAAGGCCGAGAGCGAGGCCGACAAGCACAACTGGCCGCTCAGCAGAGGATTCGACCGTTTCTACGGCACCATCCACGGCGCCGGCAGCTTCTACGACCCCAACACCCTCGTGCGGGACCGGTCCTACGTCTCGCCTTACGCCGACCCCGAGTACCGGCCGAAGGAGTACTATTACACCGACGCCCTCAGCGACCACGCCGTGCGCTTCGTGACCGACCACCGCGCCGCCGCTCCGGACCGGCCCTTCTTCCTCTACCTCGCCTACACCGCCGCGCACTGGCCCCTTCACGCGAAGGAGGCCGACATCGCGAAATACCGCGGCCGCTACGACGCCGGTTACGGCGCGGTCAGCGCCGCCCGTCTCGAGAAGATGCGCGCCCTCGGCCTGCTCGATCCGAGGTGGAAGCCGGCGCCGCTCCGCGACGACTGGGCCGGCGTCAGTGACAAGGCCTGGGAAGCGCGCTGCATGGAGGTCTACGCCGCCATGGTGGATTCGATGGACCAGGGCGTCGGCCGGCTCGTCGCCGCGCTCAAGGCCAACGGACAGTTCGAGAACACCCTCATCCTCTACATGCAGGACAACGGCGGCTGCGCCGAGGCGATGGGCCGCAACGGCGCCTTCAAACCGAGGGCCGACAAGCCGACCCTGCCTCCGCTGGATGCCGCCTACCTCCAGCCCGACATGATCCCGAAACAGACCCGCGACGGCTTCCCCGTGCGGCAGGGCGCCGGCGTCATGCCAGGGCCCGCCGACACCTACGTCGGCTACGGCCGCGGCTGGGCCGGCGTGAGCAACACGCCTTTCCGTGAATACAAGCACTGGTCGCACGAGGGCGGCATCAGCACCCCGCTCATCGCGCACTGGCCGGCCGGCATCGGACAAGGCGTCAAGGGCGGCCTGGACTACCATCCCGCGCACCTCATCGACATTATGGCCACGTGCGTCGACCTCGCCCGCGCCAATTATCCCGCGGAGTCCGCGGGGGAGAAGGTGCGGCCAATGGAGGGCGTCTCGCTTCTGCCCGTCTTCGCCGGTCGGATCCTCGACCGTCCCACGCCTCTCTTCTGGGAGCACGAGGGCAACCGCGCCGTGCGCGACGGCGACTGGAAGCTCGTCTCCAAGCATCCCGGAGGATGGGAGCTCTACGACATCCAGTCCGACCGGACCGAGTCGAACGACCTGGCCGCGGCGCAGCCCGACCGCGTGAAGACGATGGCCGCGCAATGGGAGGCCTGGGCGGCCCGCATCGGCGTCAGCCCCTGGCCGCTCAAGGATCCCGGCGCCGTCAAGAACGGCAAGGGCAAGAACGCGAAGAAGAAGTGATCCGCCGCGCCGCTCAGGCGACGTCCAGCCCGCGCATCGTGCTGGAGGTCGTCGCAAAGCGCTTCTCCTCCAGGCCGAGCCGGTGGAGCGCGCTCAGGTAGAGGTTCGGCAGCGGGTAGTTGTTCTTCTGGTCGAAGGCGAGGTGGCGTCCGTGACGGAAGCCGCCGCCCGCGAACAGCACCGGCATGTTCAGGTTGTTGTGGCTGGAGGCGTTGCCGAGGTTGGAGGTCATGACCGTCATGGTCTCCTTCAGCAGGCCTGAGTCGCGCAGCTTGCGGACGAACGTGCCCCAGGCCTTGATCTGGCCGGCCTCGACGATGGCGAGCTGGCGCAGCTTCTCCTCGTCGAGCCCGTGGTGGCTGAGGTCGTGGTAGCTCGAGGACACGCCGTCGATGCCGTTGACGTTGTTGCCGGTGATGTGAAGCGTGACGAAGCGGGTGGAGTCGGTGACGAGCGCCATGTGCACCAGATCTAAGAAGATCCCATTGACCGCCACCTCGTTGTTGCGGGGCATCTGGGTGGGCGCCTTGAGGCTGACTTTCGGCTTGGGGCGGTTCGTCCAGGCCTCGTTGGCGGCGAGGCGCTGCTCCAGGTCGCGCACGCTGGTGAACCAGTTGTCCAGACGGTCGCGGTCCTCGGCGCTGACGTCGCCGCGGAGCCGCGAGGCCTCGCCGGCGACGACGTCCATCACGCTGCGACCGCGGCGGATCAGCTCGGCCTGGCGGCGGCGCTCCCCGGGGGAGTCGTCGACGAACAAGCGGGTGAAGAGCCGCATGGCGTTGTTCTCCGCCGGGATCATGGCCCCGTTTTCGGTGTAGGAGGGGCTGGTGGAACTGCCGGTGTTGAGGACCAGCGAGTGGAACCGGGTCTCGTGGCCGAGACGGTTGGCCATCAGCTGGTCGAGGGAGATGGTGTTGCGGGAGGTCGTGCCGCGGGAGTTCGGGCAGGCGGAGAAGATGCTGCCTTCGGCGGAGTGGCCGCCCGTGACGCCGGGGTGCGAGGCGCCCGAGACCACGGTGAAGTCCTCGCGGATGTCCTGGATGCCCTTGAGGTAGGGGGACGGCGTGTAGTCGGTCCCGGTCCCCTGGGGGACGAGGTAGGGGCTGTGCAGGCCGAGCGACAGCGAGACGCCCACGAAGCGCTTCGCGAAGGGGGAGGGCTTCTCGGCGGCGAAGGCGGGCGTCATGGCGTCGAGGACCGGCAGGGCCAGGGATACTCCGGCCGCGCGCAGCAGGGCGCGACGGTCGAGGGTCTTGCCGGTGGTGATGGTGAAGTTCTTCATGGCCTCACTTGTTGAGGAAAACGGGACTCGCGAGGGATGCGAGCAGGATTGAGCGCATCCCGTGGCCCCGGGCGGCGGCGCGGTCGGTCACGGCGTCGAGCGCCGCCTGGTCGGAGAGCCGCGGGGCGGCGCCGGTGGCGTAGGTGAGGAAATTTCCCGCGAATCCGCGGGCCAGGCGGCCGGCATGGGCCAGCTGGAGCCGTTTCCATTCCGCCAGGCCCGCGAAGGCCTCGCCGTCCGGGGTCGTGCCCGAGGGGTCGATCTTCACGCCTCTGCCCAGGCCGTAGCGTGAGCGCGAGAGCCCGACCGGATCGAGCGTCTCGAGCGCGAAGCCGGGCATGTCGATGACGCGGTGGCACGACATGCAGGACTCCCCGCTGCGATGCTTCTCGAGCCGGTCCCGGATCGAGGTGGCGCCCCGGACGTCGGGCTCGCCGATGGCCGGTACGTTGGGCGGGGGCGGCGGCACATGCACGCCGAGCAGCCGCTCGTTGACGAACACGCCGCGGACGACCGGGGAGGTCGAAGTCCCGTCGGCCGTCACCTTGAGCACGGCGCCGAGCCCGATGACGCCGCCCCGGTCGGTGCGGGCCCCCGCGGGCAGCTCGATCTTCTGCAGGCCTCCGCCCGCCTTCAGCGGGACTTTCAGACCGTAGTGCCGGGTGAGCCGTCCGTTGAGGAAGGCGAAGCCGGAGTCCAGCAGGTGGGTGACCGGGAGGTCCTTGCTCAGGGTCTCGCGCACGAACGCGCGCGCCTCCTGGAGCATCGACTCCTGGAGCACGGGGTCGAACGTCGGGAACTGACGCGGATCGGGCGAGGTGAAGTCGATCTGCGAGAGCTTCAGCCACTGGTCGGTGAAGCTGCTGATGAAGCGCTCCGCCTTCCTGTCCTGGAGCAGGCGCAGGGCCTGGCGTTCGATTTCGGCGGGGTCTCGGAGGCGTCCGGCGCGGGCGGCCTGGAGCAGCGCCTCGTCCGGCCCGCTGAGCCAGAGGGCGAAGCTGAGGCGGGAGGCCACGGCGTAGTCGTCCAGCCGTCCGGGCTGCTCGACGAGGGTCAGGAAGCGCGGCGAGCAGAGGATGGCGTGATAGGCCGATTTGAGCGCGATCTCGACGGACTCGCCTTCCCTGACCGACTTCAGCGCCAGCTCCGCGAAGGGCGCGGCCTCGGCGGCCCCGACGGGCCGTCGGAAGGCGCGGCCCGCGAAGTCTGCGATGAGCGAGGGCAGCGTTCCCGCCGGGTCCTTGCGGAGCTCCTCGACCTTGCGGCCGGCGAAGAGCCGCCGGGCGACTTCGGGCGCGTCCGCGTTGGGGTGGAAACGCTCGATGACGATGCCTTTGTTCGCGATGCCCGGGAAGCCCGAAGCCTCCAGGTCGCGCCCGACGTAGGAGACGTTGCCGCCCGTGGCGCCCGCCGGGGGACGTCGGAGGGTGAAGTCGTTGGGCCTGAGCTCGAGCCGGTGTCCTTTCTGGATCCAGCCCTCGAAGGTCATGTCACGCGGCTGCGCGGTCGCCTCGACCAGCCCCATCATGTAGAGGATGGGGGCGTTGGATTCGCAGTGGCCCGACCGCAGCGTGCCCCACACCGTGCCGTCCTCCCTGGGATTGATGGCCCGGACGGACTTGAGCGTCACGCGATACCAGCCCGCTTCGGGCACCACGGTCGCGTGCATGCGCCCGTAGAACTGGAGCGACATGTTCCAACTGATGCTGAGGTCGTCCCGCCTCCGGTGTTCCGGTGCGCGGTTGTTGCCCCGGCCGTTGTGGTCTAGGTCGTCGGGCACGAGCGTGCGGACGAAGGGCCTGTCGCCTTCGAGGGCGCGTGTGAACGCCTCGTCGAGCGCGACGTCGGCCATGTCCAGGTAGCGCCCGAGCTGATGGTGGGAGAGCTGCTGCCCCTCGGCCACGGTCTGGAACCCGTGGGTGACGGGGTCCTCCGGCAGGAAGTCGTCGAGCGGGATGTCGATGCCGAGCAGGTCGTGCACGGCGTACTCGTATTCCACGCGCGTGAGCCGCCGCACATGCACGCGGCCCTGGCGGGCGACGTCCGCGGCGTCGGCGGCAAGGAGCGGTGCGTGGACGTCGGCGACGAACCCCGCGGCCTCGGCCGCGGGCGGGCGCGGCTTCTTCGAGGGGGGCATCTCGCCCTCGCGCACGCGCTCGATCATCCGCTGCCAGGTCTTGGAGGACTGGCGGTCCTCCGGCCGGAAGGCGAGCGTCGTGAGGTCGAGCCCGCCCTTCTTCATGTCGGCGTCATGGCACTCGACGCAGTGCCTCTCAAGGAAGGCCGACGCGGCCGGACTGGGCGCGGCCGGGGGGGCGGCGAGGGCCAGGGGGGCGGCGAGGAGCAGGGCGGTGCGGAGCATCGGGTCGAAGGAAGGCGGAAGGGCGTCTGGGGTCAATGACTGCCCCGTGCCGGTCGTCTTCTGTCACCGGGACGCCCCGCCTGGTTCCCGCCCCGCGGCGTCCCCCTGCGGCAGGCGTCGCTGCAGAAACGCACCTCCGCCCAGCATCGCTCCCATTTCTTGCGCCAGACGAATGGTCGCCCGCAGGCCGGGCAGGTCTTCTCGGGCAGGTCGCTCTTAGATACGCCTCGCATCGCCCCAACGAGGGCGGGACGCCGCCCGAAGCAAGCGTCAGCCCGTGATGACGGGCACCTTGAGGCTCCGGCCGCCCTGCAGGGCGGACTGGTGGGCGATCATGCCGGGCACCGTGTAGGCCAGGGCCGCCTCGATGTCCACGAACGGCTTGCGGCCGCGGACCAGCGCATCGACGAACTCGTGCGTGATGAAGGTGTGCGAACCCTCGTGGCCGCTGTTGTGGCGCAGGGGCTCGGGCAGCAAATCGGTCTTCCACCACTCCGGCTGCTCATACTTCTCCAACACCTGGGAGGCGCGTTCGAACCCCCCGCTATCCTTCTCCACCGAAGTCGTGCGCGAGTGAACGAGCACGGGTCCGCCGGCTCCGGTCGGGTCGCTGAAGTAGAAGCTCATCTTGTCTCCGTAGTAGCGGGCGCGCTCGCCGCCGCGCTGGGCGCCGCGCCACCAGATGGCGATGCGCATGCTGTTGCCACGGTCGGTGCGGAAGAGCGCGGTCTCGTTCCAGAAGGGGTTGCCGTAGGCGTTGTCCCTCACGATCGGATGGTCGTCGCCCCAGCCGTGGCAGGTCACCTCCGTGAGCCGCTCGCCGGTCACCCCCAGCAGGTGAGCCGTGCAGTGCGTCGGGTAGTGCATCGGCGGCAGCCCGTGACGCCACGTGCGGCGGCCGTTCTCGAAGTAGAGCGTCTCCAGTCCCGGGTGATGGTATTCGGACTCCACGTAGTAGAGCCGCCCGAAGCGGCCCTCTTGGTGGAACTTGCGCGCGGAGATCGTCGACTGCTGCCAGCAGCTCGTCTCCCCCATCATGTAGGTGAGGCCGGTCTTCCTCACGGCCGAAGCCAGGTCGTGACATTCTTCCAGCGTCATCGCCGCGGGCACGGCGCTGAGCACGTGCTTCCCCGCTGCGAGGCAGAGCAGCGCGTGACGGCAATGGTCGGGGGCGGGCGTCGCGAGGAAGACCGCCTCGACCTTCGGATCCTTGAGCATCGCCTCCAGTGACGGATAGGCCTTGCTGCAGCGGTAGGTGCGTTGGAGCGCTGCGAGCCGTTCGGGGCGCAGTTCGGCGACGGCCTCGACGACGCAGTCGGGATGCTCGTGGAACTGGAAGGAGAGTCCGAAGCGACCGCCGACGACGCCGATGCGGATCTTGCGGGGCGTCGCGGTGGCGGGCGTGTCCGCACCGAGGAGTCCTGGCGCGGCCGCGGCGGTGACGGCGACTCCGCTCAGGAATCCGCGGCGCGAGAAGGGGGAACCCGGGGTGCGGCTCATGTCAGGATTTTTCGCACAGGCTCGGCACCTTTCCAGCCCGATATGGTGTCCGAATCCGCCGTCGGGCCTTCGGCGTTGGACAGGGGCGTGCGCCTGGCTATGGCTTTGTCCATGCGACTTCACCCCTTGCCGCTCCTGTGCCTGTCCGTCTTCGCCTGCGCCCAGACGCCTCCGTCCGCGCCGGCGGTCACGATCCTTGAGGTCCGTACCATCACGCCCGCGGAGGAGCCCTACTGCGGCTGGCCGACCGTCGTCCGCCGCGCCAGCGGCGAGCTGTGGGCCGTCTGGTCGGGCGGTCGGGACGCCCACGTCTGTCCGATGGGGCAGGTGAGGGCGTCGACCTCGCGGGATGGTGGATCCACCTGGACGTACCCCCGTGTCCTGCTCGACACGGCCATCGACGATCGGGACGCGGGCGTCCTCGAGACCGCCCGGGGCACCCTGCTGGTGACCACGTTCACCTCCCTCGCCTACGAGCCCTACCTGAAGCGTGCGCAGTCGATGGGCGAGCTGAAGTCGGGCGGGTGGAAGTCTAAGCCCATGCCCGCCGAGCAGCTCGCACGCTGGACCGCCGCGCATGCCCGTCTTGACGACGTGGCACGCAAGGCCGAGCTGGGCGAGTGGGTCATCCGCTCCACGGACGGCGGGCTCACCTGGTCGGCCCGCATCCCCACCGTGGTGAACAGCCCGCACGGCCCCGTCCGGCTCAAGGACGGACGGCTGCTCTATCCGGGCAAGGAACTTTGGACCGGCTCCAAGCGCATCGGCGTGGCCGAGTCCCGTGACGACGGACTCACCTGGAGGTGGTTGGCGGAGATTCCGACCCGGCCAGGCGACGAAGTGCCGACGGGTTACCATGAGCTGCACGGCGTGGAGACCGATGACGGACGGATCATCGTCCAGATCCGCAATCACAACAAGGCCAACGCCGGCGAGACCCTCCAGTGCGAATCCGGCGACGGCGGCCGGACCTGGTCCGTGCCGGCGCCGATCGGTGTCTGGGGGCTGCCCTCCCACCTGCTCAGGCTGCGTGACGGCCGTCTGCTCATGACCTACGGCCATCGTCGCGCGCCCTGGGGCAATCAGGCGCGCGTGAGCGCCGACCACGGGCGTAGCTGGAGCGCACCGGTCATGCTCTCCGGGGAGGGGACGACGCGGGACCTCGGCTATCCCTCCACGGTCCAGCTCGATGACGGCGCCTTGCTGACAGTCTGGTATGAGAAGCTTCCTGAAGCTCCTGCCGCCGTGCTGCGTCAGGCTCGCTGGAAACTCGACTGAACGGAAAAGAACAAGGGCCGCCTTGCGGCGGCCCCTGCCGGTCCTGTTCAGCGACCCTTCTTATCGGGCTTGCGCGAGGTGCCTTGGTCCTTCGCGGAGCCGGACCGGGCGGCCTGCACGGCCTCGTCCAGCCGCCGGTCGGCCTCGGCCAGGGCTTTCCTCGCCTTCTCAACGGCCTCGCGGGCGCGTCTCACTTCGGGCGAGTCGTTGCCAGCGGCGGTCGGTTCGGCGCGCCGAGGCTCCGGCCTGCCGCGGTCGCTCCGAGCCTCCGGTGCGGCGCCGGACCGGGAGGGTCCGAAGCCGCCGCGCGGCCCGAAGGCCTGGGGGCTCTGACCGCGGAATCCGGGTCCGAATCCGGACATCGGGGGCCGGGGGCCGGACGAACGCCCCTGGAATCCAGGGCCTGGTTGTCCCTGCTGACGCTGACTCCAGTTCTGGCGCATGCGGGAGAACATCTCCATGCGCTGACGCATCATCTGCTCGCGCAGGGCCATGCCAGGCTGGGCCTGCTGGCGCTGACGGAAATCACCGGGTCCTCCGCCCTGACGGCCGGCCCAGGGAGGCGTCATCATGGGGCGGCCGGGGCCTGCGCGTTCGTCGCGGGGACCAGGGCCGGGCTGGCCGCGGCCGGGCTCCTGCCTGCGGGACTCGGGCCCGCCTTCGGGAGACGGCCTGGGCCCGCGCTGGCGCTCGGAAGGCTCGGGTGCGGCTCCGATCAGCATGGCTGAGGCGAGAACAAGGATCAGGGGCTTCATGACGTCAGATTCAACCTCGGGTCGGCGGATAAGTTTCACCCCGGGCCGTCAGAGCCCGTTCGATAGTCCGACCACCTGCATGTCCTTCGGCCTTTCCACCGCGAAGCGGAAGGGGATGTCGCGCTTCTCCCCGCCTTTGAGGTCGATCTTCCACTCGAGGAACTTGCTCTCGTTCATGCGCAGGCCTTCGTTGTCCTTCTCGTATACGGGCTCCTCGAGCACCACGCGGATGTCCTCGTGATTGGAGACGGGTATCTGGTCCCAGAGCACGAGCTCCACCGCGGCCCCCTTGCCGTTCCTGATCCTGAACTGGTGGTCGAACACCGTCCGGGCGGTGCCTCGGCTGAAGACCCCGGAGGACTCTTCCCTGCGTCCGAGCAACCTGAGGTCGACGGTCACGTCTTGGTCGACGCCGAGGTAGGTCCAGAACTCCTGTCCGGAGGGGACGAGGTCGAGCGAGGCCTGGGCTACGAACGCCCCGTCGAGGAAGACGGAGGTGGGACCGGGCAGGAAGGTGAAATCGGTCGCGTTGACGGCCTTGGTCTTGAGGTAGACGAAGGGGGACAGCTTGGGCACGCAGGTGTGGCGGAATTTCGAGGCGAAGGACTCGCGCATGATGGTCACCAGGACCGGCTTGTTGTCCTGGGCGATATCGGTCCGTCTCTCGATGGCGTAGGTGGCGGCGGCGCCGCCGTCGCGCACCGTGGCTCGCAGCTCGGCCATCTCCGCCTTCTTCTCTCCCGCGGCATCCTGCGGCTCCATCACCCCGTTCAGGTTGTCGAACTGGAATCCATTGTGCATCTGCTGCATCCGGTCCTTGTCCGCCACGCGCTTCGCCGCCGCCGCGGGGGCGGCGGTGGCGGTGGCGACCCCGCCTCCGAAACTGCTTCCGAGCAGCACCGGCTCGGCCTTCTGCAGGAACCAGGGGTTCATCTTGGGCTCGCGGCCGTGGACGCCCGGCTGGGCCGTGGACAGGCGCAGCGCCACACCTTTCCAGTCTTCGCCGGTGCTCTGGCGCACCTGGGCCTTGTAGGTCACCTCCAGCCGGCCCGCCTTGGTGTCGGCACGCATGTCGTAGGTCGGAGACCAGCCCGGTCCTCTGACGACGTAGCTGAGCCGGACTACGGCCTCGCCCGCCTCGGCCACATCCAGGGTGACCTTCGCGCGAAGACGGGCCCGGCTGTCCGTTCCGCGCAGCACGCCCGCCTCCCGGACCAGCCGGTCCAGCTCGGACTGGACGGCTTCCCTTTCCCTCTGAAGCGCGATGGTCTGGCGGTCGATCTCGGCGAGCTGTCCGTCCTGGAAGTCCAGGAAAGCCGCCCACTTCTGCGGATCCATCTCCGGACCCGGGGAGTTCTTGCCTGCGGAAGTGAGGCGCCCGAGCACCTTCTCCAGGGCCTCCTTCTGGAATTTCAGGCGCGCCTCGGCCTGGGCGACGGCCTCCAGCCGCAGCTCCTGCACCCGGGAGGCCTGCTGCAGCGCGCGCACTTTCTCGTTGGCCGGCTGGCCGGTCTGGGCGACCTCGGGCCTGATGTCCACAAGGGTGAATCGCCCGCCTCCCTCCACGCGCAGCTGGTCGAGCAGGGTGCCGGCGGGCAGGTCGTCGAACACGAGGGTGCGCTCTCCGGGCTCGAGCCTGCCGGTGAACGTCCTGACCACCTCGGCCCGGTCGGCGTAGACGGTGACGTCGGTGATGCGCGCTCCGGTGGCGGGAAGCTCGTCCGCTCCGAGGGCGGCGGCGAGAAGGAGCAGGGTGAGGGTTTTCATGGTAGGGTAGCGAAGGGTTTCAACGGCTGATGACTAGGGTGCCCTCGGGTCGCTCCACGGCGAACCGGAACGGGATCTCCCGCTTCTCGCCGGCGGGGATGCGCAGACGCCACTCGATGAACTTCTGGTCGTCGATCTTCAGTCCGTCGGTGTCCTTCTCGTAGGCGGGCTCCTGCAGGACGACCTTGATGTCCTCGTGGGCGCTGATGGGCAGCTGGTCGTTGATCGAAAGGTCGATCTCCTGACGTCTGCCGTTGGTGATCTTGAACAGGTGGTCATGGACGGAGCGCAGGACGGCGCCTCCGAAGAGGCCCCCGTGCTCGTCTCTCAGGGCCAGCGCCTTCCGCTCGACTTTCACGGCCTGGTCCGAGCCCAGGAAGGTCGTGAACTCCTGTCCCGCCGGCACGGTGTCCATGGAGGAGGCGGCGACGTACGAGCCGTCAAGGAAGACGGAGGCGGGGCCGGCCAGGAAGGGGAATTCGCTCGTGTTGACGGTGGTCGTCTTGAGGTAGACGGCCGGCGAGAGCCTCGGTGAGCAGCTGTGCCGGAACGTCGCGTCGAAAGTCGCCTCGCCTATGTCCACCTTGATCTGCCTTGGGTCGGAGGGGATGTCGCACTTGCGCTGGATGGTGAAGAGAGCCGCCGTGGCGCCGGCTTTGACGGCCGCGGTCGGCCGCGCCATCCGGACTTCCGCACGGCCCGCCACTGCCATAACGGAGAAGCTTTCGCTACCCCGTTGCAGTTTGCCCGTCTCGGCCCCGTCGCGTGCGAACCATACGCTTTGCGCCTGCTCGTCTGCCACGGCGAGCTTGCGCCGGTTTCCCTGCTTGAAGTCCTCCACGGGCTGGGCTTTCCCGACGGCCCACAGGGTCAGCTGGGGCTCCCGGCCGCCGACGCCGGGCTGCGCGGTGGAGAGGCGCAGATCGACGCCTTTCCAATCCTCGCCTGTGCGCTGGCTCACGAGCGCCTGGTAGTTCACCGTCAGTTTCCCATCCGAGGTGTCGGCTCTCAGATCGTAGCGGGGCGACCAGCCGGGACCGATGACCACGTAGGAGAGCTCGACCTCGACGGAGCCGGGCCGGCTGACCTCCACGTTCACGCGGGTCACGTTCCGGCTGCGGCTTCGTCCGCCGTTCATACGCCCGAGTTCGCGCTCCATGCGCCCGATGTCGTCCTTCGCGGTCCCTTCGGCCACCTTGAGCTCGAGGATCTCCCGGTCGAGCGTCGCCAGGGCCTCGAGATGATAGGACAGGTAAGCCGACCATTTGCCCGGGTCGAGGTCGGGCTGGGCCGCGCCCTCGACCGTCGCGGTCAGACGTCCGAGCACCTTGTCGAGGGAGGCCCGCCGGCTCGAGTTCCTTGCCCTCCTCTGGACCAGCTCCTGAAGCCTGACTTTGCCGGACTTGAGCTCGTCGGACAGCTTCCTGATCTGCTCGTCAGTGATCTCAGCGGTCTGGATCTTGTCCGTGCGGATGTCCAGGAGCGTCAGGGCCCCGGATCCGTTGGCGCGCACCGAGGAGAGGTCGGTCTCTCCCGGCAGGTCCTCGAACAGCAGGGTGTGTTCTCCCGGCTTCAGGTCCGTGGTGAGCGTCCGGACCACCTCGGCGCGGTCGGCGTAGACGGTCACCTTGGTGATGCGGGCGGCCTTCGCGGAAATCTCGTCCGCGAGGAGGTGGGTGGACGCCAAGGTGCAGAGTATGAGCAGCAGGGGACGCATGGGGGGTGTGCTCTTCTAAGCGAAGCCAGGTCGTTTGCCCGTCTAAAAAAGGGTTTAGCGGCTTTTTCGGCCGACACGTCCGCTTGCCCCCCGGGGGATGCCGGGCAGGGTGGAGGGGTGCTACGTACCGTGCACATAGCCCGCAAGGGCCGGGTGGTCGGCAAATACCCCGAAGCCGACATGCCCGTCCTGGTGGCGGCGGGCACCGTCCTGCGCACCGACCACTATTGGAAGGTCGGCATGCCGCGCTGGCTCGTCGTCGGCCGGACCTTCGACGCCGCCTCCCCGGAGCCGGAGGCTCCGCGCCGTCCCCGCGGCCCGCAGGAACTGGGCCCCCGATTCACCTGCCTGCGCTGCGAGGCGCGGTTCGACGAGCCGGAGGAGGAGAGGCCGGGCAACGTCGTGATGGAAATTCTCTGCTGGCTGTGCGGCCCCGTGGCCGGAGGTCTCTATTCCGGCTCGCGGATCTTGGGCAAGACGCAGCACTGCCCGAAGTGCGGCTCCCAACACCTTGACGAGCAGGTCTGGTGAGCCGGACCCTCAGCCCTTGGCCTTGGGCTCCTCGTCGACCACCCGGATGCGGAGGTCCCGCAGCTGCTTGGCCGTGGCCACGCCCGGGCTCTGAGCCATCAGGTCCTGGCCGCTCTGCGTCTTCGGGAAGGCGAGGATGTCGCGGATCGAGCTGCGCCCGGCGAGCATGGCTACTACGCGGTCGAAGCCCAGTGCGATGCCTCCGTGGGGCGGGGCGCCGTAGGAGAAGGCCTTGAGCATGTAGCCGAAGCGGCTGGCGACGACGTCGGCCGGGATCTTGAGCACGTCCTCGAAGACGCGCTTCTGGACCGCCGTGTCATGGATGCGGATCGAGCCTCCGCCGAGCTCGACCCCGTTGAGCACGATGTCGTAGTGCTGCCCGCGTACCTTGGCGGGGTCGGTGGCGAGCAAGGGCTCGTCCTCGGGCACCGGCGCGGTGAAGGGGTGGTGGGCGGAGAGGTAGCGCTTCTCCTCCTCGTCCCAGAGCATGAGGGGGAACTCGATGACCCAGAGGAAGTCGTAGCGGTCGGCCGGGATCGCGAGACGCCCCTTGGCGCGGAGCAGCGCGGCGGATTCGAGCCGGACGCGGCCGAGGATGGTCGAGGCCTGCTCCCAAGGGGCGGCGGCGAAGAAGACGATGTCCCCGTCGGCGATGTCCAGCTTCTGGCGGAGGGCGGCCTTCTCCTCCTCGGAGAAGAACTTGACGATGGGCGACTTCCATTCGCCGCCCTCGCACTTGATGTACGCCAGGCCGCGGGCGCCGGCCGCCTTGGCGATGTTCTCGAGGTTGGTCAGTTCGCCCTGCGTGAGGTCGGCGAGGCCCTTGGCGTTGATGGCGCGGACGACCGAGCCGGAGGTCGTGGCGGCCTCGCGGAAGACCTTGAAGGCCGAGCCGGCGAAGAGCGCGGTGAAGTCCTGGATCTCCATCCCGAAGCGCGTGTCGGGCTTGTCGATGCCGAAGCGGTCCATCGCCTCGCGGTAGGACATCCGCGGGAAGGGCGTGGGGATGTCGACGCCGATGGCCTCTTTCCAGGCGCGCTTCAGGATGCCCTCGATGAGCGCGTACATGTCCTCGCGGTCGATGAACGACATCTCGAGGTCCACCTGGGTGAACTCCGGCTGGCGGTCGGCGCGGAGGTCCTCGTCGCGGTAGCAGCGGGCCATCTGGTAGTAGCGCTCCACGCCCGCCACCATGAGCATCTGCTTGTACTGCTGGGGGGACTGGGAGAGGGCGTAGAACTGCCCGGGCTGCAGGCGGCTGGGCACCAGGAACTCGCGGGCGCCCTCGGGCGTGCTCTTGAAGAGGGTGGGCGTCTCCACCTCGATGAAGCCCTGGTCGTCGAGCTCGGCGCGGATCGCGCGTGCGGCCTTGTGCCGCAGCTTGAGCAGGCCGAGGTTGCGGGGCCGGCGGAGGTCGAGGAACCGGTACTCGAGGCGCAGGTCCTCGTTCACCTTGTCCGCCTTGTCGTCCTCCATCGGGAAGGGTAGGTCGGCGCAGGCGTTGTGGACGACGAGCGAGGTGGCGACGACCTCGACCTGCCCGGTGGCCAGCTTGGGGTTGACGGTGTCGGGGGAGCGGACGGTCACCAGACCGGCGATCTCGATGACGGACTCCGACTTCAGGCGCTGGGCCGTCTCCTGGACCTTGGAGTCCGGGCGGAAGACGACCTGCGTCACGCCCTCGCGGTCACGGAGGTCGATGAAGGTCACGCCGCCGAGGTCGCGCTTGGTGTCCACCCAGCCCATCAGGGTCACGTTCTTCCCGGCGTCGGCTGGACGGAGGGCGTTGCAGTGATGGGTTCGCTTCATCGTGGGCGTGACGGGTGGAAGGGTATGGTTAACCTTTGGAAAGAGGGCTAAACAAGCCCCAAGTGGGGATAATCCCCCGTCAAACCGGGCAAAAGGGTTCCAGAGTGCCGCTACTGGCACTCTGGGGTCGTAAGACGGATGGGCCATCGCCCGCTTCCGTAAGTCGCCCTCGCGACTTTCGCGTCCTTTCTGAGGGAGGCGGTCTACCGAGTCTCAAGCGGCCGGATCAGGAGCCGCATCGGTGTTGTCACCGACCCGGTCACTTTCCATGCCGGGCCGGCGATGTCAAGGGCTCACCAGCGGATTCTTCATCCCCCTCGGGCGGCCTGAATCAGCGCTTTTCCAGGTCGTCCTCGCCCACCGGTTCCACGTGGGCGAAATGATCGCGGGGTTTCTTGTCGCCCAGCACGCGTACGAGGCACCAGGCGAGGAGGGAGGCGACGGCTCCCACGGAGATGAGCATGAAGGCGAGTCCGGCGTAGGTCATGGTTGCGGGTCAGCGGCGGTTCCAGCGTTCACCGGCGCGCTGGATCAGCACGATGGTGAACACGATGAAGATGACGAGGAAGACGGCGGTGAGCCGGGCCACCGCGCTCGCCGGGTGGCCGTCGCCCCCGATCAGGTCGAGGACCGGCTCGGTCGGGCTGAACGCGGGCGCGGTGAAGGAGAGGTTCCAGCCGGCGAGATTGCGCAGCATGAACATCACGAACACCACGGTGAGGTACGCGGGGGCGATCCAGCGGATGATGGGGCGGAAGAACCGTGGGATCGCGATGTCGGCCCCGTGGTGCGCCTCCGCCCAGCCCTTCTCGAAGCCGAAGGCCAGGTTGAAGACGTAGACCAGGATCGTGCCCTGCAGGAAGATGCCCACGTCTCCGATCCAGAAGTCGACCGTGGACAGCGCCTTGAGCCCTTCGCTGAACCAGATCACCAGCGTGCAGCCGACCGCCGTGACCAGCCCGAGCAGCGCGACCGAGCCCTTGCGGTCGAGCCCGAGCCCCTCTTCCAGGAAGGCGATGCCGGGCTGCAGCATCGACAGCGACGAGGTGACTGCGGCGATGAAGAGCAGCGTGAAGAACAGCCCCCCGAAGAGGTGCCCGTAGGGCATCCCGGCGAAGACCTGGGGCAGCACGTTGAAGCCCAGCGCAAAGGTGCCGCCCGCCACGGCGGAGGCGCCGAGGAAGGCGAAGGCCGCCGGCACGGTGATCATGCCTCCCAGTCCCACCTCGCAGAACTCGTTGGCCGAGGTGGCGGTGAGCCCGCTCAGGACGATGTCGTCGTCGCGTCTCACGTAGCTGGCGTAACTGATGATGACCCCGAAGCCGACGGAGAGCGTGAAGAACACCTGGGAGGAGGCCTTGAGCCAGACGGCCGGCCGGGCCAGGCCGCCGAGGACGTCGTCGGGGTTCCACATGTAGCCCAGCCCGTTCCACACGCTGAGCTCCGGCCGGGCCGGGTCGGGCGTACCGAGGGTCAGCACGCGTACCAGCAGCACGAGGGCGATCAGGATAAGCAGCGGCATGCCCCACTTGCAGATGAACTCGATGCCCCGGGAGAGGCCCCGGTAGATGACGACGTAGTTAAGGATGAAGACGCCGATGAAGAACAGGAAGGGGGCCTTGAGGCCCAGCACGGAGCCGTCGGCCCCCAGGCCGGCGAAATCCTTGAAGTGGGCCGCGTAGGCTGCCGCGTCCCGGCCCAGGTCAAGGCCGCCGCTGAAGCTCGACCAGGCGTAGCCCAGGCACCACGACTCGATGACCACGTAGTAGAAGTAGACGCCGACCGGGACGATGAAGCCGAGGATACCGACGTATTTGCCCCAGGGCCGGCCGATGACCGCATGGAAGATGCCGGCCGAAGAGTTGTAGCCGCGCGACCCGCCGAGGCGCCCGAGGGTCCACTCGATCCAGCAGACGGGCAGTCCGACGATCAGCAGCGAGATGAAGTAGGCGACGAGGAAGGCCCCCCCGCCCGTCTCCTTGTCGGCGACGAGGCCCGGGAACCGCAGGAAGTTGCCGAGCCCGACCGCGCTGCCAGCGACCGCCATGATGACGCCCAGTTTCGAGCTCCAGCCGTCGGGTTGCTTGGTCGTCATGGTCGGGGCTGCCTTGGTTCTACGGGCGCGAGGCGGGAGTGCAACCGTTGAGAGGGCGGACCGCCTAATCTTCTCGCACTTTCCTGCGCGCCTACCCACCTTGCCTCGATGTCCTTTGATTCGCTCGGCCTCGACGCCGCCATCCTCAAGGCCGTGGCCGAGCAGGGTTATACGGAGCCGACGCCCATCCAGAAGGCCGCCATCCCTCCGGTGCTGGAGGGCTCCGACGTCATCGGCATCGCCCAGACCGGCACGGGAAAGACCGCCGCCTTCACCCTGCCGCTTCTGACCCTTCTGCTTCGCTCCAAGTCCGGCGCGCATCGCGGCCGGGTGCGCTGCCTCGTCCTCGCCCCGACGCGCGAACTCGTCGTGCAGATCGCGGAAAACGTCTCGGCCTACTCGCGCCACGCCCGGCTCTCGGTCGCCACGGTCTACGGCGGGGTGGGGGAGCGCCCGCAGATCGCCGCCCTGCGGAGCGGCTGCGACGTGCTCATCGCCACTCCGGGTCGCCTGCTCGACCTCGGCGGCCAGGGCCACGGCGACTTCTCCGCGGTCGAGCACCTGGTGCTGGACGAGGCCGACCGCATGCTCGACATGGGCTTCCTTCCCGCCATCCAGCGCATCGTGCGCGCGCTGCCCGCCTCCCGGCAGACGCTGATGTTCTCCGCCACGCTCTCCCGTGAGATCGAGGCGCTGACCCACCAGTTCCAGCGTTCGCCCAAGATGATCGAGGTCGGCCGCCGGTCCAATCCCGCCGAGACCGTGACGCAGAAGCTGTACGAGTGCCCGGGCGCGCTCAAGCAGGCCATGCTCCACCATCTCCTCGCCGACGAGGCGATGCGCATGGTGCTGGTCTTCTCCCGCACCAAGCACGGCGCCGACCGCATCTGCCGCAAGCTCGCCGCCCACGGGGTCCAGGCCGCGGCCATCCACGCCAATCGCTCCCAGGGCCAGCGCCAGCGCGCGCTCCAGGCCTTCAAGAACGGGGAGATTCGGGTACTGGTCGCGACCGACATCGCCTCGCGCGGGATCGACGTCGACGGCATCTCGCACGTGGTGAACTTCGACTTCCCCGACCAGCTCGAGGATTACGTGCACCGCATCGGCCGCACCGGCCGCGCGGAGGCCACGGGGACGGCCGTGACGTTCGTCACGGGCGAGGATCAGGGCGAGCTGCGCCGGCTCGAGCGCATCGTGGGCAGGCATCTGCACTGCGGACGCATGCCTGGGTTCGACTACTCGCAGCAGGCTCCGGCCCGTGCGCCTGAGCCCCCGGACGGCGAGCGCCGCATGGAGCGTCGCGGTCCGCAGGCCGGCCATCATGATTCCCGACCCCAGGGCGGCCGGTTCGGAGGTCGGCGCGCCGCGCAGGGCGAGTACCGTCCCTACGGTCATCCCGGCTCACGTCGACGGGGCGGCCCCCGCTGAATCCGGACTTGGTGCTGTCCACGGTCCGCCCGGCGGACTAGGAAGGTGGCATGAGATGCCCCGTCCTGTGCGCCGCGGTCATGGCCGGTGTCGCGTTCGCGGCACCCCAGAAGGTGGAGATGGCCGGCTACCTCATCGTCCCGACCGAGCGCGTGACGCAGCCCTACGACGCGGGCTTCTCGATCTACGCCGCGGCCTGGCCGCTGCTGAGCGAGTATCCGGGCCATCGTTTCCAGACGGGACTCTTCGGGACCTGGATGCACCCGCGTTACGAAGGCGAGAAGCCCAAGGACCTCTACAACGACATCGAGGGCGGCCTGGGCTGGTGGCGCGACACGCGCTTCCCCTCCGTGACGCCTAAGTTCATCATGGGCGGTGTCGGCGTGAATTTCCACGACATCGCCAACGGGCCCGCCTACGGACGCGGCACCTGGGAGGACCCGCGCGGGCTTTACGGCGTGGCCCAGCTCACGCCCTGGCTGCTTTTCCCGCTCGACGGCCTGAACCTCAAGCAGGGCGTCAACGGCGAGCTCCTCGGCTACGGCTACCTGCCGATGCCGTTCGCCGAGGCCAAGGCGAAGACCGAGGGCAGGGACGTGCCGACCGGCGCGAACTGTTGGACGCTCTTCCTCAACGCCGACAACTTCAAGGGCCCCGTCTGCTTCTTCACGCCCAACTTTTGGGCGCGCTCCGCCCTGCGCAATCCCGCCTACGCCGGCCAGATGCTTGATTCGCGCGGCTCGGATCCCAACAAGCATTTCCAGATGGAGACCCAGTACGTCCCGGCCGCCATGGCCAAGGACGACAAGGGGGACACTTATGCGCGTGTGGCCCCGACGTCCTTCCCGGTGGGCGCGGACGGCACCACGGTGGTCCTTCACCGCCTGACCTGCTACGACCGGCGCGCCCTCTACGACGGCGTGAAGGCCTGGTTCGAGGGCGGTCCCGTCGCGACCGGTGCGATCAATCCCGCCGGAGCCCTGGTGCAGAACTTCCGCAAGGATGGCGGCGGCTCGACTTGGAGCATCTATCCCCAGGGCACGAAGCGCGAGGCCAAGCCCGGCCTCGACTGGAAGGCCTTCGCGACACCCTATTCGCCGGACGCGCACACCTACGGATATAAGTGGAACGCCGCCCTGGTCAGCCGTTCACAATCCGGTCTGGTCACCCTGCCCGAGTATTATCGTCTCGGGCCCGGCGGAAAGAACGGCCGCTGGTCGGCGGTGACGCCGAAGGACGTGCCTGCGGCCACCGGGCTCTCGCAGGCGGGCTTCGGCCCGCCGAAGGAGAAGCCCCAGGCGCCGCGCGAGACGCCGTCGGGCGATCGGACGCCGTGGAAAGTCCCTGGTCCTAAGGCCGGTCCGTTCCAGGCCTTGCTCGGCGACGGCAGCGTCGTGACCTACTACTGGTACCGCTTCGCCGACCAGCCCGCCATGCTCAATGCGGACCTGACCCCTGCGGAACGTGAGGCCCTGCAGGCCAAGGTGGAGAAGCTCCACCGAGCCTGGACCAAGGACCGGGAGTATCTCGCGCCGCCTACGGTCGGCAAGCTTGCCGCTCTGGATCCCGCGCAGGTGTTGACGCCTCCCAAGGGCCTCGAGGTCGGGTACGTGCCCATCGCGACCCGTCAGGAGCTCGCGCCGCCCCGCCCCGCGGCGCGCTGAGGCGCCGCAAACGCCCCGCCGTCTTGCCTTGTGACGGGTTCGTCCTCCCTTGAGGGGGTGGCGCGAACGGTCCGTCTCATCCTCGGTGACCAGCTGAACCCGGAGCACTCCTGGTTCGGCAACCGGGACCCCTCCGTGACGTATGTCCTCATGGAGGTGCGTTCCGAGACGGATTACGTCGTTCACCACGCGCAGAAGGTCATCGCCATCTTCGCCGGGATGCGCCGGATGGCGGAGCTGCTTGGTAAGAAGGGCCATCAGGTGCGTTACTTCCGGCTGGGCGACAAAGACAACCGGCAGAACTTCGCGGACAACCTTCGGCAGGTGTTCAAGGAGACCAAGGCCGATCGTTTCGAATACCAGGAGCCCGACGAGTGGCGGCTGGACCAGGACCTGCGGGCCTTCGCCAAGGACTGCGGCCTGACCTCGGTCTGCGTCAGCTCCGAGCACTTTCTGGACGGACGCGGCGGCGTGGCTGCCCATTTCCAGAAGGATGCCAAGCGCTGGCTGATGGAATCCTACTACCGCAAGATGCGCGTGCGCACGCGTCTGCTCCTCGACGAGGACGGCGCACCGCTGGGCGGCGAATGGAATTACGACAAGGAGAACCGGAAGCCTTGGAAGGGCACGCCCCCGCCACCGAAGTCTTGGGACGTATCCCATGATCACTCGGCGATCTGGGCGGAGATCGAGGCCGCCGGCGTGAGGACGATGGGGAAGCCTTCGGAAAAGGACTTCCCGTGGCCGGTCGACCGCAAGGAGGCCTTGGCTCAGCTGGACGCCTTCATCGTGCGTGGCCTGCCGGATTTCGGCGACTACGAAGACGCGATGCACACGTCTTCGGACCGTCTGTTCCATTCACGGCTGTCCTTCGCGCTCAACGTGAAGCTGCTTTCGCCCATGGAGGTCGCGCGGGCCGCGGCCGAGGCACACGCCGACGATCCTAGGCGTTATCCGCTCGCGGCCACGGAGGGCTTCGTGCGGCAGATCATCGGTTGGCGCGAATACGTCCGCGGGGTCTATTGGGCCAAGATGCCTGGTTACGCCGAAGCCAACGGGCTCGGGCACACGCTCTCGCTCCCATCGTGGTTCTGGACCGGCAAGGTGAAGATGAACTGCCTGCGCCATTCGGTCGGGCAGTCGCTCGACACCGCCTATGCGCATCACATCCAGCGCCTCATGGTCATCGGCTCGTTCTGCCTGACCGCGGGCGTCGACCCGGCCGAGGTCGAGAAGTGGTATCTCGGCGTCTACATCGATGCTTTCCAGTGGGTCGAACTGCCGAACGTCATTGGCATGAGCCAACACGCCGACGGCGGCTTCCTCGCCAGCAAGCCGTACTGCTGCGCCGCGAGCTACGTCTCCAAGATGTCGAACTACTGCGGCGGCTGCCCTTACGATTCCAAGGATCGCACCGGCCCGCTGGCGTGCCCGCTCAACGCGCTCTATTGGGACTTCTGGCTGCGTCACCAGGACCGTTTCCTGAACAACCCCCGCATCGGCATGGCCGTCCGTCAGGCCGCGAACATGTCGCCTGCCGAGCAGGCCGCGGTGAAGAAGAAGGCCGCCGAGCTGCGCGCGGGCATCGAGGAGCTGTAAGCGGTCGGATTGAGGCCCGGACGGATGGCGGAGACGGCTATCGTTTCAGCCGGACGACGTACTCCACGTAGCCGATCATCATCTCGTCGGTGGTCTGTTGCCCCCATCTCACCGTCTTGGTCGGGTCGGGGTTGGCCCGGTTGCCGGCGCTGTTGTCGTAGGTCGCGGTGATGCGCAGCGAGCTGCCCCTGGGGAAGACCTTCGGCGCCTTGAAGTCATAGCGAAGCTGCCAGTTGAAGTCGTAGCGCGGGATGTCGAGGAGGAGTTCCTCGCGGCCGTCGGGGTGGATAAGTTCGTACCTGAAGGCCTTGCCGCGCACGTGCATATGAGCGAGCAGGTTCGTCACCGTGAGGTCGACGGGGACGCGCTGGGTCTTGGTCTCGACGTGGTTGGCTTCGTTCGGGGGAATCCTGATGAGCGGCTTGGCCACTCCGACGGTACGAATTTCCAGCCGCGGGGATTCCTTGGCGAAGATCAGCCCGAGCCGCATCCGCTCGGAGACGGCCTTGCCGCTCGGGGTGTAATGGATCTGGAAACTCAGGCGCGAACCGGCCGGCAACTTGCGGGCGATGCCGTCGTCGAACACGCGGGCGCTGTTGCCGGGCACGTAGATCGCCCAGTAGTTCTCGGCGCCGCCGGAGACGATCTTGGAGCCCGGAGGATGAGCCATCACGATCACATGGTGCACGACGTCCCTGGCCGTCGGAATGATCTCATACGCCTTAACCCATTTGTCTTCGCCGAACTCGGTCGTGACGACGTCGGTCTGGTAGGGCATGACGCCGGAGGCCTTGATCGCATAGGCCTTGCTGAGCGGGATGATCGTGTCGGGCTTGCCGATCGTCCATTCGCCGTCGAATTTCAGCGGCGCCGGAGCGTCGGCGGCGTCGCCCGGCGGCCGGTCCTTCGATTCGATCCAGGCGATGAGGTCGGCCTTGTCCTTGCTCCCGAGCGAACAGTCGTTGGCGAAGGGGCTCGGGCCGCCGTCCTTCGGCGGCGCGGCGAACCAGGGCGGCATCGTGCCTTCGGTCAGCACGCGTCGGATCGACTTGGCGTGATCCTTGACCGAGGCGAGGTCGTCCAGGGGGAAGGGGGCGACGCCTTGGTCATGGTGGCAGCGGACGCAGTTCTGCTGGAGGATGCGCGCGACGTCCCGGTGATAGGTGATGGCCGTCGCCGGTCCCGTGCCGGGTTTCAGGTCCAGTTCGCAGCCGGGCGCGGACGTGGCCGAGGTCGAGACCGGCCGGCCGGCCGTCGTTTCGGCGATGGCATCCGCAAGGTAGCGGCGGGTGGGGCGTTCGCGGCTGTAGTCGACACCGTATTGGTCGTCCAAGGCGCCGCGATAGCGCAGGGTGCGGCGCGCATCCAGCAGGAAGACCTCGGCCGTGGTCCTCGCGCCGAGGGCCTTGGCGAGGGCGCCGTCGACGTCATGGCAGTAGGGCGAAGTCAGCCTGGCTGTCTTCAGCTGCTCCCGGATCTCCGCCGGTTTCTCGCCGGCCATCGCGTTGACGACCAGCAGGGTGATGCCTTGGGAGTTAAGGTCTTTTTCCAGCGCCACCAGCGAGGGCAGGGTGCGCTTGCTGATCGGGCAGGCGGAGCTCGACATCGCAATGACGAGTCCTTGCTTGGCGCTCAGTTCGCTCAGGCGATGGGGTCGGCCCTCGAGGTCGACGAAGGATTGGTCGGCGATCAGGCGCCCGACTCCCAGGTTGCCGGCATGCTCGGGCACAGGGCCGGAGGTGCGGGCGGGAGCGGCGAAAAGCGAGCCCGTCAGCAGGAGGACCGTGAGGATGCGCCTACCCATCACCGTCTCTAAAACCAGCAAGGCAGCAAGGTTTACGGTCGGGGGCTTACTTCTTCGCCGCGGCCTTCTTCTTGCCCTTGCCGATGGTGGCCGGGAGCGGATCCACGCCCGGCAGCGGGAAGTCGGGATTAGGCACGCGGGCCGCGGTCATCTTCGCTTCGAGTTCCTTGACGATTTTGGGGAACTTGGGGGCGAGGTCGGTCGTCTCGTTCGGGTCGGCCTCGAGATCGTAGAGCTGCGTCGTCACGGGGTTGCCTGCGCGGGCGGCCTTGAGCATGTCGGTGCGGATGGCCTTCCACCTCCCGTCCCAGATCGCCTGCTGCGCGCCATACCCTGCGAACTCCCGGTAGAGCGGGCCCGTCCTCGGGGCGTCCTGTCCCTTGATCGTGGCCAGGAGGCTTTCGCCGTCGTGCTTGGCCGGCGTCAGGGCGCCGGCCGCCTCGGCGAAGGTCACGTGCCAGTCCTCGAATCCGGAGATCCGTGCGGAACGGCGTCCCGGAGGGCAGGACCTGGGCCAGCGCACGACCGTCGGCATCCGGACGCCCCCCTCATGCAGCGAGCCCTTGAGCCCGCGCAGGCTTCCGACCGAGCTGAAGAACTTGGTCTCCACGCCGCCGACGTCGTGCGTCGCGCCGTTGTCGGAGCTGAACACGACGAGCGTGTTGTCGGCGACGCCGGCCTTCTCCAGGGCGGCGATGATGCGCCCCACCTCGGCGTCGAGCCGGGTGATCATCGCGGCGTAGGTGGCGCGTGGCGTCCGGTTGGGCACGTAGGAGCCCGGGTTGGCGGGCGTGAAAGGCGGGTCCTCGGGGAACTTGCCGTCGTACTTGCGGAGGTCGGCCTCGGGGATCTGAAGGGAGACGTGGGGGAGGGTGGAGGCGTAGTAGAGGAAGAACCTGCCGCCCGCGTTGCGCGCGATGAAGTCCTCCGCTCCCCGGACCAGGCGTTCGCCGAGGAAGTCCTTCCCGATGAAGGGCGCGTAGGCCGCCGGGTCGAGCGGGTTGGCGCCCTCGGGGAAGCGGGCGTGGCCGGGCGTGCCCTCAGGCCCGTTGTCGAGCAAGACCTCGCGTCCGTCATCCCAGACCGCCTTCGGATAGTGGCTGTGGGCGACCCATTGGCTCGTCAGGCCCAGGAAGCGGTCGAAGCCCTGCTTCATCGGGTTGCCCGATGAGCCGAAGCCGCCGAGGCCCCACTTGCCGAACGCGCCGGTCACGTAACCTGCGTCCTTCAGCGTGCGGGCCACCGTCAGCGCGTCGACGGGCAGCGGCGTCTGCTCACGGTCCCCAATGTCGCGGTTGTCCCGCGCGTGCGCGTGTCCGGGGCTGAAGCCGGTCATGAGCACCGAGCGGGAGGGTGCGCACACCGCGTTGCCCGAGTAGTGCCGCGAGAGCACGAGGCCTTCCTTGGCCAGCCGGTCCACGTGCGGGGTGAGTATCTTGGCCTGGCCGTTGAAGCCCACCTCGGCGTAGCCCAGGTCGTCTGCAAGGATGAAGACGATGTTGGGACGGTCGGCGGCCCCCAGCGAGAGGGCGCAGAGCAGGAGGGGGAGCAGGCGGGGTGTGCGGCTCATGCCCCTTTATGGTCGCTGTCGCCGAGGTTGTCGAGGCGGGGCGGCTTTGTCGGGTTGACATCCCCCCGCGGGCGGGGCTTAACCACCTTTCCTTTGCTCGGGCTGTAGCGTAGTCTGGTAGCGCGCTTGCATGGGGTGCAAGAGGTCGTGAGTTCGAATCTCACCAGCCCGACCAAAGGAAAGCGCCGGAAGCCCCCGCGGGGGGCGCGGCTACTTCTTGCCCTTCTTGGCCGTCTTGCCGGTCCTGGGGCTCTGGAAGAGGGGCTGGATTAGCTGCGTGTTCCACGCGGTCAGTTCCGAGGCGAGCCGGGCGGCCAGCTCCGGCTTAGCCGCCGCCAAGTCCTTGGATTCCGAGAGGTCAGCCTCGAGGTCGTAGAGCTCGTCGGGCTGCTTGCCGTTGCGGACGAGTTTCCATTGTCCGGCCCGGACCGCGTAGCTGCTGCCCCCGCCAGTGCGCCAGAAGAGGTTGGCGTGGGGCAGCCCCGTGTCCTCGCCCTTGAGGAAGGGGATCAGGTTCACGCCGTCGAGCCTGCGTTCCGAAGGGGACGGTGCGCCGGCGAGCGCGAGCGCCGTGGCGGCGACGTCCAGCGACGACACGGGTCCGCCGTAGGTGGAGCCGGCCTTGAGCTGGGCGGGCCAGCTCACCACGAAGGGCACACGGATGCCGCCTTCGTAGACCATGCCCTTGTTCCCGCGGAGCGGGGTGTTGTCGGCGCCCAGCGAGGGCGGCGTGCCGCCGTTGTCGCTGAAGAAGAAGACCAGGGTGTCCTGCGCCTGGCCGCTGTCTGCGAGGGCCTTGGTGACGGCGCCGACGGCGTCGTCGAGGAGGCTGATCTGCGCGAGGCACTTGCGGCGGACCGGGTCCTTGACATCGGCGAACTGCTTCTCGCGCTCGATCGTGGGCATGTGCGGCGTGTGCGGAGCGTTGAAGGCTAGGTAGAGCATCCAAGGTGCGCCGGCGTTGCGCCTGATGAAGGCGGCGGCCTCCTTGCCGAAGGCCTCGGTGAGGTGGGCGGGCACTTCGGGGGTCGCCTGTCCGTCGCGGGTGAGCGGGACGTTGTATTCTTTTTTCACGTCGATCGCCCAGTCGGAGTACGCGTGGCCGCCGCCGATGAAGCCGTAGGTCTGGTCGAAGCCGCGGGCCCACGGCGTGTGCGCGGGGGTGGCGCCGAGGTGCCATTTGCCGATCCAGCCGGTCTTGTAGCCGGTTTCCTTGAGGAACTGGGGCAGGAGCTTCTCGGACAACGGAAGCCCGGCCACGGCGTCGGCCGGATTATAGGCAGGGTTGTTCTCGTGTCCGAAACGCTGCTGGTAGCGGCCCGTGAGAAGTCCGGCGCGGGTCGGGGAGCAGAAGGGGTGCGACACGTAGCCGCTCGTGCAGCGCACGCCGGAGGCGGCGAGCGCGTCGAGGTGCGGCGTCGGCACGGCCTTGCCGCCGTTGAAGCCGACGTCGTTGTAGCCTTGGTCGTCGCTCACGATGACCAGGATGTTGGGCCTGGAGGAGGCGGCGAGGGCCGGACCGCAGGCGAGCAGGCAGACCAGGAGGGGAAGCAGGCGCATCCCCTTTTTTCTGCGGAAACCAGGTGTCGTGCGACTCAAAAAGCCGCCGTTCAGGCCATGCCGACCTCCCTTGTCGAAGCAGGAAGGCTAAGGTCCGAGCGTCTTTAGAATGAAATCCCAGATGTCCGCGAAGCCCTCGGTCGGGTGACCGGGGTATTTCAAGTGGCAGGTCACGCCGGCCTTCCGGGCGAGGCGCTGATAGCCGACGCCCCAGGCGGGGGAATGAACTTTGTAATCCATCTCGGTGACCTTCTCCGGCTGGGTCAGGCCCCAGTTGTTCTCGAAATAGATCGGCGCCGAGCCGGCGTGCAGGAGGTGCTCGGACGACCACTTGCGGATCTCAGGCATGAGCTCATCGCGACGTTTGAGCGATTCCTCGAACGTGCATCCGAATGCCGGTGCGCCCCATTTGACGCCGGGCACCCACGCCTGCATCAGCTTCGGATCGAAGGTGGGCTGGCTGCGATAGGCGGCGACGCCGCTGACCCGGGAAGACGTGCGCGCAACGGGATCCGCGGATCGCGCATCGGCCTGGTCCGGGCTGGCGCCCACGTACAGCGCGGGTTGCGCGCCTTGCGAGCCGCCGCCGACGACGACGCGGGCGGGGTCGAGCTTCCAGCGCGAGGCGTTGAGGCGCACGTACTGGACGGAACGGACGGCGTCCTCCATGACATAGCGCACGGGGGTCTTCTCTTTGTCGGCCACCGCATCGGTCATCGTGCGCACCTCGACGGCCACGAGCGCGATACCTTGCGCCAGGAAGCGGTTGGGGTCGGGGACGTTCTTGCTCGGTTGCCAAAGGCCGCCGTACCAGATCAGGACCGGGAACGGGGTGGCGCCCTTCGTCGGCACATAGACGTCCAGGACCTGGTGAGGATGCTTCCCATAGCTGATGTCGGCTTCGGTCGGGGCGGGGCGGACGGGCGCCGCGGCGCAGGCCGCGACCGGCAGGAGCAGGAGGCAGGCGGCGCGGGAGTTCACCGGCGGGAGGTGGGTTCAAGCCCCGGGCTGGCGAGGAGCAGCACGGCCCCGAACAGCAGGCTGCCGGCGGTCAGAAACAGTCCGGCATCGGCGCTATGCGTGACCTCGGCGAGACGACCGACCGCGAAGGGGCTGACGAATCCGCCGAGATTGCCGAAGGAGTTCACCAGCGCGATCCCCGCGGCGGCCGCCGTACCGCTGAGCAGGGCGCCGGGCAGCGACCATTGCACCGCCATCATGCCCATCACTCCCGCGGCGGCGAGGGAGATGGCGACGAGACCGAGCATGCTGTCTTGCGTCAGCCCGCAGAGGGCGAAGCCCGCAGCCGCGACGACGCCGGCGAAGGCCGCATGGCCGCGCCGCTCACGTTTCCGGTCGGAACGCGCGCCGAGCAGCAACATGAACAGCACCGCGAAGGACCATGGCACCGCGCTGAGCAGACCGACCTGCAGGGGGCCGCGCCAGCCGAGGCCCTGGATGATCTGCGGAAGCCAGAAAGAGAGCCCGTAGAGTCCCATCATCGTGCAGAAGTAGAGCAGGCAGAGCTTGCCGACGAGCGGATGGGCCAGCGCCCGCCAGGCGGATCCTTCGGCTGCGGCCGGGGCGCGGTCCGCGGCGAGATCGGCCTCCAGCGCGGCCCGCTCTTCGGGCGTGAGCCAAGGGGCGTCGGCCGGCCGGTCCGGCAAGGTGCGGTGGACCCAGGCGGCGAGCAGGGCACAGGGCATGCCCTCCAGGATGAACAGCCACTGCCAGGCCTCGAGTCCGGCGCCGGACGCGTTCTCTAGGATGAGGCCCGAGACCGGCCCGCCGACGAGGCCCGCGACCGGTATGGCGGTGAGAAAGACGGCGAGGATGCGGGCGCGGACCGAGGAGGGGAACCACGTCGTCAGGTATAGGATGACGCCAGGGAAGAAGCCCGCTTCCGCGGCGCCGAGCAGCAGGCGCTGCACGTAGAACTCCTCCTCGGTGCGGATGAAAGCCCCGAGGGCCGAGATGAGGCCCCAGAGCACGATGATGAGCGAGATGCAGCGCCGGGCGCCGATCCGGTGGAGCAGTAGGTTGCTCGGGACCTGGAAGAAGAAGTATCCGATGAAAAAAAGGCCAGCGCCCAGTCCGTAGGCCGCGTCGCCCAGCCCGAGGGCTGCGGAGAGGTGCGTCTTGGCGAAGCTCACGTTCACCCGGTCCACGTAGTTCACGAGGTAGCAGACGAACAGCGTGGGCAGGACGCGCCGGGCGACGCGGGCGTGGAGCGAGGCCGCGCTCATCGGGACACCGTCCGGGCCTCGTCGCCCGGCCCGCCGGCTCCGAGCGACCAGTCAGCCGGCCGGCCCTTGCGCTGGCGCGCGAGCCAGAGGACGGCGGCGCTCGGTTCGGATTCGTGGCCGCCCTCGAAGACCGACACGCGGGCGTTGCCGGAGGTACGGCGGAAAAGGACGGCCTTCTGGCGCTCAGGGTCGTCCTGTTTCTCCGCGGCGAGTCCGGAGGGGACCTTCTGCTCGCGCACCATGAAGCCGATGTCCTCGGCCGAGACCTGTTTGTCTGATGCGGCGAGGACGTTGAAGGCGCGTAGCGAATGGCTTACGGGCACGGAGCCGGTGTGGCCGTCGTGGATGCCGGTGTTGATGTCCAGGGGCACGCCCTTGGCCGCGGAGAGATGGAAGAGCGGGGAGCGACGGCGGTATTCCGCTTCGGTCGCGGGGCCGGGCGGTCCGCCGCAGGATTTCTCGAGCATCTTGGCGTAGTTGTTCTTCCGATCCGAGCTTTCGGCATGCCAGGCGGCGAGGTCGGAGATCGGCACCCAGGCGCTTACGCCGGCCCAGAGATCGGGCGCACGCGCGGCCATGACGAGGGACATGTGGCCGCCGCCGGATCCCCCGACGAGGTAGATGCGCGAAGCGTCGATGCGCGCGTCGCGCCGGGCGAATTCGATCGCGTCGAGCACGTCCTGCACCGCGAGTTCTGAGGCGCAGGCCTCGGGACGGCTGTTCGGGCCGCGGAAATCCGGAGCGACGAGCGCCCAGCCCATCTTCTTCGCCTGATCGATCCAGGGCGGACCTTGCTCGAAGCCGCCGCTCCAGGAGTGCAGGAAGACCAGCAGCGGCACCGCGGGACCCGCGATGTCGCGCGCCGCGGATTCAGGCCGCCAGTAGACGACCTTCTGGAGCGTGCCGTCCTTGCTGCTCGGGACGTCGACAGCGACCTTGAGGGCCATCGCCTTGGTCTCCGCGCCGGAGGGACGTTTCGCCGCGACCTTGGGTTCGGCGGCGAAGGCGACGGCGGTCAGGAGCAGCGCGGCAAGCCTCACTTCAGTTCGGGGCGGAGGTAGGCCTTGATGTAGGCGATCGGGTTGGCGTGAACGACGTTTGGTGCGCCCGGATAGACGAGCTCGCAGGGAGCCTTGATCTCGTCGCAACGCTCCTTGAGCTTCACCCCGAAATTGGCGGTATGGGTCGGGTCCTTTTCATCCTTGCCGAGATTGGGGGGCGTGCCGAAGAAGAGGCCGACGGGCGGGTCGTCGCGGCTGACGAGCTCGTAGGGGGAGTATTCCTTGATCCACGGCATGATCGCCTCGCGCGCGGCGTAGAAGGCCTGGAAGCTGGAGACCTTCTTCTTGGCGTCGCCGGTGATGCCGAAGGCGTGGGCGCCGTAGCTGCTGTTCGGCGTCCATTCGCGCATCTGCTTCGGGTCGAGCGTGGTCTGCGGGACCTGGACGGCGGCGCAGGTCAGGCGGGTCGATTCCCTGGCGATGGGATCTTCGCTCTTCGGATCGGCGAGGTCGTCGTGGAAGGCCAGCCAGAGGCTCGTGCAGGCGCCCGCGGAGCCGCCGGCCGCGCCGACCTTGGTCTTGTCGAGATTCCATTCCTTGGCCTTGCTGCGGACGAACTGGAGGGCGCGCGCGCAATCAAGCATCGGGCCCTTCACGGGCGGCACCACCTTGTCCTCGGTGGCGTCCTTGATGTAACGATACTCGACGGAGACGACGGAGATGCCGGCCGCGAGGGCTTCCTTGAGCATGCCGTTGACGGAGGAGCGGTCGCCGTTGGTCCAGCCGCCGCCGTGGATGTAGAAGAGCAGGGGGGTGGGTCGGTCGGATTTCGCGCGCCAGAAATACAGCACCTGCATGCGATGCGGGCCGTAGGCGACGTTCTCGTCGGGCTTGATGACCAGCGGGCTCTTCAGGTGTTCGGGATTGCCGTCGTTCTGGAAACGGGCCGGCGGCGCCTTTCTGGCGGGTTCGGCGGCCGTCAGGCCGGGTACGGAAAAGGCGCAAAGCGTCGCCACGACGGAGCATCGCAGGAATCTCATGGGGCCTACATTCAGCCGACCCTGCGCAGGCTGGCGAGTGATTTCAGCCGTTCAGCGCACCTTGTAGATCTTCACGTCGTCGATCCAGAGGGTCGAGTTCACAAGAAAGCTGAACCAGCGCTTCATCGGATGCCCAAACCCCGGGGACCGGTGGCTCAGCACCGGCCGCCCGTCCATGCCGACGCGCATCTCTTCGCCCTCGGTCACGAGGGTGAGCACATGCCACTCCTGGTCGAGCCTCAGGTCGCCGATGGCCTGCTTGGACTTGAGGAGCTTCTCGAGGTCGGGCGGCAAGGGCGTCCGGCGGTCCGCGGCGTCCTGGCGGGTCGCGCGTATCTTGAGGTCCATCACGCCAGTCTTGTGGTCGATGAGGGTGACCTTGCCCCCGGCCAGGATGGCGTAGCAGAGGTGGCCGGCGTGGACGCCGGGCGTCTCGCGGTCGACGAAGCCGAGCTGCATCGTCTCCCCCTTGGTCAGCCCCGGGAACTTGAAGCGCACGACTACGCCGCCGTCACGGAAGCCGGCCTCGTGGTGGATGTGGGCGGCGTGGCCCGCCTCCTTGGACGCGCTGGAGATCTTGAGTACGCCGCCGTCCAGGTCGGCCTGCTTGATTTTCGGGACACGGTCGGCCGTGGCGCTGTTCCATCCGTTGCCGATCGCCTTGGCCAGATTGCCCGCCTCCTCGCGCTCGAAGGCGTCGTGGAAGACGAGCCTGCCCTCCCGGGTCAGCCAGACCAGGTCGTCGACGGGGGCCGCCCTTGAGGGCAGGGCGAGCAGCAGGGCCAAGACGGCGGCGGCGGTCTTCATGGGAGTCAGGCTTTCAAGGCCGTGATCACGCTGCGGTCGCAGGCGGTCTCGGCGAAGCGGAAGGAGCCGAAGCCGGCTTCGGACAGCAGTTCGCGCATTTCACCGACCCCGTAGCAGCGCCCCTCGGTGACGCTCATGAGCAGCGCGGAGTAGGCGGCGACGGGCAGGGGGCCGTCCTTGGCCTCGTTCAGGTGGGCGTCATGGATGACGATGAGTGAGCCGGGCTCGAGCGCGGCGGCCGAGGCGGCCAGCAATGTTCGCACTTTCGGTACGTCCCAGTCGTGCAGCACGTTGGAGAACAGGTGGACGTCGTGTCCTGTCGGCAGCGGGTCGCGGAAGATGTCGCCCGCGACGACGGACACCCGTTCCTCGCACCCCCGCTTGCGGATCATCGTGCGCGCGATGCCGTCGACCGGCGGGCGCTCGAGGACGGTGGCCCGCATGCCGGGCGTGCCCTGGGCGAGCACGCAGGCGTAGATGCCGGAGCCGCCGGCCACGTCGAGCAGGCTGCGCCTTCCGGCGAGTCCGGCCTCGCGCAGGAGCGCCGGGCCGAGCGTGAAGCCGCGGCAGTCCATGGCGGCCGTGAAGCCCGTGGCGAACTCCTCCGTGAGCATCGCCTCGGTCCAAGGCTTCTCGTCCTTATAACTGCCCCAGTTGGCGGGACGGTCGGTGCGCAGGATCGTCACGAAGTCCTTGGCCACCGGCCGCTCCTTGAGCGACGCGTAGTAGGGGATGAGCGAGCGGGGCGAGTCCTTCGTCAGATGTTCCGTCGCGGTCGGCGTCGCATGGAAGCGCCCGTCCGTCCACCTGACCAGACCGTTGGCGGCGAAGAACGTGAGCATCACGTCGGCGGGCCGCGGGTGCACGCCGAACGAGCGACAGACCCCCTCGAGGTCCATGGGCTCCCGGGCCAGCCGTGTGAAGAAATCGAACTCGCAGGCCGCGGCGGCGATCAAGTCCGCCGCGTAGAGCCCGTCGCGGTACCGGTAGAGCTGGAGGGGGTCGGTCTCGGGGCCGCAGGTCAGGTCATGACCCATGTCACTTGCGTTTGGTCGGCCTGAGTTCCTCCGCGGTCCAGCCTCCCGCGCGGTCGGAGTACTTCGCGCGGATGTCCTTCACCAGCGAGGGGGCCACGGGGGAGGCGGTGTGCTCCCATTCGCGACGCACATAGGTTAGCACCGCCCCGATGTCCTCGTCCGACAACTGCAGCATCGGTGGCATGGCGAGGTCCCAGGTGCGGCTCCCGACCTTCACCGGGCCGTTCAGCCCGTGCATGACGATCCTTGCGGCGACGTCGGGCGAGCCGAGGACCCATTCGCTGTCTACCAGGGGGGGTGCGAGCCCTTCCAGTCCGTACCCGTGAGGCTGATGGCAGCCGCCGCAGAGGGATGCGTAGATGGTGCGTCCTTTCTCGAACGCTTCCTGCTGGGCCGCGGTGAGGGGTGTGATCTTCGGAGGAGGCGGCGCGCCGGGCTTGCCGGCCCAGACCAGCCGCTGGTCCACGGCGGTGAAGGCCTTGGCTCCGTCGCCGGATCGCAGGGAGCTCTTGAGGGAAGCCAGGGCGGGGGAGGGGCCGTCAAGCCAGAGAGGCTTGGGCTTGGCGGCTCCCCGGCCGGTCGTGGTCTGCGCTAGGCCCTGCATGATGGCCACGCGCGCGGACGGCTTGGCGTCGGCAAGCTTGAGCATCTCCTCGAACGGGTCCGCCTTGCCGGCCTGGGCCACCATCGAGCCGAGCGCCCGGAGGACTTCCAGCGCCGGCTTGTCGGGCTTGTCCCCGGATTTCTCGGCGATGATCCTGGCCAAGGACGTCTCGCGTCCGCGAGCTCCGGTAAGTGCTCCTTCCCGCACGAGCACGTTGTCGCCGCGGCGGATCAGCGTCCGGGCGAGGGCGTCGTCCGCCACGGGCAGATTGGAGGCCGAGAGGCGCACGGCGACCTGGGCGAGCACCCCCGCGTCCGTGTCTTCGGACAGCGCGGCGATCTCGGGGATGACCTCGGCGGGAGCGGTGCGGACGGCGGCGGCCCGCACGCGCGCGTCAGAGTCCTTGAGGGCCGTGCGGGCGGTCGCCGCGTCCAGCGCGCCCAGCCCGTCGAGCGTCCACAGGGCGTGCAGCTTGCCGAGCGACGGGGCCTTGCTTCTCGTCGCGATTGCGCGGAGGGCGGGCGCTGCTTCCGCGGCGCCCCGTTCGACGAGCAGCCGCTGGGCGGTGTCTCGCACCCAGCCGCCCGGGTGGGCGAGGGCGCCGACCAGCCCCTGGGTGTCGCTGGGCATGCGGAAGGCCGGGGCGCGAGGCGCGCCGTCGCGGACGACGCGCCAGATGCGGCCGCGGTCGAAGGGGGTGACCAGTTTGCGGTCCTCGATGTTCGCCACCAAGTAGTGGGTGAGGAAGGCCTCGTGCTGGATGATGCCCCGGTAGAGGTCGACGAGCAGCATGGTCCCGTCGGGCGCGTTCAGCGCCTGCACCGGACGGAAACGTTCGTCCGTCGAGGTCAGGAACTCGGACCCCGGGTGCGGATCGACGGCCGTCACCATCCCGTCCTTCTCCGTCAGGGTGAGTCGTTTGACCAGGTTGCCGGCGGGCTCGGGTATGAGCACGCTGCCGGCGAAGTCGGCCCCCAGTCCGTCGCCGCGGTAGACGCCCGCGCCGCAGGTGGCGGTCACTTTCGCCAGCGTGCCGTCGGCGCGCAGGGTCTTTCCGTCGTAGCCACGGTTGACGCCCGGGGTGGGGTGCGAGGGCCAGATGTCCTGGGCTGCCATCGCCTTGTGGTTGATGCCCGCGGCGGTACGGAGGAGGGGATTGCGCGAATAGGCTTCGGCCTGGAGCAGGTCCGTCCGGAGGAGGTCGGAGTTGTAGTTGTAGTAGAGTCGCCCCACGTCGTCCTGGCAGAGCCCCCACTGGCCTCGCCCGAGCCCGCCCGGGAGTTTCTTCCACTGCCCGCCCGTGAGGCGGAGGCGGGAGGCGTAGCCTGCGCTGTAGACGTGGTTGTCAATCGACCAGATCGGGGCGTTGGCCATGTGCTCGGGCTGTCCGCCCGCCCGGCCGAAGTCATCGACGACGACCGTCTGCTTGTCCGCGCGGCCGTCGCCGTCCGTGTCCTGCATGAACCAGAGGTTCGGGGGGACGGCGACCAGCGCGCCGCCCGCCACGGGCATGACGGCTCGGGGCATGACCAGCTTGTCGGCGAACACGGTGGCCTTGTCCATGCGGCCGTCGCCGTCCGTGTCCTCGAGCACGGAGATCCTTCCGTTGGGTTCGCTCTCGCCGCCGCCGTCGAGGTCCTGCATGTATCCGATCATCTCGACCACGAACAGGCGGCCCCGTTCGTCGAAGGCCGCGGCGATCGGCGACTGCACCATGGGCTCGCAAGCGACCAGTTCGACGCGCCAGCCCTTCTCGACCTTGAACGTGGCGAGCTGCTGCTCGGCGGAGAGCGGCGCGGGCGCGGGCGGGCGGAACTTGAGCTCCACCTTGGAGGGTCCGGCGTTCTTCTCGTGCAGGGCCAGGGCGGAGGCGCAGCCGAGCGCGAGCCAGGCGAAGGCGACGAGCGGGGTCTTCATGCCCCCTACGTCAAAGGGAAACGGCCGTCTTGCCAAACAAAACAGGCGATTCAGCGGAGCGAATCCAGGGGGATGACGGCGAGCTCGGCGCTGTTGTTGTTCCAAAGTTCGCGACCTGTGCCGACCCGGCCCGCTCCTCCGCCGCTATTGGAGTAGCCGACGTAGAGGAAACCGCCCATCTCGAGGGCGCAGGGGTAAGCGAGGGCGGCCTTGGGATGGGACTCCCCGGCCCCCCGGGGGTGGACCGCGTCCCGGATGACGAAGATGCGGCTGAAACCTTCCTCGCCAGGTTCCGAGAGCGCGATGCTAAGCGGGGCTCGTCGGTTGCCTCCGTCGCCACTGATGGAGCTGATGAGGTAGCGACGTCCGTCCGACAGCATGCCGGCGCAGGGCTTGGTGGCGGCCATGGGCATGTCGGAAGGCGAGAGGGACGTCCAGGTGCGGCCGCGGTCGCGGCTCACCGCGGTGAGCAGCTGCGCCTTCTGTCCGTAGCGTGAGTAGAGGTGCACGCTCTTGCCGTTCACCACGACGGCGGATTCGCCCCAGACGCTGCCGAGTCCCGGCGACATCGGGATCCGGACGAGGTCCCACTTCGTGAAGTCGTCCCCGCGGCTGATCGCCACGGCAGGCGGGTTCTGTCCGCCGATCGAGGCACCGGACATGATCCAGTTGCCGTCGCCGAGCGGGACGGGCGGTTCGAGCGGCCAGAAGCCGCCGCCGACCACCATGCCGAGCTTCTTCCAGGATCCGTCCGCCTGCAGCTGGTAGGCGCGCGTGTGCACGTCCTTGAGCGTCCCCTTGTAGGCGCCGTGGAAGGCCCACAGGCGGCCTTCATGCGAGAGCATCACGCCATGGCTGACCCCGACTTCGGGTTCCGGCGCGCCGTCGATGGTGCGTACGGGGCTCCAGGTGCGGCCGTCGTCCTCGCTGCAGGTGAAGCGCGCTTCCTCGCTCGAAGTGTTCTCGCCTCCTTGGTTATGACCGAAGGTTGCGTAGAGCCGGCCTTGATGGGAGGCGAGGGCTACGCCGTGCAGGAATCGGTAGCCGTCCAGGGCGAATTCGTAGGGCTTGATGACCTGGAAGCGCACGTTCCGGACGCGCGGCTGGTCGGCGACCAGCGGCACCGGACCTTCGGAGTCCCAGACGTCGGAAGGGTGGCGGGGCGAGGCGCACCCGGAGAAGATCGCGCCCGTCGCCGCCAGCAGCAGGAGGCGCCCTCTCATTTGGCGGCCCCCGCCTTCTTCTTCTTTTTGCCGCCCTTCTTCTCGGCGGCGTCCTTGGGCGCGGGCAGGGAGCCGTCGGCCGGCGGCGTGTCGGCGAAGTCAGGGATGCGGAAGGCCACGGCCTTGGACTGCCTTTCGTATTCGGCCTCAAGTCTCGTGCGCAGGTCGGCGGCCTCCGGGGCGTTCGCCAAGTTGCGGGTCTCGTAGGGATCCGCCTTCAGATCGAAGACCTCGGTCCAATCGTCGTGGCCAGGATACTTGATCATCTTCGCATCGTTTGTGCGCACGGCCGTCGTCGTGGGCACGCCGAATCCCCTTTCGAAGAAGTAGCAGTAGAAGAAGGCGTCGCGCCATGCGACATCCTCGCGGGCCTCCAGCAGCGGCCGCCAGCTGCGCCCCTGCACGGCGGCGGGGATGGGCACCCCGGCCAGGTCGAGGAAGGTGGGCGCGGGGTCGACGTTGAGGACGATGCGGTCGTCGGTGCGGCCTCCTTTCACGGCGCGCGGGTAGCGGACGACCATCGGAATCCGCAGGGATTCGTCGTAGGCCGAACGCTTGTCCCCGAGCGCATGCTCGCCGAGGTAGTAGCCGTTATCGCTGGAGAAGACGAAGACCGTGTCCTCCGCCAGCCTGAGTTCATCGAGCAGGGCGAGCAGGCGCCCGACGTTGTCGTCGACGGCGTTGATGCCCCTGAACATGTTCAGGTTGGTCGGGACGAGGCCCGCCGGAGCCGCGGCCGCGGCGGCCGCGGCCTTGGGGCCGACGCTCTTAAGGTAGGGCGGCTTCAGCCCCAGATTGGGCACGGCGCGGGCCTGTTCGCCTTCGTAGGCCTTCTCATGACGGGGCGGCGGGGTGAAGGGCCCGTGGCAAGTCTTGAAGGCGAGGATCGTCAGGAAGGGGCGCTCGCGGTTGGCGCGGATGAAGTCCATCGCGAGATCGGTGGTCACGTCGTCGACGAATCCCTTGGTCGCGCGGCGCACGCCGTCGACCTCGACGGGGCAGTCGAAGTACACGCCCTGTCCGGTGAAGCTCGCCGAGGTGTCGAAGCCGGGTCGTTTGCCCGACTGGCTGCCGTGGTGCCACTTTCCAAAGAAACCCGAGACGTACCCGGCGCCGCGCAGGAGCGCGGGCAGGCTCACGTTGCCCTCCGGGTGCGGCGTATGGTTGTTCGTCACGCCGTTGAGGTGCCCGTATTGGCCCGTCACCAATGAGGCCCGCGAGGGTGCGCAGAGGGAGTTCACGACGAAGGCGTTGCGGAAGCGCAGCCCTTCGGCCGCCAGACGGTCGAGGTTCGGGGTCCGCAGCCAGGGGAAACGGCCTTTGTCGCCCTGTTCACGCTGCACCGCCCCCATCGCGTCCCAGCGCTGGTCGTCGGAGAAGACGTAGACGAAGTTGGGCTGGCGGCTCGCGGCGGCGCCGGACGCCGCGATCAGTGCAAGCAGGAGCGGGATGAGACGCATCCCCTCATCGTGGGTCGGCCTCCTTGGCTGGCAACCCCGCAGGGGGCGGCGGGGGTTCGCCGACGGTGATGCGGCGGGGGTTCTCCCCGGCGGGCAGGTTGATGACAAAGGCGTAGCTTCGCCGGTCGGGCGCCGGCTCAATCTGCCAGAACTCGGTCCCGTGCGAGGCCGGATCGGGCGGCGTTCCCGGGATGGCGGGGGCGGCGGGCTTGTCCCCGGTCGCAGGGACGGCCGGCTTGCCGTCGAGCAGCACCTGAATGCGGCGTGGCGGCAGGGTCAGGCCGGAAAAGCGCAAGGGCACATGGCCGACGCCGCCCGCGAGGGTGATCTCGGCGCGGTTGTCCTGGCATTCCACGGAGACGGCAGGATGCAGCGATCGTAGCCGGCCGACCGATACCGTGACATCCCTCGCCCCCTGCTTGGCCTCCCGCAGGACCATCTCCGGTGCCGAACGGGTTCGAAGGGCCTCCCTGAGCTTCTCGTCGGGACCGTAGTAGTCGTCCGCGCTTCTTGGGATCACGACGTGCTCGATGAGCGCCTCGACGTAGTCGCCGGGCAGGAGCGACTTAACGCCGGGCGGCGCGGTGATATCCAGCGTGACCGTGCGCATCCTCCGGGGAGGAATCGAATTCCGTTCAACAATCCAGGGGTTCGCCGGCTGTCCGCCCAGCACGGCCTTCCAGGAGCGGATGATGAAGCCGCGGTCGGCGAAGGCTCCGGTGCGCGCAAAAAGAGGGTCCTTGCCGCCATGCAGGGAGACCCACGGCGTCCGGCCGGCCATTTCCTGGGGTGCGCCGAGCACGGTGCGTCCGTCCTCCTTGCCGTGGGGCTCGGGCTTCCAGGCGCGCAGGACGCCTCCGGCGTCCCCCAGGGCGAAGGCCTCCTCACGCGGGTAGTTGTACTGCTCGGAGCCCATCTGGAATACGGTGAAGCGCTGGAAGTCCACCTGCTCCTTGACATCGAGTCGCAGGCGGTAGCTGGCCCGCGCGATGTCGGTCGTGCGGCCGATCTCGACCTCGGCGCGGGTGGCGATGGGCCCGCCGAATCGGCTCGTGTTCCTGCCCAGCCCGCCGGTGTACACGGTCCGCGAGAGGCAGGGCCCCTGCGAGAGGTAGGCGGTCCTCACATCGGTCGGAAGGAGCCTCGCCGAGGGCGACTGGGCGGTCTCGAGGATGAACCAGTCCGCCCCGCCGACGTTGTTGGTCCATTGCCATCTTTCGCCGCGCGTAGGCGTCACCATCAGGGGTCTGACATCCAGGACGATGTTGCCGCGCTGCACGCGCTCGGGCTCGAAGCAGAAAGTTTCCCCCCAGGCTCCGATCGCCGCCTCCTCCCAGACCCTGTTCACGCCCCAGCCGATGAGGCTCAGCTGCGAATGGGACACGGCGGGGAGCCTCCCCCAGTGTCCGTAGGCCAGGGCGAGCTCCAGTTCGACCTCCCGGCTGGCGATGTCGAGCTGGAGCATCGTCACGCCATGGAACCAGACGCCAGCGTTCTCATCGTCTCCGGGTTGCGTGTGCCAGTTCTTGCTCAGCTGGACCGGAATCCCGGTGGGCGTGCCGTCCGGCCCGCGCAGGACCGCGGTGATCCCCGTGACGGGGGCGCCCAGCGCGTGCCGGAGGCCGGCGGCGGTCTTGATGAACATCACCCTGGCCACATCGTTGAAGCGGCGATCGCCCGTCCGGCCGAGCCGGAGGCGCACGCGTTCCAGCAGGTCGTTGCCTTGCCCGGCGCCCCTGACGGAGTCCAGGTCGACCTTGAAGCAGCCGAGCGCCTCGTCCCAGGTCACGGGCAGCGCGGCCCCGGTGTCCTTGTCCTGTGCGGTGAGCGTCAATCTTTCTCCGCTCGCTGCAGGTTCTGCGCCGACCCTGTACGCGCTGTCCCGCCGCACCACCAGCAGGCCACGATGCCAGCCGGAGACGTCCGCCGGCGTCGGGCCGTTCCAGTTGATGGTGAACGGTGCCGTGGCGAAGATGCTTCGGGTGTCGTTGCCTGGCTTCCCAAAAGCCATCCCCATGCGGACGTCCTTCCATTCGCGACGTCCCCGCCGTTCCCGGGCCGCGACCTGGTCGTTGAAAGACAGCGCGAGCCCGCCGTCGATCGTGGCGGCGGGTCGGCGCGCCGCACGGGCGCCGATCTCAGATGCCGTCAGAGCCCGCGGATGGGACCGCAGCTCGTCGACCACGCCCTTGAAGTGGTAGCCGTCGCCGTGGCCGTCCCCGCGGCGGCCGATCGTGATCGGTACGTCGCCGCTCACCCGCGCCCCTTCCTCCTGGAAGTGTCCGGCGGGCGCGCCGTTCACGAAGAAGACGTAGCGTCCGCCGTCGTAGGTGAGCGCGACATGGTTCCACGCCTCGGTCCTGACCTCGGAGGGTGAGACCAGCATCCGGGCGCTTTTTCTCCCGCCGGGCCCGTTGAACCGGGCGGCTAGCCTGGTCCCGGCCAGCGTGATGCCTAGACCGCCCGCGCTTTCTTCGTTGGCCCCCCGGCAGAAGATCCAGGGCGTCTGCTTCGTGGCCTCGCCCGTATCCTCGGGCACGTAGACCCAGAGCTCCAGGGTGAAGCTTCGCGCCGCGAGGGAGGGGTGGGAGGGAATCTCGAGATGATTGCTCCCCGTCAGTCCGAAGCCCCCGCCTCGGACGCCGAAGGAGGCTTCCCCTTCGAGGATGGGTTCGAGGGGCGGACGTGCGTGCAGCAAGAAGGATAGGCGGTCCGGCCAGGCCACGGTCTCGAATCTGAAGTCCCCCTGCAGCCGCTGGCCCTGGGCGTTGCTCACGTCGAGGCCGAGGATGTCCATGCGCTGCAGGAATCTCCCGGACTCCATCACGCGCGGACCGGACTTCCCGTCCCAGGGCTTGCCGCGGATGATGTCGTACTCCACGCCGTCGACGGTGAGTGACAGGCTCTTGAGGCCGGTCGGCATCGTCATGCCTGTTCTCTCCGGGCCTGGACGGGCCAGCGGCTGCCCCGGGGCCTCCTCATCCGCGGGCCGTCCGAACGCCAAGTCATAAGTCGGGTAGGCGCCCGTCGCGTAGGCGCCCGGATGGCGATCTCCGAACCCTCCAAACGAGGGGAAAGCCAGCGTGCCCGTGTTCTGTGCCAGCCAGAATCGTCCGCTCTCGATCACCCGGACGCCGGGGGAGCCTAGCTCGGGCCTGACTCCTTCCCAGTGCACGCCGGTCCAGTAGTCGTGACCAGGCAGCTGGAGCCCCTGGATGAAAGGCGGCAAGTTGGCCCCGGCCGGCGTCGAGCCGGCCGCGTCCTTCTGGGGGGCGACCTGAGCCAGGGAGTACGCGGCGATGACGTGGACGATGACCGGACTCAGGGTGCGGAGCATGCGCGCAGGTTGCGGCGCCTTCCGCCGATTAGAAGGACATATTTAGCCGCTGTCGTCGTCTCACTTCGTCGCCGGCCAGTCGTCCGTACGGAAGCTGGTGGCGGGCAGTCCGGCCCCGTTGACGAGGTTGCAGTCGGGATTCTCCGCCCAGGCGTAGCGCACCGCGACGGGCGCGGACACCTCAGGGCTGCTCACCACGACTTTGTCTCCTTCGATGCGGGCTGCGGCGGGCTTCCAGGACTTGTCGGCTCCGGCGATCAGGAATCCGCGGAGCGTGCCGCCGTCGCGGGCCTTCAGGCCTTCGCCGTGCTTGAACGACACCGTGACGGAGGCTCCCTCCGCCTTGTGTCCGGAGGGCAGGGGGCCGCAGATTGCGGGAACCTTGCGGTCATAGACCGTGCCGAGGGCCCAGTAGGAGAGGCGCTTGCCGACGTCCTGCTTGTTCTTCGGGTGGATGTCCTTGGGGTCGCCGATATCGATCGTGACGGCCATGCCGGTCTTCGGCAGCGCGAGGACCTTCATCATCGATTCGCGCATGAGCGGCCAGCCCTCCGCCTCCGAGTCGCGGTAGTTGGGCAGCTGCACCCAGGCGAAGGGGACTTCGTCCTGCCAGAGGGTGCGCCAGCTCGTGACGAGCTGCGACAGCTGCTTCTGGTAGAGTGCGGCGGCCTGCGGGTTGTGCGCGTTGCCTTCTCCCTGGTACCAGAGCATGCCGCGGAGCGTGTAGGGGGCGAGGTTGACGACCTTGCCGTTGTAGAGTCCGGCGGGGCCGCCCTTGAGCCTGCGCATCGCAAGGGGGTCCCTCGGCGCCCGCACGACGAAGGCCTTGCCTTCCTTCTTGGCCTTGGCGGCCGCGGCCTTCCATGAGGCCATTTGCTTGGCGAAAAGCTCGCCGGACTTGCGTTCGTCGAAGGCGAGGTGGTCCCTCAACCGGGCGTCGAAGTTGGCCTTGGTCTCGGGGTCGGAGGACTGGGTCTCGGCGGAAACCCAGGATTCGATCGGGGTGCCGCCGACGGAGGTGTTGATCAGGCCGACGGGCACGCCGACTTCCCGATGGATCTCGCGGCCGAAGAAGTAGAGCACGGCGGAGAAGCGGCCGACGTTGTCGGGCGTGCATGCGCTCCAAGCGCCTTTGCCTTCGGCTTTCGGCCTGTCCGCATGGGTGGACGACTCCTGGTAGTGCCGGATGAGAGGGAAGTTGGCGGCGGCCTTCTCGGCTTCGAAGGCGTTGGAGGCCTGCACGGACATTGCCATGTTGGACTGCCCGGAGCCGAGCCAGACCTCGCCGACGAGCACATCCTTCACCTCGATTTTCCGGCCGTCTCTGCCGGTCGCCAGCAGGGAGCGGGGCTGGGCGCTGGCCTCCATCGCGTCGAGCCTCACGTCCCAGCGGCCGTCGCCGTCCGCGACCGCCTGCTTGCTCTGGCCACCGAACTCCACGCCGACCTTCTCGCCGGCGTCGGCGAAGCCCCAGATGGCGACGGGTTTGCCGCGCTGCAGGACCATGTGGTCGGAGATGGGGGCGGCCAGACGGAATTCCGCGGCGAGCAACGGGGCGGCGCCGAGGATGGCGGCGGCGAGGAGGGGAAGCAGGCGTGGGGAGCGCATGGCCCTAGGACAGCGGTAAGCGGCCGGGTTTGCGAGTCCGGACCTTCAGCGTTTCTTCTTCGCGGCGGGCTTCGTGGGACCAAGGGCGCCATCCGGGGGCATCGAGCGGTGCCATTCCAGGACGGCCTTGGTCAGCCGCTCGGCTAGGGCAGGTTCGGCCCCGGCCAAGTCGCGGCTTTCACTCGGATCCGTCTCCAGGTCGTGGAGACGGGCGCCGGAGCCGTCGAAATCACAGAGCAACTTCCATCGCCCGTCGCGGATGGCCAGGTCGGGCTGCGATTCGGGCAGGGCGGGGGGCCAGTTCTTCCGATCGGGCGGGCGGCGCCAGACGAGCGGCTTGGCGCGACGGTGGGCGGAGGTCCCGAGCAGCGCGGCGGAAGCGTCCTCGCCGTCGGCGCCCTCGTGTCGCGTGCCCGCCAGACGGGCGAGCGAAGGGGCCAGGTCAAAGGCGGCGATGATGGAGGTGCTGTCCTCGCCCCCGGGTGCGCCCCGCAGCAGCCTGGGCGCCCACGCCACGAGCGGTGAACGGATCCCGCCCTCGTAGATCTGGGTCTTGTGCCCGCGGAGCTGTCCGGCCGAACCTGCGCCCGGCTCCGGGCCGTTGTCCGAGCAAAGCACGATGATGGTGTTGTCGCGCAGTCGGACGTCGGCGCGGACCTTCGCGAACAGACGGCCCAGCTGACGGTCCATCGATTCGAGCACCGCGAGGTAGAGCCCGCGTTTGCCTTCGCGGAAGTCGGTGACCGGCGGCCAGAACGGGCTGTGGACGTCGTCGGGCATGACCGTCACGAAGAAAGGCCGTCCTGCCGTCGTGCTCTGGTCGATGAATGCCGAGGCCGCGTCGACGAAGCCGGACGTGATCTCGGAGCGGAGCATCCATTTCGCTGGTCCGCCCAGTCTTTCGGCGTCGGCCCAGATGCGTCCGGGCTTCTCCTCGCCCGGACGGAGGGTGAGCGGCAGCAGCTTCGGCCCCATGCCCTCGAAGTTCGTCAGCGACGCGTCGTAACCGTAGGCCGTGATCGCGGGCGCGTCGTCGACGTCGCGTTGACCGCCCAGATGCCATTTGCCGAACTGGCCCGTGGCGTAGCCCGCCTCCTTGAGCGTGCGCGCGAGCGAGGGCGCCTTCGGGTCCAGCCATTGGGCCAGCCCGCGCCGCTCGTTGTCGGCCCGGTTGTTCAGGTAGGAGGTGATCCGCCAGCGCTGCGGATGCTGTCCGGTGAGCAGCGCGCAGCGCGAGGGCGAGCAGATCGGCGAATTGACGTAGAACTGGGTGAACCGGCGGCCCTCGGCGGCCAGCCGGTCGACTTCGGGCGTGCGTGCATCCTTGCCGCCGAAGCATCCGAAGTCGCCCCAGCCCAGGTCGTCGATGAACACCACCACGAAGTTCGGCCGCGTCGAACCGAAGGATGCGGCGGCGCAGAGGACGAGGGCGGCGAGCAGGCGTGCCATGTCAGCGTAGCGAGCGGATATAGAGGATGACCGAGTCGATCTGGGCGTCGGTCATCACGCCGGCGAAGCTGGGCATCGCGAACTCGGACTTGAGGAAGGAAGCGTGCTTCTTGGCCTCGGGTTTCAGGATGGATTCGCGGAGGTAGGCGTCGTCCACCGTCAGCGAACCCTTCTTCCTCGCGTCGGTCACATAGTCGCGCTTCGAGCCGTAGAGCCCCTTCCATTTCGGGCCCACGTTGGTCATGGCGGCGTCGGTCACCGAATGGCAGGCCACGCAGCCGAAGACGGTCGCCAGCCGTCGGCCTTCCTCGGCGGACACCGTCTCCTTGGCGGCCGTCTTGGCCTGTCGGGGCGTGAGGTCGACCCGCAGGTCGCCGAATCCCTCCTGGGAGGGCTCGAAGGTCGTCAGTTCATGGATCGTCGTGTACGCGTTGTCCTCCATCCTGCGGCCGTCTGCGCTGGCGATGGACCAGCCCACCCGCAGTTGCTCGACCGGCCTGATGCCAGGGGTGGCGATGAAGACCGACCTGCCGTCTTCGGACACGTAGGCCGCGCTCGGCGTGAGCCAGTCGTTGCCCGTCGCGCCGTCTTCCTTGTACTGGGCCGAGCCGTAGGACGGCGCACGGCGGTAATGCCAGGTGGCCAGCGACCAGTTGTCGGGGTCGGAGGCCCTGGCCCTGTCCACCGGGACCTCGAAGCGCACCAGCACCCCCTTGTCCATGGGGGCGACCTCCTTCGGTAAGAGCAGCGGAGCGCCTGTGTGACGCACGCGACCGATTCCGGCGAGCGAGTCGAGGATGTTGCCCCAGCCGGCGATCTGGAATCCGGCGAGGTAGAGCTGGCCGTCCGTCGGATTCACCGATCCGTTGAGGGGAGGGAAGGAGAAGCCCTGCGCCACGCTGGCGACGCTGGCCTGCGGGCGTGAGCCGCGTCGGTTGAAGTTCACCCTGAGCAGGTCCGGCCGGTTGAAGCAAATCTGGACGAGCCCGCCGTCCAGCGGCCCCATCTTGGAGCCGATGAGCCAGACCTGGGAGAGCGCGGAGGCGTTCACCGCGTGCGGCATCCAGGTGAGCGGCGGCTCGATCGGCGCCGGGTAGCTCTCCTTGGGCAGCTTGTCGCTGAGGAAGCCGTAGAACTTGCGGCCTCCGACCAGATGGATGGGCGTGCTGGGGACGTACTGTCCCTGCTGGTCGCTGGAGGTCACGAGTCCCGTGACGGGATGCACCGCGAGGTTGGGCTGCCGGAACCCGTAGCCGAGCACCTCGTGCCGTGCGCCGTCGGCCGAGATCCTCAGTACGCTGCCGTTGTGCTTGCCGATCGTCGCGGCCTCCTGCCCGCCCTTGGCGATGAAGAATTCGCCGCCGGGCCCCACCCGCAGCGTGCTGGGAAATTCACGGAGGTCGGCCGTCTGGGCGAAGGTGTTGCAGAACAGCTCGTGCTCGTCTGCCTCGCCGTCGCCGTCGAGGTCGCGCAGGCGCCAGATGCCGTTGCGGTCGAAGGCGAAGAGCTCGCCGTCGCGCACGGCGAGGGTCATGGGTTCGTGCAGCCCGGAGGTGAACCGACGCCAGACTGGCATGGGGGACTCGCCCGCGAGGCCCGCGACCGACCACACGTCGCCGTCCAGCGTGACGACGAAGGCGCTCCCATTCTTCTGGAACTGGACGTCCGAGGGGCGGACCGCACGCTTCCAGGGATTCGGCACCGGCAGGCCGACCTCGTCGACGACGTAGGCTTCCTTGGAGTCGGAAAGCCGCGTCGAGGTCATTACGGCGCCTTTCCAGCGCAGTCCTGCGGCCGCAGGCCGTTCAAAGTCGGTACGACCCGCGGGCGGCTTCTTCTCGTCGCCATAGGTCACGCAGGCGGTGGCTGGCCCGCCGGCCGGGAATCGGAAGATGAAGTACTCGGGGTCGTCCTCGGCCTGGCCGAATCCAGCAAGGGCGAGCCCCGGCTCCAGTTCCTGGGAGGGTCCGTTGATGCGCGCACCGGCGACCAGGACGAGATCCTGCGCTCTCCGGCCGAGGGAAAGCCGGCGTTCCACGAACGGCTCGCCCGCATGCAGCGAAGCCTGCCATTGCTCCGACACCTCCGCGCCGCCGATCGCGTACCGCAGCGTGACGACGTTTCCTTCGATCGCGAGGGACCTGAAACGGGCCATGCCCTCGGGCAGGGCGCCGAGGCCGACCTCCTCGGGACTCGAGGCCGGTTCGCGCGGATCGTCGCGTCGTAGCGCGCCCGTCTGCCAGCCGGGCAGCAGGCCGTTGCCGATCCAGAGCTTGCCTTCTGGCGTGGGCAGGGGCGATTGCCCGCCGGGCGTCTTGCGCCCAGGATCATGATACGACCCTGGGGCGAGGGCCTTGTCGGTCACGCCCTTGCCGCGCCAGACGGCCGCGACGCGGCAGAGGTCGACGTCGATCGCCACGTGGCAGCCGTGCTCCAACGGCAGCACGATGGCGCGCGGCGAGAGGTTCTTCGCGCAGGTGCCGGCGCGTCGCGCGTCGATGACCGAGGAGTAGAAGGGGAAGTCGGCCTCGACCCATCCCCCCCACGGCTGCACGTCCGCCTTTGGCTTCTTCTCCGCGGCCGTCAGGCCGGCGCAGAGCAGCAGCAGGGCGGCGGCGCGCATCCGCTCAGAGCGGCCGGACGACGAGGTTGCGGAACCAGCAGGGGTCGCTGTGCTCGGTGAGCATCAGCTTGCCCTTCCCGGGCGCGAAGCCCTGCTTGGTGCGGAACTTGCTGCGGCCGATCGCCGACTTCCAATCTTCCGACTTCGTGTCGGCCGAGGAGACCGGCTTGCCGTTGAGGAAGTGCTCGATCCGGCCGTCCTTGACCACGATGCGGCTGGAGTTCCATTCGCCCACCGGCTTGAGGGCCTTGTCCTTGGCTGAGTCAACGATGTCGTAGATGCTGCCCGTGTTGTGGGAGCCGCCGCGGAGCCCGTCCGGGTGGCCGTTGTCGTCGATCATCTGGTATTCGATGCCGAGCCACTCCTTGCCGATCTTCGTGACCCAGTACTTGATGCCGTTGTTGCCCTTGGCTTCGAGCTTCCATTCCCAGGTGAGTTCGAACGAGGCGTATTCCTCCTTGGAGATGAGGGCGCCGCCGCCCTTGCCCTTCAGGTGGATGACGCCGTCGGCGTCGGCCGACCACATGGCGTTGGGCGCCTTGCCCTCCTGATCGGTGAAGTCGGCGAGGGTGAGCTTTGTCGGGCCGTCGGCGGCGGAGGCTCCGGCGGCGAGGGACAGCAGGGCGGCGAGAAGGGGGCGCATGGGGTCGGACTTAAGGGATGAACGGCGGGACGTGCCAGCGGAAAGCGGTCAGAGGCCCTTCAGCCAGGCCAGGAAGGTGCCCTCTTCGGCCATGAGCACGCCCAGCAGGTCGCTGCGGTCGTCCGTCCATGGGCGGGCGTCCGCCGGCGTCTCGGGAGTCTCCGAGGCCGCCTTGGCAATCAGCGGGTTCGCCAGCACCTTGGCGTCGGCGGAGAGCAGCATCCAGTCCGAGCTGTAGGCGCCGCCGGAGTACTCGTCCACCTGGTATTCGTTGACGTCGTTGTCGTTGATCACCGAGACGCGGAGGCCGGAGTCCGCGGCGATCAGCCGTACGACGGGCTCCAGGTCGAGGTAGCGGTTGGAGACGTGGACGGCGAGGACGCCCTCCGGCTTCAGGTGCCGACGGTAGATGACGAAGGCCTCCTTCGTCAGGAGATGGGCCGGGATCGCGTCGCTGCTGAAGGCGTCGAGCACAAGCACGTCATAGCGCTGGTCCTTCTCGCGCTCCATCGAGAGGCGCGCGTCGCCCATGACGAGTTCGACCTTGGCGGGCGTGTCGTCGAGGTAGGTGAACGAGCCCCGGGCGATCCGGACCACCTCCTCGTTGATCTCGTAGAAGCGCATCACGTCGCCGGGGCGGCCCCAGGCGGCCATGCTCCCCGTACCGAGGCCCACGACTCCGATGCGACGTCCGCCCGCCGGCCAGACCGTGCGCATCGTGCGTCCGATGCCGCTGGAGCCGGTGTAGTAGGAGGCGGGTACGCGGCGTCGGGCCGTGGCCATGAACTGCAGCCCGTGGGTCGTGCCCCCGTGCTGCAGCGTGCGCTTGTGCGAGAAGTCCTCGCCCGAGTCCTCCTCGAGCACCTTGAGCACGCCGTAAAAGTTGCGCGTCTGCTCGATGCGACCGGCCAAGGGCGCTTGCGCGTCGACGCGCAGGGCCTCGCCGAAGCCCGCCAGCAGCAGGATGAGTCCGCACCAGGCCCAGGGCCGGCGCCAGCGCGCGATGGGGCTGTCCTGTGCGGCCCAGAGGGCCGCGAGGGTGAGGGCCGCGAGGAGGAACAGCCCGACATGGAGCTCGTGGTAGTCGCGGAAGAGGGCGGGAGCCCCGAGGGCGACGAAGAGCCCGCCGACGGCGCCGCCGGCGGAGAGCGAGAGGTAGAAGCCCGTCAGGCCGCCGGCCGAGGGCCGCAGCCGGTAGACTTCGCCGTGGCAGACCATGCATCCGATGAACAACGCGATGAGGAAGAGGGCGATCTCGCCGAACATCGAAAGTCCGGAGGCGGCCTCCATCGCCCAGGCCACGGGAGCCAGCCAGGCCTGCGTCGGCGTTGCCATGTTGCCCTGCAGCATCCAGGCCGCGACCGCCGCCAGGGTGGCCGCCAGGAGAGGGAGCCAGAGCGCGCGCTGGTACCAACGAGGGCTGTCGAAGCAGATGATGAACGTCAGCAGGTAGAGGCTCAGCGGCAGCACCCAGAGGAACGGGATCACCGCGATGTCCTGACAGAGCCGGTTGGTGACGGAGAGCAGCAGGATCACGCCGCAGGCCGGCAGGGCCAGCCACAGCGTGCGGTCGATCCCCCCGGCGCGCGCCTCCTCCCCGGTCGTCGTCGCGGGGGGCTGGTCCCCCATCCGCCACACCTGCCGGCCGCACCAGGCGGCGAGCCCGGCAAAGACCGCGAGTCCCGCCGACCACCACAGGGCCTGGTCATGCCGGCCGAGCCTGGGCTCCATCAGGAAGGGGTAGCCGAGCAGCGCGAGCAGCGACCCGACGTTGGACAGTGCGTAGAGCCGGTAGGGCGAGACGCCGGGGTGGGCTCGGCTGAACCAGGCCTGGAAGAGCGGGCCGGTGGCCGAGAGGGCGAGGTAGGGCATTCCGATGGTCGCCAGCAGCAGCAGCAGGATCGAGCCGGTCGGCGACGAGCCGTCGGCGGGTTTCCACTGGTCGCCCGGCGCGATCGGCAGGAGCAGCAGCGAAAGCCCGAGCAGGGAGAGGTGCACGACGACCTGGGTGCGTGTCCGCAGGCGGGTCGTGCTGAAGTGCGCGTAGGCGTATCCGCCGAGCAGCAGCAGCTGGAAGAACAACATGCAGGTCGTCCATACGGCCGGGCTCCCTCCGAACCACGGCAGGATGTACTTCGCGATGAGCGGCTGCACCAGGAAGAGGAGCAGGGCGCCCCAGAAGATGGCGAGGGAGAATGCGGGCATGAGGGGTACTGGTACAACACCCGCGGGGCGGGTAAGTTGCCCGCATGCTCGGGCGGTCCTCCCGCCGGCTCAACCTCCTTCGCTCAGGCCAGCAGCTGTCGGACCACGCGGCAGGGCTCGACGCCCGTCAGGCGGAAGTCCAGGCCCGCGTTGCGGAAGGTCAGGCGCTCGTGGTCGATGCCCAGGCAGTGCAGGATGGTGGCCTGCAGGTCGGGGACGCGGACCTCGTCCTTGACGACGTTGAAGCCCATCTCGTCGGTCTCGCCGATCGTCTGGCCTCCCTTGATCCCCCCTCCCGCCATCCACATCGAGAAGGCCTGGGGGTGGTGGTCGCGGCCCATGCTGCGCCCGAGCGAGACGCTCGCCTCGATCATGGGGGTGCGGCCGAACTCACCGCCCCAGACCACGAGCGTGCTGTCGAGCAGGCCGAGGCGCTTGAGGTCCTTGACGAGCGCAGCCGAGGCGCGGTCGGTCTTGGCGCAGTTGTTCCGCACGTTGCCGGCGACGTCGCTGTGCGCGTCCCAGCCCTCGTTGTAGATATTGATGAACCGCACGCCGCGTTCGACCATGCGTCGGGCGAGCAGGCAGGCGCGCGCGAAGGAGGGCACCTTGGGGTCGCAGCCGTAGAGCGCGAGGGTCTCCTTGGATTCCGTCGAGAGGTCCATCAGCTCGGGCGCCGAGGTCTGCAGACGGTAGGCCATCTCATAGTTGGCGATGCGCGTCGCGATCTCGCTGTCGCCGTCGAGGTGGAGGCGGCGGTCGTTCATCGCGTTGATGAGGGCGATGGTGTCCTTCTGCGTGGCCGGGTCGATGCCGGCCGGGGTGCCGGTGTTGAGGATGGCGTCGCCGGTGTTGCGGAAGCGGGTGCCGGTGTGGCTGGTGGGCAGGAAGCCGCTGCTCCAGCAGGCCGCCCCGCCGCTGATGCCGCTGCCGGTGCTCATCACGACGAAGGAGGGTAGGTCCTTGGATTCGGAGCCGAGGCCGTAGGTGACCCAGGAGCCCATGCTGGGCCGTCCGGGCTGGGAGAAGCCCGTGTTCATGTAGATCTGCGCCGGCGCGTGGTTGAACTGGGTCGTCCGGCAGGACTTCACGATCGCGATGTCATCGGCGATGGTGGCGATGTTCGGCAGCATCTCCGAGAGTTCGGCGCCGGACTGTCCGTGCCGGGCGAACTTGTAGCGGGGGCCGAGCACGGCGGCGTCGGGTCGGATGAAGGCGTAGCGCTGGCCGTTGATGACCGAGGGCGGCAGGGGCTTGCCCTCCAGTTTCGCCAGCGCGGGTTTGTTGTCGAAGAGCTCGAGCTGCGAGGGCGCGCCGGCCATGAAGAGGTGGATGACGGCCTTGGCCTTGGGCGCGTGATGCGGCAGTCCGGGACGCATGCCGGAGCCGGCGGCGGCCAGGCGTCCGGTCAGGCCTTCGGTCATCAGCGAGGCGAGGGCGATCTTGCCGACCCCGAGGGCGCAGTCCTGGAAGAAGTGCCGGCGGGTGACGTTGGGGCGGGGGTGCATGACTGAAGGCGGAGGATGGAGGATTGAAGACGGAGGATGCCGGCAGAATTTACTCACGGATGCACGACGGTCTCGTCGAGGTTGAGGGCGGCGCGGGCGAGCGCGGTCCAGACATCCTTCTCGGCGGTCTTGCGGTCGCGGAGGCCCGTGACGAACGCCTGCAGGGTGCGCAGCTCATCCTCGGCGGGCGGACGGGTCACGCAGCGGCGAAGGATGGACGTGATCCGGCCCCGGTCGTCGGCCGCCGACTCCATCGCCTTCTGTCCCAGCGCGCGCGCGGTCTCCATGAACATCTCGTCGTTGAGCAGGGTCAGGGCCTGGAGGGGGCTGTTGGAGACGTCGCGCCGGGCCACGCAGGATTCTCCGGTCGGGGCGTCGAAGGTGGTGGCCATCGCGAAGGGCGCGGTACGCTTGATGAAGGTGTACAGCGACCTGCGGTAGCGGTCCTCGCCTTCGCTCGTCTTCCATTCGACTTTGCCGTAGGTTCCTTCGGTGGTGACGCTCGCGGGCTGCGGCGGATACACGCCCGGACCGCCCATCTTGACCGAGAGCAGGCCTGAGGCCTTGAGGGACGCGTCACGGATGATCTCCGCTTCGAGTCGGAATCGGCTGCTGCGGGACAGAAGGACGTTCGCGGGATCCTTGGCGGCCGACTCCGGTGAGACCTTGGATGACTGACGATAGGTCGCGCTGGTGACGATGATCCGGTGGAGCCGCTTGGTCGACCAACCCGACTTCATGAACTCGATGGCCAGCCAGTCGAGCAGCTCGGGATGCGAGGGCGCCTCGCTCTGGAAGCCGAAGTCCTCGAGGGTCGTCACGAAGCCCCGACCGAAGAAGGCCTGCCAGTGGCGGTTCACGGCCACGCGCGCGGTCAGCGGATTCTCGGGTGAGAACAGCCAGCGGGCGAAGGTGAGTCGGTTGGCGGGCGCATCCTTGGGCAGGGCGGGAAGGAAGGCGGGCACGGCCGGCTTGACCTGCTCGCGGGGGCTCAGGAACTCGCCACGATGATGGCGGAAGGTCGGACGCGGGTTGGAGGAGGGACGCTCCCGCATGGCGAGGGTGGACTGGCCGCGCGGGATGCGCTTGCGGAGGGCCTCCAGCGCCTTGGCGTGGGCGGCGACTTCGGGCGCCGTCTCGAGGAAGCGCTTGCGCAGCTGGTCGCGCACGGCCGGCGTCGCGCCGGCGAGCATGTCCTCCACTGCGGCGGGGTGGCCGGTGGCCGTGGCCTGAGGGTCGGTCGTGACGGAGATGCGGAAATGCCCGAGCGGGCAGGCGAAGTGCTTTTCGAAGAGCATCTTCAGCGCCCAGCCGGACTCGAGGTCGGTGGGTTTCTCGAAGCGGAAGACGGCGGTCTGCTTCTGTCCGTAGCCGCCGAGGACCTGCCAGCCGCTGGACATCTCGCCGTCGAGCGCGGCGTCGGCGTTGTTCTTCTTGCGCACGGCCCTGGCCTTGGCGCCCGCCTTGGCCTTCGCCTTCGGAGCCGCCGCCGCGTCGCTGATGCGGTCCTCCTCCTCGTCGTTCGTGGCGGAGGCGTCGCCGAAGGCGAGGCGTCGCTCGCCTTGCCAGGCCTGCATTTCGCTGAGGAAGAAGCCGCCGAGCGGGCCCTCGTAGTTGGTGAGTCCCGGACCGTCGTTGGGCAGGGACGGGTGATGGGCGACCTCGATGCGCACCGCGGTCGCGCCCTTGACGGCCTCGGAAAAGGCGAGGTCGTAGACATCGCTCTTGGTGATGTCGCCGCCGCCGAGGATGAAGCCGTCAGGCTGCACCTCGAGGTGGGGCAGGGTGGTCTTCATCGAGGAAGGGCGGATGATCTTCCACCGCGAGGCCTTGGGCTGTTCCGCGGCGATCCATGCGTCCAGTTTCATCTCGAGCGCCTGCGCGCCGCCGGGGAACTTTCCGGGCAGGGCCGCTTCGGCCTGGGCCACCTGACGGGCGTGCTCGGCCTTCTGCGCCCCGAGGTCGGCGGGCGGGATGAAGTAGGTCGGCTCGTCGGCGTTGTTGAGCAGCGCCATCACGGAGTAGTAGTCCGTGTGCATGATCGGGTCGTACTTGTGCGTGTGGCACTGGGCGCAGTTCATCGTCAGGCCCATGAACGCCGCCCCGGTCGTGCCCACCCGGTCCACCATGGCGTAGAAGCGGTACTCGTTGGGGTCGATGCCGCCTTCCTCGTTCAGCATCGTGTTGCGGTGGAATCCCGTCGCGATATTGTCGTCGGGCTTCGCGTCGGGTAGAAGGTCGCCGGCCAGCTGCCGGATGCCGAACTGGTCGTAAGGCATGTCCTCGTTGAGCGCCTTCACCACCCAATCGCGGTAGGGCCAGATGGTGCGGGGACGGTCCTTCTCGAATCCGTTGGTGTCGGCGTAGCGGGCGAGGTCGAGCCAGCGGCGAGCCCAGCGCTCGCCGTAGCGGGGCGAAGCCAGCAGGCGCTCCACGAGGTTCTCGTAGGCCTGCGGAGAGCCGTCGGCCGCGAAGGCGTCGGCCTCCTCGGGCGTCGGAGGCAGTCCGGTCAGGTCGAGCGAAAGGCGACGGATGAGCGTGTGGCGGTCGGCTTCGGGCGAGGGACGCAGGCCCTCCTTGGCGAGCCTGGCGCGCACGAAGGCGTCGACGGGGTGGACCGAGGCATCCGGGGGCGTCGGCTGCACGGGCTTCGCGAAGGCCCAGTGGGCCTCGTATTTTCCGCCTTCCGCGATCCAGCGGCGCAGGACCTCCTTGTCCTTCTCGGCCAGCGGCTTCTTCGCCTTGGGCGGCGGCATGAGGTCGTCCCTGTCATCGGTGAAGATGCGGCGGACGACTTCGCTCTTCGCCGGGTCGCCGGGCACGATGGCGATGGCGCCTGACTCGCCGGACTTGTGGGCGGTCTCCTGGAGGTCGAGGCGCAACTCTCCTTCGCGGGAATGCTCGTCCATCCCGTGGCAGGCGAAACAATGCTGCGCGAGGATGGGTCGCACCTCGCGGTTGAAGTCCACCGCACCCTCCAGTGAGACGACGACGAGGGCGGCTGGCAGCAGGCGCATCATGGGGTGTCTGGGAGTGTCGGGTGTCAGCGACGTTAGTCAAGGTGCGCGGGCATGGGGTGAACGGCTCAAAGTCTGGGGCGCCGACCGTCAGAGTCCCTCATTTGCAATTTCCGGTTGGAGGCACAGGCCTGTCGGCCGAGGATGTCGTCCATGCCCACCCGCATCCTCCCTGTCGCGGCACTGGCCGTCCTGGCGGTCATCGCAGGCTGCAAGACCCCTGCCACCGGGCCCGAGGTTGCGCGCTGGGAGGCCGCTCTAGGCCGGCCTGCGACGACTGAATGGAAGAGGGAGCAGCGTCTGGTGGAGTCCTTTGAGACGCCGGATTTCTCCGCCCGTCTCTACCGGCAGCGGACCGGACCGCAGACCGAGCAGCGGGTGCTGCTCATGATCCCCCATGACCTGCGCGGACGGGCTCCGGGGGTCGTCGTGCCGTTCTACGATCCGGACCGGATGTGCGGGTATGACCTGCGGACGAAGCAACGCCTCGGGCCGGAGCGTAACAGCGCCAAGTTCGCGCTTCATCTCGTGCGTCAAGGCTACGTCGTGGCGGCGGCGGAATCCTATCCCTACAATCTGCTCACCGAGCAGGAGCTGCCGAAGAATCGTGCGGACTTCGGCGTCTGGCGCCTAGCGGCGGCCAAGCTGGCTCGCACCGACCCGGACTGGACCGGCATGGGCAAGCTCGCGCATGACGCACGTCGCGCGATGGACCTGCTCGCCGCCGCGCCCGAGGTCGACACCTCGCGGCTCGCCTACATGGGCCATTCGCTCGGGGGCAAGACGTCCTTCTACGCCGGCGCCCTTGACGGACGTGCGCGGGCGGTAGTCGCGAGCGACTTCGGCATCGGGTGGGATTCGACCAATTGGCAGGACCCTTGGTATTTCGGCGAGAAGCTCAAGGCCATGCGGGCGGCCGGGTTGGAGCATGGCGACCTTCTGGCCTGCATGGCCCCGCGGGGCTTCTTTCTGATCGCAGGACAGTATGACGGCGAGCAAAGCCGGCCGCAGCTGGACCGGGCCCGCGAAGCCTACGTCGCCGCAGGAGCTGATGCGGAGGCGTTAGGCATGTTCGACCACAGGTCCGGGCATCAGCCCAGCTTCGACTCCCTCCGCGCGGCCTATCGCTGGCTCGCCTTGCGCCTCGGGCGCCCGGAGCCGGACCTGGCTTTCCTTGCTGAACTGGAGCGGCAGCAGGCTTCGTCGCCGAAGCGCTGACGCTTCCTCACTCTCCCGTCGGCAGCCACTGCACGGCGTCGACGATGACGTAGCCATCGGAGCCGGCGTTGCTGATCTCCACCCAGCCTTCCCGGCCGGATCTGAAATCGAAGGTACCGAGCAGATGGAAGGGCTTGTCGCCCGAAGGCGCCGCCTTCTGGTTGATGCTCAGCGTCGATTCGCCGTCGACGTGCCGGATGCGCACCGTGACGTTGCCGGCGCGGTTGGGATTGGCGCCATAGGAGAAGGACACCCGGTAGCGGCCGGCCTTGGGCAGGTCGGGGGTGAACTTGGCGGACTGCGCCCCCTTGCCGTCGTTGCCGTCATGGCGGTAGCCTTCGCCCACGAATCCGGGCGTGGACGTGCTGACCGACCCGAAGCCCTTGAGTTCGGCCTGGTCGTCGTCGATGACGATGCCGGGCAGCGATGATTTCGCCAGGCCCCGTCCGATCGGCGCGGCGGGCTCGAAGTCGAGCACCTGGTTGACCGCCAGCAGACGCTCCTTCAGCCGGGCGTAGGGGACTTCCTGCACCGAGGTGCCCGCCTCGATGGCGAGGCCGGCCGCGATGGCCGCGGACTGACCCATGACCATGAAGACGGGCTCCATGCGGATGGAGCCATAGGCGATGTGGCTGGCGCTCAGGCAGACCGGTACGAGCAGGTTGGTGCACTCGGAGGCCTTGGGGCGGATGCTGCGATAGCTGACAGGGTAGGGCTTGCTGCCGACTTGGACGTCGCCCTCGTTGCGCACGAAGCCCTCCTTGGTCACGTAGCGCTGGATGTGATGGGAGTCCATGTTGTAGGCGCCCATGCCGACCGAATCCTCGATCACTTCCTGCCGCCGGCAGTTCTTCTCGGACATCACGTAGTCGGAGACCATCCGACGCGCCTCGCGTACGTAGAGCTGGCGGGGCCAGTTGCCGTTGTCCTGGAACTCATCCTTCGCCAGGCCGAGCCTCTGGAAGGCCAGGCGCATCTTCTCGGGTACGCGCGGATGGTGGGCATAGGTCCACATCAGGCCCTTCTGCCAGGTCTCATGGGCCTTCCAGATCTTCGCCCGAGCCGCATAGTCGGCCTCGGCGTAGTCCCAGTTCTGTCCGATGAAGTCCGTGCTGATGGCGAAATTATTGTTGGTGTCGGTCTTGCGGTTGGGCATCGGCGTCGGCGCCCATGAATTGCGGTCCTCCCCGGCCTCGACGTTACGGAGGGCGAGCTCATACCAGTGTTCGTCGTAGCCGTCGGGTTTCTCCCATTCGCGGCGGTTATCCGGGGCGTCGGTGGTGCACATCCGGAAGTTGTAGGCCTGCACCTTCCGGTCGCCGGAGCCGTCGGGGCCGGGGATCTCCTTCTCGATGCCGGGGAGGAGGCCGCTGGAGGGATCGCCCTTCCTCACGTAGGGGTCGACCTCGACCTTGAACTGGTGGGATCGGGCGTGGCCGACCTGCACGCCGTTGAGCGTCTCGCCATAGGTCGCGTTGGCCTCGCGGCCCACATGGTAGCTGACGCCCGCCTTGGCCATGAGGTCGCCCTCGTAGGTCGCGTCGATGAACACCTTGCCGGTGAACTCGCGTCCGCTCTCCATGACGATCTTCGTGATGCGTCCGTCCTGCTTCACCACGCCCTTCTTCAGGTCGAGACGTTCTCCGTGGACGACGGTCACCCTGTCGCCGGCGGCCTTGAGCATCGCGTCATAGACCAGCGAGGCCACGTGCGGCTCGAAGGTCCACATGGTGTCCTCGGCGGCGCTGTTGCCGTGCGGTCGGCGGGAGAAGTAGTCCTCCCGCGTCTGTTGACGCCACTGGGCGGGGTCGGAGTAGTGCCGGTGGATGCCCTGGTAGAATTCACGGGACAACCCGCCGATCGCCCGCTTGTTGCCGATGTCGGTCGCGCCGAGCCCGCCGGTGGTCAGGCCGCCGAGGAAGCGCGTGGGTTCGATGAGGACGGCCGTGCGGCCGTCGCGCGCAGCCTGGATGGCGGCGGTGATGCCCCCCGAGGTGCCCCCGTAGACCACGATGTCGGTCTCTTCGGCGGTGAGCAGGGTGGAGAGCAATAGGAGGAAGGCGAACGGACGCATGGGAGGTTTATCTCTCCGTCGCCGGGAGCGGTCAATCCCCGGAACCACCCAGCGGCGTGAAGCGCAGGACGAGGGATTCGAAGCCCAGTTGGCGTTCGTAGGCGTGCTCGCGTTCGAACCGGGGTTCGGCCGAGACGACCTCGATGCGGGCCACCAGCTCGACGCATTTCTGCAGGAGGGTGCGCAGCAGGAGCCGGGCGTGCGGGGCGCCCAGGCAGAGGTGCTCCCCGAAGCCGAAGGAGACGTGGGGGTTGGGCTTGCGGTCGAGCTTCACGGCGTAGGGGTCGGGGAAGACCGCGGCGTCGAAGTTCGCCGAGGCCCAGCCGAGACCCACCCGTCCGCCGGCCGGGACCTCATGCCCATGGACGTCGGTCTGAACCGGGCAGACGCGTCCGATGAGCGTCAGGGGCATGAAGACGCGGAAGAACTCCTCGCACGCGATGGTGATGCGGCGCGGGTCCTGCCGCAGCCATTCGAGGTCCTCCGGAGTCCGGGCGAGATGGGCGAGTGCGCAGGCCACGGTCAGGATGACCGTGTCGCGTCCGCCGGCGAAGGTGAGGTTGCCGAACCCCATCATCTCCTCCCGGGTGAGCCTGCGGCCCCGGAACTCCGCCTTGGTCAGCGCGCTGAAGAAGTCGTCGCCGGGCGAACGTTCCGCGCGATCCAGCTGCGCGGCGAGGTATTCTTCTAGCCGGTGGCCTTTCTTGAGGCCGCCGCGGATGCGGAAGACGTGGATGCCCCAGTCGATCCAGGTGTCGGCCTCCGATTCGGGCACGTTGAGCAGGTAGGTCAGCGCGCGGGACTGGAGGGGCAGGGCGAAGCCGTGTACGACCTCCTTCTCGCCCGAGGTCAGGGCGTCACGCAGCAGGTACTCGACCAACGCTTCGACCTTGGCGATCATTTCGGGCAGCTTGGGCCGTTGGAAGAACGGTTCCACGATGGCGCGGAACTCGGTGTGGTCCGGCGGGTCAGTCTCAATGGGCAGCTGGCGCATCGAACGCGCCTCCTCCTCGGAGGGGATGGGCACGCGGAAGGGGGCGTCGCTGCTGAATATCTTCCAGTCCTTGGCGGCGGCGCGCACTTCGGCGTGACGCAGGATGACGGGCACCTGTTCGCCTTGGAATTCGCAGCGCGCGGCGGCCCCCTTCTCCCGCTTCTCGCGGAACGGGTCGTTGAAGAGGAATCCGAAGGGGCAGCCCATGGTCAGTCGGCGGACACGCGTAGGGCGCCGGACGGAGACGGCAGGCTCTGAATCCGCGACTTCACTTCTTGGGCGCGGCCTTCTTGCCCTGCGCTTTGCCCTTGGCCTTGCCCTTCGGCTGGCGGTCGAGGGTGAGGCGGGCGAGAGCGGAGAATTCGTCGGTCTGTTTCTGCCAGAGGTCGGCCAGCTCCTTCGCTTTTTCGGGCATCTTGGCGGAGAGGTCGTTCTGCTCGGCGCGGTCGACGCGGAGATCGTAGAGCGCCCAGGTGTCGCCCTTGGCGGCGACCAGCTTGTAGTCGCCGACCCGGATGGCCTTGTTCTCCTCGTGCAGCCACCAGAGGCTCGGACGTTCGATGGTGACGTCCGACTTGAGGGCGGCCGCGAGGCTTCGACCCGGTGCGGCAGGGATTGGCTGGCCTTTCCAGTCCGTCGGCTTCTGCGCTCCGGCCAGCTCCAGGACCGTAGGGACGATGTCGACGACGTGCGCCGGCGTTCGGCGGAGCTCGCCATGGGCGGCGATGCCATCGGGCCAGTGGGCAATGAGCGGCGTGCTGATGCCGCCCTCGTGCACCCAGGTCTTGTGCCGTCGGTGCGGGGTGTTGGCGGCGTTGGAGAAGCCAGGCCCCAGGCAGAGGTAGGTCGCGGCGCTGCCAGGTTCGGCCTTGGGGTCATGGCCGCCGTCGCGCACCATGATCTCGGCGCTGGCCCCGTTGTCGGAGGCGAAGAGGATGAGCGTGTTCTCGAAGGCTCCCATGGCCTTCAGCTGGGCGATGATGCGGCCGATCTCCCGGTCCATGCGGTCGACCATCGCGGCATGGATGGCCATCTTGGTGGCCTGGAAGCGGCGCTGCTCCTCATTGAGCGCATCCCAGGGGAGAGGTCGGTTTACTTCGCCCGGCCCGAGTTTCTCGATGGCGGCTGGGAAGGCGTAGGGCGGCCCGACTTCGGGTTCGACCGCGGAGAGCGTCGTATTTGTGAGGCCCATGGCCTTCTGGCGGCTGTAGCGCGAGGTGCGCAGGGCCTCCCAGCCGGCGAGGTACTTGTCGCGGTACTTCGCGATGTCCTCCGGCAGCGCGTGCAGCGGGAAGTGCGGCGCGATGAACGCGACGTAGTGGAAGAACGGCTTGTCGGCGTGGCTGGCCGCATGGTCCTTGAGGCATTCGACGGCGTGGTCGGCTGTGGCGACCGTGGCGTAGTAGCCCTTCTCGTCGGCCGGCACCTTCACCGGGACGTCGTCGATGGAGTTGCCCTTCGACGTGAAGAAGTTGCCCTGGTTCTTCATGTCCAGCGAGCGGTCGAAGCCGCCGGCGAGCACGGGGCCGTCGATGTGCCACTTGCCGCTGTGGTAGCTGCGGTAGCCGGCCGTCTTCAGGAAGTCGGGCAGCAGGCGGGCCCAGTCCTGGCGGACGCCCTGGCCCCCGCCGCCGAGGCCCGGCAGGGCGTCGCGGTGGATCTGCTGGGCGTAGTAGCCGGTCAGCAGGGCGCCGCGGGAGGGCCAGCAGCGGGCCGTGTTGTAGAACTGCGTGAAGCGGACGCCGTTCTGCGCGAGCCCGTCGAGGTTCGGGGTCGCGATCTCGCCTCCGTAGCAGCCGAGGTCGGAGTAGCCGAGGTCGTCGGCCAGGATCAGCACGACGTTGGGTCGGGAGGGCGCGGCCGTCGCCACGAGTGCCGTGGTGAGCGCAAGGATGAGGGCGATCGGACGTAGGGCGGTCATAAGGTCACTGTTTTTTCTTGGTGTTCTTCTGGCCCTGCTTCTTCCGGCGGCCTGCTCCGTCGTCAGCTTCGAGCTTCTCCTTGGACGGAGGGGTCCATTCGGCCTTGGCTGGATTGGACACCGCCAGCGGAAACGGGTCCGCATAGACTTTCATCTCGGAATCGAGCAGGCCCGTCAGCCGATTCAAGGTGGCCGCGTGAGCGGTCTGCCCGGCAAGGTTGCTCAGCTCGTGAGGGTCGTTCTCCAGGTCGAAGAGCTGGGTGCGATCGACCAAGGGGTAGCGGATCAGCTTCCAGCGTCCGTCGCTGACCGAGCGCATGCAGTCGCGGTAGCCCAAGTAGGAGGTTTCGCGGACGGCCTTGCGTTCGCCGCGGATGACCGGCGTGAGGTCGCGTCCGTCGATCCCCTCGGGCGACTTGGCTCCGGCCAGCGAGACGAAGGTCGGGAAGAGGTCCATCAGGTAGGCGAAGGCCGGGGTGCGGCCGTGCGGGATGCCGGGGCCGGCGATCACGAGCGGCACGTGCATGCCGCCGAACTCGTAGAGGTTCTGCTTGCCGAAGAGACCGTGCTCGCCGAGCGAGAGCCCGTTGTCGCCCGAGAAGACGATGATCGTGTCCTCCCACTGCCCGGCCTCCTTGAGCGCGGCGAAGATCCTGCCGACGTGGTGATCCAGTCCCGTCACGCAGGCGTAGTAGTCGGCGGTCTGCTTCTGGGTGTCCTCCTTCGTCCTCGGCCAGGGGGCGAGGCGTTCGTCCCGCACCGTCATCTCTCCGTTGTCCCAGGGGTGCAGGGGCATGAAGGCGGGGGAGAGCTTGATGCGCGCGGCGTCGTACATCGCATGGAAGCGGGGCTCGGCCGAGCGCGGGTCATGCGGCACCGGGGGGGCGAGGTAGGCGTAGAAGGGGGAGCCGTCCTTGCGGGCGGCGTGTTCCTTGAGGAAGGCGATCGTGCGGTCGGCGAGACGGGCGCAGGCGTGGGCCCGGTCCGTGGCCGGATTGCCGGCGCCCTTGCCGTCGTCGATGATGCTGGTCTGGAAGGCGCGGATGCCCTGCGTGAACGCGTTGCCGCCCTTGCCCATGTGCCAGGTCGTGTATCCGGCCGCCTCGAGGACCTTGGGCAGGAAGGTGGAGGGGTTCTCCGCGCCTGGTTTCGCCCCTTTCGCCCCGGGGATGCGCTGCCAGGACCGCCCGGTGAGCATCATCGTACGGCTGGGGGTGCAGACCGCGCCGATCATCGAGCCCTGGGTGTAGGCGCGGGTGAAGGTCATTCCCCGTGCGACGAGCGAATCAAGGTTGGGGGTGACAAGACCCTTCGCCCCGAGGGCGGCGAGGCCGTCCGCGCGATGGTCGTCGGCGTGGATGTGCAGGATGTTCGGCCGTGCGGCCGGCAGTTGCACGGCGAGGCAGGCGACGGCGAGCTGGAGGATGCGGCGCATGGCTCACTTCTTGGCTGGCGCCTTCTTCTTGGGGGCGGGATTCTTGCCCTGGGCGCTGACGACCTTGGGCTTTTCGATCTTCTTGGAGCCGGACGGCAGGGCAGATTCGTCGAACTTGAGCACCGGTCCGTCGGCGAGGACTTTGAGCAGGACCTGCTTCACATAGGTCCTGTGCGGGTTGCCGGCGTGCAGCTGGATGGCGACGAGGCCTTCGAGGGCGCGGTTCTTCTCGTCGTGGTCGATGAAGACCGACGTCGTCCGTCCGTTGACCTTGTGCTCGAGCCGATTGCCGACGGCGATGACCGTGAACTCGTTATATTTCGAGATGTCGGCCTGCACCCGCGGGCGTTCGCCGACCTGCCAGCGCTGGCCGGCCGGGTCCATCACCACGTCGACGCCGTTGTAGCCGAAGATGCCGCGGCCGCGTTCCTCGTAGGTCATCGCGGTGTGCACGTCGGTCGGGTGGACATCGCACTGGTAGCCGAGGATCGTCCAGGGGGTGATCTCGGGGAGGCGTCGGCTGCGGTACTGGATGCCGGAATTGTTGTCGCCGACGACCTTCACCGTCGCGCGCAGTTCGAAGTCCTTGACCTTGCCGTTCCAGATGAGGAACGAATTCGTCTTCGGATTGCCGACTTCGCTCGTGCCGACGATCACGCCGTCCTCGACCTTCCACAGGCCGGGTTCGCCGTCCCAGCCGGAGAGGTCCTTGCCGTTGAAGAGGGGGGTGAAGCCGTCCTGCGCGGCGGCGGGCAGGGCGAACAGGAGCAAGGTGACGGGCAGCAGTTTCATGGGGCCACCTAGATTGGTGCCAGCCGCGACGGAAATCCAGCCCATCGGCAGGGACGGCGCGTCTTTTCCTTCAGACGGCGCGTCCCGTCCCCGGACGGATTCAGCGCCAGGGCTTACGGGCCGGAGCGGTTCCCTCGGCGGACGCTCAGAGCCCGATGAAGACCAGATTGCCCGCCTTGCTGTCCGGCACGACCAGGACGCCGGCCTTCTCATCGAGGAAATGGTCGGCGGCGGAGAGCAGGCCTTGTCCGAGCTCGGTCTGGCCCGAGCCGTCGGATTCATAGCGTGTCACCCGGCCGGTGAAGACTTCCGAGACATAGAAGCGTCCCTTGGAGTCGTGGACGAGTCCGTCGCCGGAACGGTGGCCCTTGGCGAGGGTCTTCCACTTGCCCTTGTTCCATTCCAGCACGTCTCCGGTGAAGAACTCGGCGACGCGGATGCGTCCGTTGGCCATGACATCGATGCCGTTCGGGTTGAGCATGCGCGGGGTCGGGGCGATCACCTCGGTGACCTTGCCCTCGAGCGTGACCTGGAAGACGCGGGCGATGACGGGGATGGCCTTGTGTTCGGCGCTGCCCACGTCGAATAGCTTTCCGTCCGGTCCGCGCATCTTCGTGACCGCGCCCATGTCCGTGATGAGCACGCTCTTCTTGTCAGGGGAGACCACGACGTCGTTGAGGAAGGTCGGCGGGGTGGGGAAGGCGGAGGGGCCGGCGAGGAGGGTCTTCTTGCCCTTGGCGTCGACGGACCAGACCTTGTCGAAATCGGCGGTGATGAGGCGGTTCGCGACGAAGACGATGCCCTTGGGGTCGTCGAGGCCTTCGGTGATGACCGTGACCTTGTCGTCCTGGACGCGGGCGATCTTGCCGTCGCCGTCGCCTGGCTTGCGGGACGTGCCCATGAGCGTGACGTAATAGGCGCCGCCGAAGCCCTTGGTGACGCTCTCGGGCGTGGCGCCGACGGGCAGGGTGCGCTGGGCCGGGACGGTTTGGCAGCCGGCGAGCGCAAGTCCGGCGAGAAGGGCGAGGGCGGGGCGGTTCATGACGCCCCCATCTCCAGCCCGCGGACGGGGGGAGTCAACCGAGGAGCGGTCAGCCGACGATCAGCCAGATCGCCGCGAAGGCGGTCAGCCAGCCCAGCGCCAGCTCGAACGCGCGCTGGTCCGTGCGCCGCAGGATCCACCACCCGAGGGCGACGCCCGCCACCACGCCGGGCAGCAGCACGGCGTTGGTGAGGAGGGACTTCGCGTTGACGAGGCCGACGTTGCCGCTGAAGGGCAGCTTGAAGAGGTTGATGAAGAGGAAGAACCGGCTGAAGACGCCGAGGTGCTCGCTCTTCTCGAGACGCTGGGAGAGCAGGTAGACGGTCATCACGGGCCCCGCGGCGTTGGCCAGCATGGTGGTGCATCCGGCGGTCCAGCCCATGCCCTGGGCGAAGGTGCGGTGACGGGTGAGCGCCAGCAGCTGCTCCCGCCGTCGGTCGAGGACGACGTTGAACGCCAGCAGGGCGAGGATGAGCCAGCCGATGACCACGCGGGCCGTCGCGTTGTCGATGCGGTCGAGCAGCAGCCAGCCGACGACCACGCCGGCCACCGCCGGGGGCACCATCGGCCAGACCTTTCGCCAGGAACCGCCGCCGCGGTTGAGCATGAACCCGAGGAAGTCGGCCACGATGAGCATCGGCAGCACCACGCCGACCGACGGTTTGGCGCCGAAGATCTTGGCCATAATCACCACGTTGAGCGTGGCAGTCCCGGCCAAGCCGGCCTTCGACATCCCGATGCACGCCGCTCCGAAGAGCGCCGCGAGCAGAATCCAGGGCTCGGCGGGGAGCAGGGTTTGGCTCTGGATCCAGTCGGACATCGCTCGCAGTCAGTCGGAATCCGACTCAGCGGGCGAGCGTCTTGATCCGCAGCCGGCGGTATTCCATCTGCCCCCGGTCGCCCTCGAGGCCGATCGGACCCGTCTCGGGCACCTTCATCGCCTCCTCGAGGACTTCGCCGTTGCAGGTGGCGCGGGCGACGCCGCCCTTCACCACGACGACGAGTTCGTTCCAGTCCTGGGGCTTGTACCTCTTGAGTTCCTTGTAGGGGCCGGCGACGAGGAAGTCGCGGCACTGGAGCTGCGGCTTACGCAGGTAGACGCCGCTGTCGGCGTTGGGGGTGGCGCGGAACTCGAGACGCAGCTCGAAGTCCTCGGGGAATTCGCGGGTCGTCCATAGCGCCTGGATGCGCCGGCCCTCCGCGGGGGTCGTCACGACGAGACGTCCGTTGACCGCGCGGTAGCGTCCGTCGGCGCTCTCGGAGCGGCCGTCGAACGGCTGGTCGGCCTTGATTTCCACGAACAGCGGGGCGCCGGGCTTGGGCACGCCCTTGCGGGCAGGCGTGGTCCGGTAGCCCCAGCCGGCCAGGTCCTTGCCGTTGAAGAGGCTCACGAAGCCGTCCTCCGGCGTGAAATCGTCGGCTGCGGTATCCAGGTGGCCGAGCGTGGCGAAGATCGGACGCAGCGCCGAAGCCCACTTCGCGTAGCCGGCCGCGTTGAGGTGGAGCAGGTCGGGGAAGAGGGAGGGGAGGGCGTCGCCAGCGGCGTCGGCGAAGAGCGCGTAGGTGTCGAGCACCGTGAACTGAGGATCGCCCTTCACCGCGGCGGCGAAGAGCTCGTTGACGGCGAGGATGGTCTCCTTCGGGCGCTTCTTCGCGGCCGAGCTCGGGAAGATGCGGCAGACGATGACGGGCATCTTCGGGTCGTGGGCCTTGAGGGCGGCGACGATCTTCTGGAAGTTGCGGCCGATGGCGTCGACGGGCACCTCGACCTCGATGTCATTCGTACCCATCAGCAGCACGACGGCCTTTGGGTGCAGCGAGAGCACATCCTCCTGGAGGCGCAGCAGCATGCCGCGGGTCGTGTCGCCGCCGATGCCGCGGTTAGCCAGCTTCATGCCTTCGAAGGCTTTCCGGAAATCCGTGCCCCAGCCCTGGGTGATCGAATCGCCGAAGAACACTACCGAGCCTTGGTCCTTGGCGACCTCCGTCGCCCATTGCGGCCGGATGGTGTTCCACCGCTTCACGTAACCGTCATAGCGGCGCAAGGCGCCTTCGCCGGGCAGCGTGCCCTCGGCCGAGGGTGCGGGCAGGGCGAACGACGCGGGGTCGGCGGCGGACAGCGAGAAGACCGAGAGCAGCAGGGCGAGGAACGGGCGCATGGCAAGTGGGTGAGCTTACTTGGCCTTCTTGGCGGCCTTGGCTTTCGGCGTGCCGGGCTTGGGGAAGCGGACGACGGCGACGTCGTTCTTCTGCGGCTCGCCGGGGGTGGAGCGTCCGTCCGCGATGAGTTTCTCGAGCAGGGCTTTCATCTCCTGCACGCGCTCAGGCTGTTCGGTCGCGAGATTCTTGGTTTCGCCGAGGTCGGTGGCCAGGTCGTAAAGCTGGGCGGGTTGGGTCGGGATATACTTCCAGTTCCCGCGGCGCAGGCCAGGCGTGCCGGCTGCGGCGCAACTGATTGCATGCGCCCGGGTCGGCGTGGCGGAGCCTTTGAGCAGGGGTAGGAAGCTGAAGCTGTCCTCGGCGGCGTTCGCCGGGAGCTTCGTCTGGAGGATGTCGGCCACGGTCGCGATGATGTCGGCCTGATGGACGAGCTGGTCGCAGGTCGAACCGGCGGCGACCTGCCCCGGCCAGCGGGCCATGAACGCGACCCGGTGACCGCCTTCGAAGACGGAGCTCTTGTAGTCGCGCAAGGGTCCGCTGGGGAAATGCCCCTGCCTCTCGAGATCCTTGACCCCGACGTAGGACGCGAAGCCGTTGTCGCTCGTGAAGATCACCAAGGTGTCCTTGGAGGCGCCGCTGGATTCCAACGCGGCGAGCACCTTGCCGACGGCGGCGTCGGTCTCCATGATCAGATCGGCGGCCGCATTGTTCAGGCCGCTCTTGCCTCTCCATTCGGCGTTCACCGCCAAGGGCGTGTGCGGCGTGGTCAGGGGCAGATACAGCAGGAACGGTTCCTCGCGGCCGGACGATTCCGTGATGAACTTGCACGCGCGCTCGGTCAGCGCAGGCAGGATCTGTTCCAGCTTCCATTCGGGCAGGGCGGGTCCGGGCAGGCTGGCGAGGTGGTTGCGGAAAAGCTCCTTGGGCAGGAATTCGCTCGGCGTGCCGATGGTGCGGTCGTCCTCAATGAAGCAGTAGGGCGGCCAGTTGGGGACGTCGGTCCCGAAGTAGGAGTCGAAGCCGCGCGTCGTCGGTCCGCCTGGGATGCGCCGGGAGAAGACGCGTGTCCAGGCGGCGCGGTGGAGATCGGAGGCCGGAGCGGCGTCGACCTCCCGCGTGCCCCGGAATAGGCCGCGTTCGCCCTCGGGAATCGGCCAATCCCAGCCAAGGTGCCATTTGCCGATGGCCGCGGTGCGATAGCCGTGCTGCTTGGCCAGTCCGGCGACGGTCAGGCGCTCGGGCGCGATCAGCGGATCGCCGAAGACGCCGACGATGCCGGTCTGCAGCCGTGTGCGCCAGTGGTAGCGTCCGGTGAGCAGGGTGTAGCGCGACGGCGAGCATACGCCGGAGGACGAATGTCCATCGGTGAAGCGCATCCCTTGGGAGGCGAGCTTGTCGAGGTGCGGGGTGGGGATCTTTCCGCGCGTCGGATTGTAGGCCTGGACGTCGCCGTAGCCGAGGTCGTCGGCGAGGATGATCAGGATGTTGGGCTTGCGGGCGTCGGCCGCCCCGAGCGCCCAAGGAAGGAGCAGCAAGGCAATAAGGTTTCGCATCGGGGTGTTCATCGCATTTCCTGATAGTCTGAGGTGAGGGTCAACTGGTCGGCGTAGGCGTTGACGTACCAAGCCGTGGTACCGGCCGGCAAGGGTGCGCTGACGGTCGTGCCGCCGCCGCCGCTCGCGGCCGAGGCGGGTGTCTCCACCCACTTGCGGGTGCCGGTGAAGCCGCGGTCGGTCGTCGAGACGAGCACGGCCCGCGTGATCGGTTTCGTGGAATGGAACACCGCGATGGCCGTGCCGTCCTTGACGCCTGCGGAAGGCGACGCGCCCCAAGGCTTGCCCGTCTCGACGATGCTCTTCGCGAAGGCGTAGCTATCGGGCGGATTCCAGCCGGCGGGGTGGCTGTGGCCCATCTTCGTGATGAGCGAGACCATGCGGGGGCCGGGCGCCTTGCGGTAGTGCTCGGCCTGGCAGCCGAGCGGGAAATGGGCGTCCTGCGGCCAGGAAAGCCAGAGCACCGGCATCTTCACGCGGTCGGCGTAGTTCATGCCGTCCCAGACCTGCCGGTAGGCCTCGTTGTCATGCAACGCCCGGCCCCAATGGTTCTCCGCGTCGAAGAGGTGGCCGCAGCCGTAGGTCGGGATGCCGAAGGCGAAGCGATCATCGAGTCCGATGATGGTGCTCGTGATCACGCCGCCCCAGGACACGCCCATCACGCCGACCTTGGAGGCGTCGACTTCGGGCAGGGAACGCAGGAGCGAGTTCGCCAGCATCGTGTCGGCGAGCGCGTGGTACATCCATTGCTCCTTGAGCGGAAGCTGGGCGTCGGCGAAGGTGCCATCACGGACGGGTCCGGAGAAGGCATGGCGGGCCCAGGTAGGGCGGCTGCGGGCTACAGTCTTGTCGTGGATGTCCGTCTGGCCTTCGACCGCGATGCTGATGGCCGCGAAACCTTGCGCGTTCCATTTCTGGACCCACTCCTTGAAGGCGGTCCCGCCGCCTCCGTGGACGAGCACCATCCCGGGGACCTTGCCTTCGCGTTTGGCCGGCAGGCCGATCCAGGCGAAGACGCGGGTGGGTTTGCCGTTCCAGTTCAACGCGTCGTAGAAGATTGCGCGGACCGTACCGTCAGGCTTGAAGCCTTCGGCTTCGTAGGTCTTCGGCGCTGAGGCGCAGGCTTCGACAAGGTCGAACACGGCCTTGCGGTCGGAGGCCGGGTCGGCGCTGAGGGAGGCCGACAGGAGCAGGCAGGCGAGCAGACGCATGGCTTTACTTGGCGATGGAGAAGTTGCGGAAGCCTGCGCCGTCGCCGAAGACGAGGAAGTCGACGGAAGTCTTGGCCTTACCGAGGCTGGGATGCCGCCCGTGGAAGGTCTGGTCGTTGATCTGGACGGTCACTTCGTCGCCCTTGAAGGTCAGCCGGACGGGGTACCATGCGCCGGCGGCCAGCTTCAGGTTCTTCTTCGCGATGTCCTCGGTGGCGGTGGCGGCTTCGCCCTTCGACGGGTTCTTGGTGAGGATCGCGCTCGCGCGCGAGACCACGAGACGGAAGCCGGCGTCGCCGGCGCCGAAGCGGAGCGAGATGCGGTTCGCTCCTTGGAGATTGAGTTCACAATCGAATACGCCGTCTCGGAAGGCCAGCGGGGTGCGCAAGGAGGCGGGCTTCTCGGATCCGCTCTTGGGCTTTGCGAAGACGCCGCCATCGCGAGCGGACCATTCGCCGGCGGAAACGGCCCAGGGTTTGCCGGGCAGCGTATCCAGCGAGGCCTGCAGCGCGATGGTGCCGGCGGGCGCGGGCAGGGTGGCGGCCTTGGCGCGGGAGGGTTTCACGTCGGCCGGAGGCGTCTCACGGCTGTAGCCGCCGTCGCGATAGCGTCGGAGCAGATCCTTCAGTTCGGCGACGACGTCAGGATGCCCGGCCGAGACGTCCTTCGTTTCCGCAGGGTCGGCGTCGAGGTCGAAGAGCTGGGGTTGGAACTGGGTCCTGCGCGCCTTGCGGGCGCCGTCCTTGACCTCATCGACGGGCACACCTTCGATCCACTTCCAGCGCCCCTTGCGGATGGCGAAATTCCCGTCGGCGCTGTGGACGATCATGTCTTCACGGCCCTGGGCGCCCTCCGTGCCGAGCAGCACGGGCAGGAAGCTGCGGCTGTCCTCGGCGCCAGTCTCCTTGGTCGGCAGGGGCGCGCCGACGATGTCCGCGGTGGTCGCCAGGATGTCGACCACGCTGACCGTCTGGGAGGCGGTGGAACCGGCGGCGACCTTGCCGGGCCAGCGTACGATGAACGGCACCTTGAAGCCGCCCTCCCAGACGTCGTGTTTTCCGCCCCGGATGGCGCCGTTGACCTTCAGTCCGGCCTTGTAGGCCGCGGTCTGGAGCAGCCGCTCGACCTCGGGCTTGAAGACGCCGCCGTTGTCGCTGGTGAAGAGCACCAGGGTATTCTTGGTCGCGCCCATCTTGTCGAGGGTCGCGAGGATGCGGCCGACGCTCTGGTCAAGTTCGTGGATCCAGTCGCCGTAGGGTCCGGCCGCGCTCTTGCCCGCGAGGTCCTTGTCGGGTGTCACCGGGTTGTGCACGGCCACCGGCGTGAAGTAGAGCAAGAACGGCTGGTCTTTCGGCTGGGCCTCGAGCCAAGCGGCGGCCTTGTCGGTCAGTACCTTCATCACCCGCTCGTTTTTCCGCCGCGGAGCGTCGAGTTGCAGGATGCGCTCGGCGTTCTTGCCGTTCTCCGTGTCCGCGGCTCCGTAGGCGCTCTGATAGTCGTCGTCGTCGGCGGCGGGCCCGGCGAGCTTCATGCCGGCGGGAATCTGGCCGGAGCGCAGGCCGTAGACGAAGCGGTCCTCGACGTACACGCCCGTGAGGTCGCCGTGGTTGCTCGGGACGCCGAAGTGGTAGTCGAAGCCGATGTCGAGCGGGCCCGGGGAGAGTTCGGCCTGGTAATCCGTGCGCCACTTCGGGTCTTCGTTCTCCCGGCCGTAGCCCAGGTGCCATTTGCCGACGGCGGCGGTGCGGTAGCCCTTGGCCTTCAGCAGGGAGGCCAGGTTGACGCGGCTTGGTTCGATGTGGAGCGGCGAGAACGTGCCGAGGACCTCGTGCGTCAAGGAGGTGCGCCAGCAATAGCGACCCGTGAGCAGCGAATAGCGGGTCGGGGAGCAGACGGAGGACGTGGTGTTGCCGTCGGTGAAGCGGCGGCCTTCGGCTGCGAGGCGGTCGATTGCCGGGGTGCGGACGAGCTTCGGGTCGGCGCCGTAGCAGCCTGCGCTGCCGTAGCCGTAGTCGTCAGCAAGGATGACGACGATGTTGGGTCGGTCGGCCGCGAGCGCGGCCGACGCTAAGAGCAGGCAGGGGAGGAAACGCATGCTATCGGGAGGAAAGTTCGCGGAGGATGGCGTCGACGGCGGCCTGGGCGATCAGGTCATAGGCCGGTCCGGTCCAGTGGAACATGTCGCCGCGGGCGAGCTCGCGCCGGTCGACCAGCAGGCCGTAGAAATCGACGACCGACACGCCCATCTCGGCCATGACCTTCGCGGCCATGCGGTTCTGTTCGACGATGTTGGGGTTGATCTCGGCGTTGATCTCCGTCGGCTTGCCTTTGACCGTGACCGGCGTGCTGCTGGCCCAGAGGAGCCTGGCCTTGGGGAGCCTGGCCTTTAGCACCTCGACATAGCCTTTCATCAGCGGCTCAAAGGTGCCTGGCTTGATCCGGCCTGGCTGCCAGCCATGCAGGCCCATGTTGAAGAGGACGACGTCGTAAGGGCCGTTGGTCAGGACTTCGCCGAGGAGCTTGTTGACGTGCGCGGACTGGTTGTAGGGGTTGACCCAGAGGTCGACGTTGGCCTTGCCGGCGAGAAGCCGGGTGGCCTGGCCTTGGTAGCCGTTGAGGATCGAATCCCCGATGAGCAGCACGCGCGGGAGTTTGGCGTCCTTGATGACGGCTTTCTCGACGCGCCAGCCCTTGCCGTCGGCATGCAGGCGCCTGTCGTTCTCGACCGGGGCGGGTTTTTCGGCCGCGACGGCGGATGCGACGCCGAGCAGGACGGCCAGGAGGCGCATGGTCATTTGCCCTCGGCGGCCCATCTCTTCATCTGGGCGATGTTGCGCTCGACCTCGGGGTTGCCCTTGGCGACGTAGACTTTCATGTCGCTGTCATACATGGCCATGGACTCCGGGGCGGGGTCCTTGGTCGCCACGAGCTTGGCGTCGAGGCGGCGACGATGTTCCGCCAGCACCGGGCCGTAGGCCGGATCCTCGGCGAGGTTGCGGACCTGCCAGCGATCGTCGGCGAACTCGTAGAGCTCCTCGCGCGGACGGGTGGGACTGAAGAGCAGTTTCTCGGTGAGTTCCGAAAGCTTGCCCGCGGCGTGCAGGGCGCGGAGCTGTTGGACGATCGGCTTGCCGTCCTTGTAGGCGCAGGGCTGGAGATGCGGACGTTCGGGGTGGTAGTTGCGGATGTAGATGAACTTGTCCGTGCGCAGGCTGCGGATCTTCTCGGTGGTCTCGTCGCAGCGGTCCCGGGCGGAGAATGCCTCTCCGCGCTGGGCGTAGTTCGCCGCCAGGATGTCCTTGCCCTGCATCCAGCCAGGGACGCCGAGGCCGGCCGCGGCGAGCGAGAGGGCGGCGAGATCGATCTGCTCGACGAGGTCCGAACGGACCCGGCCGGCCGGCACGCCAGGCCCGCGGATGACAAGGGGCACGTGGGCGCCTTCTTCGAAGAGGAACTGCTTGCCGCGGGCGTGGCTGATCCCGTGGTCGGTCATGAAGACGATCAACGTATTCGCCAGCTCGCCTTCCTGCTCCAGCCGGGCGAGCACTCGCCCGACATGGTCATCCGTGAGGCGGACGGAGTCCAGATAGTCGGCCCAGTCCTGCAGCAGCACCGGGTCGCGGGGATAGTAAGGCGGGAGGGTGACTTTGGCCGGATCGGTGCCGGCGCCGAGCTCCCGGACGACCCGCTGTCGGAACTGGACGCGGGCGGCCTCGGGGCCCTCGCGGAGTTTCCCGCCGTGCAGCTGAACCTGCATGAAGAAGGGCTGGCCCGGCTTACGTCCGGCCCAGTCATGGGAGTCGTAGATGGCCCGGTCCCATTCGAAGTTATAGTCGGTCTTGCCGAGGCGGTTGCTCGGGGCGGCCTTGGCTTTCTTGCCTTTGGCGGCCCCGAAGGGCAGGCCTCGGTGATCGAGGTCCGGCAGGCCGCTGCCGATGCAGGTGTAGTAGCCGCCTTGCTGGAAAAGCTTGGGCGTCGGCGTGATCTCCCCAGGCAGGTTGATCTTCAGTTCGCCGCGTCCGCTGCGGTGGTGGTGGGCGCCGATGGTCGTCTGATACATGCCGGTGATCAGCGCGGAACGGCAGGGCGAGCAGACCGGCGCGGTCACGTAGGCGCGGCTGAAACGCAGACCCTCCCTGGCCAACCGGTCGACGTGCGGGGTGGGGACGGTCGTCTCGCCGTAACAGCCGAAGTTCGCGGACATGTCATCCACGACGAACCAGAGCACGTTGGGCCTGCCGGCGGCGGCCGCGGCGGCTGCGAGCAGCAGCGTGGCTAGGCGGCGGACCATGTCGGGCTCACTTTTGGGAGAAGACGAAGACGCCGTGTTTGTTGGCGATGACGATGTCGGGCTTGGCGTCCTGGTTCACCCTGCCGGCGAAGAACTGCGTACCGACTCCGCTGTCGCTGTCGATGCGCCGCGGGGTGAAGCTGGCGCCGCCCCTGCCGTCGCGGCCGAGTTCGAACCAATACAGCACCGGGTCGGCGTTGGGTTCGTCGTCGCCCTTGATGCCGTGGGCCCAGCGGCGCTTGCCGCAGATGATGTCCGGCAGGCCGTCGCCGTTCATGTCCTGGAGCTCGACCGCATGGATCTGGCTGAAGCCCTTGCCGTCGGCGTTGTCCTCCTTGGTCCGGCCGAGGATGACGTGCTCCTTGAAGGATCCGTCGGCGTTCTGTTCGAACCAGGAGAGTCCGTAGCTGTGGGCCTTGATGCTCGTGATGACGTCGTTACGGCCATCCTTGTTCACGTCGTAGACGTACATCTGGGCGCCCCCCAGGCCGAAGGCGGCGGGGTGGAACTTCCAAGGTCCCGGGGCGTGAGGATCCTTCGGCTGCTCATACCAGCCGTTGGCCTCGAGGATGTCCATGCGTCCGTCGCCGTTGACGTCGCCGGCCCCGTAGCCGTGGGTGTATTTGAAGATCTTCTGGTCGTTCTCCTTGGACTTCTCGGTGATCGCGTGGAACTTCGCCTTGCCGAATGGGTTTTTCCAGTCGATCTCGGCGTAGCCGAACTGGCCGCCGTGGCGCCCCCTGTTGTTCTTGGGGTCCTTCACGAGGTCGCTCGTGTGGCAGAGGAGCTCGGGCTTGCCGTCGCCGTTCATGTCGACGAGCTGGGGCGATTCGCCGTCGGCGACGTCGAAGATGTTATGGACCTTCCAGAGGCCGCCCGCGCCCTTGGGGTTCTCGTAGACGAGGGCGGGGTCGCCGGGGAAGCCGAAGACCAGGATGTCCTGCCAGCCATCGCCGTTGAAGTCATAGGCGTAGGAGATGAAGTAGTCGGAGTATCCCGTCGCGCCGTTGAAGGGCGTCTTGTTGGGTCCGGACGCGTGCGAAGGTTCCGCGGCGTAGGCGATCCGCTGCTTGAAATCGGGCCCCTTCCAGATGTACCAGCCGGCGGCGACGTCGGCGTGGCCGTCACGGTCGAAGTCCGCGACCGCGCAGCCTTCGGCGACGAAGTCCTTGGTCAGCGTCTGCTTGTCGAAGGCTAGGTCCCCGGCGACGCAGCCGGTGAAGGAGACGAGCAGGAGCAGGGGGGCGAGGGGTCGCATGGGGGTGTCGCTATGACAGCGGTCGGGCCCCGAGGTTGCGAGGGGAAACTGGCGCCGGCCTCACTCCAGCCGTCCGAACATGATGCGGTCGGAACTGCCCTTGTGGTCGCTCTGGGTCACCGTCAGCCAGACCGCGCCCTCGTGCTGACGGAAGGCGGGGTATTGGAAGGAGTCAGCTGACTCGAAGCGGTATTTGCGGGCCCAGTGCACGCCGTCTCGGGATACGTCGACGTTGAAGACGCTCCGTGAGCAGCCTCCGACTTTCGTGTCCTCCTGCCAGCCCAGGTGGTAGACGTCGCCGAAGCGCTCGAAGGTCGGCTTGGAATTGAGACCATTGGGCACGAAGGGCATCGGCCGACCTACGGTCCAGCTTCGCCCGTCCCGGCTGGTGGTGAAGTGGTAGTTGCCCTTGTCGTTGCGACAAATCGCCATCCAGGTGCCGTCGGGCAGGCGGTTCACGGCGGATTCGCTGAGCTGCTCGGTTTGGGGTTCATTGTAATGACCAATGACCTCGAACGTAAGCAGGTCGTCGTGCAGCACCGCCAGGGCGTTCTGCTTGCCGGGGAAGTTGTTCAGGGCGACGTAGGTCCGGCCGTCGAGGCGCTTGAAGGAGTCGAAGATGTAGAGGCCGTGCCTCATCGCGGGCCGGCGGAGGCCGGCCGCGACGGCGTCCGCATGGAAAGGGCCGGGCGTCATGTCGAAGGTGCCCGACGAGGTCTTGAGCCTCGCCTTGATGAGCTCGGGCGCGAAGGTGCGGGTCTCCAGATCGAAGTCCCGGCACCAGGTTTGCTCCTCCGACGACTGGCTGCAGAAGTAGGTCCGCAGGGTGCGTTCGTCCTTCCGGATGATCCTGGGGACGAAGACCTGGGCGTCCGGCAGGGTGACGTTGGCGAAACGCTGGCCGGCCTTCGCGATGAGGTGGCGCGATTCGACCTTCAGGTTTCGCAGGTCGATGACGGTCAGGGTGCAGTACTGCGCCTTGCCGGCGCCATGGCCCGGGCTGACATCGTTGTCATGCTCCACGACGTAGGCGCGGTCCCCGACGCAGACGAACTCCGCGTCATGCGCCCCTTTCACGTGCGGTGCGGTGACGCGGACGAGCCCGGCCATGACGCGGTCCCCCGCGGCCTTCGGATCCCAGCCGTCCGGAATCAGCTGGGCGCCATCGGGGGCGGCGGCGCAGCCGACGAGGAGCAGCAGGCATGCAGGCAGGGCGAGTTTCATCGTCCGGAAGGCGGGAGGGGTGGAAGCTTCGCCGAATAATGCACGGCGCGATGACGGGAATCGTCGTAGGCGAAGTGGAGCCACTGACGGTCTGCGCTGACGAAGCCGTCCGGATAATTGAGCGAGGAGCCCATGGCCCGGGCAGGGCGGTCGGGGTCGGGCCCCGGCTGCTCCACGAGCACCCTTTGATACGGCCACGTTCGCGCGCCGTCGAAGCTGATCCAGAGGGAGAGCGGCATGCGTCGTTTCGGATTCGGATTGTGGAGCAGGGCGACCGTGTCGCCGCCGAGGGGGAAGAGGGTGGCCTTGCTGCCGGGGTTGGGGATGTCGGTGACGGACGCGAACTCCGGCCAGGTCTTCCCACCGTCCTTGGACACGGCTTGGTAGAGCACGCCACCCAGCCGGTCCGCCCGGATAAGCATGAGGATGGAGCCGTCGGCGCGCTCGTAGATCGTCGGTTCGGCCCAGCCGAAGTACCTGTCGTTGGGCGTCAGTCTTACGTCCCCGTGCTCACTCCACGTCTTGCCGCCGTCGGCGCTCATCAGCACGCCGTTGCGGGGGTTGGTGAAGGCTCGGTCCAGCGGCGCTTTGTCCTTCTCGGCTTCGGGGCCGACATAGTGCTGGAATGGCATCAGGATCCTTCCGTCCTTGGTCACGATGGAGGGGCGGATGAAGGTGCGCTCCTTCAGTCGGCCGGGCAGGGCGACGGGCTTGCTCCAGGTCTTGAAGGAGTCGTCGCTAGTCAGATACCAGGAGCGCCAGTCGTTGGCCCAGTGCTTGGAGTGGGTGGAGAAGAACAACGTGGATCGGCCGCCCTGGACGAGCAGCTCCGTCGGGCCTTGGCCGATGGTCTTGCCCTCGCGGGGGAAGCCGACGTCGAAGCCGGTGAGCGGCGTCCAGGTCCGCCCCTCGTCCGAGCTCCGGGTGAAGGCGGTGTAATTCTCGGGCGCGGGCTCGGTATCGCCGCCGGCCAGCAGGAAGTAGATCCACGAGCCGTCGGGCAGCCGGCGCAGGGTGGTGTCGCAGACCATGCGGTTGGGCGAGCGTCCCTCGAAAGGGATGCTGTTGCGGTCCTGCTTCGCGTCCTCGGCGGCCTGCGTCGCCCAGCGCGAATCGGGGCGTACGGCCCGAGAGGACAGTTCCGGATGCGGACTTTTTAGCGCCTTGTTCACGAGGGACGCCACGACTTTGGTCTGTCTGGCGAAGTCGGCCTCGGTGAACTTGACGAGCAGGATTTCGGCGTCGGTGTGGCGGTTCCAGTCGTAGAGGATGTGAATGGTGCCGTCGGGGGCCTGGAAGCCATCGGGATAGGAGACGGAGGCGCGATCATCGAGCAGCAATCCGGTCCCCCAGGTCCGTCCGTCGTCTTCGGAGAGGAAGGCCGTGAGGCTGGAGCGACGCGGCAGTCGGACGTCGATCGGCCCGTTCTTGACCAACAGCAGCTTGCCCGAGGCCAGCCGGCGGATGAAGAAGCGTGCGCTGACGTTCCTGATCGTCGACGGGGTCGGGGCCGACCAGGTCGCACCCTTGTCGGTCGAGAAGCTCTCGCTGATGCCGGTCTTCGTGCGGGCGAGCATCCAGAGCGAGCCGTCCTTGCGTTCGATGATCATGTGCTCGTCGAAGTCCGTGCCGGGGAACGCCACGCCTCCGCGCCGTGTCCAGGTCCTCCCCTGGTCGGAGGACGCGTAGACGTTGGCCATGCGGATGGCGTCGAGGTCGCGATGATGGTCGCGGAAGGTCTCGACGCCCGGGAAGTCCCTGTTCCAGGGCCCGATACGGTCGCGGGTCCAGAGCGAGACCGGCAGCAGCCAGTCGCCGTTGGCAAGGACCGTGGGCTTGTTGAGCGTGCATCCGTCGGCGAATCGGACGGGCGCCGACCAGATCGGGTTTACGTCGTCGGGGTTGTCGCAGCGGGTGTACCAGTCGCCGCCCCGCCCGTCGAAGTAGCCCAGGCTCTGGTCGAAGAAGCACCACAGGCGGCCCTGCGGATCCGTCCAGAGATTACCGACGAGCGTGCGGCGGTTGGGCTTGCCCGGCAGGTCGGTCGGGTCGATGACCAAGCGGGGCTTCGACCAGCGCTTCCCGCCGTCGTCGGAGGATGCCAGCATGAGGAACCCATTGGCGCTGTCGCCGTTGCCGATCCAAGCCGCCCAGAGGCGCCCCTTGGGCGTGCGGTCGAGGCCGATGATCATGTTGCCCGGCCGGCTGGCGTCGGCGTATGCCGCACCGGGCGCGGTGTTCAGCATCGGCGGCTCGAGGGACAGGTCGAGCGTGGGCTGGTCGAGGGCCGCCAGACGGGTGGCGAGCAGGAGGGGCAACGCGAGGCGCATGGCGTAGGACGGGGGCTTGTGGGGTCTGCGCCGCCACTGTGCCCCGTCCGCCGCCGCGTTCAAAGACAAACGCCCTCGCCGGCCTGAGGTCAGGCGAGGAGGGCCTTGACCACCTTGGCGGGCAGGACGCCGGTCAGCTTCTGGTCGAGTCCCTGGAACTTGTAGGTCAGGCGCTCATGATTGTAGCCCATGAGGTGCATGATCGTGGCGTGGAAGTCGGAGATATGGAGCGGGTCCTTGACGATGTTGTAGCTGAAGTCGTCGGTCTCCCCGTAGATGCGTCCGCCTTTGGCGCCGCCGCCGGCCATCCACATCGTGAAACAGCGCGGGTGGTGGTCGCGTCCGTAGTTCTCCTTCGAGAGCCCGCCCTGGCTGTAGATCGTGCGGCCGAACTCGCCGCCCCAGACGATGAGCGTGTCGTCGAACATCCCGCGCTGCTTGAGGTCCTCGATGAGGGCGTGGCAGGCCTGGTCGATGTCCTTGCACTGGCTGGGGAGGCGTCCGCCGACGTTGCTGTGGTGGTCCCAGTTGTTGAGGTAGATCTGGGTGAAGCGCACGCCGCGCTCGGCGAGGCGGCGCGCCATGAGCACGCTGTTCGCGAATGTGCCGGATTGCCTGGCTTCCTCGCCGTAGAGCTTGAAGGTGCTCTCGGGTTCCTTGGCGAGGTCGGTCAGCTCGGGCACCGAGGCCTGCATGCGGAAGGCCATCTCGTACTGGCGGATGCGCGTGTGGGTCTCGGGGTCGCCCACGGCCTGGTAGTTGAGGCGATTGAGCTGGTTGATGCCTTCGATGGTCTGCTTGCGCAGGTCGTCCGGCACACCGGGCGGGTTGTTGATGAACAGGATGGGGTCGCCTTTGCTGCGGAAGGAGACGCCCGCGTGCTCGCTCGGGAGGTAGCCGCTGGACCAGAGGCGGGCCGAGATGGCCTGTTCCTGCTCGCGGTTGGTCGGCGTGGCGATGAGCACGACGAAATTCGGCAGGTTGTCGTTCTCGGAGCCGAGGCCGTAGGAGGCCCAGGAGCCGATGCACGGGCGGCCGGCGACCTGGTTGCCGGTCTGCATGGCGCAGATGGCGGGCTCGTGGTTGATCGCCTCGGTGTGGAGGGAGCGCATCCAGCAGATGTCGTCCGCGTTCTTGGCGAGGTTCGGCAGCAGGTCGGAGTTCATCCACATGCCGCACTGGCCCCGTTGGGCAAAATTGAACTTGGACGGCGCGATGGGGAAGCGGGTCTGCCCGCTGGTCATCGTGGTCAGACGCTGCCCGTTGCGGATACTCGGGGGCAGGTCCTTGTCGTACATCTCCTTCATCCCCGGCTTATAGTCGAAGAGGTCCATCTGGGACGGGCCGCCGACCATGTGGAGGTAGATGACGCGTCTGGCCCTGGGCTTGAAGTGCGTGGCGACGTTGCCTGGCGCGGCCTCGAGGCCCGACCTGCCGAGCAGTGAGGCGAGGGCCGCGGCGCCCAGCGCGTTGGCGCCCCGGCCGAAGAAGCGCCGGCGGGTCTGGAGGGTATTCCATTCGTGGAGGATGGACATGGCGTCTATTTGTTGAGGACTTCGTCGAGGTTGAGGAGCTGGCTGCAGACCATCGTCCAGGCGGCCAGTTCGGACTTGGGCAGCTTGTCGTCGGACTTCGATTCGCCGACCTTGAGCAGGGCATCCGTATCGGCGGGCTTGGCCTCGTAGTGCCTGCGGAGCTGGGCGAGGCTCTCTTTCAGGATCGTCCGTTCGGCGGCCTTGAGGGGACGGCACAGCAGGCGGGTGGCGGCGGCGCCGAGGCGCGCGTCGTCGTCGCCGGGCGTCTGCAACGTATGCTGGGCCAGCATCCGCGAGGCCTCGACGTATTGCGGGTCGTTCAGGGTCACCAGGGCCTGGAGGGGCGTGTTGGTGCGGTCGCGGCGGACGCAACTGGCCTCGCGCGAAGGGGCGTTGAAGATGTCCAGGCTGGCGGGCGGAGCCATGCGCTTCCAGAAGTTGTAGACGGTGCGGCGGTAGAGGTTTTCGCCGCTGTCCTGCTTGTACGACATGTTGCGCATGCCGACGACTTCCCAGAGGTTCTCGGGCTGGTAGGGGTAGGTGCCGGGCCCGCCCATGCGGGTCGAAAGCGTGCCGCTGGCGGCGAGGGCGTAGTCGCGGATCATCTCGGCATCCATGCGGAAGCGCGGACCGCGGCTGAGCAGGGCGTTGTCCCGGTCCTTCTCGAGCTTCTCGGGCGTGAGGACGGCGGCCTGCCGGTAGGTGGCGCTGGTGAGCATCAGCTTGTAGAGCCGTTTCACGTCCCAGCCGCTGGCGCGGAAATCCACCGCGAGCCAGTCCAAGAGCTCGGGGTGGGAAGGCGCGCCGCCCATGATGCCGAAGTCCTCCGCGGTCTTCACGAGGCCGGCGCCGAACAGTTCCTGCCACATGCGGTTGACGGTCACGCGGGCGGTGAGCGTGTTGGCGTCGCTGACGAGCCAGCGGGCGAGGCCCAGGCGGTTGCGCGGGGCGTCGGCGGGAAGCTTGCCGAGGGCGGCGGGAATCTCCGCTTCGACCTGCTCGCCCGGCTTGTCGTAGGCCCCGCGCATCAGGATGTTGGCCATCGCCTTGCTGTCCTTCTTCTCCTCCTGGATGTGCGTGAGCGGGGTGCGGGACTGGATGACCAGCTTCTCGGCGTTGAGCTTGCCGACCAGGTTGGTCGCGGTCCTGAACGGCTCATGGCGGGCCAGCAGGAAGTATTCCCTGAGCGCGTCCTTCTGCTTCGGGTTGGGCTTGCCCGCGAGCAGCGGACGCAGCGGGCCGACCTTGGAGAGGATCGCGACCTCGGTGGGCTCCAAGTTGCGCGCATACAAGAATACGTCCTGAATGCCGCCTTGGAACGGCTCGCTCTTGCTGCGCTGGCCGATGCGGGTCGGGGTGGCGGCCCGCGAATCGGTCTTGAGGGTGTTGATCTCGGCGCGCGTCTCGACGAGGACGCCGTCGATGTAGAGTTTAACCCCGGCGGCCTTGCCGCTGCCGTCGTAGGTCAGGAAGAGATGCTGCCAGGCGCCGCGGACCTTGTTGCCGACCGTGACCACCTTGATCGCGTCGTTGGGCCATTTGCTGATGATGTAAGCCCCGTAATTGCGGCCCGACTGGAAAAGGCTCCAGCCTTGGGCGCCCTTGGGGTCGTCCATACGGGCGAGGACGGTGCCGGTGACGCCTTCGGGCTTGTCGACGCGGACCCAGGCGCCGGCGCTGAAAGCCTGCATGGTGGAGAAGTCGCCGGCGTCGCCGAGGACCAGGTGGGAGCCATTCTTGAAATAGGGGGCCGCGCCGACCTTGCCGTCCTTCTTCCATTCGACGGGTTCGCCGGCGGCGGTGGTGCCGGCAGGGATGCCTTTGCCTTCGTTCAGCGGCAGGTGGGCCACGAGGCCCTTCGTCGGGATGTCGCCGTCGAGGTCGCCGGGCTTGGCCGTGGCGATCCATTTCTCGAACAGGGCGGCGCCTGCCTTGCGCGTCTCCGCGACCTTGGCGTCGGCGGCGGCGATGGCGCCCGGCAGCTCCGTCCAGCGCGGCTTGTCGGCGTCGGAAGGCAGGTAGAGCACCGGGCCGCGGCCGTCCTTGACGTTGCCGTCGAGGCCGCCCTGGGTGGTGTTCCGGAAGAACGCGGCCATCGCGTAGTAGTCCTTCATCGTGATCGGATCGAACTTGTGGTCGTGGCACTGGGCGCAGTTCGTGGTGAGGCCGAGGTAGACCCAGCCCATCGTCTGCACGCGGTCGGCCGCGTAGTTGGCCAGGTTCTCCTCGACGATGGTGCCGCCTTCGTTGGTGGTGATGTTGCAGCGCTGCAGGCCCGTGGCGATCAGCTGGTCTTCGGTGGGCTTGGGAAGGAGGTCGCCGGCGAGCTGTTCGACCGTGAACTGGTCGAAGGGCTGGTTGCGGTTGAAGGCTTTCACGACCCAGTCCCGGTAGGGCCACATCTCGCGGTAGGCGTCGAAGTGCAGCCCGTGCGTGTCGGCGTAGCGGGCCGCGTCGAGCCAGTAGCGGGCGCGATGCTCGCCGTAGGCCGGCGAGGCGAGCAGTTCGTCGATCAGCGAGGACAGCCGGGCGTCGCCGAGGGCGGCGTCCGGCTTCGGCGCATATTTCGCCAGCAGCGCGGGCGAAGGCGGCAGGCCCGTGAGGTCGAGGCTAACGCGTCGCACGAGGGCGTGGGCATCGGCTTCGGCGGCCGGTTTGAGTCCGGCGGCGTCGAGTCTGGCGCGGACGAAGCGGTCGATCGGATTCCTCGACCAGTTCGCGTCGGCGACCTCGGGGAGGGGCGCCTTCGCCGGGGCGACGAGCGACCAGTGCGGCTGCCACGGGGCGCCTTGTTCGATCCAGCGCCGGATGAGCGTGATTTCGGCGGGCTTGAGGGTCTTGTGCTCCTTGGGCGGGGGCATGATCTCGTCCTCATCCTTCGAGACGATGCGCTGGAAGAGCGTGCTCTCGTCCGGCCGGCTCCGGATGATGGTCGGAGGCTCCTCGCCGCCGTCCTTCGTCTGGCGCGGGGCGAAGAAGCCGGCCTCGGTGTCGAGGCGGAGGCTCGCTTTGCGGGAGGCGGGGTCGGGCCCGTGGCAATGGAAGCAGTTCTCGGCCAGGATCGGACGGATGTCGCGGTTGAACTGGATCTTCTCCGGCAGGACTTCCGCGGCGCCGAGCGGGGCCGAGAGCAGGAGGAGGGCGAGAGAGGGACGCATCGTTGCAAGGGGTGAGGATGACCGTCGGAGGCGGGGCCGGCATGAGCGAGCTTACGGGTCGCTTGGCCGAGGGGTCGCGCAACCTCTGATTTGCCCAGCCCCCGTCAGGTTTCAAGGGGAGGTTTTGGGGGTGAAGGCCCTAGGGGGCTTGTTGGCGAGGTCGAGCCCCTCAGCGTGCCGAAAAATCCCAGGCCTTCTCGCCGTCCGGTCCCATGATGCGGATGGATCGTAGCCCGGCCTGATTCCCTCCTGCCGGCGGCGTCAGGCGGAGGTGGATGACTTTCTGCATGACAGGCAGCATGAGCTTCGTCTCCTGGCCGTCGGCGGGCCATTCGAACTCGCGGGCGTTGGCGGGAAGGAAGTCGGACTGGCCTTCGGTGCGCCAGCTCACGGCGCCCTTGCCAGGGGGGCTGGCTCCTTTGAGGACGATGGTGAGGGGCCCTTTCAAATCGATGCCGGTCCGGGCGATGAACGCCCGCCTGGTCCCTTCCGGGATGATGCGCAGCGCGCCGTCGCGTCTCTCGGTCTTGCCGTTGCGGCAGATCCATTCGTCCGGTGCCGGCGTGCCGACGCCTTGCGTCGCCTTAGTGATGCCGGCCGTGGCGAAGAGCTCCTCATGGTGTCGGTCGAAGGATGTGGGCAGTCCGGGGGTCTTGAGCGTCTCCGCCCAGTCCTTGAGCTTCCTGTCCAGCGCGGCAGCGACTTCAGGTCGCTGCTTGAGCAGATCTGCATCGGCGCTCTCGCCGGCGGGGTCGGTAACGTCGAACAGCAGCCTCGTGCGGTCGCCGAGCAGGACCAGCTTGTGGGGATGTTCGAGTACGGCGGCCTGCGAGCCCCAGCGCCAGTAGAGCGTGCGGGGCGCGGCCGCGGCGCCGTTGAGACGAGGCAGGAGGTCGACGCCGTCGAGCGCCGGATCCGCGGGCAGTCCGGCCGCGGCCACGGCGGTCGCGGCGACGTCGAGCGAGATCACGGGCGAGGCGTGCACGGCGCCTGCCGGGATCCGTCCGGGCCAGGCGGCCACGAAAGGCACGCGGTTGCCGCCTTCGCTGACCATGCCTTTCTGGCCGCGCATGGGCAGGTTGAGCGAGCCGTTCCAGGCTCCGCCGAGCGGCGCCCCGTTGTCGCCGATGAAGAAGAGCAGGGTGTCCTGGTCTGCGCCGATCTCGGCGAGCTTGCGTCGGATGCGCCCCAGGCCGTCGTCCATGGCGGCGATCATCGCGAGCGCCTGACGGCGTTCCTTGGGCAGGTGCGCCGGCGTGCGTGAGAACCAGGGTTCCGGCGATTCGAGCGGTACGTGGGGCGCATACCACGCCAGATAGAGGAACCAGGGGCGTTCCGCGTCCGCCTTGCGTCGGTCAAGGAACGAGAGCGCGGCCTCGGTCTGGACCTCCACCCGGAAGCGGCTGTCGGTGACGGCATGCGGGGCGTCGGCGAAAGGCCGGCCTTGCAGGTCGTGCGAGGCGTAGAATTGGCGTAGCTCGCCTCGGAAGTATTCGTCGAAGCCCTGCGCGTGGGGCATGTGGTCCTTGGACAGCCTCACCCCTTTGTCGCCTCGTTTGCTGCCGGTCAGGTCGAGGTGCCACTTCCCCACCTGGCCCGTCACGTAGCCTCCCGCCTTGAGCCGCTCGGCGATGGTCTTCTCCTCCAGGGGCAGCGGCCCCTTGTTGTTGTCGTCCACGCCGAACCGCTGCTGGTAGCGGCCGGTCATCAGCCCGGCTCGCGAAGGGACGCATTGCGGGGCGGTCACGTAGCCTTGCGTGAAGCGGACGCCGTCGCGTGCCAGCCTGTCCAGCTCGGGCGTGCGGATGTCCTTGTCCGCTCCGTTCGCCCCGAGGTCGGCCCAGCCGTGGTCGTCGCTGAAGATGACGAGGATGTTGGGCCGTCGGGCCGCCTCGGCCGTCAGGACCGTGAGCGCGGCGAGCAGCAGGATCCGCGGCATGGCTTCAGAGCAGGGACTTCATCGCCGAGAGGTCGAGTCTGTCCTCCAGCTCCTTCTGCAGGGCGGTAAGCCGCGAGAAGAGGGCGGCGCGTCGTTCGCGCAGGGCGGGGTCGGCGGCGAGGTCTTTCAGTTCCTCCGGGTCCTCGGCCACATGGTAGAGGCGGAAGACTCCGGCCTTCGGGTAGGCGATGAGCTTCCAGCCGTCCTGGATGACGGCGCGCTGCAGCTCGAGGTAACCCCCGTAGATCGCGTCGCGACGGCCCGAGAAGTCCCCTTTGAGCAGCGGGAGCACGCTGCGGAACTCGACCTGCGGCTGGCGTTCGGCGCCGGCGACCTCGAGGGCGGTGGCCATGGCGTCCTGCAGGTAGATCGGGGTGTCGATGCGGGCGCCCGCGGCGACGCCCGGACCCCGAACGACGAAGGGCACGCGCAGGCTGTGCTCGTGCATGTTCTGCTTGCCCATCAGGCCGTGACGGCCGATCGCGAGTCCGTGGTCGGCGGTGAAGATGACCCAGGTGTTGCCGGCCTGGCCGTTCCGTTCGAGGGCGTCGAGGATGCGGCCGATCTGCGCGTCCATGTGGGTGATGATGGCGAAGTATTCCTGCCGGTGCGTCCGTACGGACAGCTCGGTGCGGGGGAAGGGCGCCAGGTCTTCGTCGCGTAGCCCTTTGCCGGCCCCGATGGCCTTGGCGTTCGGGTATTCAGGCTGGAAACTCGCCGGCACGGCCAGCTTGTCCCGCGGATAGAGGTCGACGTATTCCTTGGGCGACTGCCGGGGGTCGTGAGGCGCGTTGAAGGCGACGTAGGCGAAGAAGGGCCGGTCGGAGCCCTTGGCCGCGTCCAGGAAGCCGATGGCGTCGTCCCCGACGACCTCGCTCCAGTGCTTGCCTCCCTGCCAGTAGCCTCCGAGGGCGGTGTCGTAAGGACTCCACTCGTCGTGGTCGGGCGAGACGGGCCGGCCGTAGGCCGACTTGGTGTCCTTGGGCATGCCGGCGCGCACGTTCTTCGCGACGTCGAAGCATTTCTCGGCCGCGGCGGTGATGTGCCACTTGCCGGTCATCGACGTCGCGTAGCCCGCCTTCGACATCATCTGAGGCCAGAGCCTTCCGGCGGCGCGCTCGGCCTCTGTCTTCTTGCCGTAGACCTGGTTGGCCCTCCATACGGTCCGACCGGTGACAAGCATCGTGCGGCTGGCCACACAGACGGCGCCGGACCACGAGCCCATGTTGTAGGCGTGCGTGAACGCCGTCCCCCCGGCGATCAGTCGGTCCAGGTTCGGGGTGCGCACTTCGGCGCCTCCCAGCGCGTGCACGGCGTCGTAGGAGTGGTCATCGGCGAAGATGAACAGGACGTTGGGTTTGGCGGCCTGCGCGGCGAAGGGCAGGAGCAGCAGGGTGGCGAGGGCGGCTGTTCTCATGTCAGAAATTCCAACGGCGGGGCGGACCCCCGGCCGGCGTGAGCACGATGTCATCGAACTCCACCGTGGCGGAGCCGGCGGGCAGGTAGAGCCGCAGGATGCCGGCCTTCTCCTTCAGGGGCAGTTCGAGGGTTATCTCCTGCCATACGGATTCTCCGGAGACCCGGTAGGGGACGCTCAGGAACTCGGCGGAACCCGCCGCGCTGAGCAGTGCGACCCGGCCTTCGCCCGCCTGGGGGGCGCGGACGCGGAAGGCGAGTCTGGCCGGCCCGGCGGCGAGCCCCGCGCCGACGCCCAGGAACGAGTCGGCCCCCTTCGATTCGACGCGTAGCGCGCCGTCCTTGACCGCCGCCGCACCGGCGCGGTTCTTCCATCCTCCCGGCAGGTCGTCCGCGGACGATTTCTTCTTCGGCGCGGCCTTGGCGTTCTTCGCCGCCGGTTCGGCCTTGGCGCGCTCGCCGTTGTAGCGCGGGATCACCGCCTCGTTGTCCGCCAGGTAGAGCTGGATCAGGTCGTTGAGCTCCGCGGTCTCGGCCGGGCGGCTCTTCGCGAGGTTGTTCCGTTCGCCGGGGTCCTTGGCGAGATCGTAGAGTTCCAGTTCGTCGGAGCCGTCGTCGGCGCGTCCGTAGAAGCGGATGAGCTTCAGGTCACCCTGACGCACGTAGGAGCCGGCGTAGAAGCCGTCCATGACGGAGTCGCGCGTGGCGTTGCCGTGCGGGAAGTGGCAGAAGATGCGCTGGCGGATCGCCGGACCCCCCTGCAGGGTCGCGGTCTGGTCGAAGCCGTCGATCTTCTGACCGGGCTTGGTCACGCCTCCGCCGATGTTGATCAACGTGGGATAGAGGTCGGTCGACTGGATGAGGAAGTCGGCGGTGGTGCCGGCCTTCACCTTGCCGGGCCAGACGACGATGCCGGGCTCGCGCGTGCCGCCGTCGTAGACCGACGCCTTGCCGCTGCGGTAGGGCAGGTTGCTGGTGGCGGGGATGTCCGCGAAGCCCTCCGGTTCGGTCTTCTTGGGCGGATAGGCGTAGCCGCCGTTGTCGGACCAGAAGACGACGATCGTGTTGTCGGCCTCGCCTGACTCATCGAGGTGCCTGAGCAGGCGCCCCACCGCCTCATCCATGCTCTTCACCATCGCCGCGTAGAGCGGATTCTTCTGGGGGTTGGCGGGGTCGGTCTTCTGCTTGAAGTGCTCGATGTAGTCGGCGCGCGCGTTCCATGGGGAGTGCACGGAGAACAGCCAGAAGTTGATGAAGAACGGCCGGCCCTTGCTGGCGCGCATGAACTTGCCCGCCTCGTCCGCCATACGCTCGTCGACGTGACGCCCGGCCTCGTCCTTGATCTCAGGGTCGGCGATGAATTTCCACGGCGCTAGGTATCCGCCGCCGCCGCCGGGGCCGGGGGCCTTGGGGGTGTGCGGCCAGTCGATGTCGAAGCCCTGGTCGCGGGGCTCGTAGGCGTCGCCTTTCCCGATGTTGTGCCCGAGATGCCATTTGCCGAAGTGTCCCGTGGCGTAGCCGGAGGCCTTCAGGGCTTCGGCCAAGGTGTGGTAGTCCGGCCTGAGCCGCGTGAGCGAGCTGGCGACCTGCACGCGGGCGACGTTCCGGAGGAGGCCTTTCTCCAGCACGACTTCGGGGAGGTGGCAGACCGGGGCGGTGATGCCGATGCGGGCCGGATGCTGGCCGACCAGGATGCTTGAGCGGGTCGGCGAGCAGAGGGGGCTCGCCGCGTAGGCATTGGTCAGGCGCACCCCCCGGGAGGCCAGGCGGTCGATGTTGGGCGTCTCGTGGTAGGTGCTGCCGAAGCAGCCGAGGTCGCGCGCGCCGAGGTCGTCGGCCAGGATCAGGATGATGTTCGGCTTGTCGGCGGCGACGGTCGCGACGGCCGCGAGGGATGCGAGGAGCGAGAAGAGGAGACGCATGGTTCTTTTAAGACCGGGAAGAGAGTTTGGTTTCAGCGCTTTGGCGCTTCTACCCAGTCGAGGGCTTTCGGCAGCGTGCTGTCGTTCAGCTTCAGCGGGCGTCCTTGGTCGATGATCTCCAGGCCGAGGGTCGCGACGTTCCCCCAGTCCTTCATGAGGATCTTGTCGCCCTCCTTGGCCGTCTTGTTGTCGGCGAAGTCCGCGACCGTGAAGATGACTTCGGTCTGGCCGGGCTTGGTCAGCGCGTTCGCGGAATAGTCCTCGCCGGGGCCGCGCACGCCGGTGAGGAATTTGTTCTTGGAGATCCGCAGGCGGATGCCGAGACGCTTCTCGGAAGGCGTCAGCGTTAGGCGGAGGGCCTTGTCGGGTCCGGGCGGGATCATCTCGGGATCGCGGAATTTGTAGGTGGTCAGGCCGCCGTTGGGCGATGCGCCCCAGTCGCGGCTGAAGTCCGGCGTGAATTCGGTCCGCAGGGCGAGTGATTTGAGCCGCGCCGTGTCCCAGGCCTTCGGGTGATGCACGCCCTCCTCCGAGGCGAGCGTGAAGGCATCGGAGCTCCCCTCGAAGGCCTTGCGCATCCCTTCGAGAGTGTAGGCGCAGTCGGCGAAGGCGAACAGGGGCAACCCTTCATGCACGGGGAGCCGGGCGGACCAGGCGTCGCCGTCGCGGACGGCCTCGGCCTGCTTCCAGAAGCGCGACTGGGGATTGGGGTCGTGACTGTAAAGGATGCGGACGGACCGGAGGCGCGAAGGAAGGTCCGGGGTGACCGTGAAGTCGGCCGACTTGCCGTCGTCCGAAACGGTCATCCGCGCCTTGGGGGTCTTGGGAATCTCGACGGGGTCGCCCTTGAGATGACGGTCGAACCAGAGGTTGAGGAGCAGCCACTGCTCAGGTCCCAGGGAATGGTTGTAGTGCAGCTTGAGGCTCACGCGCCAGTCCTGGTGCGGCAGAAGGGACATGCACGTGTAGGCCCGGTCCACCGTGCCGTGGAAGTCGTTCGTGGCCGTGAGCATCAGCACGGGGCATTTCACGTGCGGGTAGTAGGACTGCGACTCCATCGTGGCCGCGAAGAGGTCGGCATGCCCTCGGTATTGCGAGGCCGGAACGGGGTCGGGGATGCCGGGGAACGCGCTCGAGACGAAGCCCGTCCCGCCGACCATGGGGGCGACGGCGCGGAGGCGCGGGTCAATGGCGGCGAAGGAGGTGATGTTGCCGCCCATCGAGTAGCCGGTGAAGCCGATGCGAGCCGGATCCACCTCGGCCTGGTTTTCCAGGAAGGTGATGGCGCGGCGCCCAGCGTAGGTCAGGAGATACCAGTTGCCGTTGCGCGGGCTGAGCACGGGGTCGATGGTGTGCGGGTCGGGCAGGAAGTCCTGCTTCACGCCGCGGAAGGCCTTCGGGTAGAACTGCGGTCCCTGCGTGGGGTCCACCTTGCCCCAGTCGGTGTTCTCCGACGCGCCGGGCTCGATCTCACGCCCGCCCCAGTTGATGTCGACCGTGGCGTAGCCATGCTTGGCGAAGTAGGCTCCGCGCTGGCGCTCGGCGCGTTGGCCGCCGCCGTGAGCCCAGACGAACGCCGGCGCTCCCTTGGCGCCCTCGGGGAAGGTGTAGAATGCGGCGATGCGCGCAGGGGTCCCCTTGAAGGTGCCGACATGGAAGGTGACGAGGCGGCACACCGCCCCGTCCTCCTTCCATTCTTTGATCACGCGCACGTCCAGGGGGTCGCGCCGGAAGTCGACGTCCTTCCAGAGCGAGACGACGTCGTGCGGCACTTCGGACTCGGTGGCGTAAGGACGCAACGAGTCCGCGGCGGACAGGATGGCCGACGTGGAGGCCAGCAGGGCGGAGAGGAGTCTCATGTTCAGTGGGGAAGTCCTTTGAGATCGGCGGGCATGACGGGGTCGTCCTTCGCAAGGTGGGCGTCCAGCAGCGTCAGCATCTCCTTCAGTCTATCGGCCTGGGCCGCGGCCACGTCCTCCTTTTCGTAGGGGTCCTTGGAAAGGTCGAAGAGCTGCGGCTTGCCTTTCTTCATGCGGATCACCTTCCAGTCTCCATGCAGGAGCGCCTGTCCCTGCGGATGGGCGATGTAGACGGAGCGGGGCGCAGGTGAGGGATCGTCCCCGGCGATGGCCTTCCAGCGATCGAGTCCGTCCCAGCGGAGGTCGCCGGCGGGCTGGATGCCGATGAGTCCGGCCAGCGTGGGCAGCCAGTCGCCCACGTAGAGCGGGGCGGACACCTTGCCGGGCTTGAGCCTGCCGGGCCAGTTGGCGAAGGCGCAGACGCGGATGCCGCCTTCGAAGAGGGTGTTCTTCTGGCCGCGCAACGGGTCGTTCTCGCTGTTGAGAGGCGAGTCGGGCACCGTGCCGACATAGGCGTTCTTCAGGCCTTCGATGCCGCCGTTGTCCGAAGTGAAGACAATGAGCGTGCGGTCCCGCTGTCCCGTGCGCTCGAGGGCCGCCACGAACTCGCCGACCTTGGCGTCGAGCTGGGAAACCATCGCGGCCATGCGCAGGCGGGACTCGTGCTTCACGGGGTCGTCGTGGAACTTCACGCCGTCGTAGAGTTTCTTGAATTCGCCGGGCGCATCGACGGGTGTGTGCACGGCGTGGAAAGGCACGTACATGAACCAAGGTCGGTCGCCGCCCTGGGTGATGCGCTTGAGGGCTTCGGCGGCGATGAGCTCGGTCGCATTCCCATCCTCGTGGAAGAGCTTCCCGTCGCGATGCCAGGTGTCCTCGTAGGGGTTGCCTTTGCGGTACTTGTGGGTCCAGGGATCCGCCGCACCCGTCAGCGTCCCGTAGCTGGTGTCGAAGCCGTAGGCATTCGGAATCCATTCAGGCCGGGCGCCGAGATGCCACTTGCCGGCCATGTGGGTGCGGTAGCCTGCGGACTTGAGCGCCGAAGCGAGGGTGGTCGTGCCGAGGGGCATCGCACGGAGGTTGCTGGGCGAAAGGGCCTGCGGTCCGAAGCGCCCCGGGCAGCGGCCGCTCATCAGGGCGGTGCGGGTCGGGGTGCAGACGGGCTGCACGTAGTGCCGGTCGAGTTCGCGACCTTCGCGGACGAGCCGGTCCATGTGCGGGGTCTTCCCGAAGCCGCCGTGCCAGCCGACGTCTGACCAGCCGAGGTCGTCGGCGACGATGAGGAGGATGTTGGGCTGCTCCGCCGCGGTGACGACGGCGGTGACAAAGGCGCAGAGCGCCGCGAGGAGCGGTCGATTCATGGGGCGCACCGACATTGGTCGTCCGCCTCCGGCTGGACAAGCGCCGAGAGGCCCTGCCCGGCGTCAATTTCGCTCATTCGGCTCAGCGAGCCTCGAACTGGAGGGCGTCCAGGATGACGAAGCCCTGCGTTCCGCGGTTGCTGACTTCAACGACGACGGGCTCACCGGCCATGAGATTGATCGCGCCGATCGTGCGGAAGGCGTCGCCGGGCGGCAGGGGCTCGGTCTGGTCCACGAAGATGTCCGTCGTGCGCGCCCCTTGGGTCACGCGCACGGGCACGCGCTTGGCCCGCGTCGGATGCGCGGAGTAGGCCATGCGGATCACGTACCCCCCTTCCTTGTCCGGGGTAAAGGTGAAGCTGGCGACCGATCCGCCGTCGCCCCGCGCGTCGTCATGCAGGTAGCCTCCGCCCACATGCGGACGGAAGTTGGTCGAGTGCGACCAGTTTCCTCCGAGCTTTGCGGAAGCGTCGTCGAGCACGACGCCCTTCAGCGAACCGACGGCGATCGACCGCCCGGTCTGCGGGGCGGCGCGGGGCTTCGGTGGCGGCGGGAGCTCCAGGGACTGGCCCTGCGCGAGCAGGCGCGTCCGCAGTTCGGCGTAAGGCAGGTTCTGGACTTCGGTCTCACGCTTGCTCGCGAGGGATGCGGCGACCCCGGCGGCCTGCCCGATCGCCATCCAGGCCCCCTCGATGCGCAGGGATGACATGGCGACGTGCGTGCTGGATAGCGCGATCGGCACGAGCAGGTTCACGCACTGGCCTGGCTTGGGCAGGATGGCGCGGTAGGGGACGTGGTAGGCGTAGCCGACGCCGGTGCCGGGTACGCGCACGGGCATGATGGTCCCTTCGTCGATGACGGTGTCCTTCAGCGCCACGCGCCGGCAGTCGTGCGAGTCGATGGGGAAGGAGGACACCGCGATGGGGTCCTCCTTGGCCGGCGAGTCGATGATGTCCTTCTGGGTCAGCACGTGCAGTCCCTTGAGCCTACGGGACTCCCGCACGTAAAGCGCGGGCGGGAAGTGGCCGGTCGCGGCGAACTCGTCCTTACAGAGTCCGAGGGAGGCGTATTCAGCGCGGATCTTCTCGGGCACGGAAGGGTCGGTGCGCAGGAAGCGCAGGAACTCCAGGGTGTATTGCCGGTGTCCCTCCCAGATGCGGGCGCGGCCCGCGCCGTCCGCCTCGTGCCAGGTGTTGCTCCCGCCGACGAGGCCGAGGGAGATCTGGCCGCCGATGGAGTTGTTGCCGTCAAGCTTGCCTCCCGGCAGGGGATACAGGTCGAACCCGATGCCGCGTACGCCGGCCTTGAGGGCGCGACGGGCCAGCTCGAACTTCGTCGGGTCGTAGTCCTTCGGCTCGGGGATCGGTACGCGGTTCGCCGGGTCCCGTGTCAGGCAGAGACGGAAGCTGTAGGTCATGACGTTGCGGTCGCCTGCCTCCGGGTCCTCTTCCGAGACGGATGTGATCAGCGGCAGCGGCCGATGGTCGTCACTGAATCCGCTGATGCGCATGGCCGGCTTGGGATACTGCTTGCCCGCCAGGGACTCGCCGTGTTCCGCGCGGCTCTCGCGGCCGATCACCCATTCCACGCCCGCGGCGGCCATGAGGTCGCCCTCGTACGTGCCGTCGACGAAGGTCCGTGCCTTGAAGTCGCCCTTCGTGGTGCGTAGCAGCGTGAGGCGTGCGCCCGACTTTTCGATGCGGACGAGCGGGGCGTCGGTGATGACGGTCACGCCGGCCTCCTGGAGCATCGCCAACGTGACGCGCAGCGCGACGTGGGGCTCGAAGACCCACTTGATGCCGGGCGTCTTGTCCATGGGGTCGTAGGGCGCCTTCTGCCCGCGCGCGACGTAGTCCTTGGCGATGCGCACATGCCATTCCTCGAAAAGGCCGGTCAGGGCCTCGCGCCGCATCTGGTTGGAGTCGCAATGGCTCAGGCCGCCCGTGCTCAGGCCGCCGACGTGTCCGGTCGGTTCGACCAGAATGACCTTGGAGCCTTCGCGGGCCGCCGCGACGGCCGCGCAGAAGCCGCCCGGGGTGGCCCCATACACCACGACGTCCGCCGCTTCGCCCCTGCAGAGCGCGGCCAGGCAGAGCAGCAGCAGGCTCCTCACTGCTTTACGCCCCGGATGACGAGGTTGCGCACCTCGGCGGCCTTCGCGCCCGCGATCCAGCTGCGGACCTTAGGGGTGGCGAGGAAGGGGTGGCTGGCGCTGAGCTCCTTGCCGTCGATGCGCACAGCCATGCGGTCGCCGGTCCATTCGACGCGGACATGCCTCCATTCGCCCTTGACGGGGTCGAGGGGCATGCGGGTGAGGGTGTGCGAGGGTTTCACGGAGTCCTCGGCGATGGTGACTTCCTTGGGGGTGATGACGACCCGGCCCACGTGCTTCTCGGCATCGCAACCGACGTAGAAAGTCGCAGGCACCTCCTGCCGGTATTCGAGTTCGATTACGGCGGTCTTCAGTCCGACCCAGTGCTGGAGGACAGGCACGTGCTTGCGCGCGGGGATCTCGGTCATGCGCAGGATCCCGCCGTCGGGCTTCCATTCGCCATGGGGGATCTTCCATGGCTCGACGAAGGGGGAGCTCAGGTCGGGTGCGACGATGACCGGCGGCTCCTCCTGGACGAGCAACGGCCCGGTGGAGCAGGCGGAGCAGAGCAGGGTGGCGGCGAGGGCGCTGAGGAGTCGGTGCATGGCTTCTGGGTCAGGGAAAACGTTCCGTGGTTCCGACCGCGTCGGGGCGTACGGCGCCGTCGTGTCCGATCACCGCGCGGGGATTCGGGAAGCGGCCGAGCGGGCGGACGCCCGGGCCTGTCTCCGTGCGTCCGAGGTCGGAGTCGATTTCGGCGACGCGCTTCTGGAGGCGCTGTACCACCTCGGGCTGCCTGACTGAAAGGTCGGTGGTCTCTCCGGCATCCGCCTCGAGGTCGTAGAGACGCAACGGCGCCTCCTTCTTTGGCTGCTTGGAACGGAACGGCGCGTTGGAGCCTTCCAGCATCAGCTTCCATCGTCCCATGCGCACGGCCTCCAGCACGAGCCCGCGGTAGTAGAGGAACTCATCGTGCCCACTGGCGCCGTCCTTGCCCAACAGGACGGGGGAGAGGTCGATGCCGTCGATCCTGCGATCGGGGAGTTTCGCGCCGGCGAGCGCGGCAAACGTCGGATGCACGTCGAACATCCCGGCGATGACGTCGCTGGACGAGCCCGCGGCGATCCGTCCGGGCCACCAGGCGATGGTCGGCACGCGCACCCCGCCTTCCCAGGTGCTTCCCTTGTGCCCCTTCAGCGGCGCGTTGCTGCCCCGCGTCGTCCCGCCGTTGTCCGAGGTGAAGATGACGAGCGTCCGTCGGTCCAGGCCAAGCTCGCGTAGCGTGTCGAGGATGCGCCCCACCGACCCGTCGGTCTCCTCGACCCAGTCCGCATAGAGGCCGTGCGGAGATTTGCCGGCCCAGGCCTCGCCGGGATAGAGCGGGAAGTGCACCGAGCTGTGCGGCAGGTAGAGGAAGAACGGCCGGTCCTTGCTTCGCCGGATGAAGGCCTCGGCCTCCCGGGTGTAGTCCGCCACGAGGCGCTGCTGCCCGTCCTGCTTCACACGTGCGACCGCCTTGCCGTCGCGCAGCATGGGCAGAGGCGGCTGGTCGCTCCCGCGCAGTCCGGTCTCAGGCGGGTTCATCTTTCCCGGATTGGCCTTGGCCTCGGTCTTCGGCGCAGGCTTGCCGAGGTCGCTCTTGGACCCCTCGGCCGCCATGCCCATGTCGTTCGAATACGGGATGCCGAAATAGAAGTCGAACCCCTGGGCGTTGGGCAGGAAGGGCGGCTGGTCGCCGAGGTGCCACTTGCCCACGCAGGCGGTCGCGTAGCCCGCGGCCTTCAGCGTCTCCGCCACGGTGATCTCGTCGGGATGGAGGCCGACTTCGGCGGCCGGGAACAGCACGTGCGGCGTCGGCAGCACGCGCTTGGGGTAGCATCCCGTCATCAGCATCGCGCGCGAAGGCGAGCACACCGGGGCGGCGTAGTAGGAGGTCAGACGCATGCCTTCCTTGGCCATGCGGTCGAGGTTGGGCGTCCGGTTGAGCTTGGAGCCGAACGGGCCGATGTCGGCGTAGCCGAGGTCGTCGACGTTGATGACGACGAAGTTCGGACGGGTTTCCTCGGCGGAGCAGAGGGCGGCCAGCAGGAGGATGAGGGTTCGCATGGTCAGGTGGAGGGGGTGACGACGACGTCGTCGATCTCGATGCCGGCGGCGCCGCCGTTCTGCATCCAGAGGAGCTTGCGCTTGTTCGCGTCGAAGTTCGGTCGCCTCAGCGTGCGGGCCCACTTGCCGTCGACGGACATGTCGACCGTGTCGCCCTTGAAGGCCAACCGGACGGTGCGCCACTCGTTCGCCGAAAGGTCGACCTTCTCCGGCGGAAAGTGCTCGTTGGTGCGGTAGGCCTTGCTGACCGGATCCGCCTCCCGCGTGTTCTGACGGAGCGGGTGCTTCGGGTCCAGGGTGTGGGCGTCGACTTCGAGCACGACGCTGTCGCGGTTGAGGCGGACCCGGAGCATGTGGTCGACCGAGCCATGGCCGTCGTCGCCGTCGACGAAGAGCCAGAGCATGCCACCTTTCTCCAGATGGCGGTAGCGGAAGGACATCGTCAGGTCCTTGCCGTCCAGGGCGAGGTAGACCATCGGCGGATACTTGCCGCCGCTGGATCCGCGCGTCCAGAGGACCCCGTTCCGGACGGAGCTATTCTTGTTCGGGAGCGGCGTCAGGAATTTCTTCGCGTCAAAGCCCGGCCCGAAGTCCTCGCAGATCGAGAAGGTTTCCGGCGTCGCGCAGCCGGCCAGCAGCAGCGCGCTGATGGCGACCGACGTCCTCATTTGGCCTCCGGCTTGAGCTTGGCGATGAGGAAGGCCGTGGGACTGGCGTGCTTCGGGTCCTTGACGCCCGGATGATGGACCTCGGCGGAGACGCCCTTGGACGCGCAATGTTCGGCCAGCTTGACGCCGAAGTTGGCAGTGTGGGTCGGGTCCTTTTGGTTCTCCCCGATGGCGGGAGGGGCGCCGAAGGTCATGTAGACGGCAGGGTCGTCCGAGGACACGAGCGCGTAGGGCGAGTATTCGGCGATGAGCGGCAGGATCTTCTCCCGCGCGGCCAGGAATTCGGCGAAGTTGCCCAAGCCGAAGGCGTGGCCGCCGTAGGTGCTGTTCGGCGTCCACGCCTTCATCTGCGCCGGATCGAGGGTGGTCTGCGGGCCGGTCACGGCCGCGCAGGTGAGGCGGGTGGATTCGCGGGCGACCGGGTCGGCCGACTTCGGGTCGGCGAGGTCGTCATGGAAGGCCAGCCAGAGGCTCGAGCAGGCGCCGGCCGAACCGCCCGCCGCTCCGATGCGCGTCTTGTCGAGGTTCCATTCGGCGGCCTTGCTGCGCACGAACTGCAGGGCGCGGGCGGCGTCGTGCAGCGGGGCCTTCACGGGAGGCGAGGTGTCGACCGCGGGGGCGCGCTTGATGAGGCGGTAGTTGATGGAAACGACGGAGATGCCGGCCTTGAGCAGGGCGGCGACGTCGGCGAAGCGTTCGGCGCGTTCCTTGCTGCCGCCGACCCAGCCGCCGCCGTGGATGACGAAGACCAACGGGGTCGGCGTCGCCGACTCCGCCTTCCAGAAGTCGAGCACGTGGCGTTCGTGGTCGCCGTAGCGCACGTTGGCCACGGTGGGCTTGGGCACTGACGCCGAGTAGGCGTCGGCCTTGGGGGTCGAGGCCTTGGCCTTCTTCTTCGCAGCCTTGGGCTGTTCCTGGGCGGGGGCGAACGCGGCCAGCAGGCAGGTCGCCGCGATGAGGATGCGGGGGATCATGGGGTTCTTCCTGATAAGGCTACGCTGGCCCGCTTGCCAGCGAAACCCTTCAGTTGCCCGCCTTGACGAATTCTTCCAGCGAGAGGCGCCCGTCCTTGTCCTTGTCGAAGCGCACGAAGCGAGCCGGAGCGTCGGCCTGGTCGGCGATGTGGGGGATGAACTCCTCCTTGGCCAGGTAGCCGTCCTTGTCCTTGTCCCAGGTCGCGAAGATCTTCGGTCGGTCCAAGGACTTTTTCGCCTTGGGCTCGGTTTTCTTCGGCGTCCTTGCCTGAGGTCCGGTCTTGGCGAAACTGTCGCGCGCAGGACTCGGTGGAAGGGTCTTCACCCAGCCGAGTGCCTTCTGTGTCAGGGCCTTCACGATTTCGGGCTGCTCGGCCGCGAGGTCCTTGTGTTCGCCGGGGTCGTTGGCGATGTCGAAGAGCTGGGCGTTCTTGCCCGCGTGGTCGACGAAGAGCTTCCAGTCGCCGTCACGTACGCAGACGGGCGGGGGCATGTAGCCGTCCTGCGGCCCCTGTACGCCGGAAATCCATTCCCAGTGAAGCGGCGTCCGGCGGGGCGTGGCGGCCGCGCCCAGCCAGAGGGCGGACTTGTCTTCTCCGTCGGGGGCGAGGCCCGCCGGCACTTTCACGCCGGCCAGGGCCGCGATGGTCGGGAGGAAGTCCACGCCGCCGACGACGGCGTTGGCCTCGACGCGTCCGGCCGGGACCTTCCCCGGCCAGCGGACGAGGCCGAAGGTACGGATACCTCCCTCGTGCATGCTTCGCTTGCGGGCGCGCAGGGGCCCCGCGCTGCCGACGCCGGCGTTGGAGGCGTTGCCGATGCGGTAGTCCTCCGGACCGTTGTCGCTGGAGAAGAAGATCAGCGTGTCATTGGTCAGCCCGAGTTCGTCAAGGGCGTCGAGCAGCCGGCCGATCTGCGTGTCGAGGTCGGTGAGCGAGGCGCAGAAGACCTGCATCTGCGAGCGCAGGTCCTTGGCGTTGGCGTAGTATTTTCTGGTCCACTCGCCGAAGGCCGGATCGTCGGCCTTGGGCCGGAGGTCGGCGTAGACGGCGAGCTGCTCCGGGGTCGGGTTGAGCCGGGCGTGCGGGACGAGGGTCCAGAGGTTGACGTAGAAGGGGCGGTCTTTGTTGGCCTTGGCGAAGCCGATCGTCTCGTCGACCATGAGCGCGGTGGATTTCGCCCGGAAGTAGGGGTCCTTGCCTTCGTCGCCGAGCGAGGGCCCGTTCGAATTCACGGTCTTGGAGACGTCGATGCCATAGGCGTCGGGCGCGGGCGCTCCCTCGCCGCTGCCGAGGTGCCATTTGCCGAAGTGCGCCGTGGCGTAGCCGGCCTGTTTCAGCAGGTCGGGCAGGGTGGTCACTTCGGGGTCGAGCCAGTCGGGCATCGAGCGTGCGGCGTTCTGCGCGTGGTCGGCGAAGTGTCCGTGGATCAGATGACGCGCCGGGTAGTGCGAAGTCATGAAGGCGGCCCGGCTGGGCGAGCAGACCGTGGCGGCCACGTAGAACTGGCGGAGCCACGTACCTTCCTTGGCCAGGCGGTCGAGGTTCGGCGTCTTGACGTAAGGATGTCCGGCGAACTTGGCGTCACCCCACCCCTGGTCGTCGGTGAGGATGAAGATGACGTTCGGCTGCCTTGCCTGGCACAGCAGCGTAAGCGTCAGCAGGGCGAGGAGGTGTCTCATGGCCGCGGGCGCTCGGGGTCAGGATAGGACCTCCTTGATCACGCGGCGTTCCTCCACGCCCGTGAGGCGCTGGTCGAGCCCCTGGAACTTGAACGTGAACCGCCGGTGGTCGATGCCCATGAGGTGCATGATGGTCGCGTTCAGTTCGCTGAGATGGACCGGGTCCTTGGTCACGTTGTAGCTGAAGTCGTCGGTCTCGCCGTAGGAGATGCCGGGCTTCACGCCTGCGCCCGCCATCCACATCGTGAAGCATCGCGGGTGGTGGTCGCGGCCGTAGTTCTCCTTGGTCAGGGTGCCCTGCGAGTAGACCGTGCGGCCGAACTCGCCGCCCCAGACTACGAGCGTGTCCTCGAGCATGCCGCGGGACTGCAGGTCGAGCAGGAGTCCGGCGCAGGCCTGGTCGGTCTGCTTGCACTGGCGCGCGATGTCCTTGGGCAGGTTGTTGTGCTGGTCCCAGCCGCGATGGAGGATCTGCACCACGCGTACGCCGCGTTCGATCATCCGTCGGGCGAGGATGGCGCTGTGGGAGAACGAGCCCGCCTCCTTCACCTCGGGTCCGTACAGGTCGAGGGTCGCCTGCGTCTCTTTGGCGAGGTCGGTGAGTTCGGGCACGCTGGCCTGCATGCGGAAGGCCATCTCATACTGGGCGGTCCGCGTCACGGTCTCGGGGTCGCCGAACTCGCGGTGGACCGCGGCGTTGAGCTTCGACAGCGCATCCAGGGTGGTCCTTCGGTCGGAAGGCTCCACGCCGGGAGGGTTCTGGACGTACAGCACGGGGTCGCCGGCGGCGCGCAGGGCCACGCCGGTGTGCCTGGTGGGCAGGAAGCCACTGCTCCACATCCGGGTGAAGAGGGCCTGCCCGCCGGCGCTCTTCGGGGTGAGCACGACGAAGGAGGGCAGGTCATCGCTCTCGCTGCCGAGTCCGTAGCTGAGCCAGGAGCCGATGCTCGGCTTGCCGGGGATCTCGCTGCCGGTCATGACGAACGTGCAGGCGGGGTCGTGGTTGATGGCGGTCGTGCTGACCGACTTCATCACGGCCAGCATGTCGACGACCTTGGCGGTGTGTGGGAGCAGTTCGCTGATCCAGCGTCCGGATTTTCCGTGCTGGGCGAACTTGAACATGCTGGGTGCGACGGGGAACCTCGCCTGCCCCGAGGTCATCGTGGTGATGCGCTGTCCATTGCGGATGCTGTCCGGGAGGTCCTTGTCGTAATGCGGCTGGAGCTGCGGCTTGTAGTCCCACAGGTCGAGCTGCGAGGGCGCGCCGTTCATGTGGAGGTAGATGATGCGCTTGGCCTTGGGGGCGAAGTGCGGGAAGCCGGGCAGGGGACGGTGGACGGTGTTCGCGGCGCGGGCCTCGCGGGTGAGGAGGCCGGCGAGGGCGACCCCGCCGACGCCGAGTCCGGCCGAGCTGAGGAAGCGGCGCCGGTCGAGCAGCCGGATGCGGTCGAGGACGGGGTCGTTCATCGGTTGAGGGTCTCGTCGAGGTTCAGGAGGAGTCCGGCCGTCAGGGTCCACGCGGCCAGTTCGTCGGCGGGCAGGGCGGGGTCGGGTTTGGAGTCCCCGAAGGCGACGAGCTTCTTGGCGTCCTCGGGTTTGGCGACGTAACGGGCGCGGTGGGCGGCCAGCGCCCCGAGGGTCACGGCCGTCTCCTCGGCCCGCGGGCGCCGTCCGACGGCGGTGCGCCAGGCGAAGGCGGCGCGGGCGCCGTCGCTCGGGCCTCCCTCCTTCAAGATGCGTTGGGCGAAGGCGCGTGCGGCCTCGACGTGCTGCACGTCGTTCATGAGGGCGAGCGCCTGCAGCGGGGTGTTGCTGCGTTCGCGTCGCACGCAGCTCGCCTCGCGAGCGGGGGCGTCGAAGGCGGTCATGGAAGGCGGCGGCGCGGTGCGCTTCCAGAAGGTGTAGAGGGAGCGGCGGTACAGCGCCTCGCCGCTGTCGCGCACGTAGCGGGCGGTGTTGCTGCCGGTGAAGCCGACGGGCTCCCAGACGTTGTCCGGCTGGTAGGGCTTCACGCCCTTGCCGCCCACGCGGGGGCTGAGCAGGCCGGAGACGAAGAGGGCCTGATCGCGGATGACCTCGGCGTCGAGGCGTGAACGGGGGCCGCGGGCGAGCAGGCGGTTCTCGGGATCCTTGGCGAGCATCTCCGGCGTGGCGGCGGCCGACTGCCGGTAGGCGGCGCTGGTCACGAAGGAGCGGATGAGGCGTTTGACGTCCCAGCCCGTCTCACGGAATTCGACCGCGAGCCAGTCGAGCAGCTCGGGATGACTGGGCGGATCGCCCTGCGAGCCGAAGTCGCCGCTGGTCTTGACGAGTCCGGTGCCGAAGAACTGCTGCCAGAGGCGGTTGACGGTCACGCGGGCGGTGAGCGGGTTGGCGGGGGAGAGGAACCACTCCGCGAGGTCGCGTCGGTCGTAGGTTTCCTTCTTCGGCAGGGGGTGGAAGGCGGCGGGCACCCCGCGCGTCACCGGCTCGCCCGGCTTGTCATACTGGCCGCGGGTCATGACGTGCGCCTGCCGCGGCTGGGGCAGGTCGGCCATCACCAGCGTGGCGGGAATCTGGTCGGCCAGGGCCTTCCTGCGCGACTCCTCGGCCAGCTTCTCGGCGCGCAGGCCGTCGAGGGTCTCGCGCCCGCCCTGGAATTCGTTCTCCAGCCACCAGTCGAGGAGACGCTTGCGTTCGGCCTCGGTCCATTGCGCCGCTTTCTTGCCACGCACGAGGTTCTGGAGGTCGGTGGGCAATTCGGCCACGCGGGAGCCCTGCTTCTTCTCCGACCAGACCTTGAACGACCACTGGAGGTCCTTGGCCTCGTCGATGCGGTGGCTGATGGCCAGGCGGTCCCAGGTGACCGTGCCGTCGAACTGCGTGAACGCGAACCCGTCGACCTTCATGCCCGGCTTGAGGCCCAGCTTGGCGATGTCGACCTTGAGCTGGGTCCATTTCCCGGCCTCGGGCAGCTTGCCCATGTTGACCTTCTCGGGCGTGCGCACTTTGCCGAAGGGGATGGCGCCTTCCTCGCCCCAGAAGGCGCGGTGGTTCCAGCCGCCCACGTGGAACTGGAGCATGATCGACTTGGGCAGATCGGCCGGATCGAGGTAGGTCCAGACGGAGATGACGCCGTTGGGCGGGATGACGAACGAGGCTCCGTTGGCGAAGTAATCCTGGGCGACGCCCTTGGCCGTCCGTTTCAGCGCTCGCTTGCCGCTGTGGACGGGGCCCTGGCCGGCCTCGACGAAGGTCGTCGGGCCGCCGGCGACCCCGACCTTGGCCTTCGCGGGGAAGGCGTCCTCGAACCACACGGTCTCGCCCGTGCGCACGGGGGGCGGGGGCGTGAGTGTCGCCGGATCGACGTATTTGAGGGACACGATGGCGTCGCGGACGGCCTTCTGCCTGGCGGCGATCCGAACGTCGAACTCCTTGAGCGTCTTCTCCTGCTCCGGCGAAGCGAGTTGGAGCACGGGCGGGGTGAGAAGGATGTTGCCGTCGAAGCCCGGGTCCGCCGCGCTGTAGTAGAAGGCGTAGAGGGAGTAGAACTCCTTGGTCGTGACAGGGTCGAACTTGTGGTCGTGACAGACCGCGCAGCCGGCGGTCAGTCCCATCCACACGCCCATGGCGGTCTCGGTGCGGTCGACGGCGTAGCGGAAGAGTAGCTCGTCATTGATGGAACCGCCTTCGCTGGTCGTCACGTTGCAACGGTTGAAGCCGCTGGCGACGCGCTGCTCGCGGGTCGGGTTCGGCAGCAGGTCGCCGGCGAGCTGCCAGGTGGTGAACTTGTCGAAAGGCAGGTTCTCGTTGAAGGCCTGCACGACCCAGTCGCGGTAGGGCCACATGCTGCGCTCGTTGTCGAGGTGCAGGCCGTGCGTGTCGGCGTAACGGGCGGCGTCCAGCCAGCCGCGCGCCATGTGCTCCCCGTAGCGGACGGATCCGAGCAGGCGTTCCACGACGCGCTCGTAGGCGCCCGGGGCGGAGTCGGCGAGGAAGGCGTCGACTTCCGCGGGCGTCGGCGGGAGGCCGGTGAGGTCGAGGGTCGCGCGGCGGATGAGGCGCTCACGATCGGCCTCGGGCGAGGGCTTGAGGCCGTGCTTGGCGAGCTCTTCGCGCAGGAAGGCGTCGATGGGGCCGAGTCCTTCGCCACCGCCGGGCACGGGCGGACGGGACGGAGGTTCGAAGCTCCAGTGCTTGCGGTAGGCGGCGCCCTCCGCGATCCAGCGGCGGAGGGTGCCGATCTGCGCCGGGGTGAGCTTCTTGTGCGACTCGGGGGTCGGCATGATCTCCTCGGGGTCCTTGCTCAGGATGCGCCTGATGAGCTCGCTGCCCTCGGGGTCGCCCGGTTTCACTGCCTGCACGCCATCGTTGACTGCGTAGGCACCCTGAGGGAGGTCGAGACGGAGGTCTGCCTTGCGTTTCTTGGCGTCGAAGCCGTGGCAGGCGAAGCAGTTGTCGGACAGGATCGGTCGGATGTCCCGGTTGAAGTCCAGCTTGTCGGCCGCGCCCGCGTAGGCGGCGAAAACGATAAGGAAGAAGGTCGACTTCATGGGGAGGGGCGCCGGCGGGGACCAGCCACCTCTAAGTAGGGCAGGGCGCCGGGCGGGGTCAAGCGACCGAACCCCCGCCTGGGCGAATACCCCACGCGTCCGTTCCTGACGCTCAGGCCAGGACGGCCTTCACGACTTTGCCATGCACGTCGGTGAGGCGGAACTGTCGACCCTGGAAGCGGTAGGTCAGGCGCTCGTGGTCGACGCCGAGGCAGTGCAGGATGGTCGCCTGCAGGTCGTGGATATGCACGGGGTCCTGCTCAGCGTTGAAGCCGAAGGCGTCGGAGGCGCCGTGGACCATGCCGCCGCGGATCCCGCCGCCGGCCATCCAGATCGAGAAGGCCTTGCCGTGGTGGTCGCGGCCGTATTTCTCGCGGTTGGCGCCGCCCTGGGCGTAGGGCGTACGGCCGAATTCGCCGCCCCAGATGACGAGGGTGTCTTCCAGCATGCCGCGACGCTTGAGGTCGCGCACGAGGGCCGCCGCGGGCTGGTCGACATCGCGGGCCATCTTGGGCAGCTGGTCATGCAAGCCGCCATGGTGGTCCCAGTCGCGGTGGTAGAGCTGGATGAAGCGCACGCCCTTCTCGGCGAGGCGGCGCGCCAGCAGGCAGTTGCGGGCGAAGGAGCCGGGCGCACCGACGTCCGGACCGTAGGACTCGAGGGTGGCCTTGTCCTCGCGGGAGAGATCCATGAGCTCGGGCACGCTGGCCTGCATGCGGTAGGCCATCTCGGCCTGGGCGATGCGCGCCGCGGTCTCGGGGTCGCCCGCGGCCGCGAGATGGATGCGGTTGAGCTCGTTGGCGGCCCCGACGAGCGCGCCGCGACGCTCACGCGTCATGCCGTCGTGGTCGCGCAGGTAGAGCACGGGCTCGCCGGCGCTGCGGAACTGGACGCCCTGGTGCGCGCTTGGCAGGAAGCCGCTGCCCCAGAGTCGCGCGAGCAGGCCCTGACCGGAGCGATCCTTGTTCGTGGACACGAGCACGACGAAGGAGGGTAGGTCGTCATTCATGCGGCCGAGGCCGTAGTCGGTCCAGGCGCCCATGCTGGGACGTCCGGGGAGCTGGCTGCCGGTCTGGAAGAAGGTGATCGCCGGGTCGTGGTTGATCGCCTCGGTGTGCATCGAGCGGATGACGCAGATGTCATCGGCGATGCCCGCGATGTGCGGGATGAGTTCGCTGAATTCCGTGCCGGCCTTGCCGTGCCGGGTGAACTTGAAGCGGCTGGGCTGGCAGGCGAGACGGGCCTGCGAGGCCACCATGCCCGTGATGCGTTGTCCGCGTCGGATGGAATCGGGCAGGTCCTTGTCGAACTGGCGTTCAAGTTCGGGCTTGGGGTCGAGCAGGTCGAGGTGCGAGGGGCCGCCGGACTGGAAGAGGCAGATGACGCGCCTGGCCTTGGGCGCGAAGTGCGGCAGGCCGGGCAGTCCGCCCGAGGCGGAGGACGCGGGCGCGGTCGTGCAGCCGCCGAGGAGGTGGGCGAGGGCGGCGGAGCCGACGCCGAGGCCGGCGCGGGCGAGGAAGTCGCGGCGCGAGGCGAGGGGCGTTGAGCCGGAGCAGCGCATGTCAGTTCTTGGTGAGGGTCTCGTCGAGCGAGAGCAGCACGGTGGCGAGACCCGCGAAGGCCGCGGCTTCGGCGGGGGGCAGGGCGGGATCGGCGGGCGATTCGCCCACCTTGAGCACGGCAGCCGCGTCGGAGGGGCTGGCGAGGTAGTCCGCCCTCAGGCGGGCGAGCGTGCGCAGGGCGACGGTCAGCTCCTGCTCCGTCGGGCGCCGACCGAGCAGCAGGCGGAAGCCGTGCGTGACGCGCGCGGCGTCATCGTCGCCTCCTTCGCGCAACATGCGTTCTCCGAGCTTGCGTGCGGCTTCGGCCGAACCGGTCTCGTTCCAGATCACCAAAGCCTGCAGGGGCGTGTTGGTGCGGGCGCGTCGGGCGCTGCAGAACTCGCGGTCCGGCGCGTCGAGGGCGATCATCGCGGGATGCGGCACCGTTCGTTTCCAGAAGGTGTAGAGGGAGCGTCGGTAGAGGTCCTCGCCTTTCGAGTTCTCCCAGGTGGTGCTCGGGTAGGGCGCGTCGACGACGATGCCCTTGTAGAGGCCCTCGGGCTGGTAGGGCCGCACGCTGGGTCCGCCGACTTTCCGGGTGAGCAGGCCGGAGGCGGCGAGGGCCTGGTCACGGATGGTCTCGGCAGGCAGGCGGAAGCGCGGGCCGCGGGCGAGCAGGCGGTTCTCCGGATCGCGGGCCTGGAGCCCGGGGGTCACACGGCTGTCCTGGCGGTAGGTGGCGGAGAGCACGATCGTCCGGAAGAGGCCCTTCACGTCCCATCCGCCGTCGATGAAGTCACGCGCAAGCAGGTCCAGCGCCTCGGGATGGCTGGGCCACTCGCCCTGAAGTCCGAAGTCCTCGACGGTCTTCACGATGCCGGTGCCGAAGAGCTGCGCCCAGAACCGGTTGACGACGACCCGGGCGGTCAGGGGATGGTCATTGCGCAGGAACCAGCGGGCGAGGCCGAGGCGGTTCTTGGGTGATCCTTCGGGCCATTTCGCAAGCAGGTCCTCGGGCACGCCGGCGGTCACCGGATCCCCGTGCGCGTCGTAGGCGCCACGCACGAGCACGAAGGCCGGGCGGGGCTGCGGGGTCTCCGCCATGACCATGGTGGTCGGCAATGAACGCAGATGGGCCAGCAGCTCGGTCCGGGCCTTGTCCAGCGCGGCGTAGACTTCGGGCTTCGCGTTACGCCCGGTCAGTTCGGCCTTCCAGGCGCCCTTCGGATCTCGGACCGTCGCCTCGGCGAGGTGGGCAGCGGCGATCTGTCCGGCGTGGAGGGCGGACGGGTAGGAACGCAGGCCGTCGATGGTTCCCTTGAAGGGCGGGGAGACGCCGTCGGCGCCGATGTTCCAGTCGCGCGCGGCGGGCGTGCCGGTCAGTCCGTCGTGCCGGACGACGGTGCGCGCTTCGGCACCGTCGATGAAGATGCGCACGTCGGCGTGGTTCTCCTTGCCCTGCAGGACGATCGCGACGTGACGGGGGCGGCCCGCCCTGATCTCGGCTCCTTGCGTGCGCACGATGGTGGCGTAGGCGGGGAACTTCAGGCTCGCGACCCACTCCAGCTCGCCGTCGACGAGCCGGAGCTCGCGGCCGTTGCCGTAACCCACGCCCGCCGGGGAGCCGGAGCGGTCGAGGGCGCTGATCAGCGCCACGTCACGCGCGTCCTGCCCGGTTGGCTCGAACCAGAGGGTGAGTGTCGTGCCCTTCTTGGTGTCGACGCCTGCCTCCTTGGCGGCGATGCGCGGCGCGGTCACCTTGGGCGCCGGGGTGCGCAGCGCTTTGGCGGCGGGCGCCACCGCAGGCGCGGCCACGGCCTTGAGCTCGCGTCCGCCCAGAGTCTTGAGATCGGGAGCGCGGAGGTCGGGGGTCGGTGATTTTAGGTTCCGGACCGCGGACTCGGCATCGCGCAGCGCGGCCTCCAGCCGCCGGGTGCGTGCGGCCTGCTCCGCGGTGGGCGTCGGCAGCAGCGGCACGGCGTTGGCCACCCGTCCGTCCTCGCCGTATTCGGTCACATTGTTGAAGAACGCGAAGAGGCGGTAATAATCCTTGGTCGAGAACGGGTCGTACTTGTGGTCGTGGCAGCGCGCGCACTCGGCGGTCAGGCCGAGCAGGGCCGTGCTGGTCGTTCGGACGCGGTCGGCGACGTATTCGACGCGATACTCCTCGTCGATGATGCCGCCTTCGGAGTTGATGACGTGGTTGCGGTTGAAGGCGGTGGCCAGACGCTGTTCGACCGTGGCGCCGGGCAGGAGGTCGCCGGCGAGCTGCTCGGTCACGAACCGGTCGAAGGGCATGCCGGCGTTGAAGGCGTCGATGACCCAGTCGCGCCAGCGCCACATGGACCTTGCGGAGTCGTTGTTGAAGCCGTGGGTGTCGGCGTAGCGCGCCACGTCGAGCCAGTCCTGGGCGAGCCGTTCGCCGAAGTGGGGCG
>JAURLX010000020.1 GCA_030830965.1 Verrucomicrobiota bacterium | reverse complement strand
TGTCACCGACGACGCCGTGATCTCGGCCCGCGACCTCACCGTCGGGTACGATTTCATCAATTCCACGACCCTCGGCAGCTTCAACGTCGCCACGGGCAAGACCCTGACGGTCAGCGGAACCTTCGGAGATAGCTTCTTCGGCGCCTCCTCGATCATCAAGGACGGCGCGGGTACGATGATCCTCACGGGGGAAAACTACCAGACCGGCGAAGTCGATGTCAGGGCTGGCACGCTCAGCGTCGGCGATGGTTCGACCTCCGGCACCCTGGGCGGAGGAGTCGGCACGCCCGTGCCGGTCAACATCGATGCCGGGGCCTCCCTCGTCATCAACCGCTCCGACAGCTTCGACCTCGCCAACGACCTCTCCGGCCTCGGAACGGTCGTCCTGCAGGGCTCCGGCGTCACCTCCCTCACCGGACTCAACGATGGGACGGGCCTCAACTTGAACGGCGCCTTCGCCGGACGCTTCGAGCTGCAGGCCGGCGTGCTCAGCGTGTCTGCGGCCGACAAGTTCGGCACGTCCGACGACGCCTCGGCCACCAACCTGGTCTTCGCCGGAGGCGCCCTCGCCTACACGGACGAGGTGGAAGCCCTGCTCCGCGCCTTCACCGTGCGCAACGGCGGGGCCGGCTTCGTGGCCGACGGCAGCAACGCGATCACCATCGGCGACCGCCTCACCGCCCAGCTCGACTTCGACAACGGCGCTTCCACGGGACGCATCCTGACCCTCGGTGGGACCGGAGTCGCCGACCACACCTTCGCGCCGGCTCTCCTCGAATCCGAGGCCGCCGGCAGCGCCTTCTCGTCGATCGTCAAGAACGACGTGGGCAAGTGGATCATCGCCACCTCCGGCGACGCGCTCAACCTTGACGCCGCTGTCGCGGTCAACGCGGGCATCCTCGGCTTCGAGGCCGGCGCCCTCGGCGGCGTCTCCCATACGGGAGACGTCACCCTGGCCGACCAGGCGACCCTCCGTTGGGAGGCCGGTAACACCGACGACATCTCGTCGCGCCTGGCCGCCTCCGCGGGCGCGACCTCCGTCACCCTCGACTTCGCGGGCGGCAGCACGACCTTCGCCTCAAGCGTCGACCTCGGCACGACCGGTCTGGTCAAGCAGGGCGCGGGCGCCTTGACCCTGTCCGCCGCCAGCACCGTCGGCTCCTTCACCGTCGGGGCCGGCTCCGTCAACGTGACCCACGCCGGCGCCCTCGGTACCGGTCTGGCGACCGTGGAAGGCGGCACCCTCTACGTCAACGCGGCCATCTCGAACGACATCGACGTGAACAGCGGCGGTACCCTGGGCGGCATCGGCAGCGCCACCCTCGGCGACGTCGACGTGGCGACGGGTGGCTCCGTGGCTCCGGGCAACTCGCCGGGTACGCTGACCGGGACCAACCTCATCCTCGCCGGAGGTTCCACCTTCGTCTGGGAGGTGCGTAACGCGTCGCAGGCCCAAGGCGTCGGCTACGACTTCCTGAACCTCTCGGGCAACCTGAACCTGTCCTCCGCCAGCTCGGGCAACAAGGTCACCCTCAAGATCGTCTCCCTCGACGCCCTCAACGTGGCCGGAAGCGCCGAGCTGTTCGCGAACAACATGACCGCCAACGGCGGGCTCGGGGCCTTCAATACCTTCCTGTTCGGCTCCATCGGCAGCCTCGACCTCGGAGGCAGCGCGAACATCAACGACGTGTTCAGCATCGACGTCTCGGAATTCCGCTACAGCGACGGTTCCGTCAGCTCGTCCGACCTATGGTCGCTGAGCTTCGACGGCGGTACCGGCATGATCACGCTCACCGCCGTGCCCGAGCCCTCCACCTACGGGTTCGCCATGGGCGCCCTGGCCCTCGCGGCCGCGGCCGTCCGCCGCCGGCGCAAGGCCGCCGCCAAGCAGGGCTGAACAGTTCAATCTTCCCTGGCCGGGGCGATCGGGTAGGGTGTCTTCCATGACCCCGCCCCTTCACCCCGTGCCCGGGACGGCGCGGTTTGACCGTCGCGCCTTCGTCACGTCCGGCGCCGCCTGGCTTTCCGTGGCGGCGCTCTCCACCCAGCGCACCTTCGGCCGCCCGTTGCTCGGCGCCACGTTCGACGCCTACCCGTTCTCGCTTGGCGTCGCCTCGGGGGACCCCGCGCCGGACGGTTTCGTGATCTGGACGCGGCTCGCGCCCCGGCCCTTCCAGCCGGATGGCGGCATGCCGGCCGAGCCGGTCGAGGTGTCCTGGCAGGTCGCCGAAGACGAGAAGTTCGAGAAGGTCGTCCGCAGGGGCGTGCATGTCGCCACGCCGGAGTGGGGCCACGCGGTGCATGTCGAGGTCGAGGGGCTCGCGCCCGACCGCTGGTACTGGTATCGCTTCACGACCGGCGGCGAGGCGAGCCCGACCGGCCGCTCCCGCACCTTCCCGCGGCGCGAGGCCGACGTGGCGCGCCTGCGTTTCGCCGTGGCCTCGTGCCAGCACCTGGAGCAGGGTCTCTTCACCGCCTACGCCCACATGGCCCGGGAGGAGCTCGACGCCGTCGTCTTCCTGGGCGACTACATCTACGAGTACAAGGGCGGGGAGAAGGGCGTCCGGAAGCACATCGGCGGCGAGATCGTCTCGCTGGGCGACTATCGGGTGCGCTACGCCCAGTACCGGGGCGACGCCGCGCTGGCCGAGATGCACGCGCGGGTCCCCTGGCTCCTTACCTGGGATGACCACGAGTTCGACAACAACTACGCCGGCGACATCTCGGAGGAGAAGGGCGTCGACCACGAGGCCTTCATGCGCCGCCGGGCCGCGGCCTACCAGGCCTACTACGAGCACATGCCCCTGCGCCGCGCCGCGCTGCCCAAGGGGCCGGACATGCCGCTCTACCGCCGGATCCCGTTCGGCCGGCTGGCGGACTTCTTCATCCTGGACACGCGCCAGTATCGCACCGACCAGCCCCTCGGCGACGGGCATCATCCGAACGACCCCGTGCAGCTGGATCCCGCCGGCACCATGCTCGGGAAGGAGCAGCGGGAATGGCTGTTCCGCGGGCTGCAGGGCTCCCCCTCGCGCTGGAACGTCCTGGCCCAGCAGGTCATGGTCGGCCACGTCGACCGCAAGGCCGGGCCGGAGGAGGCCTTCCAGATGGACCAGTGGCCCGGCTATGAGTTCGAACGTCGCAATCTCCTCCGCCACTTCCGGGACGCCAAGGTCCGCAATCCCGTGGTGCTCACCGGCGACATCCACGCCAACTGGGCCAATGAGCTCGTCCTGGACTTCGAGCGGCCCGAGCAAGGCTCGGTCGGCACGGAGTTCGTCGGCACCTCGATCACCTCGGGCGGCAACGGCACCCTCGCGCCCAAGACGCTGGAGGACACCTACCGCGAGAACCCCTTCGTCAAGTTCCACAGCACGGAGCGCGGCTATCTCGTCTGCGAGGTCACCCCGGGGGTCTGGCGCACCGACTACCGCGCCGTCGAGTTCGTCAACAAGCCCGGCGCCCCCCTGCTGACCCGCGCGACCTTCACCGTCGAGGACGGATCGCCCCTCCTGCGCAAGGCCTGACCTTCCCCATGATCAACCGCATCTTGAAATCGGCCTCGGCCCTGCTGCTGGCCGCCGTCCCGTTGGTCGCCCAGGCGCGCGACCTGACGTTCTACCTCGTGTCCGACACGCACGTGGGGATGAACTACCGCAAGACCGTGCCAGCCTTCGGCTCCGACCAGTTCAACGCGCACGTCGCGAAGACGCTGGAGGTGCTCGCGCAGGTGCCGGGCACGCCCTGGCCCGCGGAAGGCCCCGTGGCCGACGCGATGAAGGGCAGGGGGCCGGTGCCCCGTCCGCTGGGCATGATCGTCGCCGGCGACCTCACCGAGGTCGGCAACGCCGCCGAGTGGAAGGACTTCGACCGGATGTTCCCCTGGCAGGGCGCGACGCCCGCCAAGTACCCGCTCTTCGCCCTCGCGGGCAACCACGACGGCGGCCGCGACGGACCCGTGCGCAAGGGCCTGCGCGAGCGCAACCGGGAGATGCTCAAGGCCGGGCTGGTGTCGGCGCTTTCCGAAGACGGCTTCCACGCCGCCTGGACGTGGCAGGGCGTCCATTTCATCAACGTCAACCTTTACGCCGGGGACGGCGCCAAGGAGGGCGCCAAAGAGACCTCGATGTGGAATCCGGAATCCAGCCTGACCTTCCTCAAGGCCCGCCTAGCCAAGATCCCCGCCGGCGAACCGGTCATCATCGCCAAGCATCTCGACTTCAGCGCGCGCAGCACCTGGTGGGACCAGCCCAAGCGCAAGGCCTTCTATGACGCCATCAAGGGACATAACGTCATCGCGCTGCTGCACGGACACACGCACGACATAACCCGGCTGAAGTTCCCTGAGGACAAGGACTACGCCGATTGGGGCGGCGCCGGCCCGCGGTTCGACTGCTTCTCGGCCGGCGCCTTCAAGCCCGAGGCCAAGGAGGGCCGGCCCTTCCCCGGGCCGCGCTACCCCTGCGAGTGCTACGTGTTCCGTATCGTCGACGACACCTTCGTCGCGGCGCACTACACGGCGGAGCCAGGCGGCTGGAACACCAGCAAGCACGCTCCGCAGCTGACCTTCGTGAAATCGATCGCGGTCAAGTAGGCCGGCCTCAACGGCTCCGCCAGACCTCGCCTTCGACGGTGACGAGGATCACGTCCAGTTTCTCGCGCACGGCGACCTGTTTGGCCTTCTCGAATCCCGCCGCCATCAGCGCGGTCGACCAGCCGTCCGCCACCGCGCAGCTAGCCGCGGCCACCGCGGCCATCTCCAGCGTGGGCGTGACGGGTCTGCCGGTGCGCGGGGAGAGGATGTGCCCGGTCTCCCGGCCCTCGACCTTGCGCCGGGCGCGGTAGAGGCCGGAGACGGCCAGGGCGCGGTCGCGCAGCTCGGGCGTCTCAAGCTGGCGGCCGGGATGCATCGGGTCCTCGATGCCCACGCGCCAGGCGCCGGCGGCGAGGAGCTCCCCGCCGACCTCGATGAGGAACTCGTCATGGCCCTCCGCGCGCAGCAGCTGGGCGACGCGGTCGGCGGCGTGGCCCTGCAGCAGCGAGCCGAGGTCGAGGGATGTGCGCGGATGCTTCTTGGCGAGCGTCAGGGCCTTGGGGTCGGCGATCAGGTTGGCCCAGCCGACCGCGGGCAGCACGGACGCGATCTCCGCGTCGGCGGGGGCGGTCGCCCGCTTGCCCGAAGGCCCGTAGCCCCACAGGTCGAGCAGGGGCGCCAACGTCAGGTCGTAGTCGCCGTCCGTGGCCTCGCCGAGCCGTCGGCCGAGGAGCACGAGCTGCATCAGCTCGTCCGTCACGCCGAAGGGCCGGAGCGCGTCCCGCGTGTTGAAGTCGTAGGTGCCGGATGAATCACGCCAGTGGGAGAGGGAGAACTCGACGCGGTTGATCTCGGCCTCGACCTCGCGTTTGAGCAGGTCGACTTCGAAGCCGTCGCCGCGTACCTTGACCGTCCACGTCGTGCCGAAAGCGGCGCCGTGGAGTTCGCTCACCGCGACTGGGGGCGGCTCGGCCGGCAGGGCCTCGGGCCGGGCCATGACGACTACGCCACCGACCGCGAGCAGGGCGAGCGCGACCGCGTCCCGCCGGCCCAGGCCTTCGCCGGACGACCTCGAGCGGACGAATTTCAGGAGCGCGCCCGTCGGGCAGCCGTACTTGCAGTAGGCCTGGGGGATGAAGACGGACGCGGCCAGCCCCGCGATCGCCAGACCCAGGGGGATGGCCGCCGAACCCCCCAGGATCCAGGCGTCGAAGGGCTCGACCCGGTTGAGGTCCAAGGAGGGCAGGGCCAGGGCGGCCAGAAAGGCGGCTCCGAGGCTCCAGGAAGGCACTTTGGACAGCCATGCGTGGACTTTGCCGGAAACAGGGCGGTGAAGGCTTCTGAAGCGTCCCAGGAGCTCCTGAGCGGCGCCATGGGGGCAGATATGGTGGCAGTACAGCTGCCTCCGGGTGGCCCAGGGGATCAGAAGGGCCACGGCTCCCAAGATGACCAGTTCCGGGGCGGCGTTCCAGGGCGGTCCATGCCGGGACCAGCCGGAGAAGAGGCCGAGGGAGACCAGTTGCCCGAGCCAGAGCCCCGTCCCGCCGACCAGCGTCGCCTGCCAGACTATCCGTGCCTTGGAACTGCCGTGCAGCGGCGTGAACGCCATCGCCAAGGCTCCGAGCAGCAACAGGCCGGCCGCCGACCGCCGGACCCAGGTGACCCGCTCTTCCTTGGCCGCGGCGGCCGCCCGACGGTCGTCGGCGAAGCGGCGGCGCATCCCTTCGGCAACGGCGAAGCTCGTCATCGTGGCGCCGGCGACCCCTTCGATGCCCGCCTTGCTGAAGTCCAGGGCGGCCCACTCCTCCACGTTCCACCGGGTGAGCGAGGCGAGGTAGACCGGGTCCTCCTTCACCCGGCGCACGTAGTCGGCCGTGTCGTAGGAGGACCGGATCATGACCTTGCGGATGCGACGACCGTCGGGCTCGACTGCCACGAGGGTGTCCGTCGGCCCGGCGTAGCCCGTGGCCTCGTCGCCGGAGGGCGAGGTCCGCACCAAGAAGCCGAGCGAGGCGCCGGAGGCGTCCCTGACGCGATGCCAGCCCATCCGGGGCGAGTGCAGCTCGAGCCTGTCCGCCTCCGCGAACCCGGCCGAGCGGGCCTCGGTCGCCGTGAGCGGGGTGGGGAAGCGGAGCGAGGCGTAGGCGCCGGACAGACGTTGCTGGATGGATTCCGCGATCGCGTAGGCCGTGAGCGTCGAGCCGGCGATCCCCTCGAGCTTCGGGGCGGGCCGGGTGCGCGGCGTCCAGCCGGTGAAGGAGCCGGCGAAGGCCGGGTCGGACTTCAGGCGCGCGACGTGGGCGGCGGTGTCTTCGCTCCCCAGGACGCGGATGCCGAGCACGCGGTCGTCGTTGTCGAGCGCGACGAGGACGTTCGTCGGTCCCGAGTAGCCCACGATGGCGTCGGCCTCGGGCGAGGTGGTGACCAGCCTGCCCACGCGGTTCCCGAACACGTCGAGCGCCACGACCGAACGGTCCGCCGCCGCCCGCAGACGGGAGGCGTCGGGGAAGAACGCGCGTGCCTGCGCGAGGGAGAGGGCGGGCGTCCCCGCCGGCGCCAGGTCGGAGGCGTGCAGCAGGAAGGCCGCCGCGGCGAGCGCGAGGGGCCTCCACAGCCGCGCGACCCAGGCATGGGCGCCCGCGGGCATGGTTCAGTTGAGCGGCAGGAGCTGCACGAGGTCCGCGTGCACGTTGCCCTTGGCGCCGGCGGTGGAGAGCACGACCGCGTGCTCACCGGCGGTGAAGTCGTAGGCGCCGATCACCGCGGGCTTCTCCAGTTCGCCGCGGGTCTGGTCGATGCGCTTCTCGACGGGCGCGGCGCCGCTGCGCTCGAGGATGACGAGCGCGTTGGGGGAGCGGTTCTCATGGCTGGAGAAGTGCACCCGGAGCTCGTAGCGCCCGGCCTTGGGGACGTTGAGCGTGAACCGGGCGGTGTTCTCGCCCTTGCCCGCGTAATGGTAGCCGACCCCGTAGTGGGGCAGGCCCTCGCCCTTGGTCCACCTGCCGGTGTACTTGGCCTCGGAGTCGTCGGCCACCACGCCGGGCAGCTTCCTGATCATGGCCAGTTCATGCTCGCCCATCTTCTCGGGCGAGCCGCCGCCGTGAAGGTCGCGGTTCATGCGTCCGACGGGCAGCGCGTTGAAGTCGGCGATCGAGGTGTCGAGCCGCAGGCCGCCCGCGAGGGAGTCGCGGCGCATGCGGCCGGGCTGCTCGAGGAGCTGCAGGAGCTCGGCGAGGTGCTTTTCGTAGACGCCGCGGGGCGTGGTGCCCTCGCGCACCGCCAGGTAGGCCGCCTTGCCGACGACTTCGCCCATCATGCCGATGGTGCGCATGACGCGCACCGTGCCCAGCGCCTCGTGGGTGACGGAGATGTGGCGTCCGGCCATGAAGAGGTTCGGGATGTTGCGGGAGTAGAACAGGCGGTAGGGCAGCGGGTAGCCGTTGCGGCGGTCGACCGCGGCCTTGCCCTCGGCCCCGCGGGCGCCGAAGGCCGCGCGGGAGATGAAGGGGTTGTCGGGGAACTTGGCCGCGTACTGCTCGCGCGGGTAGTGGAGGTCGATGTCCCAGGTGGTGGGCACGGTGCCGTCGGGGAACTCGCGCTTGGCCACGATGTCCGGGCCGGTCAGCACGATGTCGCCGCGCAGCAGGCGGGATTCGCGCGGCCCGCCGACATGCGAGGCCCACTTGAGGGCGGCGTTGGCATAGCGGTCCTTATCCTTGCCGGACTTGAGCGCGGAGAAGGCGCCGTACATCGCGCGCAGGTTCCAGTCGCGGATCAGCTCGAGGTCCTTGATCGGGTCCTTGTTGAAGCCGGACTCCCAGAACCACTCGGCCTTGAAGAAGGGCTTGTCCTCGAGGAACGACTTCGAGCGCTGCAAGGTGGGGAAGTCGCCCATCTGGAGGGGGAGCGCCCAGGGCGTGGCCGGCCAGGACTGGGGCGTGGCCTCGTCCTGGTAGAACCACATGTTGGACATCCCCATCCGGCCCTTCGGCTCGACTTCGTAGTCGGCCCCTGCGGCCGCGCCGAGGTGGCCGTGCCCGGTGGTGTCGGCGAAGAGCTTGCCGCGGAAGATCCGCTGGCGTCCGGTGCGCGTGTCGATCGCGGTCACCGAGGCGATGCGGCCGTCCTTCATCGTCACGCCGGTGGCGTAGTGGTTGAGGAAGAGCGAGACGCCCCTCTCGGCGCGCACGACGCGCTCCTTGAGGTCGTCGGCGAACGTGTCGACGCGCCCGGGGCTGTCCGGCGCCCGGTCGGCGATCTCCTCGATCATCTCGCCGAGGTGCGGAAACTTGCCCCGCATGGTGCCGCCCATGGCCCAGACGCCGACCTCGGAGCTGCCGTTGCCGCCGAGCACGGGTCGATCCTGGATGAGGGCGACGCGGAGCGACTGACGGGCCGCGGAGAGGGTGGCGCCGAGGCCCCCGTAGCCGCCGCCGACCACGACCAGGTCGAACTCACCCGCGTCCTCGGGGCCGTCGGGATTGTTGAACGCGCTGCGATACTTCCCGAGGGCCGGGGCGGAGCCGGGCGGTGGGGTCGGGTCGGTGGTCAGCACGACGGCGTCGCAGCGGCCGTCGAAACCCGTCAGGTCGTGCAGGGCCAGCCTGTGTTCGCCCGCGGAGAGCGAGACCTTGCCGCCGTCCTGCCAGTGCCAGTCGGCGCCCTTGGCGCCGAACTCGACGGGCAGCGGGCTTCCGTTAATCACCACCTGGAACCGACCCGGGGCGCCGGGGGCGTTCCAGGGTCCGACCCAGTCCTTGGTGCGAACCCAGACGTGGAACTCGGCCGCGGCGGAGGTGCGGAAGGAGCCGGTGGCGTCGGCCACGGGCCGTCCGAGGCCGTGAGCCAGAAGATAGGGCGAGCCGACGAGGTGCGTGAAGTGGGTGTCGAGCTTCCAGCCTCCGTGCTGCGCGAGGGACTCGGCCTCGATGAAGACGGTCTCGGCCCGGGCGGAGAGGGCGAAGAGGCTCAGACCGAGCAGGGCAAGGAGGCGCTGGGGCATGTCCCATTAGATGGGACATGCGGGGGGGAGTTCCAGACAGTTTTGAGGGCCGGGCACGCGCCGTCGGGGCGTCCGCCGGGATGTCGCGAACCTCCCTCCGGCGCCGGCCCGCGGCCCCGCCAACTTACTTTTTCTTGCCCTGCTGCCGCTGACGGAAGCGCTCGGCCTGGGCGTCCAGGATCGCGTCCACGTCCTTCTCGGGAATGGAGTCGTCGGCGGCCATGACCGCCTTCTTCTGGGCCTCACGCAGGTCACCGGCGAGCGCCTGGAAGTCCTGCGCGGCGTCGCGCTTTTCATTGTCGGAGGCGTACTCGAGGCGCTTGCGGAGCTCGCTCATCTTGCCGAACACCTCGCGGACGTTCTCATCCTGAAAGGCCTTCATCGAGGCCGCGCGGTACTTGGCCATCACCTCGGGGGAGACGCCTTCCACGTCGGGCAGGAAGCCTTGGCCGCCCTTGGAACGGCCGCCGAACGGGGACTTGGGGGCTTCATCCTTCGGCGAGGCGTCGGACGGGCGCGTGAAAGAGTCCGCCGGAGCCGCGGCCACGGCCTTCACCGGAGGGGTCGGCCTGTGGGGCGCGACCTCGGCAGTTCTTACGACCGTCACGGAGGGGCGCACCGCGATGTAGGTCGCGGCGCTGCCGAGGGCGGCCGCCATGAGCAGGGGGAGGATTTCGCGGAATGACATGATGGTGCGGGGATGAAAGTCGGATTACTTCTTCTCCTCGGGCTTCTTGTCGCCGAAGGGGAAAGGCTTCTGGGGCGTCTTGCCCTTGGCGGGCGCCTTGGCCTTGGCCGACCTGGCCGCCTCGGCGCGCTCGCGGTTGATGTTCTCGATTTCGGCGAAGACGCGGTCGACGGCGCCCTTTTCGATGGCGGGGTCGGCGGCGATCATGACCTCCTTCAGCGCCTTGCGCAGGTCGTAGGACGCGTTCTCGAAGTCGTTCTTCATGTCCTTCTTCTCGAGCGCCGAGGCGAACTCGGACTGCGCCTTGAGCTCCGCGAGGCGCTTGCGCACGGCTTCCGCCTCGGGGCTCATGTAGGCCTTGGGGAGCTGCTCGCGGATCTTCGCCAGCTGTTCGTCGGAGACGCCTTCGACCTTCTCGGGCACGAATGAGGCGCCTTTGACGGGGTTCTTCTTGCCCGCCTTCTTCTTGGCGGCCGGATTCTCTTTTTGGGATTCGGCAGGTTTGTCTTCTGCGGCGACCAGGGCGGCTAGGCACAGGGTGAGTGAGGCGAGCAGGACGGAATTCATGGCTTCGACTTCAGAACACCGGTCCTCCGGCAAAGTTCACAAAAAAGAGACTTTTCCGAATTCACCAACGGCCCTTCAGCGTCTTGTTGCCGGGGAACGGCGCGTTCGAGTGGGGGCCGAAGAACATGCGGAATCCGGCGAAGAACGTGAAGACGTCCCGGTCGTTCATCTTGGCGTATTCGACACTGGTCATCAGCTTCAGGCGGTGGCCGGCGATGTATCTGTTCAGCCCGAGGGTGACGGCCTGATAGGAGTCGCCGTCCAGCAAGCCGGCCCGGCTCTCGTAGCGTCGCTGGGCGCGCAGGCCGTTACCATGGCTGGACTTGGCCAGCTGGAACCTGCCCACGACCTCGAGGGTGTCGGTCAGGAAGTAGCTCGGCTGGACGTTGAGGCCGACCGCATCACCGAGCTGCCCGCCGAAGCCGGCGGTGAGCTCCGTGACTAGGGCGGCGGATCCCTCGGTCAGGATGAGCGCTCCGGAGACCGCGCTGTCGAAGCGCGTCAGGTTGGTGGCGCCCGATCCGAGCTCGGTGTGCAGGTAGCTGCCGTAGAACTGCGCCGAGTCGGCGCCGAGGAACGTGCCGAGGTCGTAGGTGCCGGCCGCGAGGAACGTGGAGCCGGAGTGCAGTTCGGTGAACGCCGAGCCCATGTCACGGCCTGTGGCGTTGGAGAAGAAACCCGTGTAATAGTCGAGCTTCTCGATCCGGCCCGAGAGGGTGACGGCCGGGGTGTAGTCCAGCCCAATCATGTTGGTGAACATCGAGCGCTCCATGAAACTCATGTAGCGGCTGGAGACGTTGCGGTCGTGGGTGAAGCGGTGCTTCTGCTGGCCGACGGTGAGGTTCACGGCATCAGTGAAATGCCAGCGGGCCCAGAGCTCGGTGAAGCCGTTGTAAGCCGGTTCGAAGTCGCTGCCGCTGATCGCCTGCGCGTGGAGGGTCAGGTCCCTGAACATCGTGGCCTGGAAGCCGAGACGGACGCGTCGGCTCTCGTAGCCGGCGTCGTCGCCGTGGCTGCCCTCGGAGTCATGATGGTGCCCGTGGTAGCGTCCCAGCACCCAGAGCTCCTGCAGCCACGGGTGATTCGCGTCCTTGTGTAGCAGACCGAGGTTCTCGTAGCGATCCTTCAGGCTCCGCTCCTTCACGGCTTCGGCCTGGAGCGTCCTTGCGTCCGGCGCGGCGCCGAGCGGCGACATGAGGCCGGCCACCAGCAGCGTGAGCGCCGAGATGTTGCGTGAAGGTGACAATCGTAACATTTGGATTTGGGTATTGGTGAAAAGCCCGAGGCGGACCTTGGGCTGGCAGGTTTAGACAATGCCGGTGGGGCTGACGCAATACACCTCAGCGGCATCGCGGAGATGTTTCCCGCCGGTCACACGTCCGTAACATTGCGAATCAGGGCGAAATCCGCCCTCGTCGGGCCCTTTCCCCGACTGGACATCCTCGGGCGCCCCTCCCGGCCCCGATCCCCGACCCATCCGGGCAAAAAAGAACCCCGGGGTGTCCGGGGTTCGTCGAGGGCCGAAGAGGGGGATTACTCCGCCTTCTTCTTCTTCTTCTCGCCGCCCTTGCCCTTGTCGCCGCCCTTGCCCTTGTTGGCGGCTTCGAGCTTGGCGAAGACTTCGGCGAGGCTGGCGTCGGCCTTGAGGACGGCGGCCTTGGTGGCCTCACGGACGGCCTTGCCGGCTTCCCGCTTCTCTTCTTCGGTCTTGGCTTCGGCGGCCTTGGCCTTGGCGGCCTTGACGGCGTCGTCGTTCTGGGCGGCTTTCATGGCGTCCTGGAACTTCTTCCAGGTGGCCTCGTCCACGCCTTCGGGGCGGGCCGGGCCCTTGCGGTCTCCGCCCTTCTTGGCGCCCTTCTCGGGAGCCTGGCCTTCCGGCTTGGCGGCGTGGGCGACTCCGACCGTGAGGACGAGCGCGAGGATGGTGAGGATGTGCTTCATATGTGTGTTGGGGGTGCACCTCTATTAACCCCCGACCGCGGAGGGAGTTTCAATGCATATCTTCGCTATGACGCGGCCCGGGCTGGCGTCCGGAAGGGGGCGGGGCAGGGTGGGGGGGTGACCCCCCTGGTTTTGCACCTCCCCCACGCCTCGGACCTCATTCCGGAGGGGGAACGGGCGGATTTCAAGGTGTCCGAGGAGGTCCTGCTCCGGGAGCGGCTCCGGCTCACCGACTGGCATACGGACGGGCTGTTCGCCCGGGGGGCGGACCCGGAGGACGTCATCGCGGCCGAAGTGTCCCGGCTCGTGGTCGACGTGGAGCGGTTCGAGGACGACGCCCGTGAGCCCTGCGCCAGAGTCGGCATGGGGGTGACCTATGCGCTCACGACGGACGGGCTGATGCTCCGCGACCTGTCGCCCGGCCGGCGGGAGGCGCTGATCGCCGCCTACTACCGTCCCCATCATCGTCGCCTCGACGAGGCCGCCCGCGAGCGGCTCACCCGTTTCGGCCGGTGTCTTGTGCTCGACGCCCATTCGTTCCCCTCCCGCGCGCTGCCCACCCAGACGTGCTTCGACGACCCACCAGAGATCGGTCTGGGCACGGAGCCCGGACACACGCCGCCGGGGCTGCTTGATCGGGCCGAGCGTTTCTTTCGCGCGCGCGGCTTCAAGGTCGGCGTGAACGTCCCCTTCGCCGGCGCGATGGTCCCATCGGCCTTCCTCGGCCGCGACGCGCGCGTGAGCGCGCTCATGGTCGAGGTGCGCCGCGATCTCTATCTGGACGAGTCGACCGGGCTCCCGCACGCCGGCTTCGTCCGCATCCGGGACGTGCTGACGGACTTGCGCGCGGAGCTCAGCGCCTGACGTCGGCTTCGGGCGATGGCTTCGCCACCTCGGCCCGGAGCAGCGTCATCGCCTCGTCCCACATCGCCTTGGCGTCGGGCAGCCGGGCCTCGCGGGTTTCCTCGGCGGCTTCCTTCCACTCGGCCTCGAGCGCCTGCCACTCCTTGATCAGCTCCTTCACGCGCGGCGTCTCGATCCAACGCTTGGCGGCCGCGTCAAACGTCGCCGGGTTGGCCGCCTTGAGTTCGTTGATCGTGCGGACCCCCTCCTGCACGACCAGCGCCTTGCGCAGCTCGGCCGGCGCCGAGGCGACGTTCATCTTTTCGTCGAGTTTCAGTTCGGCCGAACTGCGGGGACGGACGGCCCGGGGCCTGTCGCCGCCGGCAGGACGGACGTCGTCCGAGGTGCTCCGGCGTCCTTGCGCGGCGTCTCCCGGTTGCTCGCGCAGGAGGGCCCAGGCCAGCCCCGCCGCGATCGCCGCGGCCAGCATGACGGTCGGCCAGTAACGCGGCGTGTCCAAGTCAGCGGATCACTGGATGATGACGGGCTGCGCCGGGGTCGGAGCGGGTGCGGGTTGCGCCGGGGCGGGCAGCTTCTGATTGGTCGGAAGGGTGACGGACTGCACGCGGACGCCGGGAGGAAGGGCCTCCCCCTGGGGCGCCCCGTTGATGCGACCCATCTCCTGCTTGAGCCGGTTCAGGCCGGCGGCGCGAAGCTGCTCCATCTCGCGCATGATGCCCTCCTTCTCCCCGTCGTTGGCCGTCTTCCACTGTCCTTCGAGCTCGTGCCGGCGCCGGAACATCTCCTTGAAGCCCTCGTCCTGGAGGGCGGCGCCGAAGGCCGCGCGCATCTTGTCGCGGTCTCCGCCGGAGATCTCCTCCACCAGCCTCCGGCTGTCGCTGTTGAAGTTGTTGAACTTCTCCTCCAGCGCCGCCTTGGCGGAAGCGGACTTCTCCTTGACCATCGCCTTGGTGTTGAAATCCGGCCGGACGTTCTCCTTGGTGCTGAGCACCAGGCCGCTCGTGCTGCGGGCCTTGATTGCTCCTGCGGGCGCGACCGCGGAGGGATGCTTCTCGGGCTTCTTGTCCGAGGAGGCGGCCTCGGCCAAGGCCTCCTTGACCGGCGCGGCGTATCGGCTCACCGCGATGCCCGTCAGCACGCAGAGTCCGACGACGAGAATGATGAAGGTGCGGTTGGTTCCCATGGGGCTCCTTTTTCTATCCTTTTTAAACCTTCGGGGAAGGGGGAAGTTCCGCCCGTCCGCCCTTTGCCTCGACTCAGGGCCGCAAACCCCGCCAATAGATGGGCATGTCCAGCGCCCACCCGCTTTCAGGCCTGTCCTTCATCGGTTTTTCCCGCGGCCGCGCCGGGGGGCCTTCGTGGCGTGCCTTCGATTCCGCGGCCGGTGCCGAGCTCCCCGAGGTGTTCCACGCCGCGCATCCTGATGAGGCCGACCGCGCCGCCGACCTCGCCGCCGCCGCCGCCCCCATCCTGGCCGCGCTTTCCGGCAAGACCAAGGCCGCCTTTCTCCGCGCGCTCGCCGACCGCATCGTCGCCGCCGCCCCGGCGCTCGGTGCGCGCGCCGTTCGAGAGACCGCCCTGCCCGAGGCCCGCTGTCAGGGCGAGATCGGCCGCACGGTCGGCCAGCTCCGCCTCTTCGCCGCGCTCGTCGAGAAGGGCGAGTGGGTCGACGCGCGCATCGAGCACGCCGACCCCGAGCGCAAGCCGGTGCCCAAGCCGGACCACCGCTCGATGTGCCGTTCGCTCGGCCCCGTCGCGGTCTTCTGCGCCAGCAATTTTCCCTTCGCCTATTCGGTCGCGGGCGGCGACACCGCATCGGCCTTCGCCGCCGGATGCCCGGTCATCGTCGTCGCGCACCAGGCCCATCCGGGCACGGCTGAAATCATGGCCGGCCTGGTCGTGGAGGCCGTGCGCGAGGCCGGACTGCCTGAGGGCACCTTCTCGATGGTGCAGGGCGACGGACGTGACGTCGGCCAGCGCCTCGTGAAGCACCCTGCGATGCGTGCCGTGGGGTTCACCGGCTCCCGCGCGGGCGGCCGCGCGCTGATGGACCTCGCCGCCGCGAGGCCCTCGCCCATCCCGGTCTACGCCGAGATGAGCAGCGTCAACCCCGTCGTGCTGTTGGAAGGCGCGCTGACCTCGCGCGGCGAGGCCATTGCGGCCGGCATGGTCGGCTCCTGCACGCTGGGCGTGGGCCAGTTCTGCACCCAGCCCGGCGTGCTGCTGCTCGTGCGCTCCGCCGCCGCGGAGGCCTTCGTCGCCCAGCTCGCCGCGCTCTTCGCCGTCGCGCCGGAGGGCGTCATGCTCACCCCGGGCATCCGTCGTGCCTACGCTTCGGCCGTCGCCGCCCGATCCGCGCGTAAGGACGTGCGCGTGCTGGCGACCGGCCCTTCCAGCGAACGGTCCTGCGGCGCCCAAGCCGTACTCCTGCAGGTCTCGGCCTCCGACTTCATCGCCGACACCGCCCTGCACGAGGAGGTCTTCGGTCCCTGCTCGCTCGTGGTGGTCTGCGATGACCTCGCCCAGCTGCATCGCGCCCTCGCCTCGATGGAAGGCAGCCTCACCGCCACCCTGCATGCCTCGGACGCCGAGTTGCCGCAGCAGCAAGGGCTGCTCGCCGCGCTCTCGGCCCTGGCCGGTCGCGTCATCCTCAACGGGTTCCCTACTGGCGTCGAGGTCTCGCACGCCATCGTCCACGGCGGTCCGTATCCCTCCCTGTCCGACGGACGCACGACCTCGGTCGGCTCCAACGCCATCTACCGCTTCACGCGACTGGTCTGCTACCAGGGCTTCGCGGACGCGGCGCTGCCCGACGAGCTCAAGGAGTCGAATCCTCTCGGCATCGCGCGTCTGGTCGACGGCGTCAGGCGCGTCTGAGCACTCAGCGGGCCTCGGCGAGGGCCTTGACGTGGTTCATCACGCGCAGCTGCACCTGCGAGACGATCTCGCGTGTCCAGAGGTTCCAGTAGGAGGCCGGCGCGAGGTTGAGCAGGTAGCGGCTGGTGCCCGTGAGACGCGTGCGTCCGCCGGGGAGGGCCTCCAGGCGGAAGCCGCCTTCCAGGCTCGCGTAGCTGCCATGCAGGTGAGGGGCGTCGATCTCCCGTCCGAGCAGCGCGGCCTCCTTCATCGGGGCGGGCGTCTCCAGGACCTTGAAGCGGAGCTCCTCGCCCGGCTTCCAGACCGTGATGAGTTCGGGCATGTCGCCCGTGCTCAGGCGGCAGACCCGGCGGGCTCCGACCCCGCCTTCGCCTTCGACGAAGGTCTCGAGCGGATGGGCGACGCCCAGCACGAAGAGGGTCTCCTTGGGCTCGGGCAGATCGCGGATGTCCTTCAGCCGGGCCCAGACCTCCGCGGGCGTCGCATCTATGGTCACGACGGAGCTGACCTCGTCCTCGAGGGGTGAGGGCGGCGCAAGGCGTTCTCCGCTCGCCAAGACCAGCAGAGCCAGCCACGCCGCCGACTGCATACGCCCTTCCGACAACGTCGTGCGCCCCGCCACAAAGTGGCCGACGATCGCACCCACGACTCCCAGCATCAGGGCCGGGGCGGCCGCCATCAGCATGCAGACCACGCCTTCCATGGCCGCGAAGCCCAGCATGGTCATGACCGCCGCCAGCGTGCAGATCGCCGCTCCGACCGCATGGCCGCCGCTGCGCCCGGCGCGACCGGCGAGCAGGCCCACGACGAAGCCCGTGGTGAGCGGGGTCAGGATGACACTGCTGTAGATCAGGTAAACGGAGATGGGCGTGCCAGGGCCGTTGTCACCGTGCTCGATCAGCAGATAGGTCGAACCCCAGCTGAAGGCCGCGACGCACAGCCAGCAGATCGCGGCCGGAACGGCCAGACGTCCGGCCAGTCTCCAGACGCCATCGCCTTCGTCCTCATCCGAGGCGGCGCCGAGCCAGAAGGCGACGCCCGCTCCGAGGATGGGCACGCAGGAAAGCGCGCCCCAGAGAGGCGCGAACGACCAGCCCAGCCTGCCCGCGCGCAGCGTGGCCATCGTGAAGGAGGCGCCCAAGGCGATCAGGCAGGCCAACACAATCGCAAGGTCGTAGGAGCTGGTGTTCTCCGACCAGCTGCGCGCCAGCATCTTGTTGAGCGCAGGCGTGATTCGAGCCGTCACCAGTGAGGTGGCCAGGAGCGAGGCGGGCGCGCCGAGCAACAGGTAGGCCGTCCGGCTCGGGAAGGACGTACGTTCGCTCATGCGATGGTTCTTCCACGGGTCGTCCCCGATGGCAACCGGCTAAGCGGCTTACACCTCCTTATTAAGGCCCTTTCAGCGCAGCAAAAGCAGTTTCCACCAAGTGCGGGAGTAGGGCAGGGCGAGGTGTTCCAGGCAGGCGGCCGTGAAGGCGGCCTCGACCTCCTCCGGAGGGTGTCCGTCGAGGAGCCGCGCGCCTTCGAGCTCCTTCCGCCCGCGGCGGGCGGCGTCCTTCACATGGGCATGCTTCACGACATGGGCGAAGGCGAGGACCATGGCGAGGACCCCGAAGCCCGCCGCGGCCCACAGGAAGCGGCCGCGGCCGGCCAGGACGAGGAGCACGAGAATCACCGGCCAAGCGTTGCCCCAGAGGATCATGAACGAATCCCACGCGGACAGCCCGCCGAGCTTGCGGTCGCGGTGCTGCAGCGCATGTCCTGCGAGGCGCGCCGCACGGGCGACGTCGAAGAGCGCGCGTCCGTGATACGTCCCAGGCGACAGCTTGATGGCCGGCTCGTGCGCCGAGTAGAAGTCGTTCACCGCCAGCGAGGTCTCGTCGACGTCGACCTGGGGCACCTCGCCGCGTAGCAGCACGATGCGCGCGGCCTGCGCCCCGCTCACGCCGCGTACGAGGAGCGTGCCGCCGTGGCTCCGGCGCAGGGACAGCAGCCGTCGCCAGGCCATCCAGGGCAGCAGGACCGCGAACGCTCCGCCCAGGCAGAGGGCCAGCAGGATCTTGAATGGCAGTCCCGGCACCCGTCCACGGTGCGGCCTCGGGGCCTCCGCATCAAGGCGGGAGGCGGGGCCGCCCGGGCCCTCGTCGCGGAAACGCTCCGTTGACCCCGGGGAGGGTCCGGTGCGAGCATCCACGCATGGACACGGAATCCGTCCGCACCTACCTCCTCGGCCTGCAGGACCGCATCTGCGGCCTGATGGAGGAGGTCGACGGCCGGGCGCGCTATTTCAACGACGAGTGGGCCCGCCCGGAAGGGGGCGGCGGCCGCACCCGCGTCATCTCCGGCGGGACGGTCGTCGAGAAGGGCGGGGTGAACTTCTCCGACGTCCGCGGCAAGTCCCTGCCGCCGTCCGCCACCGCGAGCCGGCCGGAGCTCGCCGGTCGCGCCTTCCGTGCGATGGGGGTCTCGGTCGTGCACCATCCGCTCAACCCCTACTGCCCCACCTCGCACATGAACGTGCGCTTCTTCTCCACCGAGGGGCCGGATCCGGTCTGGTGGTTCGGCGGCGGCTTCGACCTCACGCCGTACTACGGCTTCGATGAGGACGCGGTCTCTTGGCATCGCGCGGCGCAGGCGGCCACGGGGTCGCGCTACCCGAAGTTCAAGTCCTGGTGCGACGACTACTTCCTGCTCCGGCACCGCGGCGAGACGCGTGGGATCGGCGGCGTGTTCTTCGACGACTTCCACGAGGGCGGCTTTGACGCGGCCTTCGCGCTCACCCGGAAGGTCGGCGATGCCTACGGCCCTGCCTATGCGGAGATCCTGCGTCGCCGTAAGGACACGCCTTACGGCGAACGGGAGAAGGAGTGGCAGGAGATCCGGCGCGGGCGTTACGCCGAGTTCAACCTCGTGTACGACCGCGGGACGATCTTCGGCCTCCAGTCCGGCGGCCGCACCGAATCCATCCTCATGTCCCTGCCGCCTCGCGTGCAATGGCGCTACTGCCACCGTCCCGAGGCCGGCTCGCCCGAGGAACGACTAGTCTCGCATTATCTGAAACCGCAGGATTGGCTGAAGGCCTCCTGATGACCTCGCGCGAACGTTTTCTCGCCGCCCTCCGACGCGTCCCGCACGACCGGACGCCTGTCTGGATCATGCGTCAGGCCGGCCGTTACCTGCCCGAATACCGAGCCCTCAAGGCCAAGTCGGACTTCCTCCACATGGTGCGCACGCCCGACCTCGCGGTCGAGGTGACCCTGCAGCCCCTGCGGCGTTTCGCCCAGCTCGACGCCGCGATCCTCTTCAGCGACATCCTGGTCATTCCCGAGGCCCTCGGCGTCGGCTACCGTTTCCGGGACGAAGGGGGCATCGCCATGGAGCGTTCGCTGTCATCGGCCGCCGACCTCGCGACCCTCCGGCCGGAGGGCGCCGCCGACCGGCTCACTTACGTCTACGAGGCGCTCACGCTGCTCCGCCGCGAGCTCGGCGACCGCAAGGCGCTGCTTGGCTTCGCCGGCTCGCCCTGGACCCTCGCCTGCTACCTCGTCGAGGGCGGCGGCTCCGAGGATTTTCCCCGCACCAAGGCGCTGGCGAAATCGGACCCCGCGTTCATGCACCGCCTGCTCGGCTTGCTCGCCGATGCCGTCGCGGAATACCTCCGCCGTCAGTTCCAGGCGGGCGCCGACGCCGTGCAGATCTTCGACAGCTGGGCGGCCGCCCTGGACGGGGCCGACTACGAGGAGTTCTCGCTCCGCTACGTCCGGGCCGTGCTGGAGCGGCTTCCGAAGGACGCCAAGGTCATCCTCTACGCCAAGGGCAAGTCGCCCGCCGCCGCCGCGCTGGCCGCCACCGGCGTGCCCTGCCTCGGTGTCGACTGGACCATGCCCCTTTCGCGCGTGCGCGCCCTCGCCGACCGCCCGGTCTGCCTGCAGGGCAACCTCGACCCCGTGCTGATGACCGGCGAGCCGTCCGCGGCGGCCGCCGGCGCCCGGTCCGTGCTGGTGGACAATGCCGACGACCCCGGCCATATCTTCAACCTCGGGCACGGCATCACGCCGGACGCCCGGATCGAGACCGTCCAGGCCGTGCTGGAGGCCGTGGCGGCGGGCTGAAGGCCGACCCCGTTTGACACCGGGCCGCGGTTCGACTGGATGCTCTCATGGCCCGTAAAGGCATCCTGCTCCTCAACCTCGGCTCACCGAAGAGCACCTCGGTCGCCGACGTGCGGACCTACCTCCGGGAGTTCCTCGGCGACGACCGCGTCATCGACTACCCGGCGTGGTTCCGGTTCCTGCTCCTGGAGGGCATCATCCTGCGCACCCGCCCGCGCAAGTCCGCCGCAGCCTACGCCACGGTCTGGACGCCCGAGGGCGCCCCGCTCCTCGTGACGACCGAGAAGCTTCGCGCCAAGCTCGAGACGGCGACGGGCCTGCCCGTGGTGACCGGCATGCGTTACGGCGAGCCCTCGTGCGAGCAGGCGATCCGCAAGGTCCTTGAGCTCGGCATCGACGACCTGTTCGTCATGCCGCAGTATCCCCAGTACGCGATGTCGTCCTATGAGACCGTCGTCGTGAAGTTCCAGGAGGAGCTCGCCCGCATCGCGCCCGGACTCAAGTACCGCGTCCTGCAGCCCTATTTCGACGACCCCGCCTACATCGACTGCCTGGTCGAATCCGCCCGCCCCTGGCTTGCGAAGCCCTTCGACAAGGTCCTGTTCTCCTACCACGGCGTGCCGGAGCGGCACCTGCGCAAGGGCGACGCCTCCAAGGCCCACTGCACCAAGGTCAAGGACTGCTGCTTCCAGCCGTGTCCCTCGCACGCCAACTGCTACAAGCACCAGTGCGTGCGCACCACGCACCTCTTCGCCGAGAAGGCGGGCCTCCGGCCCGAGCAGTTCGAGATCGCCTTCCAGTCACGCTTCGGTCCGGAGAAGTGGGTGCCGCCCTACACCGACGAGCGTCTCAAGGCCATGCCCGGAGAAGGCGTGAAGAAGCTCCTCGTGATGTGCCCGGCCTTCACCGTCGACTGCCTCGAGACCATCGAGGAGATCAGCGAGGAGGGTAAGGAGGACTTCCTGCACGCCGGAGGGGAGTCCTTCGAGCAGATCCCCTGCCTCAACGACCAGGACGTCTACGTGAAGTACCTGGCCGCGCGGGCGGACTCCTGGCAGGCCTCCCACCCCTGACCCTCAGCGGGCGGCGTTGAGCCGGTCCACGCCGGCCGAGGCGTGGAGGGACGCGATCTCAGCATCCGTGAGGGCTCGGTCGAAGACCGCCAGCCCGCCGAGCGCGCCCTTGAGCGCCTCTCCGAGCATCGAGCCCACCGCGTAGCGCGCGGCCACGGTGAAGTCGGCGCCGCCGCCGGGCTTGAGGACGGCGTGCTTCGCTGGATCATAGGCGAAGATCCCCTTGTCGTAGTAGTAGGGATTGATGCCGCGGTGTCCGCCGTCCGGACCCTCCTTGGCGAAGTAGGCGTCCGCGCGGTTGTCCTTCGCGGGGTCGACCGTGCGCGCCTCCAGCTTGCCGTCAAAATAGGCGCGGATCCAACGCCCGTCGTAGGTGAAGGCCAGCGTCACCCAGCGTCCCATCGGCAGCGGCGTCACGTTGGCCGCGTAGTCGACGCACCAGGGCAGGGCGGAGCCGTCCGCGCGCCGCGAGTGCCCGCCCACGCCCGAGATGTGCGGCGTGAGCTGTCCCCGGCCGCCGTACATCGGCATGTTGAGCAGCATCGCGTACTGACGCGTGCCCGTGTCATCGAAGGCTCCTTTGCCTTCGCTCCAGATGCCGGCGATGGTCGAGCCCCGCTTGAGCTCGTCCATCCGCACCACCGCGAACATCGAGACCCGCGCATCCTTGCCCGAGATGTTGAGCCCGCCCAGGTCGGCGCGGGGGGCGCGCAGGTAGCTGCGGCCCGTGAAGTGGAGGGAGCGGCCCGAGTAGGGCCCGAGGTCGAGCCGCCCGGGCTCCGGCCCGACCGTCTCGAGCGGGTGGGGTTCCTTCGTGCCCTGCGAAATCCGGGGGGCCTTCTCCTCGCCGAACGTCCAGAACGCGACCAGACCGGGCGTGCGCTCGACCACGGAGGGGTCCCCCGGAGCGATGCCTGCGCGAAGGGCGACCGCCAGCAGCGCCGCGACGAGCGCGGGCTTCATGCGAACAGCGCGGCCACCGGCTTGCCTCCGTCGGTCACGGGCACGGGCCGGCTTCCGGCCATCAGGTCGTGCGACAGGTCGGCCTGCAGGGCGGCCAGGATGGTCGCGTGGAAGTCCGGGATGCTGACCGGGTCCTCGACCACCTTCTTGGCGAGGTCGTCCGTCACGCCGTACGCGCCGCGGTGCTTCAGGCCGCCGCCGGCGAGCACCATCGAGAAGGCCGTGCCCTGGTGGCCGCGGCCGCCGCGTCCGTCGAATTCGGGCGGGCGCCCGAACTCCGTCGCGATCACGATGAGCGTCTTGTCGAGCAGGCCCGTGCGCTTGAGGTCGGTGATGAGGGCTGACAGCGCATCGTCCATCTCGCGGATGAGCAGATGCTGGTTGTTGATGCCTTCGTTGTGCACGTCCCACCCTGCGCCGTTGATGAAGTTCAGGTTGTGCGACACCTCCACGAAGCGCACGCCGCCCTGGATGAGCCGCCGGGCGAGCAGGCAGCGCTGGCCGAACTCACCGCCGTAGGAGCGACGGACCTCGGCGGGCTCCTTCGCGAGCTCGAAGTGGCGCATGAACTGAGGGCCGGCCAGGCGGAAGGCCTCGCGCTGGGCCTCGGCGTAGTCGGAGATCGCGGAGCCTTCGGCGGGCGCCTCGCCCAGGCCTTGCAGCAGGGTGCGGCGCCGGGTCTCGGAGGCGTCGTCGAGGCCCTCCGGGCGGGAGAAGCCAGCCGGGCCCGACTCGGTGTCGACGAGGTAGACGAAGCCGTCCTTGAGCCCGAGGAATCCCGGTCCGCGGGCGACGTTAGGATAGCCGATGAGCATGTACGCCGGCACCGAGGGGTCGACGGCACCTCGCTTATGCGCGACGATCGAGCCGATGGAGGGGTAGACCGCGTTGCCGCTGACCATGCGCCCGGTGTGCACGAGGTTGGTGGCGAAGGCGTGCTCATCGATGACCTTGTGGTTGACGGAGCGCACCGCGGTCACGTGCTCCATCAGCCGCGCGGTCTTGGGCAGGTGTTCGCAGAGCCGGACTCCGGGCACCGAGGTCTCGATGGAGGGGTAGAGCGAGCCGGGCTTCTTCTTCGTGGCCTTGTTGTCGCCCAAAACCTTGGGGTCGAAGGTGTCGACCTGGCCCATGCCGCCCCCGAGCCAGATGAAGATGCAGTGTTCGGCCCGGCCCTTGACCGACGCCGCGGGGGCGTTGGCCAGGAGCGGTCCTGCGAACGGGGCGAGTCCGATGGCGGTGACGAAGGCGCGGCGGTCCATGGGGTTCAGGGAGTAAAGATGAATTCGGGCGCGTTGACGAGCGCCCAGACGGCGTCCTCGGCCCGCAGGCGCCATCCGGGCTCAAGCCGGGGGGAGGGAGGGTCGCCCCGGCGGGAATCGGCCTCCTGGGCCTGGCGCACGAGGGTGGCGTCCGCATCGAGGTGGTTGGACCACGAAACATAATACGGGGGTTTGCGGGGGCCGGCGGGTCGGGAGGGGGCGACGGTCACGTGGCGCGCCTCGAAGCCCGGGGCCAGCAGGGCGGCAAACTTCGACTTCTCTTCCGCCGTGGGACGGCGGGTGAGGATGCGAAGGAAGAGTGCCTCGGTCAGTGCTTCGGCGTTGGCGGCCTTGAGCGCGAGATCCGTGACCGCATGGTCGTCGCTGAGGCGCGTGAGCCAGACGCCCATCGTGCCATTGCTCAGGATGGCGGGCTGCAGGGAGTTGGCCGCACCTTCTCGGTCGGTCAGCGGCTCCGGCCGGCTGGAGCGCCAGCCGAAGGCGGCGAGGACGTCGCAGACCGCCTGGATGCGGGGCAGGGCGAGGCTGGGGCGGTCGCGTTCGTTCGAGGTCGAGGTCAGCATCCACGCGCGTCGGGGCTGTCCGAGGGAGACGGAGTTGGCCGTCTCGCGGATGCTGTCGATGTCGAGCGAGGCTTCCTCCGTCCGGAAAGGCTTGCCCGTGGCGGCGAATGCGGCGTCGACGATCTGCTCCGCGCTGAGCCGGCGCGCGGCCGGGGCCGCGAAGAGCGGGCTGGTCTGGCGGAGGGAGGCGTCGGTGGCGCGCTGATAGGCGTGCGAGTTGAGGATGACGCGAAGGAGCGCGTCGGCGGAGTAGCCGGAGCGCACCAGCTCGCGGCCGAGCCAGCGGAGCAGCTCCGGGTGGGACGTCTTGGAGCGTTCCCAGTCCCAGGGCTGGTCGACGAGGCCGCGGCCCATCACGCGCGCCCAGAGGCGGTTGGCCATGACCTGGGCGAAGCGCTCGTTCTGCGGGGCGGTGATGAGGGTGGCGAGACGGTCCCTCGACGAGGCCGGATCGCGGGCGAGATCGTCGGCGACGCTCTCCGTGGCGAACTCGGGGAAGGGCCAATGGGGCTCGACGACCGTGCCGGGGTCCAGCGTGACCTCGATGAGCGGCTTGCGTCCGCCTTCGCGGAGCTTGGCCATGGAGACGCTCGAAGTGGCGGGCACCTTCACGCCCTTGGTGTCGAGCAGCGCCGCCAGGGCGAAGACCTGCTCCTGCTTCGAGGTGTGGGCGGGCGAGTCGTGACAACGGGCGCACTTGGTCTCGACGCCGAGGAAGGCGGTCGTCACGACCGTCGCCTTGGCCGCCATGGGCACGTCGTTCTGGGAGGCCACGCCGAAGCCGGCCGGACCGCCGTCCTTGGCGCTGCCGCCGAGGCTGAGCAATTCGGTGACCATCAGGTCGAGCGGCTTGCGGTCCTGCAGCGACTCGAGGATCCACCAGCGGAAAGGCCCGGAGTTGTTCAGGGTGGGGTTCAGGATGTTGGGGTTCTCGGCGAGGACGTCCTGCCAGTAGCCCATCCAGTGGTCCGCGGCGCGCGGATCGGCGAGCAGCCGGTCGATGACCTTGGCGCGGCGGTCGGCGGAGCGGTCGGCCTCGAAGGCGGCGATCTCCGCCGGGGTCGGCACGAGCCCGACCGTGTCGAGCGTGACGCGCCGGAGGAACGCAAGGTCCTCGGCGAGGGGCGTGAGCGCCGTGGGGACCGGGCGGAATTCCGGCCAGACGGCGCCTTCGGCGATCCAGCGTCGGAACAGGTCCGTCTCCGATTTCGCGAGGCGGTGGCCCTTGGGCGGCATCTGTTCGTCGGGATCGGAGGACAGCGTGCGCAGCAGCATCGGGCTCTCGTCGGGCTTGCCTGGCACCACGGCCGCGCCGTCCGACTTGCCGCCCTTGAGCGCACCGGCGAGGGAATCGAGGTGGAGGCCGCCCTTCGACTTGCCGCCCTGGTGGCATTCGAGGCAGCGCGCCTCGAGGATGGGCTGGAT
>JAURLX010000019.1 GCA_030830965.1 Verrucomicrobiota bacterium | reverse complement strand
GCCGTCGGCGGCTGGGGCGCCCACGGTGACGCCGTCGCCATGGTCGCCGAGCTGCACTTCCTCAGCGGCAAGGTGCAGAGGAAGGTCTTCTACGGCGGCGTCGACTTCGCCGACTACAACGGCACGGGGGACGTCCCGCGTTCCAAGTCCGCCCGCCAGCTGCTTTCCGGCGACGGCCGCCAGGTCCGTACGCTCTGGATTCCCGTCGAAAGCGACGAGGTCATCGACAAGCTCGTCCTCAGTTCCGAGGACACCCCCATCGCCCCGACGACCGTGGCCGTCACGATCGAGATCGGCGGTCCGCCCAACCCTCCGCCCGGCAAGAATGACGATGCCCCTAAGGGCAAGGGCAAGGCCAAGAAGGCTAAGGCCAAGGACGAAGGTCCCAGCGACCTGCTGCCCAAGGATCACCCCAAGACCACCCAGGCCTTCGGTCAGGCCTTCGGACCGCGCAAGTCCGGTCAGCTGCGCGTCCTGGTGGCCGGTGCCGGAAGCTCGCACAACTTCCCGGCCTTCTTCCTTGGCACCGATGCGCTGACGGCCAAGGCCGCCGGCTACGACGTCGCATCTACGCCCAACCTCAAGGAGACCCTCGCGCTCATGCCGCAGGCGGACCTGCTGCTCTTCAGCGGCAATCACGCCCAGTTCGGCACGCCCGAGTTCCAGAAGGCCATCCGCGACTTCGCCGCAGCGGGGAAGGGCATCGTCCTCCTGCACGCCGCCACCTGGTACAACTGGCCTCTTGAGACCAAGTACAACGATGAGTTCGTCTGCGGGGGTGCCCGCGGTCACGGTCACAGCGACTTCACCTTCACGGTCACCAAGCCCGAGCATCCGGTCATGAAGGGCGTGCCCGCCACCTTCGTGATCAATGACGAGAGTTACAATGTGGAGCTTACCCGCCCCGAGGGCGCCGAAGTCCTCGGCACCATCCCGCGGCAGAACCCCAAGGAGGGTCAGTCCAAGATCCTACCTTCCGTCTGGACCGTCCGTTATCCCGGCGCCCGGGTCGTCTGCATTGCCCTCGGTCACGACGAGAAGTCGCATGACCATCCCGCCTACAAGCAGCTACTCCTGAACGCCCTCACCTGGGTTTCTCTGAAGTAGGCCTCATGCATCTTCCCCTCGTCACCGTGTCACCCTGTCGCCTTGCCCCCTAGCCCAATGGTCTACCACTACGGCACCTTCATCTTCAAGCCGGGCGTCACCCAAACTCAGATCGACCGCTGTTTCGCCGAGATGCGGGGCATGGTGGGCAAGATTCCCGGCCTCCTGTCCATGAAGCACGGGCCCTACGAGAGCCCCGAGGGTCTCAACGACGGCTTCACCCACGGTTTCGTCATGACCTTTGACACCCAGAAGAGCCGCGACGCCTACCTGCCGCACCCTGAGCATGAACGTGTGAAGGAGATCGTCGTACCGAACCTGGCCCGCGTCATCGTCTTCGACTTCGAGGCCTGAGGGTCCGGCCGACGGCCGGGCATTGTCATGAGCATGGAGCTCGCCCCCTATCATTATGCGCTGCTCTTCGGAGCGGGTCTGCTGGGAGGGTTCATCGACTCCATCGCCGGCGGCGGAGGGCTGATCACCGTTCCCACGCTGCTTTGGGTCGGACTTCCGCCGCAGTTGGCCTTGGGCACCAACAAGGCGCAGAGCTCGGTCGGGACGGCGTTGGCCGTTTCACGCTATGCCAAGGCCGGATTGGTCGAATGGGATGAGGTGCGTCTGGCGGTCGTCCTTTCCTTTGTCGGCTCCATGGCCGGTGCGTGGACCTTGACCCAGATTAGCAACGACGTCCTCAGGGTCATCATCCCCTGGATGCTCCTGGCCGTCGTCATTTACGTGGCCATCAGCCCCCGACTCGGCCTTGTCGCCACCAAGGCACGTTTGGACGCCGTGGTCTTCTCCCTGATCTTCGGATTCTCACTCGGGTTTTACGACGGCTTCTTCGGACCCGGCACTGGCGCCTTCTGGATCCTGGCCGTCGTCACCCTGCTGGGGCATGAGCTCACCCGGGCCAACGCTTACACGAAGGCTGTCAACCTGGCCAGCAACCTCGGGTCCTTGGCCGTGTTCGCTGCCTTCCGTCAAGTTGAACCCTGGGTCGTTGTCGTCATGGTGGCCGGTCAGCTGATTGGAGTCCGACTCGGCACCGGCCTCGTCCTGAAGCATGGCGCAGGATTCATCCGGAACATCTTTCTGGTCGTCGTCGTCGCCATCATCCTGAAGCTCCTCTGGCCGTCCTGACGTACAGTCCGCCTTGCCTCGTCAGCACAACCGAGGTGGCGCAGGCGACGGTGGCCGGAACGGCCATGCCGGGATGAAAGAGTTCAGCCGCGAGGGCGATGCAGGTCAGGGGGACTTTGCCCGCACCTGCGAAAAGCGCCACCATGCCGAGGCCGGCGCATTGGACAACAGGCAGGCCGATCCAGGCACCCAGAGCGCTGCCCAAGGCGGCACCGGCGGCCAAGAGGGGCGTGACTTCGCCTCCTCGGAAGCCGAAGAGGACGCAGGCGGCGGTGATGATGAGCTTGAGGATGAAGACCGGCGGGGGGAGGACGGTCAGGAAGGATGCGTCGATCAGCTGGAGGCCGAGTCCTGAGAAATCTCTGCCGCCTTCAGGGTAAAGGAGGACGGCGACGAAGGCGCCCCCGACGGCCACCCGAAGATACGGCGACGGTAAAGAGGATTCGATGCGGCTGCGCAGACGGAGGGCCAGAAGATACAGGGTAGCACCGACCGTAGCGGCCACGCCGATGACGGCGGCCCAGAGGAATGTCTCGGCGCTCAGATCAGGTCCGAAGGGTAGGCGATAATCTGCATGCGGCGCGAAGAAAGCGTGACGGGCGATGAAATCAGACCCCCACGAGGCTGCCAGACAGGGGATGAAGGCCCAGCTGGCCCTGCGCATGAACTCCAGGGCGAAGACGGCTCCTGCCAGGGGCGTGCCGAACACGGCGGAGAAACCTGCCGCGATGCCGCAGAGAAGGAGCGTACGTCTGGCGAGCGGATCTGGCTTGGCCCAGCCGGAGCAGACATCGGCGATGCCAGCTCCCATCTGCACGGCGGTTCCTTCTCGTCCGACCGATGCTCCGCCCAGATGCGAGAGCAGGGTAGTGGCCACGATGGCCGGGGCGGTGGATGCCGGAAGAGGCTTGCCGCCCTCAACCGCCTCCTGGACGCGATGCATGCCACCTTCCGCCTCCGTCGCCCAGTGGCGGTAGATCCAGACCGACGCGACCCCGAGCAGGGGGAGAAGGTACAGCAGCCAACCGTGATTATTGAAGCTGACGCCGACCGTCGAAAGCCCGTGCAGGAAGGCGGCCCCAAGGCCGGCGCAGAGCACGACAGTCCCAAGCCAGCAGAGCAGGAGCGGGATGGGGCGGGCTGATTTGTCGGCGTCCAAGGGCTGGTCTGGTTTGCAACGGACGATGACCCTGCCAACCTCCTGCTCAACCCCTAACACCCCATGGACGCCCCCCGTCGTGACTTCATCCGTAGCACAGCGCTTGCCGGAGCCGCCCTGGCCGCCACCAACACCTTCGCGGCCGCGGGCGGACCTCGCATCAAGGTGGGTCTGATAGGCTGCGGAGGCCGTGGCAACGGCGCCATCTCCGACTTCCTGGAGGCCTGCAAGGTCCTCAAGCTCGACGCCGAGGTGACCGCGGTCGGCGACGCCTTCAAGTCCCAGGCCGACAAGGTCGCCGACCGGTTGGGACTCGCCCCAAATCGCCGCTTCCATGGCTTTGACGCTTACCGCAAGGTCATCGCCAGCGGATGCGACTACGTCGTCATGGCCACCCCGCCCGCCTTCCGTCCGCTGCACTTCGCGGCGGCCGTCGAGGCCGGCAAGCATTGCTTCATCGAAAAGCCCGTGGCGGTCGATCCCGCCGGCGCCCGGGCGGTCATCGCCACTGGTGAGGTGGCCAAAGCCAAGGGGCTGGCCGTCGTGGCCGGCACCCAGCGCCGTCACTCGGCCTCCTATGTCGTGAACAAGATGCTCATCGACAGCGGCGCCATCGGTGCCATCCGCGGCGGGGTCGTCCAATGGAACGGCGTCGTGCCGTGGGTGAAGCGTCGCACCGCCGGCGAATCCGCGGCCGACTACCTGGCCCGCAACTGGCTCAATTTCACCGAGATGTCCGGCGACCACATCGTCGAACAGCACGTACACAATCTTGACGTCGCCGTCTGGTATCTCGGCCGCCCGCCCGTGTCCGCGGTCGGTTTCGGCGGACGCGCCCGTCGCGAGACCGGCAACCAGTTCGACTTCTTCAGCGTCGACTTCGATTTCGGCGACGACGTCCACATCCACAGCCAGTGCCGTCAGCTCTCGGGCACCTGGGGCAGGGTGGGCGAGATGTTCACCGGAGCCGACGGCTCCTGTTTCGGAGGCGGCAGGATCAAGCCCCCGCCCGGCCGCAAACTGCAGACTCCCGAGGTGCAGTTCGACACCGACAACTCCATGGTCCAGGAGCACGTGGACCTCATCCGCAGCGTCCTCGTGGGCAAGCCCCGCAACGAGGCCAGGCAGATCGCCGATTCGACCCTCGTGGCGATCATGGGGCGCATCTCGGCCTACACCGGCGACATGGTGCGTTGGACCGACCTGACCCGTGACGCCCAGTCCCCTTGGTATAACTTGGCGCTCTCACCGGCCCCGGCTGATTTCGAGACCGGCAAGGTGACCTTGCCCGAGGAGAAGCCCGTCGTGCCCGGGAAAGCCTGATACGATCGATCGGGCGTTCAGCTGCGCCTGACCTTGGGCAGCAGCGCGGCGACCTCGGGCCAGGCGACCTCGTGCGGGAGGATGCGCTTGTCGGCGGCGAGGGCTGACGCGGTGCCGGCGGCCTCGCCCATGGCGACGGCGTTGCCCGTCACGCGATAGGAGGCGTGGGCGATGAAATCGCCGCTGATGCAGCGGCCTGCCATCATGAGCCCGTCGACGTCGCGCGCGATGAGGGCGCGGAGCGGGATGTCGTAGGGCTTCACCTTCACCCCCATGTCGGTGTAGGCCGACTTCTCCTTGGTCAGCGCATGCACGTCCACGGAAAAAGTGGCACGGACGACCGCGTCGTCGTGACGAGCTCCGCCGGCGACGTCGTCCTTCACCACCGTGTAACGGCCGGCCAGCCTGCGTCCGTCGCGGACGCCGATCTGTTCGGCCGTGGCGACCACCTGCAGGCCCTTCCAGGGGCCGCCCAGCGCGCGAAGCGCGCGCACCAGTTCGTTGACTTCGGCCCGGGCGTGAAAGGTCGCCGCGGTCACGGCTTCGACATCGGTGGCGTTCACCCCGTACTCGTGGTTGATCATCGCCAGGATGAGGTTGTCGCGGATCGGGAAGAAAGTCGGCGCCTGGTAGCTGGGGTCCGACCCTGCCCGGCGCATCTCGGCGAGCAGGCGCTTCTTGTGTCCATGGCGGTCGAAGTTGTCGTAGCCGTCGCCGAAGCGCACGTAGGCGTTGAGGGCCTTGACATCGTCGCAGGTGAGCAGGGCGCACAGGCTCATCGGCTGGCAGGGGCAGGATTTCTCGACACCCAGCTCGAAGCCGTTGCCGGCAAGGGCGCCCACGTCGCCGTCGCCCGTCGTGTCGACGATCACCTTGCTCCGCCAGGCCTGACGGCCCGACTTCGACTCCGTGATCACGCCGACGACCGTGCGTCCGTCCTTGATGACGGAGGCCACGCGCGTGTGGAGAAGGGTCCTGACGCCCGCCTCGGAGCAGAGTTCCTCCAGCACCAGCTTCATCTCCTCCGGATGGTAGGAGATGCTGTTCACGCCCTTGCCGTTGATGGCGTCGCGCTTGCGGAGCAGGGCGACCAGCTCCTGATTGAAGCCGGGCTTGTCAAAATCGAGCAGGTAGCCCAGCAGCGAAGAAGTCCAGACCCCGCCCAGTGAGCCATGCGTCTCGATGAGCCTGACCTTCGCGCCCGCGCGGGCGGCGGCGATGGCTGCCGTCACCCCGGCCGGTCCTGCGCCGCAGACGATGACGTCGGCCCAGTCGTCGACCGGCAGCTCTCTGGCAGATTCGGTGAAGGTGCCCGGAGAGCCGGCCGCCCGGGCGTCCGTCAGGGCTCCCACGGCGCCCAGACCAAGCAGGGATGAACCTAGGAATCGACGTCGAGAGGTCATCGGTGCGGGTGGCTCCAGGTCAGCGGAGGATCACTTGACGGGGGAGTAGTCCGTCGGGACGAGGAACTCGGACTTCACGCCGTCCTTGATGGTCAGCGAACCGCCCGCCTTCTTCTCCGAGGCCTCCTTGGCGGCGATCCAGGCCGGATCGGCACGGAAGGCGCCGAAGCTGGCCTTGGCGGCATCCTCGGACTTGTGGGTCAGCAGGTAGATGAGGGTGTTGTCCGTGACGAGCTTGCTCTTGGCGCCCTTCTGGTCGGCGGCCAGGTTCCAGTAAGTCACATTCGTCATGCCGTGCTTCTCGAAGAGCTTGAGCGTGTGGTCACGGAAGCGGGCATTGAGGTTCGGCAGGCGGCCGGCTTCGGTCGTGTAAGTGCGCAGTTCGAAATCGCCGACGCCGTAGTTCTTGGCTTCGGCCAGGGCGGAGTAGTCCGTGGCGGTGAGGAAGGCGTTCTCGACACGAGCCACAATCACGCCGTCCTTATGGGAGTCGGCGAAGGCCTTCTTCCAGGCCGGGTCATTCATGAAGCCCTTCCAGGAGGCGTCACGGGCGGTCTTGTCCGGGTAGGCGAGGAAGTAGACCAGCTTGCGCTCGGGATTGGCGCCCGTGGGCACGAAGTATCCGAGGTTCGTCATGCCGTGCTTTTCAAAGAGCTTCATCGTGTGGTCGCGGAAGCGTGCATGCAGGGCATCGAGCTTGCCTTCGTTAGCGTAGTAGACGCGCATCTCGAAGAGGCGCGAGTCGGCCGCGGAGGCCTGGGCGGCCACGAGTCCGAAGGTGAGCAGGGAGAGCAGGCGGTGTATGGTGGTGGTCATTTGATGAATTCGGAGAGATTCTCGCGGGTCACGAGGCGGAAGGGGATGTAGGTCTGCTTGTCATGGGGCTGCTTGCGGGCCAGCTTGACGGCCGTCTCGAGGGAGCCGCGGCCCTGTCCGACCGCGTCCTGGAAGACCGTGGCGTCCAGCCTTCCGGCCTTCACGGCGTCGAGGGCCTGTGCGATGGCATCGATGCCGATGACGTAGACTTGGTCCTTCAGGCCGGCGCGCTCGAGGGCGATGAGGGCGCCCATGGCCATCTCGTCATTGTGGGCGAAGACCGCCTGGAACTTGCCGCGGTGGGCCTGGATCCAGTTCTCCATCAGGGCCATCGCCTTGGCGCGCTCCCAGGAGGCCGTCTGGTGGTCGATCAGCGTGAGGCCCGGCGTGCGGGCGAGCACCTCGCGGGCGCCCTTTTCGCGATGGAGCTGGGCCGAGGTTCCCATGATGCCGTGGATCATCAGCACGCCGCCCTTGCCGTTGAGTCTCTTGGACACCGCTTCCATGGCTATGCGACCCGCGTCCTCGTCGTTGGAGCCCACGTAGGCGTCGCCGTCGGCCTTGGTCACCTGGTTCACGTTCACGATGGGGATGCCGGCGGCCTTGGCGCGCTCGACCGCAGGAGCCGAGGCTTCGAATTCGCACGGATTGAGCACGATGGCGTCGACCTTCTGGGAGATGAAGTTCTCCACTTGGCTGATCTGCCGCTGGGCGTCCGCTTGCGCGTCGACCATGATGACCTTCACCCCGGGAAGGGTCTTGCCATGGGCCACGACGGCCTCGGAGAGGCGGGCGGTGTATTCGGCAGACATGTCACGGGAGGAGAAGCCGATGACGAGCTCCCCAGGCTTCTTCTCGGCCTGTTTCTTGCAGCCGACGAAGGCAAGGAGGGCGGCGGCCGCAAGGACGCCTAGGGCACGGAGCGGGGCGGGTCGCATGACCCCGCAGATTTAGCCGCGGGCCTGCCGACGGTCGAGCCAAACCGCACCCACGATGATGACCCCTTTCACGACCTGCTGGTAGTAGGACGAGACGCTCATGAGGTCTAGGCCGTTGTTGATGACCCCGATCAGGATGACGCCCAGGACCGTGCCGGCCACCGAGCCGATGCCGCCCGACAGGCTGGTTCCGCCGATGACGACCGCGGCGATGGCGTCGAGCTCATAGGCCACTCCCGCGTTCGGCTGGCCCGTGGTGATGCGCGCCGCCAGGACGACGCCGGCGAGCCCGGCCATGAGTCCGCAAAGCACGTAGACGAAGAGCTTCACGCGGGCGACCGAGATGCCCGCCGCCCGGGCGGCCTGCTCGTTGCCGCCTACGGCGTACACGTGGCGTCCTAGGCGGAAGCGTCGCAGGAAAATCCAGGCCGCCACGGCGACCGTGACGAAGAAGAGCAGCGGTATCGGGACGCCGCCGACGTCACCGGCAAGGGCCGTGAGGCGTTCGGACATGTCGGCGACCGGCCGTCCGCCGCTCACGATGAGCGCCAGTCCGCGAGCCACGGTCATCATGCCCAGTGTGACGATGAAGGGCGCGACCTTGCCTTTGGTGACCAGGCCGCCGTTCAAGAGGCCGCAGGCGGCCCCCGTGAGAAGACCGGCCGCGATGGGAAGGAAAAGGGGGTGTCCGTCGGCGGCGGGGTGGGCGAAGGTCGCGCAGACGACGCCGCTCAGCGCCACGACGGATCCGAGCGAGAGATCCACGCCCCCGGTGAGAAGTACGAAGGTCACGCCGACGGCGAGGATGCCGTTGATGGACACCTGACGGGCGACGTTCGTGAGGTTGGAGACGGTGAGGAACGATTCGGTCGCCAGGGAGAGGCCCAGGCCGACGGCCAGCAGGACGAGCAATATCCCGAAGCGGTGCAGGAGGCTGCGATCAAGTCGGAGGTTCATGGAGTCAGAGGGGCATGGCGTGTCGGAGGACTTCTTCCTGCGTGGCCGTCGCGGCATCGAGCTCGGCGGCGACCTTGCCTTGTCGGAGCACGAGCAGACGGTGGGAGAGGGCGATGACCTCGGGCAGTTCGGAGGACACCAGCAGCACGGCGCGGCCATCGTCGGTCAGGCGTCGGATGAGGGCGTAGATCTCCGCCTTGGCGCCGACGTCGATGCCGCGCGTGGGTTCGTCGAGCACCACGACTTCCGGACGATTGAGGAGCGCACGGGCGAGCAGCACCTTTTGCTGGTTGCCGCCGCTTAGCTGTCCCACGGGCTGCTCGGGTCCGGTGGCCCGGACGCTGAAGTCGCGCATGCCGGATCGGGCGGCCTCGGCCTCCGCGGCGTGATCGATGACACCGGCGTTGCAGAGCGTGCCCAGGGCCGAAAGGGTGATGTTCTCCCGGATGGGCAGGGCGGGGACGATACCCTGGCCCTTGCGGTCCTCGGTGACCATCGCCACGCCTGCGGTAATCGCTTCGCCTGGGTCCCGTGGGCGGAATGGCCTGCCATGAAGGCGCATCTCGCCAGCCTCGGCCGGCTCAAGGCCGGCCACCGCGGACGCGACTTCCGTGCGCCCAGCGCCCATGAGGCCGGCCAGTCCCAGCACCTCCCCCTTGCGGATCTGGAAAGAGACGTCCTTGAACCTACCCTCGCGGGAGAGCCGGCTGACCTCGAGCACGACCTCCGGGGAGACCTTGCCTCTGGGCGGAAAAATCTCGGACATCGGACGGCCGACCATGTGGGCGATCAGGCGTTCCTGGTCGAGTTCACCTGCCTTGGCGGTGATCACGTGCCTCCCGTCGCGCAGGACCGTGATGCGGTCCGCCAGCCGGAACACTTCGTCCATCTTGTGCGTCGTGTAGACCACCGCCACGCCCTTCGCCCGAAGGCGGGCGACGGCGCGGAACAGCGCGGACGCCTCGTGGTCGGAAAGGGCGGCCGTCGGCTCGTCCATCAGCAGCACGTCGGCCTCGCGTCCGAGGGCCTTGGCGATCTCCACCACCTGCGTCTGCCCGACGCTGAGCGTGCGCATGGGGACGTCGGGGCTCAGGTCGCAGTCAAGTTCGGCCAGCAGCGCGCGGGCGCGTGCGCGCACCGCGGCGCGGTCCACCAGTCCCAGAGGCCCGCAGGGTTCCGCCCCCAGCAAGATGTTTTCGCCCACCGTCATGTCGGGGATGGGCATGAGTTCCTGATGGATCATCGCGACCCCGGCCAGCAGCGCCGCATGGGGCGAGGCCGGCGCGTAGGGAGCGTCCTTGAGGCGCATCGCTCCTCCGTCCGGGGCGTGCAGCCCGGCGACGACCTTCATCAGCGTCGACTTGCCCGCCCCGTTCTCGCCCATCAGGGCGTGCACCTCTCCCGCATTGATCGCGAGCGAGACGTCCTGGAGCACCGGCAGGCCTCCGAATGACTTCGAGATGCCGGTGAGCGAGAGCATTCCTCAGCGTCGATGCGAGGCGGGAATGTCGCCGGCGACTTCGGCTGGCCAGGACTTGATCGGACGGATCGCCATGCGGCGATAGTGGCATTCGGCCGCCTCGGACTGGACCTGGATCTTGCCGGAACGCAGCGGGACCTCCGTCGTCGATCCCTTCTCCTTGTACCGGGAGTTGAGCAGTACGTTCACCGTCTTGCCGTTGAGACGGAAGACCGCGTGTCCGTCGAGGGCGTAGCACTCGATGAGATTCCATTCCCCGAACGGCCTCTCCGGGTATTCCGTGCCGTGCCAGACCCGCGCGGTGACCGTCGTGACCTTGCCTTTGGGGTCGTAGACGCGCGTCTTGACCGGGTCGTCGGTGCGGATGGGCATGTCGGCCATCGCGCCGGCGATCGGCCACCAATCGCCGATGTCGCCTTCCTGGACCTGCAGCTCCTGGCTGCGCATCCAGTACTTGTTGTGCTCGCCGTGGGCGCCGACGCAGAAGATGAGGATGCCGTTGTCACGAATCTTGTCCGCCCTGGGAACCCAACGCTTCTCGCCCCAGCGCTGTTCGGTCTTCAGGTGGAAGTTCTCATAAGACGCAAGCGAGGAGACGGCGCCGAAGACCTGTCCGGTGATGTAGAGGACCGTCTCGCCGTCCTCCTGCCGCGTCGTGAAGACATTGAGCGGGTCGTTGTTCAGCCCCAGGGGCGGGTCTTCCTTGGCGGTCTTGCCACGGACGTAACCGGGCACCTCGAAGTCACGATGCACGGGTCCGAGCCATTTCTCCCACTGGGAGAGTTGGGGGTCGAGCATCGGGCGGAAGTCGGAATCCGCGGCCGCGAGCGGCGCGCAGAGGGCGAGCAGGGGAAGCAGGCGTCGCATGGGATCAGCGGACGTCGCGCCAGAGCCAGCGCAGGGCTTCGGGGAGCAGCATCGCGCCGTGCTTGGCGTTGTGGGTGCCTTCGCCTTCGACGTAGACGTGGTCATAGCCCTTCTCCTTGAGCGCCGCGGCCATCTTGCGGTTGGCTTCGGGCCAGCTGCCGTGCTCATTGAGCAGATCGTTGGAGCCCTCCTGCTGGTAGACCCGGATGTTCTTGCGGGGATTCTGCCGTACCCAGTCGGGGTAGATGTCGCCTCCGGTCTCCTTGCCTCCGCTGATGTTCCAGCGGATTTTAGTGAAGCTGCCGATCGTCGTGAACACCTTGCTAAAATGGTCGGGGCGATGCCAGGCGGCGTTGAAGGCGCAGATGCCGCCGGAGGAGGACCCCGCGATGGCCCGATGGGAGGCGTCCTTGGAGATCTTGAAGCCCTTGGCCTCGACCATCGGGATCATCTCCTCGACGAGGAACCGGGCGTAGAGCGGCGTCACGCTGTCGTATTCGAAGGAGCGGTTGGATTTGCCGAGTGGACGCCCCCTGGCGTCCTTGCCCTTGGGGTTCTTCGCGTCCGGGACGAAGCCCGGGTTGATGAAGAGGCCGATCGTGACGGGCATCTGTCCCTTGTGGATTAGGTTGTCGAAGACCGTGGGCACGCGCCAGGCTCCGGTGCGTGAGGAATAACCGAGACCGTCCTGGAACACCATCAGGCAGGCCGGCTTCGAGCCGTCATACTGCTTGGGGACGTAGATCGCCCACTTGCGGGGGTAGCCCGGAAAGGCCTTGGAGTCCTTAAGCTCGAACTCCGTCACTTCGCCCTTGGGCACGCCGGACTGCTCCTGGGAGTCGGCCGTCAGCACATACTGGTCGTCGAGCGACTTCGGCTTGGCGGCGGAAGCCTTGGCCTTGGGGTTGGCGGGCGTCTGGGCCGAGGCCTGAACCGCGGCCAGGAGCGCGACGAGGAGGGTGAGCAGGATCTTCATGGGGTCGCCCATAGGACTCCATCTCCGTCCCCTAGACAAGCCCGCAGAGGGCTCAGCGCTGGTCGGCCGAGATGCGGTCCAGGCGCCATATTTCAGGAAAACGCCAGGCGACGCCGGCCATGACGCCGAATGTGGCCACGCCGCCGAAGACCACCGCCCCCACCGTGCCCAGCAGACGGGCGGCCACTCCGGATTCGAAGGCCCCCAGCTCATTGGAGCAGCCGATGAAGACGGCCGTGACCGCGGAGACCCTGCCCATGAGAGCCGGCGGAGTGCCGGTCTGCAGGATGGTCTGACGGATGATGACGTTGATCGCGTCGGCCCCCCCGATGACGAGCAGGAAGAGGCATGAGAGCACGAAGGAGGTCGAAAGCCCGAACCCGACCGTGGCCAGTCCGAATACTGCGAAGGAGGCGTAGAGCAGGGGGCCGGCCTTCCTGATCGGCGGAAGCGTGAGTATCACGAGCGACATGAGCACGGCGCCCAGCGACGGCGCGGCGCGAAGCAGGCCGAGACCGACCGGACCCACGTGGAGGATTTCGGCGGCGAACACGGGCAGCAGCGCAACCGCTCCGCCGAAGAGCACGGCGAAGAGATCCAAGGTAAAGGCGCCGAGCAGGAGTCGTCGTCCGAGCATGAAATCGACGCCCGCACGCAGACTTCGGAGGACCGGTTCCCGGGCGTCCGTCCGCAGCGATCTCGGTACGCGGATCGCGACGCATGTCGACAGGGAGACGGCGAAGAAGCTGGTCATCACCGCATAGGCGAGCGTCTCGCCTCCCACCGCCCAGAGGAGGCCCGCCAGCGCGGGTCCGACAACGGAGGAGCCTTCGAAGGCGGCGTTCCGCCATCGTACGCCGTCGCCGAGGAGCGAATGGGGCAGAACCTCTCCTATCAGAGCCTGCCGGGCTGTCGTGAGGAAGCTGCGCGCGACCCCGCCCATCGTCACGACCCCGTAGAGGAGCGCGAGCGGGAAGGGGAATCCATCGAACAGTCCGGGGAGCAGGAGGAGCGAACCAAGCACGAGCATGGCGGCGAGCGCGACGATGGCGACCTTGCGTCGGTCCCGCGTGTCCGCGACATGTCCGGCGAAGAGCACCGAGCCGACGAAGGGTATCACTTCCGCCAGACCGATCGCCCCTAGGGCGAGGGGGTCCTTCGTCAGCTGGTAGACCTGCCACGAGACGGCGACGGCCTGTACCTGGATGGCGAGGGTACCAAACAGGACGGAGGCCAGATAGAGGCGGAAGGCCGGGACGGAGGCGGCGCTAGGCGCACGATCTGGCATCGGCGGAACGTGCGATCAGCCCCACCGGCAGTCAACTGTTCAGGCCAGCACCGGCTTGACCACATGCCCGTGCACGTCGGTCAGGCGGTAGTAGCGCCCCTGGAACTTGAAGGTCAGCCTTTCGTGATTCACGCCCATCAGGTGGAGCATCGTGGCGTGCAGGTCATGCACGTGCACGCCGTCCGCGGCGATGTTGTAGCCGAAGTCGTCGGTGGCGCCGTGCACATGTCCGCCGCGCACCCCTCCGCCGGCCATCCACATGGAGAAGCAGCGCGGGTGATGGTCGCGGCCGTAACTGTCCTTGGTCATCTTGCCCTGACAGTAGGCGGTGCGTCCGAACTCCCCGCCCCAGACGACGAGGGTGTCCTCGAGAAGGCCACGGCGCTTGAGGTCCTTGATCAGGGCGGCGGCGGGCTTGTCGGTCTGCTTGCACTGACGGCGGATGCCGCCGGGCAGGCCGCCGTGATTGTCCCACCCTTGGTGGAAGAGGTTCACGAAACGCACGCCTTTCTCGATCAGGCGTCGGGCCAGCAGGCAGTTGGCAGCGAAGGATCCTGGCTGGTTCACGCTTTCGCCGTACATCTCAAGGGTCTCCTTTGACTCCCCGGAGAGGTCGGTCACCTCGGGGACGCTGGTCTGCATGCGGTAGGCCATCTCGGCTTGGGCGAGGCGCGCGTCGACCTCAGGGTCGAGCTCGTTGGCACGTTGCACGCCGTTGAGCTTGCCGAGGGCGTCAAGCATGCCGCGTCGTGCGTGGGGAGAAACGCCCTCAGGGTTGGTCAGGTAGAGCACGGGCTCCTTGCCCGCCTTGAACTGGACGCCCTGGTGCTCGGAGGGCAGGAACCCGGATCCCCAGAGGCGGGAATAGAGCGGCTGGTCCTTGGTCGCGTCCTGGGAGACGAGCACGATGAAGGCGGGCAGGTTCTCGTTCATGCTGCCAAGGCCGTAGGAGGCCCAGGCGCCCATGGAGGGGCGGCCGGCGATCTGGCTGCCCGAGCAGAAGAACGTGATGCCGGGATCGTGGTTGATGGCCTCAGTGTGCATCGACCGGATGACGCAGATGTCATCCGCCATCGCTCCCGTCTCTGCCATGATGTCCGAATACTCGATGCCGCTGCGGCCGTATTTCTTGAACTCAGTGAACGATCCGGCGAGGGGCAGGCGGGACTGGTTGCCGCTCATGCCGGTGAGCCGCTGGCCCTTGCGGACGGAGTCAGGCAGGTCCTGTCCGTGACGCTCACGGAGCAGCGGCTTGGGATCGAGGGTCTCGAACTGGGACGGGCCGCCGGCCTGGAAGAGGTAGATGACGCGCTTGGCCTTGGCGGGGAAGTGCGTGCCTGCGGCCTGTCCCGCGGCGGACGCGTCGGGCACGAGGTGGCGGAGGGCGAGGGCGCCCATGCCCAGGGCGGAGGTCCCGAGGAAGTGCCTGCGCGTGGGGCGCATCAGGTCGTCATAGCTGGGGAGAAAAGGGGTCATGATTGTCAGCGTGAAGTGACGAAGGCGTCGCTGGCCATGATGGTCGAGGCGACGAGGGAGAGCGCCGCGAGATCCGGGTCGCCGACGGGCGGAGGAGGAGCCGGCGCGGCCGGTTCGGATTTCTTCTCAACTCCGGCCTTCTTGTCCTTTGCGGCCTTGCCCTTGGGCGGGGCGGCGGGCGGAGGGGCGGGCTTGATGCCCAGCACGCGTCCGGCCGCCACCGGATCAGCGGCGAACTCTTCGCGACGCTGACGATGGAGTTCGCGCAGGGCGGACAGCTCATCGACACCAGGCGTCCGGCCGCAGAGCAGGCGGAAGGCGTAGCCGATGCGGGCGTCGACGTCCTTGGCCGCGGCCTGGGCGCGGCGAGCGACGCCGTTGGCCGCGCTGACAAATGTAGGATTGTTGAGGAGCACCAACGCCTGCAGCGGCGTGTTCGTGGTCAGACGCTTGGGCTGACATATCTCCCGGGAGCCGGCGTCGAAGATGAGCATGCCGTCAGGCGGAGCGGTGCGCTTGCGGAAGACGTAGACGCTCCGATAGGGCTCGTGCTCCTGGACGCTGGCGCCGCCGAACCGCTCCTTCAGCAGACCGCCGGCCTGGAGGGCCTGGTCGCGCACGGTCTCCGCCGAGAGACGGATGACCGGTCCGCGGGCGAGCAGGCGGTTGGCGGGGTCCTTCTCGCGATGCTCCTTCGTCGGAGTCGAGTCCTGTCGGAAAGTCGCGCTGAGCAGGACGCGCCGCATGAGCGCGCGCACGTCCCATCCGCCGCTCACGAAATCGGCCGCGAGCGTGTCCAGGATCTCCTGATGCACGGGCAGGTCGCCCATGAGTCCGAAATTCTCCCCGGACGTCACAAGGCCCTGTCCGAAGAGCTGCGTCCACACGCGATTGACCAGCACGCGGGATGTCAGCGGCTGCTTGGGATGGGTGAGCCAGCGGGCCAGCCCGAGCCGGTCGCGGGGCAGGGAGGGGTCCCACGGAAGCACGGCCTCGGGGGCTCCGGGCCTGACCGGTCTGGTCCTGTCGGGCTTGTCGTATTCGCCCCGTGTGAGGACATAGGTCGGCGGGGCGTGCTTCGACGTGCGCATGACCGGGAAGGCGGGAGCCTTGATCTGGTGGTCGTTGAGGGCGCGTCGCGCTTCGACGAGCTTCGCGAAAGACTCGATCCACGCTCCGTGTTCACGTCGGAGCCTGTGGTCGTCGACGATGGCTGCGTCCAACGAGGAGGCGGGGACGCCATGCTCGACGGCGACTTCGGCGGCGGTCAGGTCCTTCCGCCAGAGTTTGACCTCGTCCATCTTTCCATTGCGGAAACCGGAGTCCCGGGAACGACTCCCCAGCTCGAGCAAATTGGGACGGAAGGGCGCGTCGAGCGTGTCGCGCACGATCTTGGTGGCGACCTGTCTGCCGTCTAGGTAGATGCGCAGTCCAGCGGCCTCGGAGGAGCCGTCGTACGTGACCGTGATCCTCGTCCAGCGGTTGAGCGGCAACTCCTTTTCCGTCTCGATGGATGCCGCCGAGGCGGGCCAGAGGTGGATGGCGCTCCAACGAAGACGACCCTCGGTGATGAGGAGCTCGAGTCCGGATGCGTCCCCTTCTCCCGTATAGAAGCCCGACGAGTGCAGCAGCGTCGCCCTGGCGTTCTTCTCACCCAGACGCATGTGGGCTGAGAACGTGAACGGGGTGAAGCGGTCGTATTTCTGCAGCCCGGCCAGCATCAGCCCGCCGTCCCCGTCGAAAGCCAGACCCTTGCCTTGAACTCCGTCGCACAGTTCCACCTGCCCGAGCTGGTCGCCGCGTGAGCGTTCGAAAGTCGCAGGCTTGCCGTTGGCGACGGCGTTATCCGTGCCGACCTTGGTGAGGGATTCAAAGGGATAGTAGGCTTCGGGCGCGGGTAACGAGACCTCGCTGAGCGGGGCGGTGGAACGGATGCCGTTCGCGCTCAGTCCGTGGCGGGCCTCGGCTTCCTTGACGACGGTGATCAGTTCCTTCTCCTTCGCCTCTTCTCCGGGCTGGTAGAGCCGGGTCACCGGAGGGGGAGGCTGCCCGTGGTAGTCCAGGAGCCCGTTCTCATCGAGGTCTCCGAACATCGCCGCCACCGCGAAGAAGTCCTTCTGGGAGATCGGGTCGTACTTGTGGTCGTGGCACTTGGCGCAGTCCAGCGTCAGGCTCAGGAACGCGTAGCCCGCGGTGGCCACTCGGTCGGCGATACCGTCCTGACGGAACTCCTCGGCGATCGAGCCGCCCTCGAAGGTCATGCGATGGATGCGGCTGAAGGCTGTGGCGACGCGGGTCGACTGCGTTGCGTCCGGCAGCAGGTCGCCTGCGACCTGTTCCGTGATGAACCGGTCGTAGGGCATGTTGTCCCGGATGGCGTTCAGCACCCAGTCGCGCCAGGGCCAGGCGAACATCGGCTTGTCGCCCGTATAGCCCCAGGTGTCGGCGTAGCGCGACAGGTCGAGCCAAGCCACGGCCTGATGTTCAGCCGCACGCGGGGAGGCAAGAAGCGCGTCGACCCGCCGCCGGTAGGATTCCGGTGACTTGTCGGCGATGAATGCCGCCGTTTCTTCCGGCGATGGCGGCAGCCCGGTGACCGCGAGGTGGACGCGACGGAGCAAGGTGGCGCGATCGGCCTCGGGCAGCGTGGTCAGACCGGCCTTGGCCGCGGCGGCGGCGACGAACCGGTCGATGGGGTCGCACGCCCATCCTTCTCCCGCCTTGGGGCCTTCGGATTTGACCGGGGGCACGAAGGCCCAGTGAGGCTCATAGTTGGCGCCTTCCTTGATCCAGCGGACGAGCGTGTCCCGCTCCGCTTTCGTGAGCGGACGGTTCAGCCTCGGCGGCGGCATGATTTCCTCCGGATCCGTGCTGAGCAGCCGTCGTACCATTTCGCTGTTCTCGACGTCGCCTGGGATGATGGCGCGTTCCCCGCTCTTCAGTTCTTTCGTGGCTCCAGCGAACTCATCAAGCCTCAGCCCCGCCTTGCGGCCTTTGTTGGCATCGGGCCCGTGGCAGCCGTAGCAGCGGTCGGACAGGATGGGACGCACGTCCCGGTTGAAGCTGACGGGCGCGGCCGCATCGGCGACGACCGCGTAAAGCAAGCAAAGGAGGGCAGGGGCGGTCCTCATCACGTCTTATCTAAACAGAATCATGGAGAAAACCAAGAGGGGTAAACCGCTCATTTCACAATCGATGGAAAAAGTATCACCGTGCCGCAGATCGCCACTCCTCCTCGAGAGCGGAGGGGTCGGGCCGGCCGTCCAGCAGCAGGATGCGGTATCGCATGGTCAGCCTGCCGTCGGCCGGGATGTTGATCGGAGCCCGCTTGACAGGGGTGAATGCCACGAAGGGGTCCTTGGGATTGAAGCGCGTGTGCTGCTCAGGGCCGCCCGAAAGATGCATTACGGCGAAGCCGGCCTGCCCGTTGGGCGTGGGACCGCCGAAATAGAACCAGCGAGCCCGCTCTCCGTCGCCCTTCATGCGGTCGGTCGTTCCGTCGGAGGTAAGAAAGCTCAGTCTGGCCGCTTCGGGGCGCGTGTGCACCCAGTCGGGTCGACCCCTCAGGCCCAGACCGCCGTAATGATGGGACTTTAGGCGAACCTCGTGCCCCGAGACATTGTGATACGTGATCTCAAGGTCGAACCGATGCGCATCACGCCCGCCGGGAACGGGAGAGATCAGCCAGGTCTCGTGAAGCATCGTGACCTCGCCTGCTGCAGTCGCGGCGAACGATTCCATGTCGCATTCCACCGATCCATTTTCCAGACTCAATCGCGGTCGATTTCGGACCCGAACGCCGCCCGTCCGCTTGCCGACATTCCAGAAGTCCGGTCGGAGGCCGTTCGATTCCACGGCCGACCAGGCAGTCCAGATGCCGTGATGATGCGGATGATCTTCGGGGAAACTGTCGCTGAGCTCGACACCGGACGGCGTGAACAACGGATGAAGGAATCCCGAGCGAGCATAGGCGGGGTCCGCTCCATCCTTCAGCACGCTGGCATGCTGGTAGGTCATGACGGATCTTCCGTTCCGAAAGAAATGGACGTTCCCCTCGACGTCCTGCTCGCATTTCCAATCCGACCTCACGACAACGGAGCGATCCGAGGATGCGCAGCCAATGAGAAGCAACGACGCCAAGGTTGCGGGAATCAGCTTCATGGAGTGACCTTATGAGCGGTCTACATCCGTTCACCCGTTTTATCGGGCAAATAGGGTTACAACCGTAACCATTCATTTATTTATATGACCAAAATAATCATATCCTTCATAAAAGATGGTTTTCAGTCATTTAAACTTGAGAAAAGATCATTTATTCGAGAGAGATGGCCTCATGAGCACCAAACTCTTCGGCACAGATGGCATTCGTGGCACGGCGAACCAATACCCCATCACACCTGAGATTGCTCTGCGTATCGGTCAGGCGATCTCCAAGGTTTTGCAGTCGAAAGGCGCCAATCGCAACCGGGTCATCATCGGCAAGGACACGCGCATCTCCGGCTACATGCTCGAGACGGCGCTGACCAGCGGGCTGGTTTCCGCGGGCATGGACGTCTTCCTGGTGGGTCCGATGCCGACGCCGGCGGTCGCCCACCTCACGAAGAGCATGGGCTGCGGTGCAGGCGTGATGATCACGGCGTCCCACAATCCGTTTGAAGACAATGGCCTGAAGATCTTCGGACCCGACGGCTACAAACTGTCGGATGAACTCGAGGCGCGGGTGGAGGCGGAAGTGCTCGCTGGGCCGCAGGGCGGGGGGGTGATCGGTGCGGCGATCGGCAAGGCCACCCGCATCGATGACGCGAGGGGACGTTACATCGAATACGCCAAGCAGAGCCTGGGAGACATCAGCCTCCAGGGCATGAGCATCGTCCTGGATTGCGGTCATGGCGCCGGCTACCTTCTGGCTCCCCTGATCTTCAAGGAACTCGGCGCCAAGGTGAAGAAGCTCGGGGTGGATCCGGACGGCACGAACATCAACGACGGCTGCGGCGCGCTGCATCCGGAGAACGCCGGCCGGGCGGTCAGGGAGACGGGCGCGGACCTAGGCGTCTCGCTCGACGGCGACGCCGACCGCGTGATCTTCACCGACGCATCGGGAACCACGGTGTCAGGCGACCGCATCCTGGCGCTCTGCGCGCTCGCCCTGGCCGACGAGGGGCGCCTGCGCAACCGGACCATGGCCTGCACGGTGATGTCCAATCTCGGCCTGCATGAGGCCATGCGCCGGGCCGGCGTCTCGGTCGTGACGACGCCCGTCAGCGACCGGCACGTCATCGAGGCGCTGCGAGCCGGCGGGCATTCCTTCGGCGGCGAGAACTCCGGGCATCTGATCTTCGCGGATCATGCCACCACCGGCGACGGCATCATGAGCGCCCTCCAGGTTCTCCGTTTCATGCGACGCAAAGGGGCGACCCTGGCCGATCTGGCCGCCTGCATGGACGAGTATCCCCAGAGGCTGATCAACCTGCGTGTCGCCTCGCGTCGCCCGCTGCAGGAGCTGGAACGCCTGCAGGAGCGCATTCGGGAGGCCGATGCGGCGTTCGGCACGGACGGACGTCATCTGATCCGTTATTCCGGAACTGAGAGCAAGCTGCGCATATTGGTAGAGCACCGCGACGCCGGGGAGGCTGACCGTTGGTCCCGGGCTTTCGCGAAATCGGTTGAGGAGGATTTCTCGGAGGTGAGCGCATGAGCACGTTCTTTCTTCCTCCGGCTCCTGCGTTGCCCACTTGCGAGCCTGCGCTCGGTGCGGACGGCTTGGCTTTCTTTCCCATCGCCAACCGCCCTTTTCGCGACCACCAGGTGGCCGCCTTGAAGTCGGCAGGTCTTAAGGAAGATCATGCCGCCGACGGTTGGCTGGTGAATCCCTGCGCCTGGCTGGATGCCGAGGAGGTCGCCTCCTGCGTGGCATCGGGGCCTGCGGAGATCACGGATGAGGGGGGTAGGGTGCTCCTCTCCCATGCCACGAGCAGAGCCGTTCGGTCGGTCAAGAAATCCTTCCTCGTGAGGCATCCCTGGGATCTGCTCAAGGCCAACGAGCTCGCCCTGGCTGCGCAGGCCAGGTTTGACCTGTCTTCGACCGTGCACCCTTCGATCTATGTCGATGGCAGGCTTTCCGTCGGTACGGGAACCAGGATCCTACCGGGCGTCGTCATCGAAGGCGATGTCGTCATCGGTGCCGGCTGCAAGGTGGGGCCCAACTGCTACATCCGGGGCGCGACGTCCATCGGCGACCGTTGCCACATCGGTCAGGCGGTGGAGGTCAAGAATTCGGTCATCCTTGCCGGCACCCATGTCGGGCATCTGTCATACATCGGTGACTCGATCCTCTGCGAGGGCGTCAACTTCGGGGCCGGAACCATCGTTTCCAACCTGCGCCATGATGGGAAGTCGCACCGCAGTGATGTGCTTGGCGTGCTGGTCGACACCGGCCGCAGGAAGTTCGGCACGATCGTCGGCGCGGGTGCGCATACAGGCATCAACACCAGCGTCTATCCGGGTCGGAAACTCTGGCCCCGGACTTCCACCCGACCGGGCGAAATCGTCGCCCGTGACCTCCACGGCTGACCATGTGCGGCATCATCGGAGTCGTCGGTGGCGGTCCTGTCGTCCCGATCCTGCTCGGCGGTCTCCGTCGGCTCGAATATCGCGGCTATGATTCTGCCGGACTCGCCCTGGCCGGTGACGGAGCCCTGCTCGTCCGCAGGTCGGTCGGCAAGGTGGCGGCCTTGGCGGACAAGGTCGCCGGAGACCATTCCGAAGGTCCGGTCGGCCGATGGAGCAGCGGCATCGCCCATACGCGGTGGGCGACCCATGGCGCTCCCACCGAGGCCAACGCGCATCCCCATCTCGACCGATCGGGTCGCATCGCCGTGGTGCATAACGGCATCATCGAGAACTACCGGGCATTGAGGGCGCGTCTTGAGTCCTCCGGCCATGTCTTCGCATCGGAGACCGACACCGAAGTCCTGGCCCGTCTCATCGGCGATCGTCATCAGGGCGACCTAAAGAGCGCCGTCATCGGGGCCCTACGGGAAGTCGAGGGCGCCTACGGCATCGCCGTCCTCTGCGCGGACGATCCCGGCCGCCTGATCGTGGCCCGCAAGGGCAGCCCGTTGTGCGTCGGCGTGGCGGCGGGCAGGGTGCTGGTGGCTTCCGACCCGGCGGCGCTCGTGGCCCATACCCGGCAGGTCATCCACCTCGATGACGGTGACGTCGCCGAACTGACCGCGGACTCGGTCGAAGTCTCCGGGCTCGACCACCGTCCTCGGCACCGCAGTCCGGACGAACTGCCGGCCGAGGTGGCCGTGGCGGAGAAGGACGGCCACGCGCACTTCATGCACAAGGAGATGCATGAGCAGCCGGAGAGCGTCCGCAACGCGCTGCGCGGTCGGATCGACCTGGTGAACGGAGATTCCGTCCTGGCCGGACTCGGACGGGGCGAGGACGGGGAAGATGCGGCCGTGCGCCGTGCCGTCCTGCTGGGCTGCGGGACGTCCCTGCACGCCTGCATGGTGGGCGAGTTCGCCTTCGAAGCATTGGCGCAGTTGCCCGCCGAGTCCAAGCAGGCGGCCGAGTTCCGCTACCGCAATCCTCTGGTCGGCCCCGACGACCTTGTTATCGCCGTCTCCCAGTCGGGAGAGACCGCTGACACCTTGGCGGCCGTCAAGGAGGCGCGCAACCGCGGCGCCCGCGTACGGGGCCTGGTGAACGTCGTCGGCTCCGCCATCGCAAGGCAGACCGGCCGGGGCGTCTACCTGCACGTCGGACCCGAGGTCTCCGTGGCTTCCACCAAGGCCTTCACCGGACAGGTGTCCGTGCTGCTGCTCATGGCCCTCCGGCTGGGACGTTCTCGTCGTCTTTCCCGGGAAAGGGGTCGTGAGATTGCCAAGGAGATCGACCGCATCCCTTCCATGATCGAGCGTGTCCTCGAGCTCGAGTCAGCGGCGATCAGGGCGGCGGAGCGCATGGTGGAGTCGGAGCACGCCTTCTTCCTCGGCCGCGGTCCGATGCATCCCGTGGCGCTGGAGGGCGCCCTCAAGCTCAAGGAGGTCAGTTACGTGCACGCCGAGGGCTATCACGCCGCCGAGCTCAAGCACGGCCCCATCGCCCTGCTGACCGAAGGCACCCCCGTGGTCGTGATCGCTAACCGCTCGCCCGTAAGGGAAAAGACCCTGTCGAACGCCGAGGAGTGCCGGGCCCGGGGCGCAGGCATCATCTCGCTCGTGACCGAAGGACAGGAGTCCGTGCCAGGTGCGTGGGGTGAGCTGCGCATTCCAGACTGCGATCCCCTGGTCGCGACCGTGCCCGCGGCCGTCGCGCTGCAGCTCCTGGCATACCATGTGGCGCGACTACGGGGGTGTCCCATCGATCAGCCCCGCAACCTGGCGAAGTCGGTGACCGTGGAGTGAGGGGGGTCCTTCAGCGTTAATCCTCAGACCGTCCGACTTGTGATGCGCTCCGTGCGTCGCTCTCGTGACGCATGCCATCAAATATGAAAACCTGTCCCTCCTGCCAGCGTTGCAGACCCCTCGTCGATTTTCCGGCCGGCGGCGGCGGCCTGCCCACCCATCCGCTGTGCCGACCTTGCGTCAAGGAGGGCGTGAAGCGTCGTCTGTCCTCCCGCATCCGGTCCCGGCGTCAGTCCAAGAAGGCCTGCGCCCAATGCCAGCAGCTTCTTCCTCTCGCGTTGTTCCACTGGATCCCGTGCTCGCGTACACATCACAGTTACTGCCGTCCTTGCCACGCGGCCTACATGGCCGAACGATACCGGCGCGTGAAGTCGGGAAGGGCCTGAAGCCCTGCATCCCGCTGGTGGCCGGACGGGGACTTGAACCCCGAACCAATTGATTAAGAGTCAACTGCTCTACCATTGAGCTATCCGGCCGGACAGCGGGATGGAGATGAGTGCAAGGACACGGATGTGTTTCAAGCGAAAAGACACGACGACTTTGCCCGCTTTCAAAGTCCGTTCGGAGTGGCCGGACGGGGACTCGAACCCCGAACCAATTGATTAAAAGTCAACTGCTCTACCATTGAGCTATCCGGCCGCCGAACGGAGTGGATGAAACCGGGCCGGGCCCGGACCGCAAGCGGACACTTCAGCGCGCACCACGCTGGCGCACGGCCTCGAACAGGCAGACCCCGGCTGAGACGGAGACGTTGAGGCACGGCACCTGCCCAAGCATCGGGATGCGCAGCAGGAAGTCACAGGTCTCCGCGGTCAGGTGGCGGATGCCGTCACCCTCGGCGCCCAGCACGATCGCGAGAGGTCCGGTAAGTTTCGCGGAATAAAGCGACTGACTGGCCTTGTGGTCGCTCGTGCCGGCTATCCAGACGCCGGCGTCCTTGAGCCTCACGAGGGCGTTGCGGAGATTATTGGCCTGGACGATGGGCAGGCTTTCGGCCGCGCCGACGGCGACCTTGCGGACGGTCTCGTTCACGGGCGACGAATTCTTCCGGGTGATCACCACGAAGGCGCAGCCGGCGCAGTCGGCGGTCCTCAGGCAGGCGCCGAGGTTGTGGGGGTCCTGCACCCCGTCGAGGACGAGGACAAGCGGATCTTTTAGGCCCTCGAGCAGCGATGGGATCGACCCCTCGTCGAGCAGGCGGACGGGCCGGCTCAGGTCGGCATGACGCGGTGCGCGGTCGTTGCTCCGTGCCATGCGTCTCAGCGTCGGGCCAGCCGGCCGCGCGCGTGCAGGGCCTCCGCGATCTGCACCGCATTGAGGGCGGCGCCCTTCCAGAGCTGATCGCCGCTGACCCAGAGGGATAGCCCGTTGTCGAAGAGGGTGTCCTTGCGGATGCGTCCGACTCCGCACTTCTCTTTGCCGGCGTAGTCGAGCGGCATCGGGTAGCGGCGGGCGGCGGGTTCGTCGCAAAGTTCCGAGCCTTCGAAGGCGGCGACGGCCCTGCGGGCGACATCGACGTCGACCGAACGCTCGAACTCGGCGCTGATGGCGATGGAATGGGCGCGGAAGACGGGCACGCGGACGCAGGTAGTGGTCACGCGCAGTGAGGGCAGCCCCATGATCTTGCGTCCCTCGTTGAGCATCTTCATCTCCTCCTTGGTGTAGCCGTCGTCGAGGAAAGCGTCGACCTGGGGGATCAGGTTGAAGTTGATGGTGTGCGGGTAGACCTTGGCCGGATGGCTTTCGCCGCGCGCCCAGGCCCGGGCCTGGGCGTCGAGCTCGCGCATGGCCTCCGCGCCCGTGCCGGACACCGCCTGGTAGGTGGAGGCGAAGAAACGGCGGAGCCCGAAGGCCTGGTGGAGCGGCCAGAGGCCCATGAGGGCGATGGCGGTGGAGCAGTTCGGGTTCGCGATCACGCCCTTGTGGTCGTCAAGGGCGGCGGCATTGATCTCAGGCACCACCAAGGGCACGTCGTCCCGCATGCGGAAGGCCGAGCTGTTGTCGATGACCACGCAGCCGCGTTTCACGGCCTCGGGGGCGAGGGCGAGGGAGATCGAGCCCCCTGCGCTAAAGACTGCAAAATCAAGCCCCTCGAAGGCGTCGGGGGTGGCCTCGCGGACGGTCCATTCCTTGCCGGCGAAGGACACCTTGGTCCCGGCCGAACGGGCCGAGGCCAGGGGGCGGAGCTCGGCCACGGGGAACTTTCGCCGGGCGAGGAGCGCCAGCAGTTCTTGACCGACTGCGCCGGTCACGCCCACGATGCCGATACGGTATGACATGTTCAGAGGAAGATGAAGGATTGCGCGAGGAGGTCGTGAGGCGCCTCGAAGCGCTCGGACTTCCGTCAGCGGAACATTGCATCATCGTCTCGATTGACCAGCAAAAACTGTGGTTCTTCGGCCCCGGCCGCCGACTCGGTTGGCGCGTGAGCACCGCCCGGGCGGGCGCCGGCCAAATCGAGGGATCCCACGGCACGCCCCTCGGCATGCACCGCGTCCGGGAGAAGATCGGCGATGGGTCTAGGCGCGGAGCCGTGTTCAAGGCGCGTGTCGACACCGGCGAGGTCTGGATGGAGAGGCCGGACCGCCCTGACAATCTGATCACCACGCGCATTCTCCGGCTCGAAGGCCTTGAGGCGGGGCTCAATCTCGGTCAAGACGCGCAGGGACGGGTCGTCGACACGTTCCGTCGGTTCGTCTACATCCACGGCACCAATCAGCACGCCATGCTCGGTCGACCCAACAGCCATGGCTGCGTGCTGCTTTCGGACGACGACGTGCTCGAGCTCTACGACGCGGCCCCCGTAGGCACGCCCGTCCTGATTCTGCCTTAGCGCGGGGCGTCACCCGGCTGGCCCTGGACGGGTGCGTCCACGCTCGTCGCCTTGCCGGCCCATCTCAGGAGCATGTCCCGTGCGACGGGCCCGGCGGTCTTGCCGCCCCAAGTTCCGTCATCCTGGCCTTCGACGAGCACGCAGAAGGCTACGACGGGATTACTGGCCGGGGCATAGCCGATGATCCAGGCGAGGTGCGCCTTCGCGCCATCCTTGAAATACTCCGAGGTGCCGGTCTTGGCGGCGAAAGGCAGTCCCGGAATCTGGACGCTGCGCGCGGTGCCCTCTTCGACGCACCGCTCCATGCCGGATCGGATCGCCGCCATCTGCTCGCGGCTGAGGCCGATCGGCGCGGAGCCGGCATGCCTGCCGTCCCGCCGGGGGTCGTGAAAGATCGTCGGTACCGTCCTCGTCTCGCCGCGGGCGAGGGAGGCGGCCACGCAGGCCATATGCAGGGGCGTCGTGAGCAGGTAGCCCTGGCCGATGCTCAGATTGGCCGTGTCGCCGGGACTCCAGGGGCCGGCGCCGGGGATCTTTCTTTTGTAGGCCTGATCAGGCACCACCAGCCCGCGGCCGGCGGGGTAGGGAAGTTCGAAGGAGGAGCCCTCGGCGGAGTCGGAGGGGCTGGTGAGCAACTGGGAATCCAGACCGAACCTGCGGGCCTCGGCGGCGATTGCGTCAACGCCGGTACGCAGCCCCACCTGATAGTTCCAGACGTTGCACGAGACGGCCAGCATGACCTCGAGGTCAACGGGGCCGTAGCCTTCGGGGGTGTGCTCGGGGAAGTCTCGGTTGCCCACGCGGAAGCTGGGACCGCAGTCGAGCACCTCGTCCCACTGGACGACTCCTTTGCGCATCGCCGCGATCGCGTTGATGATCTTGAAGGTGGAGCCGGGGGCGTAGAGCCCCTGGGTGGCGCGGTTGAGCCAACCCCCCTGTGCGTCGATCTCCTCGTAGTAGGACGAGCTGACACGGATGGACAGCCTGTTGGGGTCGAAGGAGGGCTGGCTAGCCATGGCGAGGATCTCGCCCGACCTCACCTCGATCATCACGGCGGCAGCGGGCAGCGGGGTGCGGTCGGGTCCGAGAATCCGGGCCAGCGAAGCCTCAGCCGTCCGTTGGATATCCCGGTCGATGGACAGCATGACGTGGCCGCCCTGGGTCGGGTCTACGCGTCGGATCAGCTCATGGTTATAGCCGGCCGAGGTCTTGGACCAGAGCTCCCATCCGCTCGTTCCTCTGAGGACGGACTCGAGGCTGAGTTCGACGCCAGCCGCGCCGGTCTTGCCGGTCAGCCGCAGTTTCTGGAGCGACTCCATCTGTTCGTCGATGTTCGCCGTCATGGGAAGCGAGTCCGTGTCCTTCACGTAGCCGAGGAGGTGCGCGGCGAGGCCTCCGTTGGGGTAGCTGCGGACGATATCGGACTCGAGCCGGATAGGCCCGTCGGACGGGAACTGCTCGATGAACCTTGCCACCGAGCGATTCCCGTCCTCGGGGGTGGCGGCACCTTCACGACCGCTGGGGTCGGGGAAGGACAGGTCGGTCACGAGGGTGAAGGGAAGGGCGCGCCGTTCACGCAGATGCCTGCGAAGTTCGTCGACGTTGACCTTGCGCTCGCGGTGCGACTGCAGGGGGCCGTTGACATTCGCCTTTCTGGTCGAGAGGCGCCGTTCCGAGGCGTCGATCACGAACCAGACCTTGTCCAGCCAGCCCTGGAGCACGTCCATTCGCGCTCTCTCCAGGAGCGTGTCACCGTCGGTTTTCTCGCCGGCGGCGCGATTCTTGCGCAGCAGGCTGATGTAGGCCTTGCGGAACTCGCCTTGCAGTTCGGTCAGGTCGGCCTTGACGCTCCAGCGGACGCGATTGACGACCAGTTCGTGCCCGTTTCGCTCATAGATGATGCCGCGGGCGGGCGGCACGATGACCACCCGGCGGCTCTGGGAGTCCGACTGGAGCTTGAGGTCCCCGGACTGGATCAACTGACGGTAGCCGAGCCCGATCAGGACGTAGCCCAGGAGCGCTCCCGTGGCCCAGAAGAGAATGAGGAGGCGCGCACGGCCGACCGGCGTCGAGGGGAGGATTTCCGGCCCGGTCTTGTCACGCATGGTCAACCCTCCCTGGCCTCGGGGATGCCGAGTCGGTTCATGATCGATTCCTGGGCCCGCAGCATGAATGGTGCGAGCAGCGCGGCGGCGGCGGCCGAGACCGTCACCTGCAGCAGACCGCGCCAGACGAGATGGCCGGCAGGCAGAGGATGTCCGGAGTACCACGCATGCGACCCGGCGGCGACGACCCAGACGAGCGTGGCTAGGGCGTTTAGGATGATGGCCCCGATCCAGACCTGCGCGGGCCTGCGCATGAGGGTCTGAGGCCCCGAAAGGGCGATGGCCGCGAAGGCGAGCGGGAAGGCGACCGAGCCGTCCGGCAGCGGACGTCTGGACTCGAACATGAATCCGATGCAGAGGGCGAAGATCGCCGCGGCGCCGCGTCCCAGCCGGCGAGAAGGCGCGACCATCGCCGCCGCCGCCAAGAAGCAGACCAGTCCTGAGTCGGACAGGGTGTCGGTGATTAGATCGGACGCGACCAGCCACGGGTAGGTGGCGAGGAGCAGTAGCAGCCAGGACCAGTTCATCGACTCAACGGAAGTCGTCGATGCGGGACTCGGTCAGTCGCTCGCCCGGGCTGGGGTAGACGGGCACCAGGACCGAGACCTCGTGGATGGTGTTGAGGGCCCGGGGCGGCACGACGTCCCCCTCCTGAAATTCACCCTTGGGCGTGGTGCGCAGACTGCCTTCGATCGTTCCGAGGTCGAGTCCGGAGGGATAGACTCCGCCGATGCCGGTGGTCGTGAGCCGGGGGGCTTGACCCGCGGGGCCGCCGTAAGTCTTGGGGACATTGCTCACGAGGGCGCGGCCGATGCCTCCGGCCGCATTCCCGCTTAAGAGCACGATGTTATGGTTTTCGTCACCCTCGAGGTGGGCCGTGCAGCGGAAGCCGGGGCTGGTGATCAGGTCCACCTCGCTCGTCTCCATGTGCACCTGGGCCACGCGCCCGATGACCTGTCGTCCGAACACCACCGGGCTGAAGGGCCTGACGCCGTCGTTACGGCCCTTGCGAATCGTGATGCGCTGCCACCAGCTGGTGTTCTCGCGGAGCACGACGCGCGCGACGATCGTCCGGTATTCCGGACCCGGCGAATAAGCGAGGATCTGCCGCAGCCGCGCGTTCTCCTCATTCACGTCGCGGAGGGTCGCCAGCCGGAGCTCGAGGGCGGCGTTGATGCGCCCGAGGTCACGACCTGCCTCGACGAGCTCGTCGGTGGACCGGCTGCGGAGTTCCCAGGAACGGGCGAGATCCCTCGATTTGCCGACTAGCTCGAGCGCGGGGGCCTGAAATTCGGTGAAGGCCTCGCGACTGAAGCGACGGACGACCGAAGGGCCCGCGCACCAGAGGAGCAGGATGAGGATGAGCAGTACGTAGGAGGCCTTGACGCCCTTTTCGTCGCGGTTCATGGCCCGTGTGGCCGGGGATCAGTCCCGGCTCTTCCAGCGCGACGAGTTCGCCAGGATCTTGCCGGTGCCGTTGACCACGCTGCAGAGAGGGTCGTCGGCGACGATGACCGGGATGCCGGTCGCCTCCGAGATGGCCCGATCGATCTTGCGGATGAGCGCGCCCCCGCCGGCCAGGACGATTCCGCGCTGGTAGAGGTCGCCAGAAAGCTCGGGGGAGAGGCGTTCCAGCGAGCCCTTGATGGTCTCGATGATCTGGGTGACGTTGTCGCGCATGGCCTCACGGATCTCCTGGGAGGAGACGTGCATCTCCCGCGGCATCCCCGAGACGGCGTCACGGCCCCGGATCTCGTAGGTGAGCTCCTGCTCGAGGGGGTAGGCGGAGCCGATCTTAATCTTGAGCTCCTCGGCGGTGCGCTCGCCGATGATCAGGTTGTAGGAGTTCTTGATGTACTTGATGATTGAGGAGTCGAACTCGTCCCCGCCGACGCGGATCGAGCGGGCGGCGTCCTTGGCGATGCCGCCGAGCGAGAGCACCGCCACCTCGGTGGTGCCGCCGCCGATGTCGACGATCATCGAGGCCGCCGGCTCCTCGATGGGGAGCCCGGCTCCGATGGCCGAGGCGATGGGCTCGGGGATGGTAATCACATCGTCGGCGCCGGCGCGGTAGGCGGAGTCCTGGACGGCGCGTTTCTCCACCGCCGTGATGCCGTAGGGCACCGCGACGACGACCGTCAAGTTGGTGAAGAACGACCGTCGAGCGACCTTGCCGATGAAGTAGCGGAGCATGTGCTCGCTGATCTCGAAGTCGGCGATCACGCCGTCCTTCATCGGCCGGAGGGCCTCGATGTCCCCCGGGGTGCGACCAAGCATCATCTTGGCCTCGTTGCCGACCGCGATGGGCTTGCGGGTGCTGCTGCGGATGGCCACCACGCTGGGCTCACGGAGGACGACTCCGCGGTCCTTCAGAAAGACGAGGGTGTTGGCGGTTCCGAGGTCGATGCCGATCGCCTGATTGAATAGGCCGGGGAAACGCTTGAACATCACGGGGGTGGGTTGGTCTTTTTCAACGGGTTATTCACAGGGGAGTCAAAAGCAAAGTGCACTGCCAGGGTCTGCGGACAAGGCGGTAAACATCTTCCTTCCAGCAGGTTGTACAAAGTGACGGGCGCGTCGCTCGTCCTTTCCCATTGCCCGATGATGCTGCCCTCGTAGGTTGGCTGCACCCCCTATGAGCTCTTCCCTCGATCGTCGCGGCTTCCTTCACACTGCCGGCCTCGCCGCCGCCGGCTTCGCGGCCTCCCGCCCCTGGGTCAAGTCCGCCGCCCGCACCGTCTCTCCGAACGAGAAGATGAACGTCGCCGTGATCGGATTCGGCGGCGTGGGGCGCAGCAACATCCGCAACTGCGCCGATGAGAACGTCGTCGCCCTCTGCGACCTGGATCTCGGCCGTTGCGCCGACACCATCAAGTTCTTCCCCAAGGCGAAGACTTACACCGACTACCGCAAGATGCTCGAGGCCCACCCTGAGATCGACGGCGTCATTATCGCAACCCCTGACCACACGCACGCGCACATCGCGATGGACTGCATGCGGGCCGGCAAGCACGTCTACGTGCAGAAGCCCATCGCCCACTCCGTCTTCGAGGCGCGGCGCCTTACGGAGGCCGCACGGGAGTACAAGGTGGTCACGCAGATGGGCAATCAGGGCAACTCCGGCGAGGGCATCCGTCTCATCACCGAATGGGTGGCCGCCGGTCTGATCGGACAGGTCCGTGAGGCCCATGCCTGGACCAACCGCCCCATCTGGCCGCAGAGCATCGACATGGGCCGTCCGCCCGAGGGCGAGAAGCCGCCGGAAGGGATGGACTGGGACCGCTGGATCGGCCCCGCCCCGATGCGTCCTTTCAGCGCCGCCTATCACCCGGGCAAGTGGCGCGCCTGGTGGGACTTCGGCACCGGATCGCTGGGCGACATGGGCTGCCACATCGTCGACCCGCTCTTCCTGGCGCTCAAGCTGCGCTATCCGATCAGCGTCGAGGGCAGCACGCCGACCGTCTACCGATCCGTCCCTCAGGGACTGGGCAAGCTCGTCGAGCCCAAGAACGAATGCTACCCCGCGGCCTCGATTGTGCGCTATCGTTTCCCGGCCCGCGAAGGCATGCCGGAGTTGCTGATGACCTGGTGGGACGGCGGACTCATGCCGCCTCGCCCCGTCGAGCTCGAGGATGGTGAGATGTTCGGAGACTGGGGCGGCGGCTGCCTCCTGGTCGGCGACAAGGGCAAGATCGTCTGCGGCTGCTACGGTGAACGTCCGCGTCTGCTCAGCGCCGACCTGCGCGCCGAGGCGAAGAAGCTCGCCAAGACGCTCCCGCGCGTTCCCGGTGGCAACACCGGCCACGAGAAGGCATGGATCCGCGCCGTGAAGGGCGGGCCCGCCGCGTCCTCCAACTTCGACTATTCAGGTCCGCTGTCCGAGACCGTGCTGATGGGCAATCTCGCCATCCGCTTCCCCAACAAGCTTCTGCTCTGGGACGGCGAAAAGATGGAGGTCACGAACGACAAGGCCGCCAACGCCTACGTTAAGCGCGCCTATCGCGAAGGTTACTCGCTCTGAGACCGCCTTGTCCGGGCCCCGTCAGCGGGCCTGGACGAGGTGCCAAGCGAGGATGGCGGCACCTGCGGCCATCCGGTACCATCCGAATGGCGCAAGTCCGTTCCGGGACACGTAACCCACCATCCACGTCACCGCGAAGAAGGCGCATGTCGCCGCTACGGCGATCCCCAGCAGGGCTTCCTTCGCAGGATAGACGACGACCAGGGCCGGGCCGAGCGACCATGCCTTGTAAGCGGAGGCTGCCGAGAGGGTGATGAGACCCAGCAGGAAGGAGAACTCCGTGGCGGCCGCCCGTGAGAGGCCGGCGTAGCGGGCTCCGAGTATGGAGGCGAGCGAACGGCTGGTACCGGGAATGAAGGCCGCGCATTGCCAGATGCCGACGGTCGCGGCCTGCCTCCAGCTCATCCGCGGGAGCTCGTCATCCGATGGGTCGGGAGAAGGCAGGGCCCGGTCGAGCCAGAGGGTGAGCGCTCCACCCGTGAAAAGGGCGGCCGCCACCACCGGCAGGCTGAAAAGATGCTCCGTGATGAAATCCTTCGCGGCCAAGCCAAGAACGGCGGCGGGCAGGAACGCGACGACGAGGGCGGTCGTAAGTCTCATTGATTCGGCTTCCCCACGGACGAGCCCGCCGAGCAGGGAGGCGACCCTGCGGCGATAGGCAAGAAGTACGGCCAGGATGGCGCCAAACTGGACGATGACGACGTAGTCGTCCGACACGCGTTTCTGATTCACCGGACGGCCCTTGCGGTCCAACGCGCCCGCGACCGTGACCCCAGCCTCCGCAGGCACCCCGAGAAGCCTGTCGCTGACCAGCAGGTGCCCGGTCGAACTGACCGGGAGGAACTCCGTCACGCCTTCGACCAATCCGGTGACGAGGGCACGTTCGACGGTGAATGCGCGACGTGCTTCCTCGGACGGAATTTCGCCCGCCGGCAGGGAGGCCGACGCCAGCAGCAGGGCGATGAGGCGGGCTGTCATGGGGCGAGAAATGCAGTCAATCTTCCCATGGGCAAGCCCCTTGCCGCTTGCGCCACCCACGCTTCGGGTCTTTCCTAAGGCGACATGTCGGCCTCCAGCCTGATACCGACCGGGGAACCCCGGTTCACCGTGCCTGATCGTCGCGGTCGTTTCGGCCGCTTCGGAGGGCTCTACGTCCCCGAGACGCTGATGACGCCGCTGCTCGATCTCGCGAAGGCCTACGAAGAGGCCAGGCGTGACCCCGGATTCCAGCGGCAGTTTACGGACATGCTCAGGGATTACGCGGGACGCCCGACCGGTCTCTATCACGCCCAATCCCTGTCGCGTCATCTCGGCGGCGCCAGAGTCTACCTCAAGCGCGAGGACATGCTCCATACCGGGGCCCACAAGATCAACAATGTCATCGGTCAGGCGCTGCTCGCCCTGCGGATGGGCAAGAAACGCATCATCGCCGAGACCGGAGCGGGTCAGCATGGCACCGCTACCGCCGCGGTCTGCGCGCGCTTCGGCCTGAAGTGCGTGATCTACATGGGCGCGACCGACATGGAACGGCAGGCCCTCAATGTCTACCGCATGCGGCTGATGGGCGCGGAGGTCCGGGGGGTCGAAGCCGGTCAGCGAACGCTGAAGGAGGCGGTCAACGAAGCCATGCGGGACTGGGTGACGAACGTCCGCGAGACCCACTACATCCTCGGGACGGCCTATGGCGCCCATCCCTATCCGATGATGGTAAGGGATTTCCACCGAATCATCTCGATGGAGTCCCGTCAGCAGATTCTGTCTGCCGAGGGGCGGCTGCCCGGCCATGTCGTCGCCTGCGTGGGCGGGGGCTCCAACGCAATCGGATCGTTCTTCGAGTATCTTGACGAGCCCGGGGTCAAGCTGGTCGGAGTCGAGGCCGGGGGTCGGGGCATCCGCCGCGGGGAGCATGCCGCGCGTTTCGCCGGAGGCAGGCTCGGCGTCCTCCAGGGCTGCATGACCTCCATCCTGATGGACGACGAGGGACAGATCGAGGGTACGCACTCCGTCTCGGCTGGACTTGATTACGCTGCCGTCGGCCCGGAGCACGCCTACTACCGGGAGCGAGGCCGCATCGATTTCGCGTACGCGACCGACGAAGAGTGCCTCGAGGGCTTCCAGCTGCTGTCCAGGACCGAGGGCATCATCCCGGCCCTCGAATCGAGCCACGCCATCGCGCACGGATGCAAGGTCGCAGCCGCCGGCCGTCCGGAGGACATCGTCCTCATCAACCTGTCGGGACGCGGCGACAAGGACGTCTGGAGCGCGGCCAGGGCCATGGGGCAGGAGATCAAGCTCTGACATGCCCGCCGCATCGATGACCGGTTTCGGTCGGACCGAGGCAATCATCGGGGGTCTTCCGCTCGTGGTCGAGATCGCCTCAGTCAACCAGAAGTCCCTGCAGGTCTCCGTCCACGGTCCGGAATGCTGGCCCGGCCTCGAGTCGATGGTCGCTCCCTGGATACGCGCCCGTCTCATTCGTGGAAAAATCAACGTCCGAGTGACCCGGCCGTCTTCCTCTTCCGTACGACCTTCTTGGAACTCGGATGCGATCTCCTCCGACCTCCGTGAACTCGAGGCCCTGGCCGCCCGAAACGGGATCAAATTCTCGCCCGATGCGGCGCTGCTGCTCCGCCTTGCCGAGGCCGCGCGCGGTCCGGCCGAAACCCTGCCGTCCATCGATGTCGCCGAGCCTGCGCTCCGCGCTGCGTTCGATGCCGCGTTGGACTCTCTCAAGTCAATGCGCGCCACGGAAGGCGCCGCCTTGGCCTCGGACCTTTCCACCAGAATAGCCAAGCTCTCGGAAATGGTGCGGGGTATGGAGCAGGCCGAACGTGATGCGCCGCGCAGACGCAGAGACAACCTCCTTAGGCGCCTGGCGGAGTCCGGACTTTCGCTCGACCCCTCCGATGAACGCGTACTCAAGGAGGTCGCCTTGTTCGCCGACCGTTGTGATGTCACCGAGGAGATCGTCCGGCTGCGCAGCCACCTTCAGCAGTTCCTCCATGAGCTTTCCGAGCCGGGAGCCGGGCGAAAACTTGATTTTTTGATCCAGGAACTTCTGCGCGAGGTCAACACGGTCGGCAGCAAGGCCGTCGAAATCTCCACCACACGCCTTGTTTTGGAGGCCAAAACTGAGATCGAACGCGTCCGCGAGCAGGTTCAGAACCTAGAGTGAAAATAAAGTCTCCGGGGTATTGCCATACGGGTTAACACATGCTATTGATAATCAACGCTTACGCACAAGGCCATGTCCAACAATCTGACCAAAAGAGACATCGTCATCGAAATCTTCACGAAGAAGGGCTACCCCCAGAAGCACATCCGTGACAGCGTCCAGATGACCCTCGACGCCATTGCCGAAGCCCTGCTGTCCGGGCGAGACGTCGAGCTCCGCAACTTCGGAGTGTTCCAGGTGCAGGTCCGGAAGAGCCGCATCGGACGCAATCCCAACCGGCCTGAGACCGATGTCGTCATACCGCAGCGCGCGGTGATCAAGTTCAAGGCTGGCAAGGAGTTGAAGGCCAAGCTCAAGTCCATCGACCTTTCCAAGATCGGACAGAAGCCCGAGCAGGGCCAGTAAGCCCGATGTCAGAAGCGAGGACGCTCCCGGGTTTCCGCGAGTTCTATCCCGAGGACAGGGCCATCATCGGCCATATCTTCGACGTGTGGCGGGGTGCCTGCCGCCGCCACGGCTTCCATGAATGGGAGCCGCCGGTGCTCGAACCGCTCGAGCTTTTCACGGAGAAGTCCGGCGAGGAGATCGTGAGGCAGCTGTTCAACTTCGAGGACAAGGGCGGCCGCAAGGTCAGCCTCAGGCCCGAGATGACGCCCTCTCTGGCGCGCATGGTCGGAGCCCGCGCCAACGGCATGCCCAAGCCCATCCGCTGGTTCGCCATCGGCGAGAACTACCGTTACGAGAAGCCGCAGAAGGGCCGACTTCGCGCCTTCTACCAACTCAACGCCGACCTTCTCGGAGAGCCGGGACCTGCGGCCGACGCCGAGATCATCGCCCTCTGCGCCGAATGCCTGCTTGGCTTCGGCCTGACCCAATCTGATTTCCGGATCCGCATCTCCGACCGCACGCTTTGGTTCCGCCACCTTGCCCGCCTCGGCGTGCCCGAAGACCGGGCTGGGCTGGTGCTCGCCGTCGTCGACAAGCTTGAGCGTGGTTCCCCCGATGACCTCGCCAAGGCCATGGCGGTCGCCTTGGCCGGGGTGGACGCCGACCCCGCCGTCGTCCTCCGTGGCGCACGCGAGTTCGCCGCCGCTGGTTCGTTTGAAGGACTTTCACGCCTTGCCGCCGGTGACGCCTCCATGGAGGCACGGCTGGCCGATTGGAAGCAGCTCCTCGACGCGTTGCACGCGATGGGGCTTTCCGAGTGCCTGGCCGTCGACCTTACTATCGTCCGAGGGCTGGCCTACTACACGGGCTTCGTCTTCGAGGCATTCGAGACCGGTGGCGAGGCCCGTGCGCTGGCCGGCGGCGGTCGCTACGATTCCCTGGTCGCAAGGCTGGGCGGGCCGGACCTCCCCGCGGTAGGCTTCGGCATGGGCGACGTCACCCTGAGGGACCTCCTCGAGCTGCGCGGCCGGCTCCCCGCCTACGCCGATGGTCCTGATTTCTACGCGATCATCCTCGGCGAGGACGCGCGGTCCGTGGCACTCGAGGACGTGGCCCGTCTCCGGCGTGCCGGCCTGCGAGTAGAGTACAATCTGCGCGACGGAAAATTCGGAAAACTCGCCCAATCGGCCGAGGCGGCCGGCGCTAAGTACGGCATCGTCTACGGCGGCCAGGAGGTCGCCCGCGGCGTGGCCAAGGTCAGGAGCTTCGCCGACCGCCGGGAGGCCGAAGTCGCACGAACCGACCTAGTGCCCGCCCTCCTCGCGGTGCGACAGGAGGGCATCGGCGCCTTGATTCCCTGAACGATGCCCTCGTCGGAGCGCCAGTACCAGGACATGGCGAAGACCGCCTCCTGGACGATGGTCTCGCGCGTGCTGGGATTGGTCCGCGACCAGATGATCGCGGCGGTGTTCGGCTCCGGAGCGGCCGGAGCGGCGTTCCTCTTCGCCTTCCAGATTCCCAACCTGTTCCGCCGGCTACTGGGCGAAGGCGCCCTGACCGCTGCCATCGTCCCCGTGCTCGCACAGAAAAGACAGGACGAGGGCGTGCAGGCCTCGCATGACTTCCTGAACCACGTCCTCCGCCGCGTGGCCCCTTGGATGCTGCTGATCACCCTGGGGGTGTCCGGTTGCGCGCTCGCGGTCTCATTTCTCATCGACGACCCCCGTCATGCCTGGGCCGCGGAGCTTACGGCCTGCTGCATGCCGTACATGCCGCTCATCTGCCTCGCGGCACTCTTCACTGCGGCGGTCAATCTCACCGGTCGCTTCGGACTCGCGGAGATCGCCTCCGGCCTCCTCAACGTGTGCATGATCGCCTCGCTCGGCCTGGGCGGACTGCTGTTCGCCGGAAGCGATATCGCGCGGGCGCGCTGGCTCTGCGCCGGGGCGCTGCTCGGAGGGTTGCTCCAACTCCTTGTCCCGATGTGGGGCCTCCGCAAAGCAGGCTGGCGGCAGGGGCCCGGCCGGGCCGACGAGAAGTCATGGTCCGTGCTGCGCGCCGCCTTCATCCCCGCCGCGTTCGGGGCCGGCGTCCAGCAGGTGAACTTCCTGGTCTCCAGATTCCTCGCGTACGACGTCAGCGACAGCGGCCTGACCTACTACTACATCGCCAATCGCATCGTGGAGCTACCCATCGGCCTGTTCTCCGCCTCCGTGGCCACGGTGATGTTCCCGGCCCTGGCCTCGGCTTGGGCCGGGCGGGACGATGCCAGGCTGTCCGCTGACTTCGCCCGGGGATTCCGTCTCATCCTGGCGGTCAACATCGGCGCGGCAGTCGGACTCGCCGTGCTGGCGGAGCCCATCATCCGTCTGCTCTTCGAGTTCGGGAGGTTCAGCGCGGTCGACTGTGCGAACACCCGGATCCTCCTCGTGCTGTTCGCCTTCACGATGCCGTTCTACGCCCTCATGAGCCTGGTTACGCGTGCGCTCAACGTCGCGGGCGAGACACGGTCGACGTTCCATGCGGCCATGCAGGCCTTGGCGGTGAACGTCGCACTCTCCCTGGTCTCCGTGCTGACCGGACAGGGCGTAGAGGGCCTCGCCGTCGCGAACGGCGCATCAACCGTCTGGCAGTATGCCGTACTGCGTCGCAGTCTGAAGGAGCGCGCGCCCCAGTTCTTGGGTCCGTCCTTCGTCTCGCCTCTGTTCAAGGCGTGCACGGGCTCGCTGGTGATGGGCGTGGTGGCCTACCAGGGGCATCACCTCCTCGTCGGACGAATGAGCGAATGGCTGGGAGGGAAGGGCGGTCTCATCGCCTCGATGACCCTGGCCGGCGCGGCCGCCATGGCCGTTTACGCCTTCATTCTCGACCGTTGGGCCTATCCCGAGAGGGACATGCTCAGGGACTTCAGCTCCCGGATTTTCAGCAGGTTCATTCGGAGGGCCTGAGGGCCGCCGGTGTCGCCTGCGTGATCTCGGGCCGGTACCGGCGGAGAAGGGCGCGCAGCCTTGCGCTGGTCTCGATGTCCATGGTTCCGTCGACGCGATGGGGACGGAAGTGTCTTTGGAAGGCCTCGATGCCCACGCGGAGTCCTTGGGGTCCTGGCTCGAGCCGGTATCCGTAGGCTGTCAGCAGCCTACGGCTGCGGTCCTCGTCCGGAACCGGATAGTCGAGGAACTCCTCGACATCCACCGCGAGCGGCCAAGCTCCTATGCCGTGCTCGGCCAGATGGCGCCAAGGAAAAAGCGCGCCAGGGTCGATCTTTCGTCCAGGAGCGATGTCCGAATGCGCTACGACGTTCACTGGAGAGATTCCATGCCTTCGGATGATCTCGTCGCAGAGCGCCAGGATCAGCTCCACTTGTTCCGCAGGATAAGGGTGCTTGTTGCCATCAAGATTGACGATCTCGATCCCGATCGAACGGTGATTCAATCCCTCGACATCCCCCCATGCGCTCTTCCCGGCGTGGTATGCCGCATAGGACTCGGGCACCATGTCAAGCACCCTGGGCACAGGTTCGTCGGAGACGACGTAGTGGGCGCCCACCGGCCGGCCTTCCTCCCTGCCCTCAAGACTCTTGAGGGAAGAGGGCAGGGACCCACCGGTGTGATGCAAGACAAGATGCGTTATGCTACCTACCCTGGGTTCGCACCCTACCGAGGCAGGCCCTGGGTGATGAACGACCCCAGATCGGTACAAGGGGACAACGACGACGGCGGGCTCGGTCAGAGCTCCATCATCCTTGCTGGCGCAGCCTTGAAGCGCGAATGCCAACCCGCAGAGGGCTAATTCACCGGCCAACCGAGGATATGAGCGTAACCAATGACGAAGCAGAATCACCTTGGTAACTTATCCAAACCCCATAAAGTTCCCAAGTAAATACGGTAATACTTCATATTGCATCAGTATTTATTGAATTTATATCAACTAGACATAATGTATATTGTGCGAAATAGACGGCGACCCAGTTTGACTTAACAAGCACATTATTGATTGGTTGATTGCAATCGCTCAAAAACCAACTTCTTAACCTCCTATGAAAGTAGCAAGACACATCATCGAGGCGCGGCGGGAATCGATCGCAAAGTTGCTCAGCAAGGTCGGTTACGTGCCTGTCGTGGAGATCTGCAAGCAGTTCAATGTCTCCGAGGCGACCGCACGTCGCGACCTTACGGAGCTCGAGAACCAGCGGCGTATCACAAGGACCCACGGAGGTGCGCTCTCCGACTTCAACCGTAATTTCCCGCCGCTTGACGACCGCAAGATCGAGGATGCCGAAGCCAAGCGCAGGATCGGCAACCTCGCCGCATCCCGTGTGAAGCCCGGCATGACCGTCTATCTGGACTCCGGGTCCACGATCTACTTCGCCGCCGAGGCGATCGCCTCCGCCGGAGTGCCCGACCTCCAGATCGTCACCACCTGCCTGCCCACGGCCCAGCTGATCTCCTGTCTGCCCGGCGTCGAGGTCTACATCCCAGGCGGACTTTTCCTGACACGTCATGCCATGGTGGCCGGCGACCGCACCCTCGAGGAGGTCGCACGCTGGAACTTTGACGTAGCCCTGCTCGGCGCCGAGGGGATCGACGACAGCGGCCTATGGAACTCTCAGCGCGACATCTCGCATCAGCAGCGCGAGGTGATCCGGAGGAGCGACGAGGTGCTCATCTGCATGAACAAGGTCAAGTTGGGACGCGGCGGACCCTGCGCGGTGACGCGGGACGTCAGCGCGCTATTCCTGGTCACCGACGCCGCCGCCCCCGAGGTCCAGCGCGCCAAGGTGCGCATGCCGGCGGATCACGTGCTCACCACCGCCTGAGGCTCGCCGACCCTGCGCGACCCGATGGAAGGACTCATCCAGGATGTTCTGGATCTCTCCCACACGCTGGGCGGAGAACGGCTCCGCATGGCCATCCTGGGCGAGGGAAACACATCGGTTCGGCTGGATGAGGAGACGTTCGCCGTGAAGTCATCGGGCTGTTCCCTTTCCACGCTCGGACGGGAGGACATCACGATCTGTCGTTTCGACCGATTGCTCCCCTTGCTCGACGACGCCTCGGCCGGAGACGCCGAGATCGATGCGGCGCTCTTCGCCTCCCGTACCGATGCCAGGGCCAAGAAGCCCTCCATCGAGGCTCTCTTCCACGCCTACCTGCTCACTCTGCCGGGCGTGCGCTGCGTCGGCCATGTCCATGCCATCGCCGTCAATGGAATCCTGTGCTCGCCTCGGGCACCCGACTTCGCCGCCGGCCGCACCTGTCCGGACGAGGTCGTGCTCTGCGGCACCGAATCGGTGCTGGTCCCTTATGCCGAGCCGGGCATGGCGCTTTGCCGCTCCATCCGCTCCGAGGTCGTCGCTTTCGTCCGCCGCACCGGACGCGAGCCCCGGATCATCCTGCTCCGCAACCACGGAATCATCGCCGTCGGGGCGTCGCCCAGGGCCGTGCTCGGCTCTCTGCTGATGGCCGAGAAGGCCGCGGAGATCTTCTCCGGAGCCGCCCGCCTCGGCGGGCCGATCTTCCTCACCCCCGCCCAGTGCGAACGCATCGCCGGGCGTCCCGACGAGCATTACCGGCAGAAACTCCTCGGACTCTGACCCCCTGCCCTGCCCCACCCCTCCCATGTCCGACTACCTTGCCATCGACCTCGGCGCCGAATCCGGCCGTGTCATCCACGGCTCCCTCCGATCCGGCCGTCTTCGTATGAAGGAGATCCACCGTTTCTCCAACGGTGCCGTCACCGCCAACGGGACCCTGCGCTGGGACATCATCCGCATCTTCCGTGAGATCCGTGTCGGGCTGGCCAAGGGTTCGAAGCTCGGGCGCATCAAGTCCGTCGCCTGCGACTCATGGGGCGTCGACTATGTGCTGCTCAAGGGAGACGGGCCGCTCCTATCCCTGCCCTACACCTACCGGGACGAACGCAGTTTCAAGTCCTACGCCGTCGCCATGCGCAAGTTCTCGGAAAAGCAGCTCTTCGAGGGCACCGGCATCGCCTCGATCTCCATCAACACGCTCTACCAGCTGCTCGACGACGCCACGAACCGTCCGGAGCTCCTGAAGATGGCCGACAAGTTCCTGCTCATCGGGGATTACGTGAACTTCCTCCTGACCGGCGTGGCCCGGGCGGAGGAGACGCTCATCTCTGGCAGCCAGTGCTGGGACGTCCGCCGGCGCGACTGGGCCTGGCCGGTCCTGCGGAGACTCGGCATCCCGCGCCACATCTTCCCCAAGCCCGTCGCGCCTGGCGTGAAGCTCGGCCGGCTCCGCCCCCAGCTCGCGGCCGAGACCGGACTGCGCGGGGCACAGGTCGTCACCACCTGCGTCCACGACACCGCCGCCGCCGTGGCCGCCGTACCAGCACTCCCCGGCGTGGACTGGGCCTATCTGTCCTCCGGCACCTGGTCGCTCCTTGGCGTCGAACTGCCCCGCCCTCTCGTGAACGACACCGTCCGCAAAGCACGTTACACCAACGAAGTCGGCTTCGGCGGAACCTCTCGCTTCCTCAAGAACCTCGTGGGGCTTTGGATCCTCCAGGAATGCCGTCGGGAGTGGATGGAGCGGGGCGAGGTCTCGGACTATGGCGAGATCGTGCAGCTCGCCCAGAAGGCGCCCCCACGCCGTTCGTTCATCCGTCCGGACGACCCAAGGTTCACCCGAAGGGGCGACATGGTCGCCAAGGTCCGAGGCTACTGCCGCGAGACCCGCCAGCCCGTCCCGCGGACCCATGGCGAGATTGCCCGCTGCGTGCTCGAGTCTCTGGCGCTGCTTTATCGTCTCGAACTGGACGCGCTTCAGAAGCTCACCGGACGGACGATCGCAACGCTGCATATCGTCGGGGGCGGCTCGCGTAACGAGCTGCTCAACCAGGCCACGGCGGACGCGACGGGTCGTACCGTCGTCGCGGGCCCCGTCGAGGCCACCGCCGCAGGCAACATCCTCGTCCAGGCCGTCGCCATGAAGGAACTTCGGGGGCTCAAGGGCGTGCGCGAGGTCGTCCGTAGGTCCTTCCCTGTGAAGACCTACCGCCCTCGTCCCGACGACGGATGGTCCTCGGCCCTACGCAAGTTCAGGTCCTTGAAGCACGCTTGAACCTTTCGGGCACGTCTCTCACCTTCCAAACATCCATACATGAGCAAACATAAGCACGTCTCTCACCTCTGGAACGACGCCGAAGCGTCGAAGCTCGATCCAGTGGCACGGCTGGTCTACCGGTCCAACCGCCTCGGCGCCGACCAGCGCATCACGAACACCGGAGGCGGCAATACCTCCTCCAAGATCAGGGAGAAAGACCCCCTCACCGGCGAGGAGGTCGATGTCCTCTGGGTCAAGGGTTCCGGGGGCGACCTGCGAACCAGTTCCCGCGAGAACTTCTCTTCGCTGTATCAGGACAAGCTGCTCGGCCTCCAGAAGTCCTACGCCGCCCGGACGGACAAGGGTCTCAAGTCGCAGGCCGAGGACGACATGGTCGGCATGTACACCCACGCCACCTTCAATCTCAACCCCCGCGCCTCGTCGATCGACACGCCGCTCCACAGCTTCCTCCCCGGTCGACACGTCGACCATATGCACCCCAACGCAATCATCTCGATCGCGGCCTCCAAGAACTGCGAGGCGCTGACCAAGCAGATCTTCGCCGGCAAGATGGCCTACGTGCAATGGATGCGACCGGGCTTCGAGCTCGGCCTGGCCATGCAGGAAATCTCCCGCCGCCAGCCTGACGTGAAGGCCATCATGATGGGGCAGCACGGCTTCATCTCCTGGGACGATGACGACAAGGCCTGCTATGAGCTCACGCTTTCGATGATCGAAAGGGCCGGCGCCTATATCGAGGAGAAGTACCAGGCCAAAGGCGGGGACGCCAAGGCCTTCGGCGGGCCGGCCTACCAGACCCTCGACGCGGAGAAGCGTCACGCCACCCTGGCGGCCATCCTTCCCTGGCTGCGCGGCCAGGTCTCCAGGGAGAAGCGCTTCATCGGCACCGTCCAGGATGACGAGAAGATCCTACGCTTCGTGAATTCCAAGGACGCCCCGCGCCTGGCCGAACTCGGCACCTCCTGTCCCGACCACTTCCTGCGGACGAAGATCAAGCCCCTCTACGTCGCATGGAACCCCCAGGCCGAGGACGCCGCCGCCCTGAAGACCAAGCTTGCCGCCGGCCTTGACCAGTATCGCAAGGACTACGCCTCCTATTACGAGGCCTGCAAACGCCCCAACTCCCCCGCCATGCGCGACCCCAATCCGACGGTCGTGCTGATTCCCGGCCTGGGCATGATCGCCTGGGGCAAGGACAAGTCCGAATCCCGCGTCACGGCCGAGTTCTACAACTGCGCGGTGGAGGTCATGCGCGGCGCTGAGGCCATCGACCAGTATATCGCGCTGCCCCAGCAGGAGGCCTTCGACATCGAGTACTGGCTGCTCGAGGAGGCCAAGCTCAAGCGTATGCCGGCCGAGAAGGAACTCGCCCGGCAGGTCATCATCGTGGTCGGAGCCGGATCCGGAATCGGCAAGGAGACCGCCCATCGTCTCGTGAAGGAAGGCGCCCACATCGTCTGCGTGGACAAGAACGTAGAAGCCTCACAGTCCACCGCCAAGGAGATCACCGACAAGCATGGCGCCGGCATCGGCGTCGCCGGCACCGGCTTGTCCGGCTGCGGACCGGCCATCGGACTCGGCGGCGACATCCTCGATCGCGCCTCCGTCCGCAGGATGCTCGACCAGGTCGCCCTCGCCTACGGCGGCTTCGACTCGATCTGCGTGACCGCCGGCATCTTCGTCCCCCCGGACACTGCTGGCCGCATCCCCGACGACAAGTGGGGCCTTACCTTCGCCCTCAACGTCACCGGTAGCTATCTCGTGGCCGACGAGGCCTACAGGACTTGGAAGGAGCAGGGACTGCGCGGAAACCTCGTGCTGACGACCAGCGCCAACGCGGCCGTGGCCAAGAAGGGGTCCGTGGCCTACGACACCTCCAAGGCCGCGGCCAACCATCTCGTTCGCGAGCTGGCCATCGAGCTCTCGCCTCTCGTTCGGGTGAACGGCGTGGCTCCGGCCACCGTCGTGCAGGGCTCCGCCATGTTCCCGCGCGACCGAGTGATTGCCTCGCTTGCGAAGTACAACATTCCCTACACCGATGACGAGGCCACGGACTCCCTGACCACCAAGCTGTCCAAGTTCTACGCGGACCGTACCCTCACCAAGAGCCCCATCACCCCCGCCGACCAGGCTGAAGCCTACTTCCTGCTCGTGACCAACCGTCTCTCCAAGACGACCGGACAGGTCGTCACCGTCGACGGCGGCCTCCACGAGGCTTTCCTCCGCTGACCCCGTGCGCGTCTCCCTCTTCGTGCCCTGCTTCGTCGACCAGCTGACCCCCCGGGTCGGCGTCGCGACTGCGGAGGTGCTGACCCGCCTCGGTCACGAGGTGGAGTTCAGAGAGGCGCAGACCTGCTGCGGGCAGCCCTCCTTCAACTCCGGCCAGTGGGACGTCGCCCGACCCGCGGCCGTCCGCGCGCTGGAGGTCTTCCGGGGGGCCGAGGCGGTCGTAGGGCCTTCCGGCTCATGCGTGGCGATGATGCGGGTGTTCTACCCCCAGTTGCTCGAAGGCACGCCGCACGAGGCGGAGGCCCGCGACCTCGCGAGCCGCACGTTCGAATTCTCAGAATTCCTCGTCAAGCGACTCGGAGTCGAGGATGTCGGCGCCCGCTTCCCGAGAAAGGTCACCTACCACGACGGTTGCCACGCCCTCCGGGAGCTCCGCCTCAAGGAGGAGCCCAGGCGTCTGCTCAGGGCTGTGAAAGGACTCGAACTCATAGAGTCCGAGGAGGGCGAGAGCTGCTGCGGCTTCGGCGGCCTGTTCTCGGCCAAGTTCCCCATGATCTCCACCGCCATGGCGCAGGTGAAGGGCGGCGCCCTCGTGCGCACCGGAGCCGAGTTCATCGTCTCCTCCGACCCTTCCTGCCTGCTGCAGATCGGCGGCTGGATCTCCCGCGAGGGCAAGGTCGCCCGACCCCTGCACATCGCCGAGGTCCTCGCTTGCCGCGACTGAGATGTCCGACCCCCGTTCCATCTTCCTGAAGGACGCCACGGTCACATCGGCCGACGGCACGCAGCGGGCCTTCATCCGCAAGGCTTTAGGCGGATACTACGTCAACCGCGACCTGCAGAAGGCGCGCTATCGGGACTGGGAGCGGGCCCGCGACGCCGCCGCCCTCGCCAAGTGGAACGCGGTGAACGACCTCGCCGTCGTCCTCGAGCAGTTTACGGCCAACTTCGAACGCAACGGCGGCGTGGTCCACTGGGCCCGTGACGCCGCCGAGGCGCGCGCGATCATCCTGGGAATCGCGGAGAAGGCGAAGGCCAAGGCCATCGTGAAGTCGAAGTGCATGACCTCGGAGGAGATCCACCTCAACGACGCCCTGGAGAAGGCCGGCTACGGCGTGGTCGAGAGCGACCTCGGAGAGTTTATCCAACAGCTCCGCGGCGAGGCGCCCTACCACTTCGTCTTCCCGTGCATGCATGTGAAGCGAGAGGCCATCAGCGAGCTCTTCACCCGGCACCTCGGGACGCCGCCGACCGACAGCCCCGAGGAGCTGACGATGATCGCCCGGCGCCACCTGCGCCAGCTCTACGTGGACGCCGACATCGGGATCACTGGCGCGAACTTCCTCGTCGCCGAGACCGGACAGATCTCCATCACCGAGAACGAGGGCAACGCCCGCCTGACGGCCGCCCTGCCCCGCATCCACATCGCCCTTTCCGGCATCGAAAAGGTCGTCGCATCGCTCGACGACCTGTCCGTCCTGCTGCCCATGTTGGCCACTGCCGGGGCCGGCCAGCCGATGACCTGCTACAACACCCTCTATTCCGGTCCGCGCCGGGAGGACGAGCCCGACGGCCCCGAGGAGTTCCATCTGGTCCTGTTGGACAACGCGCGCACGCGGTTGCTCGCCGACCCCGAGCAGCGCGACGCCCTGCACTGCATCCGCTGCGGCGCCTGCTTGAACGTCTGCCCGATCTTCAAGAACATCGGGGGACTGGCCTACGGAACCACCTACCAAGGACCCATCGGCTCGGTCATCACGCCTCACCTCCGTGGCCTCAAGCAGTGGAACCATCTTTCCGGAGCCTCGTCGCTGTGCGGCGCTTGCACCGACGCTTGCCCCGTCCGTATCGATCTTCACCACCATCTGCTGCACAATCGCCGCAACGCCGCCAAGGAGTCCCCGACCTGGTTCGACCGGGCGTTCCACCACGGCTTCAGCTTCGTGATTAAACGCCCCTGGCTTTTCGCGGCGGGCGGCAGGATCTTCCGGGCCACCCTCCCCCTGCTCCGGAAACTTCCGCTTCCCTATATGGGCGCCTGGATGAAGACACGTGACCTGCCCGAGGCGCCGGCCCGCTCCTTCCGGGAACAGTGGAGGCACGACCATGCCTGACGCGCGCTCCGACATCTTCGCCCGCATCCGGGAGGCCCTCAAGGTGAAGGCTCCGAGGCCCCATCTCAAGGGCGAGCCCGTCGCCGGCATGACCTCCACGGTCGCCAAGCCCTGGCTTCCTGACGGCGGCGAGACAACCGAGGCCAGCCTGACCATCCTCGCCGAGCAGCTGGCACGACTGAAGGCGGTGCTCATCCGCGTGCCTGACCAGTCGTCCGCCGTCAAGGCGATCGCAGAACTCTCCGTCGCGAAGCAGTGGAAGAAGGTCGCCTACCACGGACATGCGTCCACCCGGCCCGTCGCCGCCGGTCTCGGCTGCGAGACATGGGAGGTCGACGCCGGCTTCGACAAGCAGAAGCTTGAATCCTGCGACGCCGGACTGACCACCTGCGAGGCGATCGTCGCCCAGCTCGGTGCGATCCTCGTATCTAGCACCGGCTCCGGCGGACGTGCCCTGTCCATCCTGCCCCACGCGCATGTCGTCCTGGCCGAGGTCACGCAGGTCGTCCCTGACCTCGGTTCGGCCCTGGCCCTAGCCCGGGCGCGGCACGGCGACCGCATGCCGAGCATGCTCTCCTTCATCACCGGTCCGAGCCGGACCGGCGACATCGAGCGGATCCTGGTCCTCGGCGCGCACGGGCCGAAGGAGCTCTATCTTGTCCTCGTCGGCTGATCGCCGGGATTTCGTCCAATCCCAGGCCGACGGCAGGAAACCGAGAGCTCAGCGAGATGTCCCAAAGGTCTATCCGATTCCGATGACCCCTCCCCGCCTCCTGCTCACCCTGGCCGTATCGCTCGTCCCGTTCACGGGCCTCGGCGGCGAGGTGAAGCCCTTCAAGTGGTCGGGAGGGCTCAACGTGCCCGATCCGACCTCGGTTACGTTCGACGAGCGCGGCGACGCCTACGTCGCCTCGACGACCCGGCGCAAGGCCGGCGACCTGGACATCCGGGAGCACCGCGTCTGGATCCCGGACGACGTCGGCCTGACCTCGCCCGCCGAGAAGCTCGCCTTCTATCAGCGCGAGCTTGCACCCGGCAAGATGAAGGCCGGTCGGGGCAGCCTGAAGGACCATAACAAGGACGGCTCGGTCGACTGGAAGGATCTCACTCACCATCAGGAGCGCATCTACAAGCTGAGCGATACCGATCGCGACGGCATGGCCGACAAGATCACCGTCTTCGCCGAAGGGTTCAACTCGCCCGTCTCCGGCATCGCTGCCGGGGTGCTATATTTCGACGGCTGGGTCTACTTGACGGCCATCCCCGACGTCTGGAGGCTCAAGGACACGGATGGCGACGGCGTGGCCGACGTCAGGGAGCTCGTCGCGACCGGATTCGGCGGACACATCGCCTACGCCGGACACGACATGCACGGCCTCCGTCTCGGTCCGGACGGACGCATCTACTGGACCGTAGGCGACAAGGGCGGCGACGTCACGAGCAAGGAAGGCCGGCGCTTCTTCTTCCCTCACGAGGGCGCGGTCCTGCGCTGCGAGCCGGACGGCAGCGGCTTCGAGATCTATGCCCGCGGCGTGCGCAACACCCAGGAGATCGCCTTCGACGCGTTCGGCAACGTCATCGGCGTCGACAACGACGGCGACCAGCCGAAGGAACGCGAGCGGCTGGTCTATCTGCTCGAGGGCTCTGATAGCGGATGGAGGAATCAGCATCAGTATCAGGGCCTCGAAAGCCGCTGGATGAAGGAGAACATGTGGATGCCCGCGGGCGCGCCCGACCAGCCCCTCTCGATCACCCCGCCCATCGCCAGTTATTCCGACGGTCCCGCGGGGTTCCTGTTCGAGCCCGGCCACGCCCTCGACGGCGACCTGCGCGGCCATTTCATCCTGGACCAGTTCCCCAAGGGTAAGATGGACGCCTTCACGTTGGCGCCAGAACGCGACTCATTCCGCCAGGAGAATCTTCGTGTGATCAACGAAGGAATCATGGGCATCGGCATGGCTTGGGCGCCCGACGGCCGCGCCTACTTCGCCGACTGGATCGGGGGCTACCCGCTTGATGGAAAAGGCGCGGTGTGGCGGATGGACGTGGCCCCTAATGTCGACCCCACATCCGAGACGGTGCTCTCCAAGCCCCTCACCGTCGCCATCCCGAAGGACGAGCTGCTCCGGATGCTCGCGCACCGGGACCAGCGTGTCCGCATCAACGCCTCGATCCGGCTCCACCGCATCGGGGCATGGTCGGAGATGCTGGCCCTCGCCCTCAAGCCGGAGGCTCCCCGCTTCGCCCGCATCCATGCCATCTGGGGCTACGGTATGGGCATCCGTCAGGGCAAGGTTGCCGACGTAACGGCTTCGCTTGCCTTGTTGGACGATGCCGACACCGAGATCCGCGTCCAGGCGCTCAAGGTGCTAAGCGAATCCAAGGCCCCTTCTTCTCTCGTCGAACGGGTCGCCGCGCAGCTCGCGCAGGATGACCTCCGGCTGCGGACCCAAGCCGGCATCACGTTGGGCAGGCTCGGCGGAGTCGTTCCTCTTGCCGCGTTCCTGCGCGAACCAGAAGCCGCCCTGCGCCTGCCTTGGCTCCGACACGGGCTCGTCAGCGGACTCGCGAGGACCCAATCGTCTTCAGGTCTGCTCGAATCAGCCCGGGCAACCTCAGGGGCCGGGGCCGTATTCGCGACGCTCGCCCTGGCTCGACAGAAGTCGCCGCTTCTTTCGCATCTCCTCAAGCACGCGAATCCGGAGGTCGTGGTCGAAGCAGCCCGTGCGATCCACGATGACGAAGGGATTCCTGAGTCCCTGCCGGCCTTGGCGGCGGCCTTCGGTCAGCCCGGGCTGCCCTATCACGCCGCGCGACGGGCCTTGAATGCGAATCTACGCCAGGGAGACGAGGCGTCGCTGCGCCGCATCCTGGACTGGACGCTCGCGCAGCCTGACGGCGCACCTCTGCGCCGTGATGCACTGCAGGCCCTGCTGGCCTTCGATCAGCCGCCCGCGTTGGACTTCGTCGACGGCGTCGCCCGGAAGCATCAGCCTCGCGACCTCGCCCGGATTGCCGAGCTCATCCGCACCAGACAGGACGAACTCCTTAAGCTGCAGCTGCAGGACGAACGCGCACTGGCGATCGGGCTCCTCGTCAGATTCGAAGCCAACCTGCCGTTCGTCGTCCTGAAGTCCCTCGCCGATGATCCCAAGGCCGCGTCGGCCGTGCGCCTTCAGACCCTCCGTCTGCTCGGAGGACTGCGGGAGGAAGACGCAGGCGTGACGACGACCCTGCGCAACGCTGCCGGCGATGGCAACCCGTCCGAGGTCCGCATCGAGGCGCTGACGCAGCTGTACCGACGCGACGCGGCGGCCGCCTTTAAAGTCTCTCGTCAGATCCTAGGGTCGAAATCTGCCAAGACGGCGGAGAAACAGGCGGTCGTGGCAGCACTGCGCGGACGCGTTGAAGCGTCTGCCCTGGAGCTGACCCACGAACTCGCAATACGTCTGGCCGACCGTAAGCTCGACGCTGGCCTGAGGCTGGATGTGTTCGAACTGGCCCGCGAGTCCACCGACCCTCGGGTGAAGGATTCGCTGGGGAGATATCTGGCGCCTGGCAAGGGAGCGCCTCGCCTTGCGGCACCAGAGCTGCCTTACGAACTGCTCACCGACGGCGGTGACGCGACCCGTGGCAAAGCCGTCGTCAACGGACACCTGGGCGCGAACTGCATCGCCTGCCATCGGGTCGACTCCGACGAGGGCAGCGAGGTCGGCCCTTCCCTGCGCGCGGTCGGCAGCCAGCGGAAGAAGGAGGAGCTCGCCGAATCGTTGGTCGAGCCGTCGGCCAAGATCGTAGCCGGATTCGGTCTCGAGACGATCACCCTTCGGGACGGCGCCTCCGTTTCAGGATCCGTGAGCAGCGAGGACAGCGGATCGATCCTGCTCAAGCTTCCGGACGGCACCAGCCGGCGACTGTTGAAGGCTGAAGTGGCGTCACGGACCTTGCCGCTGTCCGTCATGCCCCCGATGCTCGGCATTCTGACTCCGGCCGAGATACGCGATGCCGTGGCCTACCTATCCGGCCTCAAACCGAAGACACCCAAGAAGAAGTGATGGTACCGCCGAAGATTGGGTGCGTGGTCCTCTTGGCGATCAGCCCCGCCTTTTCCTCGTTTTATGCGACTAAGGGTGAAGCCCAGGAAGGTCCAGCCGCGCGGTGGCAGGAACTCCACGAAGCCTGGCGCCCCCTGGCTCCTCCGTCGAAACTCGAGGACCTCCAATGGTCGGAGCAGGGCTCCTTCCTCGTCTACCGGACGCCCCATGACCGCTCGGCCTGGATGGTCGTCGAAACGCGCACCGGGAAGATACGTCCCGCCTTCGATCCGTCGAGCCTTGCGAAAAGCTTCTCCGCCTTGACCGGCAGGCAGATCCCCCCGACGCAACTCCCCTTCAGGACCATCATCCCGCAGGAGGACGGACGTTTGTTCCTCAGGGGCGAAGGGAAGTTTTGGTGGCTCGAACCGGACGGATCCCTCGCGCAGACCGATGCCGCAGGCGTCCGAGTTCCCGTGACGAAACTGATCGGCGACGGACGTACGCTTAACGCGGGAGTCGCGGGCACCAAGTCGCCCAAGGGATCTCAGCACGTCGGATTCAAGGACGGAGACATCTATCTCCTCTTGGGCGACGGAAGTCCTGCACGGAAGATCTTCGAACGTCCCATGGGGTCCCCCGCCTTCGTGAATCCGCCCATATGGTCCCCCGACGGGAGGCACTTCGCCGTGTGGCGTGAACAGAAGCAGCCTGTGAGGCAGTATAAGGTCGTCGATTCCGTCAAGGGCGTGACGCGGGACATCCCCTATGACAAGCCCGGGGACGAGCGGACGGAACGCCAGGCTTGGGTTTTCAGCTCCGATGGAAAGACCGCGTCCGGCTGTCCGTCGGACCTGGTCGGAAAGACCTATTCCACCGACCGTCTCGACTGGTCGGCCGACGGAAAGACGCTGCGAACGGAGTACGTCCGTCGGGGCTTCACCGGTCATGGCATCATCGAGTATCAGGTCGGGCCGAATCGCTGGAGAAAACTCCTGGCGGAGGAGGAGCCGGAGAAATTCGTCTACACGTTCAAGACACGCTTTCGGCACGACCTGACCGATTCGCTCACTCTCTGGGCCTCCGAGAAATCCGGCTGGCGTCACCTTTACGCCGTCGACCTGCGCGACGGACGCATCCTTCGCCCGGTCACCTCCGGGAACTGGATGGTCAAGCAGGTCCTGCATGTGGATGAGGGCAAGTCCGAGGTGACCTTCATCGGGGTCGGGATGAATCCCGGCGAGAACCCTTACCACCATCACATCTGCAAGGTGAGGCTCGACGGCACGGGCTTGGTCGACCTCACCCCGGGAAACGCCGATCACGAGGCCTTGTTCTCCCCCGACCGCGGCGTCCTGGTCGATATCGCGACCCGGGTGGACTCCCCTCCCGTCTTCACCCTGAGAAGCGGCGCGGACGGCCGTGAGATCGCCGTGCTTCTGACGACCGAAACCAAGCGTCTGGAGGCGGCGGGTTGGAGCCACGTCCGGCCCTTTGTCGCCAAGGACCGCGACGGGAAGTTCGACATCTGGGGCGTCGTCACCCGCCCCCACCCATTCGACCCATCCAAGAAGTATCCCGTCATCGAGAACATCTACGCCGGTCCGCACGGCTCCTTCGCCCCCAAATCCATGAACTGGTGGAATCGCAACCACCGCGAGCTCTCGATGCTAGGCTTCTACGTCGTGCAGATGGACGGACGTGGCACCAACCACCGCGGCAAGGAGTTTCATCATCAGAGCTGGAGGAACCTCAGGGACGGCGGCTTCCCGGATCGCATCGCCTGGATCAAGGCGCTCGCGAAGATCGAGCCCGGCATGGACCTCGACCGTGTCGGCATCTTCGGCGGATCGGCCGGCGGCCAGAACACCGCGCACGCGCTGCTCCTGCACGGCGACTTCTACAAGGCCGGGGCGGCGGACTGCGGCTGTTACGACAACCGGATCGACAAGCTTTGGTGGAACGAGCAGTGGCTGGGCTGGCCTGTCGGCCCGTCCTACGAGGAGAACGCGTGCGCGCCCTACGCCGCAAACCTCAAGGGCCGCCTTTTCCTCTCCGTCGGCGAGTCCGACACCAACGTCGACGTCAAATGCAGCTATGATTTTCGCGACGCCCTGCTAGCGGCCGGGAAGCGGGACCTCTTCGAGTTCCATGTCGTACGGGGTGCCAACCATGGCGCGGGAGAGACGCTCAAGTTGCGCGAAATGAGGGCGAAGTTCTTTCTGGAAACGCTAGGATCGCCCGTTACCCGATGACCCATCGACGCGCACGGGGGTGCGTTCAGGGCGTGTCGGGCCTTATGAGCCCCATCTGTTCGTGTTATGGCATGTGCCCCTTGGTTCCGAACCTGAAGCCCTTTCGTAGGCCATAGATAGAACTTACGATTTTTTTAACGAAGGATTGTTGACATATGGGGGACCCCCACCCACGAAAAAACCTTCAAGCATGTTGAATTTCGCAAGTCAGTGCCTCGACCAGACTAAGGCGCTCCTAAAGTTAAATCTTCCCTTCCTGGCCGCCGACGGAAGCGTCACCCCCTTGGAAGGCGAGACATCCCGGTCGGACGAGCCCGGTCACGTCGCCCTTGCCCTAGGAGAGTATTTTCGTGCCACCGGAGAGACGGTGCTCGACCGGGTTGACCTGGTCGAAGCGACCGCCCGTTCGATCACCGCCCAGGTGCGGATGAGCAGCGGCTCCGACAACGGCCTAGCCTTCGCCTGCCTCGGCCTTCTGGCCTTCGGTTCCACCCGGGAAAGAAACCCGGTATGGGAGCGCATCGGCGAGGACACCCGCCGGCTCATCGACGAGCGGTTGGCCGTCGAGCTTGACCACCATGACCATGTCCAGGCGTTCGACATCGCCAAGGCCGTCTGCCGTCATTCCTTCGGTCTAAGCAAGCAAGACACCACGGGACCCCTGGTCGACCGGTTCATCGAGCGTGCGTCCGCCGCCTCGACCAACAGCTTCCATGACGAGTCGTCACGCGCGGCGTCACCGGACAACTTCGGAGGGACCTTCGACCTCTACGGGGTCGTGTCCCTCGTCTTCATCCGTCAGGCCCTTCAGCTGCACGCCAATATCCAGATGCGGGACGCCAAGCTGCCCCGGCTCCGGACCCTCTACGAGAAATACCTGAGGGTCATCGGCGATCTCGTACGAGACGACGGCCTTGGCTGGTGCTTCGGACGCGGGATCGGAGCCTACGGCCAGATGCACTGCATCACCATGATGTTGCAGGCCCTGCGAGACCGATGGGTCTCGGCGGCGCAGGAGCCGCTCCTGCGTGACCAGGTGCGTCGGCTCTACACCAACTTCTTCACCACCTTCTTCGACGCCGAGCACGGCATCATCGTCGTCCGCGACGCCGAGCGCGACACCATCCCGGGGCACACGACGCGCATGGCCAACTTCGACGCCGCCCGCTACCTCTCCCAGTGGTCCCGGCTCGCCAAGACCGCCGGAGGCGGGCTGGACCCCCTCGGGCTGCCGCCCCGTCCCGCAGTCTGCAGGCTGCACCTTTTCGACCGCTCGCCGCGCAAGGAGCAGGGGGTGCTGATCTACGAGGACTCAGCCAGCGGGTTGCACGTCATCTTGCCACTGGTGACCTCCGGCTCACACCGCTTCACGGATTCGCTGGCCTTCCCGCACATGCCCGGCGTGTTTGACTGGCCCTCCAACCTCCGCGTATCCGCGTTCATCCCCGAGTACACGTTCGGCGGCAAAGCCCACACCCCCTCGCATTATGGCAAGTCCGCGCAGGTGGCGATGGGGACGCGGCCGGGCGTCTATTTATTCCGCTACGAGCAGCCGGACATCATGGGAGCCGATGAGACGCCCTCCTCCGGCCTCGCCTCCATCAAGGTCGAATGGGAGCTTGCGCCGGGACGGATCACGGGGCGGTTCCAGCTGACGCCGAAGGCGCCGCTCGTCCTCGAGGATTTCCGCCTCGTGCTGCCGATCGCCGCCACCCACTCCCGCATGACGCCGGGCAACGCGCTGGTGCTCGGACCCGAGGCCCATCGTTGCGAAGTGCTGAAGGACGACTTCGGGGCCGAGTGGCGCGAGACACGCGTGGTGTCGGACGACCCTCGCCATCGCAGCTGCTGGGGCAAGGTCCATTACTATCAGGAGCTCGAACGCGACAAGCCGATGTCCCTCCGGGCTGGCCAGGCCTACGCCTTTGAAATCGCCTACCAGCCCGACATCCGAAGGGCCATGGAGTGACCCTTCGGGGTTGAGCGAAACCACTTTCCGGCCATCTTGAGGCCGGCATCCATGTCGGGCTCCTTCTACATCACCACCGCGATCGACTACGCTAACGGCGCGCCCCACCTCGGACACGCCTACGAGAAGGTGCTCGCCGACGTGCTTGCCCGCCATGCGCGGATGACCGGCCGCAAGGTTCACTTCCTGACCGGACTGGACGAGCACGGCCAGAAGGTCCAGCAGACCGCCCAGCAGCGGGGCGTCTCGCCCCAGGCGCTGGTGGACGAGGTCGCCGTCGGCTTCAAGTCCATGCTCGTGGGGCTGGACATCTCGAACGACGACTACATCCGTACGACCGAACCCCGGCACACGAAGGTGGTGCAGGACTTCCTCAGCCGCCTCTACGCCGAGGGGCTTATCTTCAAGGATACCAAGAGCGGCTGGTACTCGGTGCGCCAGGAGCAGTTCCTTTCCGACAAGGACCGCGATGAGAACGGCGAGTGGCCCGAGATCTACGGGGAGGTCACCCAGACTTCGGAGGAGAACTACTACTTCCGCATCTCGAAGTTCCAGTCCTGGCTCGTCGATCACATCCGATCCAACCCTGACTTCATCCTCCCTCGCTTCCGTCAGAATCAGGTGCTGGAGTTCCTCAAGGAACCGATGAACGACCTCTGCATCTCCCGGCCCAAGTCGCGCCTGACCTGGGGCGTAGAGCTGCCCTTCGACCCCGGATTCGTCACCTATGTCTGGTTCGACGCGCTCACCAACTATTATTCCGCCGTCGCGGACAAGGACCTCTGGCCGGCCGATCTGCACGTCATCGGCAAGGACATCCTCTCCCCTCCCCACGCCGTCTACTGGCCCTGCATGCTCAAGGCCCTCGGCATCGAACCACCTCGCCGCCTGCTTGTGCACGGCTGGTGGACGATCGACAAGAAGAAGGCTTCCAAGAGCTCCGGCAATGCCACCGATAGCCTCGCCTACGTCCAGTCGCACGGCACGGACGCCTTCCGGTACTATCTGAGCCGGGAGATGGTCGTCGGGCAGGATGCGGATTTCTCGGACGCGGGCTTCAACGGCCGCTACAAGGCCGATCTGGGCAACAGCCTGGGCAACCTCGTGAACCGTCTGCTCAACATGGTCGGACGCAACTGCTCCGGGACCGTGCCTGCCGCCGTAGCCGACGAGGATCCTGAACGGTCCGTGCGCGCGCTCTGGACTGAGACGCGCAAGGCCTACGACGAGGCCTTCGCGGAGCATCAGGTCAGCCGGGCGCTCGAAGGACTTTGGACGTTCATCAACGCCCTCAACGCCTACATCGAGACGCGGGCGCCCTGGAAGCTGGCCAAGTCAGCCGACCCTGCTGACCGCGCCCGACTGGATTCCTGCCTAGCGCACGTCTCCGAAGGACTCCGTCTGGTCGGCACCGCCTTGCTGCCGGTCATGCCCGGCACGGCCCGGACGATGCTGGAGCACATCGGGCAGCCCGTCCCGGCCGATTACTCCGCCTTCGACTGGTCGGCCGCCGGAAGCGGGGTCAAGGTCGCTGAGAAGTGCATCCTGTTCCCGCAGGTCGATACGCCGCCTGCGCCGCCCGCCTGACCGATGGCCGAAGCCCTCGAGATTCGCGACCAGCTGGAGCAGGCTGAAGCCGAGCGGGAGGGGCGGGGCTGGATCAGCTATTCGTTCGCATCGGCTGAGCTCGATCCGCTCGCCGTCTTGGAGACGCTCGCGCCGCCCGCGCCCCGTGGATACTTTGAGAATCCTTCGCGCAGTCGCGCCCATGCCGCCGCGGAGCCGGTCGCCATCTGGAGGGGTCGGGGTGAGCGGCGCTTCATCGAGGCCGACCGCTGGATGCGCGACCTCAACGCCCAGCTTTCCTGCGTGGGGCCCGCGCCGAGGCTGATCGCCACGTTCCCCTTCTACCCCGGCTCGGCCGAAGCCGGCCAGGACACGGTCCTCTTCCTACCCTCCTGGCAGGTGGTGACGGAGGAGGGGCGCACCCGGGTGACGCTGGCCGAGTCCGCCGCCCCGGGCTGCGCCGAACGTCTGGTCCGTCGGGCTGAGATCTTCCGCCGGTTCGTCTACCGCACACGCTCGGCCGCGGTGCGTCAGCCGGGCGCCACGGTGCTCAACGAGGTCGGCGGCAGCTGGTTCCCCGACGCAGTGAAGCGTGCGACCGAGCTAATCCGGGAGGGTTCGTTCGAGAAAGTCGTCCTCACCCGCGCCTTCGACTGGCGTCGGAACACGCCTTTCGACGTCTACGCGACCCTGCATCGGCTGCGCCGCGCCAATGCGCCCTGCCATGCATTCCTTGTCGACGAGGCTGAGGGCTCCATGGTCGGCGCCACCCCCGAGACGCTCCTCTCGCTCTTCGACGGCGAAGTCCGTACGGAGTCCGTCGCCGGCACCACCCGCCGCGGCGAATCCGCCGCCGAGGACGCGAGCCTCGCCGAGGCCCTGCTGACCAGCGACAAGGACCGTCGCGAGCACGACGCCGTCACGCAATCGATCCTGAGGCGTCTGGGCATGGTCGGCGTGCTCGCCGCCACGCGCCGCGACGCCGAATTGCTCCGTCTGGGCAACGTCATGCACCTGCGAACGCCCATCGTAGGGCGGATGCCGGCCGACCGCCGGTTCCTGGAAGTCGCAGGCGAACTGCACCCGACGCCGGCCGTGGGCGGCAAGCCAAGGGCCCTGGCCCTGCCCTTCATCCCGGGCTTCGAGCCCCATGACCGCGGCCTTTATACCGGCGCGGTTGGTTGGATCGCCGCCGACGGTAAGTCGGGCAAGCTGTTCGTCGCCCTCCGTTGCGCACGACTGCGTGGCGAGGAGGCCAGGGCCTTCGCCGGCGCGGGCATCGTGGCGGGCTCGGATCCGGCGGCCGAGTCGGCGGAGACCGAAATGAAGCTCCGCACGGCCCTTGACGCTCTTACCTGACCATGATGGTCGTCCTGCAGCGCGTGCACCGTGCTTCGGTCAGGCGGAAGGACGGCACGGCCCCCTCCGCCTCGATCGGCCGAGGGTATGTGCTGCTAGTCGGCATCGCCGCCGAGGACGGAGAAGCCGAGGTGCGCCGGCTGGCGGCGGAGGTGGCGAAGGTCCGCCTGATGGAGGATATGGACGGGAAGATGGGGCTCAACCTGCGCGACGCTGGCGGGGAGGTCCTCGCGGTGAGCCAGTTCACCCTGCTGGCGGACTTCTCTAAAGGCAACCGGCCTTCCTTTCATCGCGCGGCGAAAGCCGGCTCCGCCCTGCCCCTGTTCGACCTTTTCGTGGAACTGCTGCAAAAGGAGTCGGGCGTGGACGTGCGCACCGGCTTCTTCGGCTCGGACATGGAGGTGGAGATCCTCAACGACGGCCCGGTCACGGTCGTGCTTTACTAGCAGCCCTCCCTCCCCTACCCCTGCAAAGGCATGCTCTCAGTCCGCATCATCCCCTGCCTGGACGTCCATGGCGGCCGCGTGGTCAAGGGCGTGAAGTTCGAGGAGCTGCGGGACGCCGGGGATCCCGTAGCGGTCGCCGCCGCCTACGAGCAGCAGGGCGCCGACGAACTCGTGTTCCTCGACATCACGGCCTCCAGCGACGGTCGCAGGACCATGGTGGATGTCGTCGAACGCACCGCGGATCAGGTCTTCATGCCGCTGACCGTCGGCGGCGGCCTGCGTTCCGTCGAGGACGTCCGCACCATGCTCAACGCCGGGGCGGACAAGGTCTCGCTCAACACCTCGGCCATCCAAGAGCCATCGCTCGTGCTTGAGGCTGCGCGCAAGTTCGGCAGCCAGTGCATCGTCGTCGCCATCGACGCCAAGCGAACAGGAGAGGGCCGGTGGGAGGTCTTCACGCATGGCGGGCGCAACCCGACCGGACTCGACGCCATCGAGTGGGCTCGCAAGGTCGCCTCGCTCGGGGCCGGCGAAATTCTCCTTACCAGCATGGACCGCGACGGCACCGCCGCCGGCTACGACCTCCCGCTGAATCGTGCGGTCTCGGAAGCCGTCGAAGTGCCTGTCATCGCCTCGGGCGGGGCCGGAGACCTCGACCACCTCGTCGCCGTCCTGCAGGAAGGCGGGGCGAGCGCCGTGCTCGCGGCGAGCATCTTCCACTTCGGCACCTACACCGTGCGTCAGGCCAAGGAGCGTCTGCGGGCGGCCGGCCTGCCGGTCAGGCTCTAGGCTCAGGCGGCCGGGGCCGCCTTCGGCATGACGAGCACCTTCTCCACCCGGTGCCCGTCCATGTCGACGACTTCGAAGACATGCCCCAGCGCCTCAATCCTGTCGCCCTCCTGTGGCAACCGGCCCAATGAACGCATGATGAAGCCGGCGATGATCGTGTAACGCCCGGAGCCCTCGTCAGGGAGCCGGCCGATGATGCCGGTGGCCTCGCGGAAATCATCGATCGAGACCGATCCGTCGACCAGCCAGCTGCCGTCCTCGCGCCGCCGGACCGGCCTTCCGTGCTGCCGGAGGGAAGAGGCCTCGTTGGGGAGTTCCCCCATGACGCATTCAAGGACATCGTTAAGCGATACCACGCCACGCACGCGCCCGAATTCGTCGGAGACGACCGCCAGGTGTATCCTGTCCTTCCGGAAGCGCTCAAGGAGCTGGGTGCCGGTCAACCCGGGGGCCACCGTCGGCGGATCCGTGAGGACATCCTTGATGGTGACCGAGCCCGTGAGCGAAAGGTTCGCCCAGAGGCGCTTCACGGACACGACGCCCAGGGGCCTGTCGGGACTGCCCTGGAAGACGGGGAACCAGGTGTGCCCCGAGGAGACGATCTTGCGCCAGTTGACCTCATCGCCGTCGTTGACATTGAGCCAGACCACGCGATTGCTCGGGGTCATCAGGGACTCGGCGGTCACCTGGTCGAGGGACAGCGCGCCGTGCACCATCCGGTGCTCGTATGCGTGCAGGACGCCGGAGGCCATGCCTTGGTCGACCATCATCCGCAGCTCGTCCTCGGACATCTTCTCCTCCTGGGTGTGACGGCGTCCGAATGCGTAGAGAATCACGTCGGCCAGGAAGCTCAGCGATGACACCAGCGGTGAGGCCAGGGCCGCCATGAAGGCCATCGGCCGTGACACCATCTCGGCCAGGCCCTCGGGATTGCCCAGACCGACCCGCTTGGGCACAATCTCGGCGCAGACGATCGTGAGGGAGCCGATGAGGAACGAGACCCCGCCGCGGGCGATGCCCTCGGCATTCTCTGCGATCCAGACGACCGGGGCCTGCGCGAGCAGGGGCGCGATCTTCATGGCCAGGGGCTGGCCCCCGTAGGTGGCCGCGATGATGCTGCCGAAGGTCAGTCCCACCTGCACGGTGGACAGGAACTTTGAAGGGTTGGCGAGGAGGGCCAAGGCCTGGGCGGCGCCCTTGCTGCCCTGTTCCGCGAGCTTGGACAGTCGACGCCGGTTGGATGAGACGATGGACATCTCCGATAGCTCGAAGAGTCCGACCATGAGCCAGCAGGCCAGTATGATTGCGATTTCCACCGTTTTCGAGGTATCTGCCCCCGCCTTCTGCGTCAAATCCACACTTGTTGAGCCGTGATGACGGGGTAACTTGCCCCTTTTCGATGAATAACCGGCATGACGCCATCGTGGTGGGCAGCGGCATCGGCGGCCTCAGCTTCGCGCTCGGTCTCGCCCGCAGGGGGCTGAGCGTCGCGATCGTGACGAAGAAGACGGGCGCCGAGTCTAACACGAACTGGGCGCAGGGCGGCATCGCCTGCGTCACCGACACGGCCGACGACTTCGCCAGCCACGTCCGGGACACGTTGGAAGCCGGCGACGGGCTTTGCGACGAAGAAGCCGTGCGGCACATCGTCGAACGCGGTCCGGAGCGCGTGAGGGAGCTCATCGCCTGGGGCGTGAAGTTTGAGCATGGTCCCGATGGAAGACCCGACCTCGGACGCGAAGGCGGGCATTCAAGGCGTCGCATCCTGCACGCCCGGGACATGACCGGCCGCGCAATCGAATCCGCCTTGCTCCGCGCGGTGGCCGAATCGCCCGGCGTCAGCATGCTGGAACATCATCTTGCGATCGATCTGGTCACGCGAGCCAAGGTCGACGGACGCACCCCGATGGGAGGGGCGGACGATCGCGTCATCGGGGTCCATGTGCTCGACACGTTGGGCGGAGGCGTGAGGACGATGCGGGCCAAGGTGGTCGTGCTGGCCACGGGAGGAGTCGGGCAGGTCTACCAGTTCACGACCAATCCCGACATCGCCACCGGCGACGGCGTCGCCATGGCCTACCGGGCCGGCGCCGAGATCAGGGACATGGAGATGGTGCAGTTCCACCCCACCGCCCTGCGGGCCGCGGATGGCGGGCGGGCCCTCATCTCGGAGGCGGTGCGTGGCGAGGGCGCGGTCCTGCGTGACCTTTCGGGCCGGGCTTTCATGCCCGATTTTCATGAGCAAGGCGACCTTGCCCCCCGGGATGTCGTCGCCAGGGCGATCGACGCTGTGATGAAACGGACTGGCGCCTCGCACGTCCTGCTCGACGCCACCCAGGCCGCCCACGGGGCCTTCTCCGAACGATTCCCGCACATCAACGAAACCTGCCTGAAGGCTGGTCTGGACCCCTCCGTCACACCCCTGCCCGTCGTGCCCGCGGCCCATTACCTCTGCGGCGGCGTCGCCACGGATCTCGCCGGTCGTTCGTCGCTACCCGGACTCTACGCGGTCGGCGAGGTCGCCTGCACCGGACTGCACGGCGCAAACCGGCTGGCGTCGAACTCGCTCCTCGAAGCGGTTGTGATCGCGCATGACGGGGCCGAGGCGGCGGCAGACGAGGCCTCCCGAAGAGAGGAAGTTCCGCCCGGGCTGCCTCCATGGGTCGACGGCTCGGCCGGAGATCCGGACGAGCGTGTCGTGCTCACCCACAACTGGGATGAGCTCCGGCGCACCATGTGGGACTATGTGGGCATCGTGCGCAGCACCAAACGTCTGCAGCGGGCGCGCACCCGCATCCGCACCTTGGCCGACGAGGTGCGCGACTATTATTGGAACTTCAAGGTCGAGCCGCGCCTCCTCGAGCTGCGCAACCTCATCCAGACCGCCGAACTCATCGTCGAATGCGCACTGCAGCGCCAGGAAAGCCGGGGATTGCATTTCACCCTCGACTACCCCGGCCGCCTCCCGCTCGCCGCCCACTCCTCCGTGCGCCGCACGTCTGACCGCCCATGAAGATCGCGGTCGTTGGAGCCGGAGCCGTGGGCTGCTGGTACGGCGGCCTTCTGGCCCTGGCCGGGCACGAAGTCCACCTGCATGCCCGTTCGTCGGCGGCATCGCTGCGTCAGGACGGCCTGACCCTCGAGGATGCGCATGGTCGCCGCCGACCGCCCATCGCCGGGGTACACGAGACGACGGAGACCATCGGAGGGTGCGATTTGGTGATCGTGACCATCAAGTCGACGGTCAACCGTCTCCTGCCCGGGCTCGTCGCGCCGTTGATGCGTTCCGGTACCGTGCTACTCACGCTCCAGAACGGAATGGGCAACGTCGAGACCCTCCAAGGCCTTGTTCCGGAGGAGCGCCTCGTGGCCGGACTCTGTTTCGTGTGCATCAACCGTATGCCAGGCGGCGTCGTGCGCAGCAGCCTGGCTGGACACGTCCGCCTGGCCTCATGCCGAGGACCGGCCGGACCGGCGGCGGAACTCTGCTCAGGCCTGCTCTCCAAGGCAGGGGTGGATTCCCGGACGGAAAATTCGCTGGAAGGCGTCCTCTGGAAGAAACTTTGCTGGAACATCCCATTCAACGGACTCTCCATCGCCGCGGGGGGCGTCACGACGGACCTCATCGTCGGCTCGCCTGCCCTGCGCGACCGGGCCCGGAAGCTCATGGGCGAGGTCTCGGCCGCCGCCAGGGCGTGCGGCGCGCCCTTCGACGACGATCACATCGAATGGCAGTTCACCGCGACGGACCGCATGGGACCTTATCGTCCCTCGAGCCTCATCGACTACCTTGAGGGTCGCGATGTCGAGATCGACGGCATCTGGGCCGAGCCCCTTCGCCGAGGCGTGGAGGCGGGCGTGGCCATGCCAGAACTGACCAGGCTCCTGGAAGATATCAGGGGCCGCCTGCGGGACCGAGGGTCGCTAGGTCCCGGAGAAGCGCCGAGGTGACCCGGGTGGCGGCCTCGGCCGCCCTGGTCTGGGTCCAGAATTGGACCGGCAGGGCGGCGCCATCCGCCACATGTCCTGCCCTGCCCCCCTTGGCCGACCAGATGCAGGCCAGCCTGACACGGCCAGCGATCGTGCCGTCGTCCTCGGTCCAGATGAAGGCCAGCTTCACGGCGGCCTCGGCCCGGTCAGCCGCATCGCTCCAACCCACGGCCCTTCCCGAGCGAATGGCGGCGTCATGGACGTCATCAGCCAGCAGGCGGGGCATCCCGGGCCGGACCGGCATCTCAGCCATGACGTGAAAAACACCCTCCGTACCCGACGAGGCGCACCCGCACAGCATCATGGCGGTCAGCAGTCCCGATAAACCCGCGCGCAAGTGCATAACTTGTTCATGAACGACGCTCGACCGTCTGACAAGCAGTCAGCATCTTGCCGGACTATGCGCAGGGTGCAGGCCGTCACATTCGACCTCGCGGGGACGCTCCTGCATCCGCGTCCGTCCGTCGGCGCAATCTACGCCCGCTGCGCGCGCTCTCACGGCATCGAGGCCGACCCGGCCAGGCTTGAGAAGGATTTTCCTGTCGCATTTCGGACCGCCGACCGGTCCGGCGACGCCAAGGCGTTCTGGCAGGACGTCGTCGCCCGCTGCTTCGGCCCGATCCTCCCCCTGTCCCGCAGGAAAGCGGTCTTCGATTCATGCTGGGAAGCCTTCGCCCAGCCCGAGTGCTGGCGTCTGACGGCCGGCGCGCGGCAGACCTTGGCCGCGGTGCGTTTCCTCGGCCTCAGGACGGCGGTCCTCTCCAACGCGGATGCGCGGATGCGCGCGGTGCTGCAGGGTCATGGACTGCTCTCCTGCTTCGACGAGGTCGTCCTTTCCGACGAGAGCGGCAAAGTGAAACCTCACGCCGAGGCCTTCACCGCCGTAGCCAAGAAGTTGGGCGTGCCGATTTCGGGGCTTGTCCATGTCGGGGACAGCATGAAGGAGGACGCCGAGGGCGCCCGTGACGCCGGAGCAATCGGTCTCGTGGTCGGCTCCCCCGCCCCGGAGCGCTGCCTGGCCGTGGAGCGGCTGGCCGAAGTGCCCCATGCGGTCCGTGCGCTGATCACCGAAGGGCGTACCATGGGCAGGTTCTCGCGCACGGTCGCCAACATGCTGGCCGAGCTGTCGGGGCGTCCCGCCATACGGAGCCGGGCCACCCAAAGGCCCTTGAAGACCATGGACGACGCGGTCCGCGACGCCATCGTGCGACTCAGGCTCGATCGGCCCGTACCCGAGAACTCCATCGTCGCGCACTGGGCGGAACTCTTGCCACCCCGCCTGGCCCGTCGTTGCGCCCCGCTCAAGGTGCTCGAAGGCGGACGTCTCACGGTGCAGTGCGAGAACGCGGTCGTCCGTTCGGAGGCCAAGTTCCACGAGAAGGCGATGCTGATCAAGATCCGCGCCCTGCCCGGATGCGCGGAGGTGAAGTCTATCGCCTTCGTGAGCGCCTAGTCCGACTTCACGAAGGGGCGCTGGAAGGCTTCCTTGAAATCGATCACGCCCTCGAAATCGGACAGCTTGTCCTCCGGCGAGCTTCCGAAGAGCTTCGCCTCGATGAGGTTGAAGACGATGTGGCCCACGTCGATGCTCCGACGCAGGCCCCAGTTGCGAAGCAGCTGGTAGGAAACGGGTCCGTAGGCCTCGAGGACGTGCGACCGGAAACCCTCCACGAGCTGCTGGCCGGTGACGTGACGATTGTCCTTCGACTTGCCTTTCTTCGGCTCCCCATGGACGACCTTCTGCGCGTGGTCCAGGGCGGCGCGCACGAGGTCGTAGGCCTGGGGGGCGTACCGCGGATCTCTGGCCACAATCTCCTTGATGACGGAGTCGATGTCCATCAGCGGAAGGCGGCTAGTTCGCCGAGGAGACGCTCATTCTGGGCCGGGGTGCCGACCGTCAGACGAAGCCAGCCGGCCATGCCGTAACCTTGGAGCGGCCGGACAATCACACCTTTCCGCTGCAACGCCTTGAAGGCGTCCTCCGCACCCCGGACTTTGGCGGCCAGGAAGTTCGCCGAACCCGGGATGAACTCCATGCCAAGCCGGCGTAGCCCTTCGGAGAGCTGGGCCACGCCCTCCGCGTTGGCCCGGCGGGATCTCTGGACATGGGCGTCGTCGTCCAGGGCCGCTTCGGCGGCCGCCAGGGCCGGCAGATTGACGTTAAAGGGTTGGCGCACACGGTTGACGAGACCGCAGACTTCCTCCGAGCCGACCAGATACCCGACCCGAAGGCCGGCCAGACCGTAGGCCTTGGAGAAAGTGCGCGTGACGACGACCTTCCTTCCCGACGCCATCAGCGGGCGCAGGTCGGCGGTGGCTTCCAGATACTCGGCATAGGCTTCGTCGAGACAGAAGATGACATCATCGGGCAACGATCCCGCCAGATCGACGATGGCGGAGGGGTCGTCGGTGCCGCCCGTGGGGTTGTTAGGACTCGCAAGAAACAGGATGCGCGTCCTTTCCGTGACGGCCCTCCGCATGGCCGCAAGGTCGTGACGGAATCCCGGCATCGGGACTTCCACAGGAGAGGCGCCGAAAAGCAGGGTCGCCAGCTTGTAGACGACGAAGGCCTGCGAGCCGAAGACGACCTCGTCGCCCGGCCGCAGGAACGCCTGGGCGAGCAGAATCATCACCTCGTTGGAGCCGTTGCCGACGACGAAATTGGAAGGCTTCAGTGACCATCTTGAGGCCAGCTTCTCACGCAGGAAGGTACAGCCGCCATCGGGGTAGAGATGGGCGTTCTCGAGGGCCCGCCGTGCGGCGGCCAGCCCCAGCGGCGAAGGACCCAGAGGATTCTCATTGGAGGCGAGCTTGATGACGGTGGACGGATCGAGGCCGAATTCCCGGGCGACCACCTCGATCGGACGGCCTGCCTCATAGACCGGCTGCGAGAGCACCGGCCTGTTCGCGAGTTCGGAATACGACGCCATCGGATGCAGACACCAATGCCGTTGACGCCCCTATTGGCAAGTGCGGGCTCATCCCGCTTGCCTCCGGGCGTTGCCGCGTGCGTATTGGCATCATGAAGATGGTTGTCACGGGGGCCAGCGGCCTGCTCGGCCGCGAAGCGGCCCTATCCGCCCTTCGGCGGGGGCATCAGGTCGTCGCCATCGGAGGAGCCCGGGATCCCGTCATCCCCGGGGTCCTGAAATCCGTCAGGATGAACCTCGCCGACGCGCCGGCGGTCACGGCCCTCATGCTCGAGGAGTTCCCTGAGGCGGTCATCAACTGCGCGGCCTTGCCCACCGTCGATGGATGCGAGCGCGACCCCGAGAAGGCCCGTCTGCTCAACACCGAGCTGCCGAAGCAGCTGGCCGAGCTGGCCTTCCATGTCGGCGCCAAGCTGGTTCACGTCTCGACCGACATGGTCTTCGACGGCGTCGACGGACGCTACGGCCATACTTCCACGCCCAGGCCCCTGTCCGTCTACGGCAGCACCAAGGCGGCGGGCGAGGTGGCGGTGCTCCGCGCCGGGAGGGAGCACGCCGCGGTCATAAGGACCGCCCTGCTCAACGGCAATTCGCCCGGCGGCGACCGCTCGCTCCATGAACGCCTCTTCCTCGCCTGGTCGAATGGGGAGAAGACGCCCCTTTTCACGGACGAGATCCGGCAGCCCGTCGGACTGTCGAATCTCGCGGACGCGCTCGTAGAGGTCTGCGAGCGAAATACGCTCTCCGGCGTCTATCACTGGGCCGGCGGCGACGCGCTCAGCCGTCACGAGATAGGGGCCAGGATCCTGCGGCACTTCGCGCTGGATCCGTCGCTCATCACCCCCGCTCAATCCGGCGCCCCGGCCTCCCGCTCGCTACGACCGCGCGACCTGAGCCTTTCGCTGGTTCCACTGGCGGGAAAGATGAAGACACCCGTGCAGACTTTCGAGGAACAGCTGTCGGAGCTCCGCGTGCCCCGTGGCCGCGAGGCCTGGTATGAGTCGGTCACCGGCCGAAAGGTCGTGCGTCGATTGGAAAAAGGCCTAGACTTCTGAACATGGACGTTCTTCCCAGGCAGTCCGCGGACGCCGTGGCCAACATGGCCGCGGACCTCCTGCTGCTGGAGAAGTATCCCCGTCAGAATGCCGTACGTTTCCGTGCCTACGCCTGGAGCGTGCCGGCCTGCACGTTCGGCGTCTCTCAGTCATGGGAGAAATACCGAGCCGTCGTGCCCGCCGGATGCCAGCTGGTCCGACGCTGCACCGGCGGCGGCCTCGTCAGCCATCTGGAGGACTGGACCTTCGCGCTCGTGATACCGGCGTCCCACCCTCTCGCAGGATCGGATGCGATGTCCACCTACGCCCTGGTCCACCGGGCCATGCTGGAGGCGTTGTCAGCTCAGGGACAGCAGGTGGCCCTCTCCCCCGAGCCCAAAGGCGCCAGGGACTACCGGCAGCCCGATGACTGCGCGGCGCGCGCCGAGCCGAACGACCTCGTCCGCCCGGGAGACGGCCGCAAGGTGGCGGGGGCCGCCCAGAAGCGGACCAAGCAGGGACTGCTCATCGAGGGCTACGTCTGGAGACCGTTCCTACCCGACTGCGACTGGGTGCGATTTGAGAAAGAGTTTCCCGAAGCGCTCGGACGCGCGCTGTCGAGCCCCCCTGTTCCTGTCCCGGAACCCATCTACGACCAATTCGACCACGAAGGGGCCTGGGCCAAGTTCAACTCCGCCGAGTGGAATCGGCGCATCTGAACCTCAGCTGAACAGGTCCAGCTGACTCTCGCCTTCGCCGGGCTTGGACCTCGCCCGGACTGACCGATCCTCCCGGGGCGGGGCCTGCTGAATGCCCTTGGGCCGTTCGGCGGAGCTAGGCAGCCCTTTGCCCGTCTCCAGGCCGGCGAGGATTGCCCTGGCGCGCTCGACGACGGTGGGGGGCATCCCGGCCAGACGGGCGACCTGGATCCCGTAGGAACGGTCGGCGGCGCCGGGGACGACGCGCCTCACGAAGACGATCTCATCCTTCCATTCCTTCACCGCCACGGAGAAATTGCGGAGGCGGGGCAGGGACTCAGCCAGCTTCGTCAGCTCGTGATAATGGGTCGCGAATAACGTACGCGGTCCGGAGGCGCCAGCCCCGTGCAGATGCTCGGCCACGGCCCAGGCGATGCTGATGCCGTCGTAGGTGCTCGTGCCACGCCCGATCTCGTCGAGCACCACCAGCGAGCGTGACGTCGCGTTGTTCAGGATGTTCGAGGTCTCGTTCATCTCCACCATGAAGGTGGAGTTTCCGCGCGCCAGTTCATCAGAGGCGCCGACCCGGCAGAAGATCCTGTCGATTAAGCCGATCCGCGCCGACTGGGCGGGGGTCCATGACCCCAGATGCGCCAGGAGCGCAATCAGGGCGACCTGGCGTATGTAGGTCGACTTCCCCGCCATGTTGGGCCCCGTGAGCAGGGCGATCTGCGCGTCGGAGCCCGAGAGAGCCGTGTCATTGGGCACGAAGGATCCGGACCCGGGACGGGCCTGCAGCATCCGCTCCACGACGGGATGCCGTCCCTGCGTGATGTCGAGGACGTCGGAATCGTCCACGACCGGCTGGCACCATTTGCATTCCCGCGCCAACTCGGCCCATCCGCGCAGCACATCGGTCTCGGCGAGCGCGGTCGCCGTGCCGAGCAGGGGGACAGACCGGGCGAGGACCTCCGCCACCAGCGCCTGGAAAAGTTCGGACTCCCTGGCCAACGCCTGCTCGTCCGCCCGGAGAGCCTCCTTCTCCTTGGCCCTCAGCTCCTCGGTGGTGAACCGTTCGGCGTTCACCATCGTCTGTTTCCGCACATAGTCGGCGGGGACCAGCGCAAGGTTGGCCTTGGTGATCTCGATGGCGTAGCCGAAGGCGCCGTTGTAACGGACCTTCAGCGACTTGATGCCGGTGCGTTCCTGCTCCCTGCGCTCGAAGTCGGCGATCCAGGACTTGCTGTCGCTCGCCAGGGCGCGAAGCCGATCGAGTTCGTCGTCGAATCCTGCGCGCAGGGCGCCGCCGTCGGCGAGGTCCGCCGGGAGTTCGTCCGCCAAGGCGGCCTCCAGCCGCCCCAATAGCTCCGTCTCGCAGGAGATGCCGTCGGCCAGCGTCGCGAGGGAGCCCCCCGGCATGGCTGAGAGCTCCTCGCGTATGCCCGGAAGCGACCGCAGCGTGTCGCGCACGCCGCCAAGCTCACGCGGATTGCGCAGACGGTTCTGGAGACGGGCGAGGATCCTCGGCACGTCGCGTACGCCGCGAAGACCCTCGCCGACCCTCGAACTCGCCCCAGGGTGACGCACGAATTCGCCCACCGCGCCCTGCCTTTCGCGAATGACCTCAAGGTCGGTCGAAGGCTCGGACAGCCAGGCAGCCAGCATCCTGGCGCCGGCGGGCGTGCTGGTGCGGTCAATGGCCTCAAGCAGCGACCCCTCCCGCCCCCCTCCGGTGGCGGCGAAGAGCTCCAGGTTGCGGGAGGACGCAGCATCGAGCAGCACCGATGATCCGAGCCGGGTCTCCTGGATGCGGTATAGATTCTTCGGACGGTCGCAGAGCGAATCCGTGACGTAGCCGAGCACCGCTCCCGCGCAGCCGAGAGCGGGGTGTGCATCGGCCAGCCCGAAGCCTTGAAGCCCGTGGACGGCGAGTGTCTGGGCCGTGAGCCGGGCGCCAGCCTCCTGATCAAAGTTCCATCCGGGAAGCCGCGACACAGCCCTGCCCTGCAGGAGGGACTCCAAGGACGCCCGGTGGACGGGCTCCGGCTCGAGTCCCTCCGGCAGCAGCACCTCCTTCGGGGCGACCGAGTGCAGTAGGGGCAGCAACCGCGAAGGGTCGGAGTCGGATGCGAGCCGGAAGTCGGAAGTCGAGACATCAAGCCAGGCCGCATGCCAGCCCGCCCGATCCCAGGTCAGCGCCGCGAGGTAGTTCCCCGTCCTTGAATCAAGTTGTGAGTCCTCGAGCGCCGTGCCCGGCGTCAGGATGCGGGTCAGCCCGCGGCGCACCAGCTTGCCCGCGACGGGGGCTTCGAGCTGGTCGCAGATCGCGACCTTCCATCCGGCGGCCAGCAATCGGTTCACATAGGCAGGGGCGGCGTGGTAAGGCAGTCCCGCCATGGGCGTCTCGTGACGCTTCGTGAGGGTGAGCCCGAGCGTCCGGGAGGCGATCTCGGCGTCCTCGCCGAACACCTCGTAAAAGTCGCCGAGACGGAAGAGCAGCAAAGTCCCCTGAGGCAGCTTCTCCCGGAACTCCCGGTACTGTCGCTGCATGGGTGTCTCCTGGGCCACGCCGCAGAGGCAATCCCCCGCGCCCGCGGTCGGCAAGGCAGGACTCCGGGATCGCGCCCGCCGGTTGCTCACATGGCCTGGGAGGCCAGTTCGGACAGGGCGCTGCGGACACCGTGCACCAGACGGACATTGGCCGTGATGCCATGCCCCTTCATGCGTTCGTGCGTGTGGATCAGGCCGTTGGACTTACCGTCAAGATAGGGGGTGTCGACCTGGTCGAGGTCGCCGATCAGGACCAGCTTGGACCCCTCCCCGATGCGGGTGATGACCGTCTTGGCCTCGTGCGGGGTCATGTTCTGGGCCTCGTCGACAATCATGAACGCATGCCCGATCGACCGGCCCCTGATGAAGGTCATCGCTTCGATCTCGATGAGGCCTGAATCGATCAGCCACTGGTAGGGCTTGCGCGGCTGGACGAGCTGCTGGAACTGGGAGCCGAAGATGGGCTGGGCGGATTTCATCGCCTGGGCCTTCTTCTTCTTCCGCTGGCTATCGGTGGCGACGGCCTCCTTGCCCGCGGGCTGCTGCGGCTGGGGCGCCGCCGACCCGTTCTTGGAAAAGAGCACCTCGAGATTGTCAAAGTAGGGCTGGATGTAGGGGGAAAGCTTCTCTTCTTTGCTGCCCGGGAGCGCCCCGATGTCCTTGCCGATCTGGACGACCGGCCTCGAAACATAGAGCTTCTTGTAAGGAGAGAAGTCGCTGAGGACCTGGGAAAGGGCGGCGGCGATGGCCAGGAAGGTCTTGCCGGTGCCCGCACGGCCGAAACAGGTGACAAGCCGTATCTCGGGGTTGAGGAGGGCGTCGATGAAGATCCACTGCTCCATGTTCTTGGGTATCACCCGCATGCCGCGGGGCATCTGCAGCCCCTTGCGGGCACCGCTCTCAGACGAAAGGAACTCCCGGTAGAGGGGGAGCGGAACGAAGGCGCCGTCGCCCACGTGGCGGGCCGGCTCGCTCCAGGAGTCGGAGGCCAGGATCACGTATTCGTTCAGCAGCGGCGCTGGCTCGGACGCCGGGCGGAGCTCGGCCTGACCTAGCTCGCGGAAGTCGCGCATGAAGGCGCCGTCGACCTCGATGGTGCGGTACTCGCCCTCGTCGCTCGTCTCCACGCGGTCGTTGCGATAGTCCTGCACCTCGAGACCGAGGGCCTGCGCCTTGAGGGCCATGCAGGCGTCCTTGGTGACGAGGACCACGGGGCCGTCGGTGGTGTCCCTCAGGTACATCGCCGAGGCGATGATACGATGGTCCGGCGCATCGACCTGCATGAAGACCGCCCGGAGGCGTTCGGAACGCGTGCCGGTGAAATGATCCCGGATGAGCGACTCGTTGACCACCACGCGAAGCTCTCCGCCGTCCACCAGTCCCGCCTTCAGCGCGCCCGGTTTGTTCGGGTCGCCGTCCACGATCTCCTGAAGGGGGCGGTTTTCGAACAGGCCGCGGACGGAACGGTTGACCTTGCGGGCGCTCGCGCCGAGCTGGCCGGGCTGGGTCTTCAGGCGATCCAGCTCGGAGAGAACCTCGACGGGGATCGCGACCGTGTGCTCATGAAACTTGAAGATCGAATCGGGGTCATGGATCAGGACGTTCGTGTCGAGGACGTAGGTCTTGCGCACGGATGCATACTCCACGCGCGGCGCCAGCCTGCAACCCGATTTGACGTCAGGAGGGGGCGAGGGAGCGGAGCAGGTCCCAGGAGTAGATGCCGCTGTCGTGCCCGTCGCTGAATCGGAGGGCGAGGGCGTAGTTGCCCACCTGGGACCAGCCGGTGACCGTCACGCCGGGGAACCTGCGGGGGCCTTCGCCGCCCCAGCGCCGGCCGAGCACGTCCACCTCGCCCTTGTTCTCGGCGCTGGGGGATTCCTCGCGAAGAACCTCCGCGGGAAGAAGATCCTCTCGGCCGTCTTCCCAGCGTATGGCCAGAAAGGCGCCGATGATCTCGATCGAGGCGGGTTTCGACATGGCGGCATCTTCGGCGTCGGAGATATCACCGCAAGCCCGCAGGCCGCTTGACTCCGTCCGGCCATCGAATGAACCTACGGGTCCCATGGCAGGCGTAGGCAAGCTCCTCAAACAGGCTCAGAAGATGCAGCGCGGCATCGCCGAGGCCCAGCAACGGCTGGCCGACGAACGCCTCGAAGTCTCCCATGGCGGAGGCGCCGTCAAGGTCACGGTCAACGGTCACGGCGAGGTAGTCGCCCTCGCCCTGCACCCCGACTTCCTCAAGGAGGATCCCGCCCTCGTGCAGTCGTCCCTGCTGGCCGCCCTACAGGAGGCCTCGGCCAAGGCGAAATCCGTCCACGAAGAGGTGATGGCCAAGGCCACGGCGGGCTTCCAGCTTCCGGGATTCTGAGCCCGTGACGCCCTCCTTCGACAAGGTCAGGCAGCTCCTGAAGCAGCTCCCGGGCCTGGGACATCGTTCCGCCGAGAGGATCGCCCTGCACCTGCTCGTCGAGCGTCCTGCGCGGCTGCAGCCCGTGCTCGACGCGCTGGCCGCCGCCGCGACCTCGGTGAGCCGTTGCGGAACATGCGGCAACATCGCCGAGGGTCCCGCCTGCCAGGTATGCGCGGACCCCCGTCGCGACCGAGCCTCGCTCTGCGTCGTCGAGCACGTGCCCGACCTGATGGCGGTGGAGCGGTCGGGCGCCCACCGCGGCACCTACCATGTCCTTCATGGCCGGCTTTCGCCCATCAATGGCGTCGGCCCGGGTGAGCTCAACCTGGCCGCCCTAGAGATCCGTTTGAAGAACGAGCCCTTCACGGAGGTCGTGCTCGCGCTTGGCAACGACGTGGAGGCGGAAGCGACCTGCCATTTCATCCGTGAGACCGTCCTGGCCGCCAAGCCGTCGGCCAAGATCACACGCATCGGGTTCGGCCTGCCCAGCGGCAGCGGTCTGACCTTCGCCGATCCCGCGACCCTTCGGAGCGCCCTGGAGGGTCGACGCGATGCCGCGACCTGAACAGACTTACCCCGTCGAGGCCGAGTCATACTGGCTAGACCATGCCGCCAGCGTGGTCGGCGGCGGCGACGAGGGGATCGATAGCCTGGCGCCCCACGTGGCCAGGCTATCGGACCTGTTCACGACGGCGAGGCCCGAGGGCGGCTACCCCGACTACTTCTCCGACCCGTCCCTCCTTTCGGCCTACGGCGTCTTCTTCCTCCCCCAAGGCTGGACGAGGGCCGCCGTCGCGCTGAGGCAGTGCATCGAGCTGCGCGGCTGGCGTCCACCGTCACGCACCCTGAGGGTGATGGACATCGGGTGCGGGCCGGGATCGTGCGGAGTGGCCGCCGCATGGCATCTGCGCTCGGTCGGGGTGGAGCATGTCATGCTCACGGGGGTCGACCGATCCCCCGCCGCCCTGGCCGCCTTCGACGCGTTCGCCAGGTCCGTCCTGGGCGAGGGTGCTTCGGTGGAGACGCGGATTACCGACGTCTCTGACGTGACGGCATGGCCCGATGAGAGCCCGGACCTGATCGTGGCCGGCTTCGTCCTGAACGAGCTGGCATGCGCAGATGAACGTCGTGCCACGGAATGGATCCGGCTCGCCTGCACGCGTCTTGCGCCGGGCGGCCTCCTGTTGGTCCTCGAGCCTGCACTCCGCTTCGCGGCGGAAAGACTCCTGCGGGCCTCGGATCAGGTCGCCGCCCAAGGTCCGTTCGTCCGGATCGCGCCGCAGCTCGACGCCCTGCCCTCCCCCTTGCTGGCCTCCGGCCGAGACCACTGGGAACATGAATCCGCACCCTGGACGGCGCCCGCTTCCACAGAGCTCGTCAACCGTCGCCTGCACCGTGACCTTCGCGAGGTCCGCTTCTCCTTCGCCGCCTTCGTCAACGGCACGCCCGCGCTTAGCCCACCCGATGGCTCCGCGCGGATCGTCTCGGACATCCAGATCATCAAGGGCCTGGTGAGATTCATCGCGGTGCGAAAAGGCGTCGAGCAGCAGGTCGAAGTGCCGACGCGAGGCATGTCCAAGCACGACATCAAAGCCTTCGCCGCATCGCTCTGCCGGGGCGCGATTGTCGGCTATCCAGGAGGCGACGCCGGGAAGCTCAGACTGGCCGGGCATGAGGAAATACGCCTGATCTGGCGCCCGTAACCTAATTTTCACCTAAGAACGTGCGTTCGGGGCGAAAAACCCCGAAATGAACCACGGGTAAGGTTCGCAAGCGGACGTCAATCCGGGCATCATGTCTTTTGCCGTGTTCAATCGTGAAATCAGCTGGCTCGGTTTCGATCGCCGCGTTCTGGAGCTGGCGGAGGACGATTCCGTGCCGCTGCTCGAGCGGGTCCGATTCCTCTCCATCGTCAGCTCCAATCTCGACGAGTTTTTCGAGATCCGGGTCGCGGGCATCATGCAGCAGGAGGAGTCCGCCAGCCACCCCGCCACCCGGGAGTTCCTGCTCGAGGTCCTCGACCGAGCCAGGAAGCTGTCGCTGGACCAGCAGGCCTGCTGGCGCGACCGGCTGGCGCCGGCGCTCGAGGCCGCGGGGGTTCGTTTCCGTTCCCGTGGCCAGCTTGACCCGGATGCGGTCCGGGAGCTCTCCCCGGTCTTCGACCGGGACGTCCTCCCGGCCCTGACCCCGCTGGCCATCGACCCTTCCCACCCCTTCCCCGTCCTGACCAACAAGGGCCTCTACATCCTCGTGCTCCTGAAGGACGCCCAGACGGGGGAGGTTCGTCGCGCCGTGGTACCCGTGCCGCGCGTGCTGCCGCGCGTGCTTCAGTTCGGAGCCGAACACGCCCGCTGCTTCACGCTGCTCAGCCACATCATCCAGGTCTTCATCGAGAGGCTCTTCCCGGGACTCGAGGTAAGCGGCTCTTGGGCCTTCCGCATCACCCGCAACAGCGACCTCTATATCGACGAGGAGGAGGCAGGTAACCTCCTGGAGGCAATCGAGGACGAGATCCGCAACCTCCGCAAGGGCGCCCCTGTCCGGCTGGAGATCGAGAGCGACGTGCCGGACGAGCAGCTTTCCTGGCTTCTTCGCGCCATCGGCTTGCGGCACGAGAACGCGTTCCGTGTCGAAGGCCCGGTCAATATGGTGCGCCTCGCCGGGCTGGTGGATCAGCTGGCCCGCCCCGATCTGCTCTACCCTACCTTCATCCCTTCCCTGCCGGCCGAATGCGCCGACCCGGCACGCATCTTCGAACGGATCGCCCGAAGGGACATCCTCCTCCACCATCCCTACGATTCGTTCGTGCCTGTCGTGGACTTCATCCGGCAGGCGGCCCGGGATGAGACGGTCGTGGCGATCAAGCTGACGCTTTATCGCACCAGCGGGGACTCGCCCGTGGTGGAGGCTCTGAAGGAGGCGGCCCGCAACGGCAAGCAGGTGACGGCCTTGGTCGAGCTGCGCGCCCGCTTCGACGAACTCAACAACATCGAGTGGGCGCGCCAGCTCGAGGAGGCGGGGGCGCACGTGGTCTACGGCCTCACTGGCCTCAAGACGCATTGCAAGGCCTGCCTCGTGGTCCGCAAGGAGAGGACCGGCCTCCGTCGCTACGCTCACCTAGGTACCGGCAATTACAACCCCCGGACCGCGAGGATCTACACGGATTTCTCGTTGCTCACGGCCGACGAGGAGATCGCCGCCGAGGTGGGTCTGCTGTTCAACGTCCTGACGGGCAACCTCGGCCGCCCCAAGTTCAGGCACCTGTTGGTGGCCCCGTTCGAGCTTTCCCGCAGGATCGTCGACCTGATCGATGCCGAGGCCTCCGCGGCGCGGGCCGGCCGCCGGGCCACCATCTTCGCCAAGGTCAACAGCCTCGTCGACCCGGAGGTCATCGAGGCGCTATGCAGGGCCTCCGAATGCGGCGTCAAGATCGACCTCCTGGTGCGCGGCATCTGCTGCCTGCGTCCCGGCGTGCCCGGCGTAAGCGGGAACGTGCGTGTCCGTACCGTCCTCGGCAGGTTTCTCGAGCACAGCAGGATATTCCGGTTCGAGAACTCAGGCGGCGAACCCGTCATCCTGCTGGGCAGCGCCGATTGGATGCAGCGTAATTTCGTGCGAAGGGTCGAGTGCGTGTTCCCGGTCAGGGACAAGGCGCTCCGGCGGCGCATCGAGCAGGAGGTCCTGGCGGTCTACGCCGGGAACCTCGGCGACGCGAAGGAGCTTCGTCCCGACGGCACGCATGAATCCTGCCTGCCGGAGGGGAGGCGCGGGCCCTGCGCCCAGGACGCGTTCCTTTCCCTCGCCGCACGCCAGCAGCCGGAGGCCGTCAGCGCGCCGACGCGGAAGGGCCGAGGCAGATCCGCTCGACGGCGCCGTTGAAGCCTTCGTCCGACCCCAGGATCTCGATCTCGAGACGGATGAACAGAAGCGGCATGGCGGGACGGAACCTGGCCTGCAGCCGAACGGCGTCCTTCTCGGTGGTGACGATGGCCTCTGCACCCGAAGACAACGACTGCTCCAGGACCTCGTCGAGATCCTCGTCGGTGAACGCATGGTGGTCGAGGAACCTGCGGTTGGCCACGATGTCGGCTCCGAGCGAGACGAGGGTCTCCTCGAATCTTTCCGGCGTGGCGATGCCCGAGAAGGCGGACACCTTCCGCCCCCGGAGCCAGCCGAGGGGCGTCTCCTTCCCGTCATCGACGGACACGAGGGAGGACGGACGGTGCGCGCAGGATACGATCTCAGCCTGGGGGTTGTGCCGCCGGATCACCTCGACCAGGGCGGGGTCCGGCGGCCCGTCCGACTTCGTGATGAAGACATAGGACGCACGGGACAGATTCGAGACGGGCTCGCGCAGGATGCCGCGGGGCAGCATGGCTCCGTTGCCGAAAGGATCTCGGCTGTCGACCAGGAGGAGGTTGATCTGGCCGCGCAGAGGAAGGTACTGGAGGCCGTCGTCGAGCAGGATCGTGTCGACCCCGAATCGACGGAGGGCGAAACGCCCCGCCTCCACCCGGTCACGATCGACGATGACGACCACGCCGTCGGGCAGCAGATTGCGGGCAAGCATGAACGGCTCGTCGCCCGCCTCGTCGGGGTCGGCGAGCACACGGACGCCATCCGAGACGACCAGCGGCTCGGGCCGACTGCCATGGCTCATCCAGCGCCAGAACCGCTTGAGCATGGAGTCGCTGGCGCCTTTGTAGCCACGGGAGAGGATGGCGACGCGACGCCCGCGACGGGCCAGCACCTGCGCCATCTTGTGGACCACGGGCGTCTTGCCGGTGCCTCCCGCGGTGAGGTTGCCCACGACGACCACCTTGCAACCGAGAGGCGTGTCCCGGAAAAGTCGGTGGCGGTAAAGCCAGAGGCGGAGCCGGACAAGCAGGCCGAAGACCCAGGACAGGACGCGTAGGAACGCCGCCAGCAGGGTCGCGCCAGGGCCTTTGCGGCGCTCGTAGACGACGTCCACCGCGAAGCCCGCGACGGACTCAGCAGCCGAGGAAAACAGGCCCCTGTGCTTGGCTGACATGCCGGATTAGATGCAAAGGTGTTTGACGAAGGCAACCCTCCCGATTCAGAAGGACATTTCCGCGCCATGCTCGTCCACCTGCTGCGCACCAAGCTACTCCGGGCCGAAGTCACCGGTGCGCGACTCGATTACGAGGGTTCCATCGCCCTCGACGGCGAGCTCATGGGCCTGGTCGGACTGCTCCCTTACGAACGCATCCTGATTGGCAACATGGCCAACGGGGAGCGCTTCGAGACCTACGCCATCCCGGCCCCGGCCGGCAGCCGGGAAGTCTGCCTCAACGGGGCCACGGCGCACCTCGGGAAACCCGGCGACCTGCTGGTCATCATGAGCTTCGCCGAGGTCGAACACGGGGAGGCCGCTTCCTGGAAGCCCCGCACCGCCACCCTCGCAGATCGCAATCGCCGGGTCGTCCGCATCGACAGCCCGGGAACGCCCCCCGCCCTACTCGACACCTTCCTAAGATGAGCAACCGACTTTACATACCCGGACCCCTCACCGTCTCGGAAAGCGTGATCAAGGCCATGGGGCGCCCCATGGTCGGTCATCGGTCCAAGGCCTTCGTCGCCCTGTACAATGACATGCAGCCCAAGCTGCAGTCCATGTTCTTCACCCAGGACCCCGTCTACCTTTCCACCAGCTCGGCCTGGGGCGTGATGGAGGGGGCCCTTCGCAACGTCTGCCGCAAGGGCGTGCTCAACTGCATGAACGGAGCCTTCTCCGACAAGTGGAACGACGTCGCCCGTCGTTGCGGACGTCCGGCCGAAGCCCTGCAGTTCGAATGGGGCTCCCCGGTCGACCCCGCCGCGGTCCGCAAGGCCCTCGGCAGCGGCAAATTCGACTGCATCACCTTCATCCACTCCGAGACATCCACCGGGACGCTGTCGCCCATCGAGGAGATCATGGCCGTCGTACGCGAGTTCCCCGAGGTCATCTCGATCGTCGATACCGTCAGCTCCTTCTCGACGCTGCCCATCCATAAGGACCGCCTGGGCGTCGACATCCTGCTTACGGGCTCGCAGAAGGCGCTGGCGCTGCCGCCCGGACTCGCCATCGCCTCCGTCAGCGAGCGCGCCCGCGAGCGCGCCCGGCAGTCCCAGGACCGTGGGTATTATTTCGACCTAATCGAGTTCCACGACAATCACGCGAAGGGCATGACCCCGTCCACCCCCTGCATCTCCCTGCTCTATGGGCTCCAGCAGAGGCTCAACGAGGTGGAAGCCGAGGGACTGGAGAACCGTTATGCCCGGCACCTCCGACTCAACGAGAGGATGCGAGCCTGGGGTCTGGCGAAGGGCTTCCCGCTCCTTCCCGCGCCCGAGTACGGGACCCGCGGGCTGAACTGCTTCCGCAACGCCCGCAATGCGGACATCGAACGCCTGAACGAGACGCTCAAGGCCCGCCACAAGATCGTCATCGACGGCGGCTACGGCAAGCTGAAGGGCAAGACCTTCCGCATCTCCAACATGGGTGACGAGACGGATGACACGATTTCCCGCCTCATCGCGGCCCTGGACGACTCCTTTGCCGAGCAAGGAATGTGACCCGATTTGACAATCGGTTATCATCCTAGGCATGGCAAAGAAACCCAAGCATCAGTCCACGGAGGCGCCGGAAGGGGCCCTCAAGACCCTCGTCATCGCCGAGAAGCCTTCCGTCGCCCAGGATTTGGCCAAGGTCCTGAAAGTGCCAAAATCCGGTGAGGTCTTCGAGGACGCGCAATGGGTGATCAGCTCCGCCGTCGGCCACCTGGCCGAGCTCGTAGAACCGCACGAGCTCAATCCGGAGTGGAAGTCGTGGACCCTGCGCAACCTGCCCATCCTCCCGTTGCAGTTCGACGGCCATGTGAGCAAGGAAGTCCTGCGGCCGCGTTCAGAACGCGGTTCCGGCGAGCGATTCCAACTCCTCAAGAAGCTCATCCAGCGCAAGGACGTCGGCGGGATCGTCAACGCCTGCGACGCCGGACGCGAAGGCGAGCTGATCTTCCACATGGTGTGCGTCCTCGCCGGATCCAAGCTGCCTGAGCGACGTCTCTGGCTCACCAGCATGACGCCCGCCTCGATCCGCGATTCCTTCGAGCACCTCATGCCCGCGTCCGAGAAGGCCGGCCTCAGGGCCTCCTCCATCTGCCGGTCCCAGTCCGACTGGATCGTGGGCCTCAACCTCACCCGGGCGGCCTCCAAGATGCTCGGCGGGGGCAAGATATCCAAGGAGAGCGTCCATCCCGTCGGACGCGTCCAGACCCCGACTTTGATGCTGGTCGTGCGTCGAGAGCTCGAGATACGCGACTTCAAGCCCAGGGCCTTCTGGAAGGTCGAAGCGGACTTCGGACTGAGTGCCGGGCAGTACCGAGGCTCGGCCCAGGTCCCCGGCGTCCAGGACCGGAAGGAGGCCGAGCGATTCTACGACGAGGCCCAGGCCAAGGCCGTGATGGAAGCCGCCCGTGCGGCCGGCCAAGGCACCGTCACCGACGAGAAGAAGCCCAAGAAGGATTCGGCGCCCCGTCTCTTCGACCTTACTACCCTGCAGCGCGAAGGAAACCGCCGCTACGGATTTTCAGCCAAGACGACGTTGGGCGTGGCCCAGGCTCTCTATGAGAAGCACAAGGCCCTGACCTACCCCCGCACGGACTCCCAACACCTTCCCGAGGACTATGTCGCCACCGCCAAGGAGGTGCTCGGCCAGCTGACGAATGGGCACCCCGCGGGCGAGCACGCCCGCACGGCGCTCTCGAACGGATGGGCCGACTCCGCTGGTCGTCGTGTCTTCGACAACAAGAAGGTGAGCGACCACTTCGCCATCGTGCCCACGGGGACCATCCCCACCGGCCTGACCGATGTCGAACAGCGCATCTACGACCTCGTGGTCCGACGCTTCATCGCCGTATTCTTCCCCCAGGCCGAGTTCGAGGAGACCGTACGCATCACCCAGACCGGCGAACACGCTTTCCGAACCACCGGCAAGGTCCTGGTCGTCGCCGGATGGCGGGCGGTCTGGGGCCAGGAGGCCGAGGCCGAGGAGGATCGCGACAAGGAAGGGACCGCCAGCCTGCCCGCACTGTCCCAGGCCGACGGAGATCCGGCGAAGGCTTCCGTCCTCGCCGTCGACATCCGCGAGGACGCCACCAAGCCCCCCGCGCGTTACAACGAGGCCTCCCTGCTCGGGGCGATGGAAAACGCCGGCAAACTGGTCGACGACGAAGCCCTTGCGGAGGCCATGAAGGAACGGGGTCTGGGAACACCCGCGACCCGAGCCGCCACCATCGAAGGCCTTCTTTCCCAGAAATACATCGAACGTCAAGGCAGGGAGCTCATCCCTACCGGCAAGGCCTTCAAACTAGAACGCTTCCTGTCAGGCAACGAGCTGTTGCTGCTGGCGGACCCCGTGCTGACGGGAGAATGGGAGCACCGGCTCCGCGAGATGGAGCGCGGCGGGCTTGACCCCAAGGCTTTCATGGAGGGGATCCGCAGCCAGGTCGCCGAGATGATCGAGAAGGTGCGCAAGCGCATCGACACCCCGGTCGTCGCCGAAAAGGTGGAGCCGGAAGTGCTCTCGCCCGCCGGAACCCCCATGATGGGGGACGATCGCAGGTACGTCTCCACCGAAACCATCGTCCAGGGCAAGAAGACCGTTCCCGCGGTACTGGTCTACCGTGAGCTGGGTGGCCGGCCGCTCTCGCCCGAGGAACTCGCCGAACTGCTCAAGACGCGTCGTATCGGACCCTTCCACGACTTCAAGTCACTCAAGTCGGGACGCAACTACTCCGGATACATCAAGCTGGAGGACAAGGACGGCCAGCTTCGTTCCGCCCTGGACCTGCCCCCGCGCGACGGCGATCCGGACGGTGAGCCCTTCGATCCCGCGTGGCCCGTCCTCGGTGCCTGCCCGGTGAGCGGGCTCCCCGTCCAGCAGACTCCTGCCGCCGGCTATCGCGTCTGCCCCCAGAAGGCAAAAGAGGCCGGGGCCAAGAAGACCTTCAGTCTCAATGTGGAGATGCTCAAGTGCGCCATCAGCCCTGAAGACGTCGCCAAACTGCTCACCGAGGGTCGCACCGCCCTGAAGAAGTTCGTCTCGAACCGCACCCGTCGCGCCTTTGACGCCTTTCTTGTGGCGGACAAGGAGAAGGGCTGGTGGTTCGAATTTCCGCCCCGGAAGCCCAAGGCACCGAAGGCGGAGAAGAAGTCTGACGAGCCTTTCTGATTAGCGCTCCCAAGGCTGCCGCGGAACCCTCACGGCCAGTGGGAGGAGGAGGGCGTCCTCCATCATCCTTATTTCCGCAAGGTCGTCCGGGGCCTTGTCCTGATAACGGATGCGCAGCGTGGAAAGCCAGTGCGCCTTGAACCAGTCGTAGGCCTCGCGCCGGTCACCGGCGCCCCACAAGGTCCGTGCGGAGAACCGTGCGGCGTACCAGGGAGCATCGTCGCATTCGGCGGCGGTCCGATAGTAGGCGGCGGCGAGACGGAGGTCCTTGAGCTTCATCTCGGCCAACTGGCCTGCCACGATGAGCAGGGGGGCGCGGCTGCGGGAAACCCTGGCGCCCTCGTCAAGGATGGCGATGGCCTTGCGGGCGTAGGTGGTGAAAAGGTGATCCTGGATCTCCTTGGGAAGCTTCGCGTATCCGCCGCGGCGGCGGATCTCCCAGTTGGCCATGTCGAGTCCGACGGCGAAGCCGGTCTGCTCCCAGAAATAGCGGGCGTGAGGATCGAGGGTGCAGGCGAGGCGCATGAGGGCCTCGCTGCCAGCCTGGTCCTTGCGCTCCCACAGGACGTAGCTGCGGAGCCAGGAAACGTCGGCCATCACGGTGCGAAGCCCGCCCAGCACGCCGAGCATCACGCCCTGCCCCGCCCCCAGTTCGAGCTGGCGAGGCCCCAGCTCGGGTATGCAAGGGCGCACGGCGGCCCAAGACCTGTCCGTCGAAGCTCCGGCGGCCGCCAGCAGGACCGTCCCGACGGCCCAGAGCGCGCGGACTTGGCTCATATCTCCCTCCGCCTGAAGAGGGCGCAGGCGATGACCACGAAGGCCGTAAGGTGCAGGAAGCCGGACAGGATGGCGGCGGACGGCGCACCCGGCGGCACCGACGCGGGGTCGAGCACGAGCGCGTCACCGATGTTGAACTGCTGCAGATTGGGCACGGCGCGGGTCGCAAACCACGCCAGAGACCTCTGGAAGACGCCGGCGTCATCTTTGGCGAGAAGATCCTGGGCCAGCCACTGGAGCTGTCCGCCTAGCACCGCCAGCATGCCCGCCACCACGCTGAAGAGGAACGTACGAGCCCCAGCGGAGACGAGCAGGGTCATGGCGGACACGACGCCCAGCCTGAGCCACTGGAGGACAGCGAATACGACGAGCCCGCCCCCGTCGACGACGGGAGCAGTCCTGCCGGCCTCCTCGGCGAGGGCCGCGAGCTCGGAGGCGCGAGAGAGGAGCACTGCGCCGAGCACGGCGCACAGCAGCAGCACGAAGACGGCCATCACGGCCCAGACGCCCAAGAACTTCCCCAGCAGGAACTCGGAGCGCCCGAGCGGCTTGGCCAGCAGCGTCATCGCGGTACGATTGTCCAGCTCCGCGAAAAGCAGCTGCGCCATCATGACGACGGCGAGGAGCGAGCCGAAAAGGAACATGATGCCGAAGCCGAAATCCGCCACGAACTTGAGCTCACCCTGGCCGAAGTTGAGGAAGCGGAACGCCACGGACGAACCGGCCAGGGCGGCTCCGAGGAGCAGCAGGAACGAGAAGAGCCGCTGACGGACGGCCTCGAGGAAGGTGATCCGTGCGATCCAGAATATGCGGCGCATCGACTGCATGGTCAGGCGTCCTTGCTCCCGGTGACGAGCTCGCGGAACAGCTCCTCGAGCGAGCGGCGTGGGTGGCTCACCTCGCCCAGCAGGGCTCCGTTCCTCTCCAACGCCTCACGGGCCGCCGCCTCCGCCGCCGGAGTGAGGCCGCGGACCTCGAGAAGGTGGCGGTCGCGACGCGCCAGAACCTCCTCGACCGAGCCCTCGAGCACGAGCCGCCCCCGGTCCATGATGGCCACGCGGTCGCAGACCTGCTCGACCTGGCCGAGAAGATGGGAGCAGAGCACCACGGTCCGCCCTTCTGAACGCATCGCAGAGATCATCCGGCCGATGGCGGCCGACCCGACGGGGTCGACTCCGGCCGTGGGCTCGTCGAGGATGATCAGTTCAGGATCATGGACGACCGCCTGGGCGAGCCCGATGCGCTGCAGCATGCCCTTGGAATAGGTCCCCACGGGCCGATCGGCGGCGGCGGTCATCGACGCGAGCTCAAGGGCGCGGTCCACCGAGGCCCTGATGTCGTCCTCCCGGACGCCGCTCAGCCTTGCGCAGTAGCCGACCAGCTCGCGGCCGGAGAGAAAACGGTGGAAGTAGGGCGCCTCGGGAAGGAAGCCCGTACGTCGCCTCGCCTCAGCCGAAGCGGCATCGTCTCCTAAGATCGAGGTGCTGCCGGACGTGGGCTTCACCAGGCCCAGGACGATCTTCAGCGTCGTGCTCTTGCCGCAGCCGTTGGGCCCCAGCAGTCCGTATACCTGTCCACGCGGAATCTCGATGCTGAGGTCGTCGACCGCCCGCAGCTTCAGGCCGCGGATGCCGACGGCGAAATCTTTGGTCAGTCCTCTGATGGAGACGGCCGATGTCATCGACGAATCGAGAAATCGCTGCAGGTGCGCAAGCCGGAGAAGGCCCTCACCTCCTGGTTTCGGACATGCCCGTCCATCGAGGCCGCGATACCCTCGAGGAACCCCTCGAGCTCCCTTTCGGCGCCTTCCGCATGCAGGTAGACCCGGCCGTCGGTAAGATTCTGGACGTAACCGGTCACCTCGTAGCCGCGGGAAACAGAAAGCACGCCGGCCCGGAAGCCCACCCCTTGAACGCGGCCCGTGTACCATACTTCGCGGTGGGAGACATGGGTTGACATGGGGGACGGTGGTAAATAGTAGTCATTCCTACCTTCCAGCAAACGCAAACCGACCATGTCACCGCTTCTCGCAATGCTCGACGGCCCTGTCTTCTGGGCCATTCTCGCCGTCGCTCTCCTGCTGTTCGGAGGTTCCAAGATTCCCGAGCTCGCCCGGGGTCTCGGCAAGGCCAAGCGTGAATTCCGCAAAGCTTCGGAGGAGGTTGAGAACGAGGTCCGCAGCGCGGTCGAGGAGGACGAGCGTCGTCAGGCCCGCCTCAAGCAGGTGGAAGCCGAGGAACGCGCCCGCATCCGCGCACAGGTCGAGGCCGAGGAAAAGGCCAAGCGGGCCCAGGACGGCAATCAGAACTGAACCAGGGGCCGAATCCGGCCCCTTCTCACGCTCACAGGATGTTCACCGGTCTTGTCCATTCGGCCGGTGAGGTTGAAGGTGTCGAACCCCGTCCGGAGGGAGGAGCCAGGATCACGCTCTGCTCCCCGGTTTTCAGGCGAACCGCCGTCGGAGACAGCATCGCCGTCAACGGCTGCTGCCTGACTGTGACGGCCGTCAAGGACGAGACCGCTGCTTTCGACCTGCTCGGCGAAACCCTCCGGCTCACCAATCTCGGGGGCCTCCTCCGGGGCTCGAAGGTCAATCTTGAGCCGAGCCTCCTGCCGACCGACCGTATGGGCGGTCACTTCGTGACCGGACATATCGACGCCTGCGGCACGGTGAAGAGCTTCGCGCCGCATGGCGGCGATTGGCGGCTGGAGATCGAGGCCCCCGGCGCCCTAATGCGGCACATCGTCCCCAAAGGATGCGTCACGGTAGACGGCATGTCCCTCACGGTGGCCGAGGTAGCCGTTTCGTCTTTTGTGATCTGGATCATCCCGCACACCCTCTCTTGCACCAATCTCCCCGGCAGACGTGCGGGCGACCGGGTCAATCTGGAATCCGACCTTCTCGCCAAGTACGCCGAGAAGCTGCTCAACCCCGAAGGCAAGGGCTGAGCTCCTCGAGACGCCGACCGAGACGGTCGGCGACTTCCTCGTCGGCTTCTTGATCGCCCGGAGCGGGAGCCTCCTCCATCTCAACCTCGACGACGCTGAAGGGGACGGGCAGGCAGAATCTGTCCCAGCTGGAGAGTCTCCACGCGGATGCATGCCTGATGCCGAGCAGAAGGAAGGAGGAGCCCGTGAGACGCGCCAGTGTTACGGCGCCAGGTTTGAACACCCGACGCGGACCCTTCGGACCGTCCGGGGTTATGCCCACGTTGAATCCGGCGCGCACGGCCCTCGTCAAAGCGATTAGGGCGCCCACCCCGCCGCGGTTCGAGGAGCCGCGGACGGCATCGATCCCCATGAGCCGATAGAAGGCCACCAGCCAAGCGCCGTCTTTGCTGGTGCTGATAAGCGCGGTAACCTTGCGGGACAGGCAGCGATGCGCGACCAGTACGGTGACAAAGAGGTTCTCATGCCACAGGACGATGACGCGCGGACGTTTGGAATCCTCGGCCCTGACCGGAGTCGGACGAAATCGAAGGGTGGCAAGCCAGAGACGCAGCAGCCAGGCGAGCGGCGCCACCCAGAGCCAATGGTACCAGGGCACGCTGACGGGTGTGTCGGGGAGATTGGCTCCTGGTTGGCTCACAGACCGCGATGTTCCCCCTTCGTCGGCAGTGTTTCAACCTTTATGCCCGAAGGCCTCCCTCACCCCGGGGCGAGCAAGCAGATGATGCAGAGGGGTGGCGAACGCGTCCCGATCCCAGGTCGTCCAAGCGAACAGCTCCTCAGGTGAACGCCATAGGACGGAGTCCACCTCGTATCCGGAAGGCGCGGCCCTCCAGTCTCCTCGGATCAGGTAGGTCCTGACGAACTCGTTGCCGAGCTCGGGATGGCAGGGGGCGTAGTCGATCTCCTTGAACGCCTCGGCTGGCGCGCCGATCCCCAACTCCTCCCTGAATTCCCTCACAGCAGCCTGGAGGTAGGACTCGCCGGAGTCGACATGCCCGGCGCACGACGAACTGAGCAGGCCGGGCGAGGAGTCCTTGGCGTAGGACCTGCGCTGCAGGCAGACCATCCCGTCCCGGCGAAGCCAGAAGACGTGGCAGGCGCGGTGGCGGAGGTTGCGCGCATGAACGACCCCGCGTGTCTCCACGCCGACGACCGCGTCATGCTCGTCCACGACGTCGAACTTCTCATCCTGGGACTGGCCGCCGGTCATGACTCGCGCCCCAGGTCCATGATGACGGACCAGCGCCGGGTCAGCTCCCGGTCGTGCTTCCTCCAGTCCGGATCCCAGATCGCCAGCTGGCCCCAGAAACGGTCGGAATGATCCATGTGACGCCGATGGGCCAGTTCATGGAGGATGACGTGGTCGTGCAATTTGGGCGGCAGCAACACGAGCCTCCAGTTAAGCGAAAGCGCGCCGGCGCCGGAGCACGAGCCCCAACGGGTGGTCTGATCGCGCACGGTCACCTTGGAGAAGGTGACGCCGGAACGGGCGCCGAGCCGCGACACCGCCGCGGTCAGTCCTGATTCCGCCATGCGCCGCACTGCCCTTACGGCCGAAAGCTCGCGGGTCGCCGCCGGCAGGCCTAGGACGAGGGAGTCCTCCGTGCGATCTATCCTGGCCGAGGCGCGGCCCGCCGCAGTGATACTGACGTCCAACAGTCGGTCGTCGTGGGTGATCCAGGGGAAACGCTCCAGATGCTTGGTGAGCGAAGGTTGCGTCACGCGGGCGCGCCCGAGCGTCCTCTCCAGCCAGCCCAAGTTGTCCCGAAGGAAGGTCAGCGCGGCCGCATGGCTCGCGTGCGGGGGATATGACAGGACGATGCGCGGCCCCGGCTTCACGCTCAACCGCATGCGTGATGATCGTTCCGAAACCCTGGGCCAGACGTTCACTTCGCGCCCGGCGACGTGCAGCGGGATGGGCTGGCCGGCGCCGCGCATGGCTCAGGCCCCGGCTTCACAGGCCCGGACGACTGCGTCGGTGTGCCGACGCAAAGCCGAATCGGGGTCGATCCCCGCCTCGCGGCAGGCGGCCACAAGCTGGAAGAGGGCCCGACCGGCGGCCTGTTCGTCCAGCCCCTTGGCGGTCTGCTCGATTTCTTCCGTCGCGACGGTGTCGCCCGGACGGAGGGATTTCTTGCGGACCTGCTTCCAGACCTCCCGGGCGCGCAGGACGGAGTTCAGCGCAGGCGGGAGATCCTTGAAGATGCGCGCTGGGGCGGCGCCTTTCTCCTGCTGCTTGATCTGCTCCCACTGCCTGACGACCGATTCGGAATCGGGGAGTCGGACGCCTTCGCCGAAGACGTGCGGATGGCGACGGATCATCTTCTCGTTCACCTCGCGGGCGACCGCGTCGAAGTCGAACTTGCCGGACTCAGAGGCCATCTGCGCGTGGAGCGCCACATGGAAGAGCAGGTCGCCCAGCTCCTCCCTGAGATTGGCGACGTCTCCGTTGTCGATCGCCTGCAGCAATTCCGAGACCTCCTCGACGAGGCAGTCGCAGATGGTGCGATGGGTCTGCTCCCTGTCCCAGGGACATCCGTCGGGGGCCCTCAGTCTGGCGGTGGTCCTGAGTAGCGCCTCGATGCCGGTCATGCATGGATGGAGAAGGCCTGCGCGACCGGAGTCAAAACGATTGCCAGCCGTGTCAGGTGGGCTTTCCGTGGTGCGTGGACCGGCTGACCGAGATCATGGACGCGAAGCGGCGGGAAATAGCCCCGTTCGCCCGGACCGTTCTGGACGAGGAGCTGCTCCGGGCCGTCCGTCCGTCGTCGGGCCCAGGCTTCCGTCAATCGCTCTCGGCACCGGGCCGCCTGAGCGTCATCGCGGAAGTCAAGCGCGCCTCACCCAGCGTCGGCGACATACGCAAGGGGGTCGACGCCGTCGCCCAGGCGAAGGAATACGCCCGGGCCGGAGCGGACTGCCTTTCGATCCTCACCGAATCGGCCTACTTCAAGGGCGCCCTGCAGGACCTGGTGTCCGTGGTCGAAGATCAGGCGGCGAGCCCCCGTCCCCTGCCCTGCATCCGCAAAGACTTCATGGTCCACCCCTGGCAGGTCCTTGAAGCCGCGCAGGCCGGGGCCCGGTGCATACTGATCATCGTGCGCGGCCTTGCCGACGACGAGATCAGGCCCATCCATCGCGCCGCCAAGCTTGCCGGCCTCGACACCCTCTTCGAGGTCCATGACGAACAGGAACTCGACCGTGCCATGGCGCACGAACCGGACATGATCGGGGTCAACAACCGCAATCTCTCCACCTTCGAGATCGACCTCGCCTTTGCGGAACGGGTCATGCCGAGGATGCCTCGTTCCGTCGTGAAGGTGGCGGAGAGCGGGATCAAGACCCCGGCCGACGCCGCCCGCATGCGGGCGGCCGGCGCCGACGCCCTGCTCGTGGGGGAATCCCTCATGCGGGCGCCTGACCCCGCGGCCCTCATCCGGGCTTTCCACGGCGCATGAACGAGGGCCCCCTCTCCCCTTCCGAGACGAGGGACATCCTCCGGCGCTTGGGGCATCTCCCGCGGCATTCCCTGGGCCAGAACTACCTGGTCGACGGGAACATCGTCCGCAAATCGATCGAGCTGGGTGAAGTCCGTCAGGGAGACGTCGTCGTGGAGATCGGCCCGGGACTGGGCACGCTCACACGCACCCTTCTTAGCGCCGGCGCCACCGTCCATGCTATCGAGACCGATCCCTCGATGGCGGCGCACCTACGCGAATTCCTTCACGAGCGCCTCGGTCGTACGTTCTTCCTCGCCGAGGGCGACGCCGTGGAGAATCCCCTGGCCGGCCTGCAAGATCCTGTGGACGGCGCCTTCAAGGTCGTGGCCAACCTGCCCTACGCCATCTCAACGCCTTGGATGGATGCGCTCTGCCGGGGGCCGCATCCGTCCCTGATGGTCCTCATGCTCCAGCGTGAGGCCGCCGAACGGCTCACCGCCGAGGTCGGCGGCGCCCACTGGTCCGCGGCGACCGCCCAGGTGTCGCTGGCCTTCGAGCGACTACGTATGCACCCTGTGCCCGCCCAGTCCTTCAACCCGCCGCCGAGGGTGGACTCCTGTCTGCTCGTGCTCCGTCGCCGGGAGGACGCGAGAAGGCTGAGCCCACGCGCCAGGGAGGTCGCCCGAGCCTTCTTCACCCTGCGCCGCAAGCAGCTCGGCTCGGCCGCAAAGATGCTTTTTCCCGACTCCCCCGACGTCGCCGCCTGGCTAGCCGGGCTCTCCGCCCACGGGCTCTCCCCCTCAGCCCGGCCGCAGGAAGTGCCTGCCGAGGCATGGCTGTCGCTCTGAGGCGGATTGCCTTCCTAGGAAACCCTGCTCCATTCGCCCCATGCCTGTCAAAGTCGGCCTCATCTCCCTCGGGTGCGCCAAGAACCTGATCGATTCGGAGATCATGATCGGACACCTCGCCGGCGCAGGCATGAGCATGACGCCGGACGCCGCCGAGGCCGACGTCGTGATCGTGAACACCTGTTCCTTCATCGACGCGTCCAAACACGAGGCGCTGGAAGCCATCTATGAGATGAGCGACGGGAAAGCGACCGCCCGGCGAAAAGGACAGAAACTGATCGTGGCCGGCTGCATGTCGCAGCGCTACCAGGGGGCCCTCCCGGTCGTCGAGGGAGCCAAGGGCCGGGTGGAGCTGCCTTCGGTCGACGCCTTCATCGGCCTGGACCAAGTCTCCAACATAGTGCCCGTCATCCGCAAGGTCATGGGCGGCGAGGCCGGTCGGACAGAGTTCCTCGCCCGGACGACCACCTACATCCCCGATTTCGACACGCCGCGCGTCCGCCTAACCCCGCGGCACGCCGCCTACGTCAAGATCGCCGAAGGCTGCAACCACCCGTGCTCCTTCTGCATCATCCCGCGCATCCGGGGGCGTCATCGCAGCCGCACCGTGGAGTCCGTCGTCAAGGAGGCACGCAGGCTCGTCGCCGAGGGCGTCCGGGAGATCAACCTCATCTCGCAGGACACGACGTACTTCGGGATGGACCGCTGGACCGACGTGAGACCCGGGCCGCGGAGCAAGGTCGACTCCTCCAAGGGCGAATCGCTCGCCTCGCTGCTCCGCGAACTGGACCAGATCGAGGGAGACTTCTGGATCCGGCTGCTCTACACCCACCCGGCCCATTGGAGCGACGAGCTCATCGAGACCGTGGCCACCTCCCGTCACGTGGCGCGCTATGTGGACATCCCCCTCCAACACATCTCCGACCGCATGCTCTCGGCCATGCAGCGGGAGACCGACGGCGCCTACATCCGCGACCTCGTCCGGAGGATGCGGGCAGGCGTCCCAGGCATCGCCATCCGCACCACCTTCATCGTCGGCTTCCCAGGCGAGACCGAGGAGGACTTCGCCGAGCTGCTGGGCTTCCTCGAGGACGCCCGGTTCGACCGGGTGGGGGTGTTCAAATACTCGAAGGAGGAGGGGACCAAGGCCGACCGCCTCGAAGGTCACCTGACCGACGCGGTCAAGGCCGACCGCCATGCCCGCGCGATGCTGCTTCTGCAACGGCTCTCGAAGGAGCGCGGGGAGGCGATGCTGGGCCGGAAGCTGCGGGTGCTGGTGGAGAGCCCCGGCGTGGCCCGCAGCGAGGGCGACGCGATGGAGATCGACGGCACCGTGCGTGTGCCCCGCTCGCTTCCTGTCGGCGAGTTCGCCGAGGTGACGGTGACCGGCTCGACCGAGTACGACCTGACGGCCAGGTGAATCAGCCCTCGGCGTCCCCTTCGCCGGATGTCTCCGCGGTCGCGGCGGAATCGCTGAGACGGATGAGGGATTCGATCGAGGAGAAGTGCCGGGTCCAATCGGTCATGTCCGGGATGTCGCCGACCACGGCGGAGAACAGCTCGCGCTTGTCCTGCTTGAGCTCCTCGATCCGTTCCTCGACCGTACCGGGCGAGATCATGCGGTAGATCAGGACCGGGTTCTTCTGGCCGATCCGGTGGACACGGTCGACCGCCTGGGCCTCCACGGCCGGATTCCACCAGGGATCGAGCAGGAAAACGTACTCCGCCGCGTTCAGCGTGATTCCCGTGCCGCCCGCCTTGAGCGAGGCGAGGAACAGCGCCGGGCCGCGGGTCTCCTTGAAGCCCTCCACGGGGGTCGAACGATCCTTGGTCTCTCCGGTCAGCTCGAACACCGGCAGCTGCGGCAACTCGCGGGCCAGGGCCGATTTGACGCGTTCGATCAGGGAGACGAACTGGGAGAACACGACGGCCTTGGAGCCGTTGGCGGCGACCTCCGCAAGCTTCGACATCAGCATCGTCACCTTGCCCGAATGCGAGGACGGGCAGTGGGAGTTCTCCGGCAGCAGCCCGGGGTCGCAGCAGACCTGACGAAGACGCATGAGTAGCGTGAGCACCGACGTCGCGTCGCGGGACAGAAGTCCGGCGAGCTCGCCGGCAAGGCCGCTGCCCTGCGTGAGGTGCTGGTAGAGCGCGCGCTGCTCGAAGGTCAGCGGGCAAGGCAGGACGACCTCCATCTTGGGCGGGATGTCGGCCGCCACGTGGCGCTTGAGCCGACGAAGGATGAACGGACTGACCTGACGGCGCACCTTGCCGAGCCCGGCCGAAGGGTCGCGCTGCATCATCCGTTCGAAGTTGGCGCGCTTGCCGAGCAATCCCGGCATGAGGAAGCGGAAGATGGCCCACAGGTCGGTCGGACGGTTCTCCAGCGGCGTGCCGGTGATGGCGATGCGGTGCTCGGCCTGGATCTGCGTACACGTCTGCGTGGTCTTCGAATCGGGGTTCTTGATGGCCTGGGCCTCGTCCAGCACCGCGTACCCGAACCGCGCGCGCGGGAGTAGGTCCGCATGACGACGAAGCTGGGTGTAGCTGGAGATCCAGATGCCCACCTCGGGACGTCGCGCGAAATCATCGTCGGCCGTGAGCACGGCGGCGGAGAGCTCAGGATGGAAGCGTCGGATCTCGCCCAACCAGACCGGGATGACGCTCGCCGGGCAGACGATGATCGTGCGTTCGCCCGCCGGGCGCGACGCGATGAGCGCCAGCACTTGGATGGTCTTGCCGAGGCCCATCTCGTCGGCCAGCAGCGGATGGGCCCCCAGGTCGCACAGACGGCCGAGCCAGGCCACGCCCTTGGCCTGATAGGGCCTGAGATGGGCCGGGAGACGGTCGGAGGGCTCGGGCTCCTGCAGGAGCCTGTCCTTCCATTGCCTCAGGTCGTCGTTGAGCTTGAGCGCGCCGACCGCCGCGTGGTCGAACAATGAGAGGAGCAGATAACGCGGCACCTCACCCTCCTTGGCGCGCCAGTCCTCGGAGAAGTCCGCGACGGCCGCATTGTAGGCGACGACGCCCTTGCCGGGGAGGATCACCGGCCGGCCGCCGGCCTTCAGCAAAAGTTTCTGCTCCTCGGCCAGAAGGCGGTGGCCGCCCGCCTTGAGCCGCCAGTTGAGGCGGAAGGAACTACCCTCGCCGGAGGACTCCGCCTCGGCGTCCACGGCCACCTGCAGCTGCTCGTTCCGGAAGATGTTCAGCGCCTCCTCGCCGTGGAGCTTGAAACGCTTGCGCCAGTCGGCGAGCTCCTCGCGCACGAACCGCTCGATCCGGCCGATGTTCTCGATGGCCCACTGCCCGGAGGCCTTCGCGTAGACGAAGCCGGCCCGGTGGGCGACCGTGCTGAAACGAAAGAGCGTCTGACGCTGCTCATCGGAGAGCTCGTCGCCCGGGATGGCGCCCGGACCGAAGCAATTGAGACTCTGCCCTCCCCTGCCCGTCCAGGCGGCGGCCGCCGTCAGGCCCTCCGAAGTGAGCACGAAACTGACCTGCAGGCGGAGCGGTCCCTTCCCGGCGGGCTCCTTCTTCTCCTGTGGCTTGGGCTCCAGCTCAGGCGCGACGGGGGCGGTCTCGTCAACCGCGGGTATCTCGTCGGCCAGCAGTTCCTCCACTTCATACATCGCGGCGATGGCGTAAGGGGCGCCGTTCTCCTCCTCAGGGAGGGATGTCCGCCATTCAAGCTGACTCTCGGTGAGCTCGATGACTGCGCGCACGGTCTGGGTCTCGGTACGGGCCACCGCCTCGGCGGCGTCAGGCCTTAACTCGAGGGACCGTATGAGGCCTTGGGTGTAGATCGCCCGCCCCTCCTCCAAGTCGGAGGCCTCGAAGCAGGCCTCCCAGTCCTCGGGAAGGGACGCGAACCACCTTTCCAAGGCTTCCGTGGAGTAGGAACGATTGGCCGGCCGTGGGGTGGACATCGACGCGAAACGCATCAAACCAGCCGCCGGCAAGTGACTCAATCACCAAACTTGCGGTTTTTTCCACAGCGTCTGGACTTGTAGCAGGTTGTGCCACGCGTAGATTGAAAGAGCTTTTATCGCTCATTTATGAAGCATCTCAGTGTCGGCACCCGATGGAATGCAGACCTCATCGCGACCTACCACGAACTCTGGAAGAAGGACCCATCGGCCGTCGATTCCGACTGGCGCGCGTTCTTCGAAGGTTTCGAGCTTGGTCTGAGCCTTCCGCCCAAGCCGGCCAAAGGTGCCGCCTCCGGCGTCGCGGCGACGGGCGATCTGACGGCGCAGTTCAAGGTGCTCGCGGCGATACAGGCGTATCGACTGCTGGGCCACCGCCAGGCCAAGCTTAACCCGCTCGCCGAACCGGTCCCCTGCCACGAACTCACCGACAAGGCCCTCGGGCTGGACACCGTGCCAGCCGACAAGACATACGCCACCGGCGATTTCCTCGGCGGGCAGCCCCTGCATCTCTCGGAGATCGTCGCCCGGCTCAAGTCCACCTACTGCGGCACGCTCACGGTCGAGTACGTGCACATCCAGGACGGGGCGCGTCGTCGCTGGCTGCAGGAACGGGCCGAGAGCTGCGGACTCAATCCATCCTACGAGCCGGACCTTCGTCGCAGGTTCCTGCGCATGATGGTCCAGGCCGAGCAGTTCGAACGTTTCCTGCACCGTACTTTCGTCGGCGCCAAGCGCTTCTCCATCGAGGGAGGCGAATCGCTCATGGTCGCCCTGGAAAGACTCCTCGAACGCGCCCCCCAGGCCAAGGTCTCCGACATGATCCTCGGCATGGCGCACCGGGGCCGGCTCAACGTGCTGGTCAATTTCTGCGGCAAGAAGGCCGAATCGCTCTTCAAGGCTTTCGACGAGAAGCACATCCCCGACACCTCCACCGGCGACGGCGACGTGAAGTACCATCTGGGCTACGAGGGCGAACGCGCGGTAGGCCCGGCCACGGTGGCGGTCACCCTCGCCTTCAACCCCAGCCATCTCGAGGCCGTCAATCCGGTCGTGCTCGGTCGGGCGCGCGCCAGGGGCGACCTCCAGGAGACGCCGAGGTCCACCATCCTTCCGGTGCTGGTGCACGGCGACGCCGCCTTCGCCGGCCAGGGCGTCGTCATGGAGACGCTCAATCTGTCCGCGTTGAAAGGCTACGCGGTAGGCGGAACGGTCCATCTCGTCTCGAACAACCAGATCGGCTTCACGACCTCGCCCGCGGAAGGCCGCACCGGCCATCATTGCACGGAGATCGCCAAGGCCATCGAGGCGCCGGTCCTGCACGTGAACGGCGACGACCCTGACGCCGTGGCCCTGGCGGCGGACATCGCTTTCGAGTACCGTCAGAAGTTCGCCGCCGACGTGGTCATCGACATCGTGTGCTACCGTCGCTACGGCCACAATGAAACGGACGAGCCGATGTTCACGCAGCCGATGATGTACCGCACCATCACTTCGTCCCCTTCTCCTAGCGAGGTTTACGCCAAACGACTGATCGATACCAAGGCGGCCCCGGACGGTGAGCTCCTGGCCCTCCGCACCGAGATCGACGTACTGCTGAACGCCTCGCTTGACCGCGCTCGGGCCTCCCTTGCCTCCGACATCGAGGCCCGTGGAGGCTCCTCACCCGGCCTGCGGCCCTTCGCCTCGCCCTACGATCACGACGTGACGACGGCCGTCCCGCGCGAACTTATCGAGCGCGTGGCGCCATGCCTCTGGGAGATGCCGCCTGACTTCACGCCGAATCCCAAGATCAAGCGCATGCTCGACATCAGGGCCGAAGCCTACCGTTCCGGACAGAACTACGACTGGAGCCTGGGCGAAAGCCTCGCCTTCGCGACCCTGCTTGCGGAGGGCCACCCTGTCAGGATCTCTGGCCAGGACTGCGAGCGCGGGACGTTCTCCCACCGGCACGGCGTCCTGCACGACCCGTCGAACGACGCCGAGCACACCCCACTCGCGTCGGTCGGAGGCGCCCGCGTCGAATTCGTCAACTCCAGCCTCTCCGAATACGCGGTCCTAGGATTCGACTACGGCTACTCGCTCGAATCTCCGGACGCCCTCGTTGTCTGGGAGGCCCAATTCGGCGATTTCTCGAATGGCGCCCAGATCGTCATCGACCAGTTCCTGGCGTCCGCCGAATCGAAATGGGGCCAGACGAGCGGACTCGTCCTGCTCCTGCCGCACGGCTACGAGGGCCAAGGGCCCGAGCATTCCTCCGCCCGTCTCGAACGTTTCCTCCAGCTCTGCGCCGAGAACAATCTGCAGGTCGTCCAGCCCTCGACCCCTGCCCAGCTTTTCCATGCGCTGCGCCGGCAGGTGAAGGCAGAGCACCGCAAACCGCTCGTGGTGATGACCCCCAAGAGCCTGCTCCGTCACAAATCCTGCGTCAGCTCCCTCGAGGACTTCACGTCGGTAGGATTCAGGTCCGTGCTGCCCGACCAGGGCGGGTCCACCTCCGCCCGACGCCTGCTTCTCTGCTCCGGGAAGATCTACTTCGAACTCGAAGCCGAGCGCGCCCGCCTCGGGGACGCTTCGACGGCCATCGCCCGCATCGAGCAGTTCTACCCCTTCGACGCCGAGGCTCTCAGGCAGGCCCACGCCGCGGCCGGCTCCCCTCGCGACGTCGTCTGGGTGCAGGACGAGCCCCGCAACATGGGCGGTTGGTCGTTCATCTTCGAACCCATCGAGCAAGCCCTCGGTATCAGGCCTTCGTACGCCGGACGGGATGCGGCGGCATCGCCGGCCGTCGGCGCGCTTTCCGTCCACAGAATCGAGCAGGCAGACGTCATCAGGCAGGCGTTCTCATCGTAAGCCGGAAAGGCCTAAAACGGGCGCCCTGGGCCCAGAATCCGCCCATTACCCTTGAAATTTCAGATGTCCGGGCTAACGCTCGTCCTCCACTTACATGTCCGTTGACGTCAAAATCCCTCCCTCCGGCGAATCCATTACGGGAGGACTTCTGGCGAGCTGGCTGGTGAAGGAAGGCGACACGGTCCGCAAGGGACAGCCGCTTTTTGCCTTCGAGACCGACAAGGTCACGGCCGAGGCCACGGCCGAGGTCGACGGTCGCATCACGATCAAAGTCGCTGCCGGCGTAGAAGTCCTCGTCGGGCAGGTCGTCGCCGCCATCGAACCGGGCGTCGTCGGCGGCCCTCCTTCGCCCGCCCCTTCCGTTCCGGTCGCGCAAAGCGTATCCGCCGCGCCCGCGGCCATCGCGCCGGTGACCAAGGTCGGCGAACTTGGAGCCGTCTCGCTATCTCCCGCCGTGCGTCGACTCGCCGCCGAGACCGGCATCGATCCCGCCGCGGTAGTGGGCACAGGCAAGGGCGGCAGGGTGACCAAGGGAGACATGCTCGCGGCCGCTGAGACCGGCGTCGCGGTGAAGGCGGCCCCTGGCGTCCAGACCGCCGCGATGGCGCCGGCCCCGGTCGTCGCCATCCCCTCCCGTGACGGGCGGACCACTCGCCGCCGCATGTCGCCATTGCGCAAGAAGATCGCCGAGCGACTCGTGCAGGCCAAGTCGGAGGCGGCGATGCTCACCACTTTCAACGAGGTGAACATGGCCCCGGTGATGGAGCTGCGCAGGCGCTATGGCGAGGAGTTCCTCAAGAAGCACGGGGTCAAGCTCGGGTTCATGTCGTTCTTCGTCAAGGCGGCCGTCCGCGCCCTCAAGGAGGTTCCGCAGGTGAACGCGCAGCTCGACGGCGAAGAGATCGTCGAGAACAACTTCTTCGACATCGGCGTGGCCGTCGGAACCGACAAGGGACTCATGGTGCCGGTCGTGCGCGACTGCGACCAGCTGACCTTCGCCGGGATCGAGAAGGCGATCGGCGACTTCGGCAAGCGCGCCCGCGACGGCAAGATCCAGCTTCCCGAGCTGCAGGGCGGAATCTTCACCATCTCCAACGGAGGCATCTACGGCTCGATGCTCTCGACCCCGATCCTCAACCATCCGCAGGCCGCCATCATGGGGCTGCACAACATCGTCGAACGGGCGGTGGTGGAGAACGGCCAGATCGTCATCCGACCCATCATGTATCTCGCCCTGTCCTACGACCACCGCATCATCGACGGCAAGGAGGCCGTCACCTTCCTGGTCAAGGTCCGGCAGGCCATCGAAGACCCCCAGCCGCTGCTCTTCGGCGTCTGACCAAACTTCATCATGTCACAGCTCGATCTCGTCGTCATCGGTTCCGGACCTGGAGGCTACGTAGCCGCCATCAAGGCCGCGCAGCTCGGCCTCAAGGTGGCCCTCGTTGAAAAGGACCCCACGCTCGGAGGCACCTGCCTCAACGTCGGCTGCATCCCCTCGAAGGCCCTGCTGCACTCGACCGAAGTCTGGCACTCGGCCCGGGAAGGCAAGAAGCACGGACTCCTCGGCGGCGAGAAGCTGTCCTTCGATGTCGCGGCCATGATGGCCAACAAGGACAAGGTCGTCGCTCAGCTCAACAAGGGCGTCGAGTTCCTCACCACCAAGCGCGGCGTCGAGATCGTCCGCGGCCTGGGTCGGCTGGGCAAGGCCGGACAGGTCCAGGTCCGCAGCACCTCCGGGGACCGAACGCTTGAGACCCGAAACGTGCTCATCGCCACCGGCTCGGTGCCGGTCGAGCTGCCGTTCCTTAAGTTCGACGGCGAGACCGTCATCTCGTCCGACCAGGGCATCGCCCTCCCCTCCGTGCCAGAAAGGCTGGTCGTCGTCGGAGCCGGCGCGATTGGCCTCGAGCTCGGCAGCGTCTGGGCGCGCCTCGGCGCCCAAGTCACCGTGGTCGAGATGCTGACCAGCATCTGCGGACCCAGCTATGACGCCGACATCGCCAAGGCCGCGCAGACCGCCTTCGAGAAGCAGGGGATGAAGTTCGAGCTGGGCGCCAAGGTCACCGGCGTCAAGAAGAGCGCGGCGGGCGTCGCGCTTACCGCCGAACGCGACGGCAAGCAGCTCGAGTTCCCCGCCAGCCGCATCCTGGTCGCCGTCGGCCGCCGGGCCAACACCACCGGGCTCGGAGCGGTCGAGGGAGGCCTCAAGCTGGACGAGCGCGGTCGCATCGTCATCGACGCGCATTTCCAGACCAACCTGCCGGGCGTATACGCCATTGGAGACGTGGTCGCCGGCCCGATGCTCGCCCACAAGGCCGAGGAGGAGGGCGTGGCCTGCGTCGAGCACATCGCCGGCAAGCACGGCCATGTGAACTACGGCGTGATCCCCGGCGTCGTCTACACCGACCCCGAGGTCGCTTGCGTCGGCATCTCCGAAGCCGAGGCCAAGGCCAAGGGCATCGAGGTCCGGGTCGGCAAGTTCCAGCTGCAAGGCAACGGTCGTGCCATCGCCTCCGACGCCACCACCGGCCTTGTCAAGGTCATCGCGGACGCCAAGTCCGACAAGGTGCTTGGCGTACAGATGGTCGGACGCGGCACGTCGGAGATGATCGCTGCCGCGTGCGCCCACATGGAGTATGGAGGCAGCGCGGAGGACATCGCCCGGACGTGTTTTGCGCACCCGACCATCAGCGAGTCCTTCAAGGAGGCCGCGATGGCCGTCAGCAAGTCGAGCATCCATTCCCTCTGACCGGCGACGACGCTCGCAAGACCGCGGGCCTGCGGGTATACGCAGGATTACGGTCAGGAAAAAGGGGCCAGGCTTGCCACGGCACGCGTCCCGGTCGACTGCCGTTGCTTCCTTCCGGACCTGGCGGGATTCGTCGTCGGCCCGCTGCATGGGGCCTGGCTTGATCAGACTGAAGCCGCAGAATCCACGCTTTTCAATCCCCTTCTTAGCCCCTAGTCGTCTCACTCCCGATGGCCGAAATACCTAAGTCCTACGACCCTCAGGGCGTCGAACAACGTTGGTATGACCTCTGGGTCTCCTCCGGATGCTTCAAGGGCGTGGTGGACCCCTCCCGCGAATCCTTCGCGGTGATGATCCCGCCGCCGAACGTGACTGGCGTGCTGCACATGGGCCATCTGCTCAATAACACCCTGCAGGACATCATGGTCCGTCGCGCCCGGCAGGAAGGGAAGTCCGCCCTCTGGCTGCCCGGAACCGACCACGCCGGGATCGCGACCCAGTCTCGGGTCGAGAAGGAACTCAAGCAGAAGGAGGGTCGATCGCGCCATGACCTCGGGCGAGAGAAGTTCCTCGTCCGCGCATCCGAGTGGCGCGACAGGCACGGAGGCATCATCCTTTCGCAACTGCGTAAGCTGGGCGCTTCCTGCGACTGGGACCGCACGGTCCACACCCTGGACGCCGGCTACTCCGAGGCGGTCCTCCAGGCCTTCGTCACGCTCTACGAGCGGGGCTATGTCTACCGCGGGAAACGCATGGTGAACTGGTGCCCTGTCTCACAGACGGGCCTCTCGGACGAGGAGGTCGTCATGAAGCCATCGAAAGGCCAGCTCTTTCGCATGCGCTACGAGGTCGCCGACGAGCCGGGCACCTGGCTGGAGATTTCCACCACCCGCCCCGAGACGATCCCGGGCGATACGGCCGTGGCGGTGCATCCGGACGACGAACGATACCGCCGGCTCATCGGCAAGTACGTCTGGCGCCCCTTCCCCCGAGCCCGGATCCCCATCGTCGGCGATACCGCGGTGGACCGGGAGTTCGGTACGGGCGTGCTCAAGGTCACACCCGCCCACGACCGCACCGACTTCGAGATCGGACGCCGGCATTCCCTGCCGGTGCTGGATGTCATGAATCCGGACGGGACCATGTCGCCGGACGCCGGCCCGCTCGCGGGGATGGAGCGTTTCAAGGCGCGCATAGCGGCCGCCAAGCTGCTGGAAGAACTCGGATGTCTGGTGAAGACCGAGCCCTACGAGAACACCGTGGGCTTCTCCGAGCGCGCGGACGTCCCCATCGAGCCCCGGCTGAGCGAGCAGTGGTTCATCCGCTACCCCAAGATCGAAGAGGCCAAGCGCGCCGTCACCTCGGGCATCATCCGCTTCCACCCGGAACGCTGGACCAAGACCTATCTACACTGGCTGGACAACATCCAAGATTGGTGCGTGAGCCGCCAGCTCTGGTGGGGCCACCGTATTCCCGTCTGGTACCGCAAGGGCGCCGACCGGAACGACCCGGCCAACCGTCACGTCTCACTGACCGCTCCGTCCGACCCTGCGGGATGGGAGCAGGACCCTGACGTGCTCGACACCTGGGCCTCCTCCTGGCTGTGGTGCCTCGCCACCATCGGCTGGCGCAAGCCCGGCGTGACGACGCCGGAACTGGCCCACTGGTACCCCACGGGGGCCCTCGCGACAGGCCCTGACATCATCTTCCTCTGGGTCGCTCGCATGATCATCGCGGGCCTTGAGCTCCACGGTCCAGAGCGCAAGAACCTCACCGACGACGAGATCAGGGCCCGGGTGCCCTTCCACCGCGTGTATTTCAACGGCATCATCCGCGACAAGCTCGGCCGCAAGATGTCGAAATCCCTCGGAAACTCCCCGGAACCCCTGGATCTGATCGCGAAGTTCGGCGCGGACGGATTGCGCTTCGGCCTCCTGTCCATCGCGCCCAAGGGGCAGGACATCCTCTTCGACGAGGACCGTGTCGCCCAAGGGAGGAACTTCTGCAACAAGCTGTGGAACGCCGCGCGCTTCCGCCAGATGTCCGGACCGATGGCCAACAACTCCGACCTCGGCGCGGTGATCTCACGGCTCGTGCCGGCCAGCCTCGACGACGATGACTTCGCCATTCTGCACGGGCTGGCCGAGCTCACCGACTCGACGAACCGCAATCTCGCCGACCACGAGTTCACCGCGTACGCGCAGGGGCTCTACTCCTTCTTCTGGGGCGACTTCTGCGACTGGTACGTGGAGGCCTCCAAATCTCGGCTGGCCGATCCGGCCCTTCGCGACTCCTGCCTGGCCGTCCAGGACCTGGTGCTTCGGCAGTTCCTGCTGATGCTCCATCCGGTGGCCCCTTTCATCAGCGAGGAGCTCTGGCACCTGCTGGGATACGGCGGGACGGAAGATTTCATCCAGCGGCATCATACGGGCACGGGCGGCGAGCTGCTCAAGGCCCTCCGCGTCCACGGGATCAAGCCCGCCGCCAGCAAGGTCACCGCGGTGGCTTCGTTGCGCGAGTTCGTCGCCTCGGTCCGTGCGCTCAAGTCTCAAGCCGGCCAGGCCACCCGAAGGGACGCCGTCGTCTCCGTCCAGGCGAAGGACGGAGCCGCTCGCGCGTCGCTGGAGTCGGCGCGGGATAAGGTCTGCCGACTCGCCGGGCTGTCCGCCGTCGAGTTCACCGACGACCTTGGCGGACGCCCCGGCGCCGTCACGCCGCTCGGCACGGTGTCGCTCGACGTCGGCTCCAATGTCGACATCGCCGCAGAACGGACGCGCATCGGGAAGGAGCTAGAGAAACTCGAGAAAGCGGTGTCCGCGGGCGAATCAAAGCTATCGAACGAGGCCTTCGTCTCCAAGGCGCCCGCGCAGATCCTCGAGGGCGCACGCAGGCAGCTCGAGGAGTCGAAAGCACGGCGCGACGAACTGGCCAGGATGCTGGCAGCCCTCGGCTGATGCCGCAGGTCCGCGTCCATTCCGACTCGGACGCGGCGGCGGCGGCCGTCGCCCATGATATCGCCGACCTGCTGATCACGGGACAGAAGGCTGGCCGTAATGTGGTGCTGGGGCTCGCCACAGGCTCCACCCCCCTGCCCCTCTACCGTGAACTGGTAAGGCTCCACCGCGAGGAGTCGCTCAGCTTCCGGAACGCGGTGACATTCAATCTGGATGAATACGAGGGACTGAACGGCGACCATCCCCAGTCCTACCGTCGCTACATGCAGGTCAACCTGTTCGAACTCGTCGACATACCCCGGTCCTCCACTCACGTGCCCGACGCCGTGGCCGCCGACCCCGACGCCGCATGCCGCGCATTTGAAGCCGCCATCGTTGCCGCCGGCGGGATCGACCTCCAGGTGCTCGGCATAGGCCGCACGGGCCACATCGGCTTCAACGAGCCGCCCTCCGGGCGCCACACCCGGACCCGGAGGGTCGTCCTCGACGAGATCACCAGGCGCGACAACGCCGCCTTCTTCGGTTCCGTGGACTCCGTCCCACGCGCCGCGGTGACGATGGGTGTGGATACCATCCTCGGCGCGCGGCGGGTGGCGCTGCTGGCCTTCGGAACCGCCAAAGCCGAGGTCGTCCGACGGGCCTTCACGGAGAAGCCCAACGCCGACTGCCCGGCGACCTGGCTCCAGGAGCATTCGGCCTGCACCTACCACCTCGACCCAGCGTCAGCGTCCCTGCTGAAAACCTGACCATGGTGGGCGTCAACCCCAAGTTCATCGCGTCAGCGGACCCCGGTCTGGTCCCCGCCTCGCTCTGGACCCGAGAATACCTGCGGCAAGCCGCCGCGATTAAGGGCACGTCCGAACTCACGATCTGCCTCACACGGCCCGACGGCACCGCCTCGCGTCACGTCACGTTGCTGCCGCCCGAGGGCCAGATGGACCCCGAGACGTGGCGACATGTCGAAAGAACCGTGAAGTTCCTGCTCTGGTCGCGAGGCGGCGACCGGTTCCTGCTGGCCGGCGCCCGCGCCGACGAGTTCGCACGAAGGCTGTCGGCCTGCTACTCCCGCGGGGGCCTCCGGGCGTTCGACGCCGACTTCAACTTCCGATTGTTCGAGAGCGATCTCAGGTTCGAGGCGTCGCCCAACGGGGCGTTGCCGAACGAATCGACCGCGCATGTCGCCCTCGGACGCCATCTCGACGGATGTAGGATCGGTTTCGACCTCGGAGGGTCCGATCGTAAATGCGCTGCGATCATCGATGGAAAAGTCGTGCATTCCGAGGAGGTCAAATGGGACCCATATTTCCAGCAGGACCCCGCCTATCATCTCGAGGGCATCCGCGACTCGCTCCGGCGCGCCGCCGCCCACCTGCCGAGAGTCGACGCCATCGGCGGATCCTCTGCCGGCGTCTACATCGCGAACAAGGTGCGGGCGGCGTCGCTTTTCCGCGGCGTGACCGACCGCGAGGTGTTCGACCGCGAGGTGAAGAACATCTTCCTGCGGATCGCGGAAGAATGGAAGGTGCCCTTCGAGGTGCTCAACGACGGGGACGTCACCGCGCTGGCCGCATCGATGTCGCTGCGGCGCAACGCCGTGCTGGGAGTCGCCATGGGCACCAGCGTCGCCGCCGGATACGTCGACCGAGCCGGCAGCCTGACCAACTGGCTCAGCGAGCTCGCCTTCGTGCCCGTCGACTACCGGGAGGACGCGCCCGCCGACGAATGGTCGGGCGACCGAGGGTGCGCCGTGCAGTATTTCAGCCAGCAGGCCGTCGGCCGGCTGCTCCCTGGGGCCGGAATCCAGGCGCCCGCCGGCATGCGGCTTCCCGAGCAGCTTGAGATGCTCCAAGACATGATGAAATCCGGGGACGAACGGGCCGCCGCCGTCTACGAGGCCGTGGGCATCGCCTTCGGCTACTCGATCGCCCACTTCTGCGCCTTCTATGACACGGAGGCCATCCTCACCATGGGCCGGGTGACCACGGGCGCGGGCGGCGAGCTCATCTCGTCCAAGGCCGGCGAGGTGCTGGCCGCTGAGTTTCCAGAACTTCGGGTGGACATCCTCGCCCCTTCCGAGAAAGACAAGAGGCATGGGCAGGCCGTGGCCGCGGCCTCCCTAGCGCCCCTCCCCCGACGCCCATGATGAACTTTGCCTCCGGCGCGTCCGACTTCTACGTTCCTGACGGGATCGCCCCGGAAGATGCCGTGCGCCGGACCACCCATCTCGGAATCGGCGCCCACCAGGACGACCTGGAATTCATGGCCTTCCACGGCATCATCGCCTGTCTCGGACGCGATGACCGCTGGTTCGGCGGGGTCACGATCACGGATGGGCGCGGCAGTTCACGCGCCGGCACCTATGCCAGCTGGTCGGACGAGCAGATCGCGGCCGAACGTGTGCAGGAGCAACGCAGGGCCGCGGAAATCGGCCAATACGCCTTCGTCGCCCAGCTCGGCCATCCTAGCTCCGCCGTCAGGACCGCCAACGAATCCGGCGTCGTCGACGATCTGCATCGCATCCTTGAACTGGCCCGTCCGGAGGCGGTCTATCTGCACAATCCCGCCGACAAGCACGACACACACGTGGCGTGCCTCCTGCGCTGCATCGAGGCCGTCCGTCGGATGCCCATCGGGACCAGACCAGAACGGATCTACGGCTGCGAGGTCTGGCGTGACCTCGACTGGGTCGTCGACCGCGAGAAGACCCCGATGCCAGTGGATGGCCCGCCTGGGCTGGCCGAACGCCTGAACGGAGTCTTCGCCACGCAGATTGCCGGCGGCAAACGCTACGACCTCGCCGTGCTCGGTCGCCGCATGGCCAATGCCACGTTCAACGACGCCCATGCCCCCGACCAGACGACCGCGCTGTCCTGGGCGATCGACCTGACCCCGCTGGCCCGGGACGACTCCCTTGACGCGGCGGAACATACGCTTGGCTTCATCGACCGTTTCAGGGCCGACGTCGAGGACCGCATCAACCGTCTCCGCCGATGAGACCGACCCTCCTCGTCATGGCCGCCGGCATGGGCAGCCGGTACGGCGGGCTCAAGCAGATGGACCCGATGGGCCCCTCTGGTGAGACGATGCTCGACTACTCGGTCTTCGACGCCCTCCGGGCCGGCTTCGGGCGCGTGGTGTTCATCATCCGGCCCGACTTCGAACAGGATTTCCGCGATCGGGTGGCCGCGCGCTTCGCTTCTCGGACGGACGTGGGGTTCGCCTTCCAGACGCTCGGGCGACTGCCGGCTGGATTCGCGCCCCCCGCCGGCCGCGAGAAGCCCTGGGGCACGACGCACGCGATCCTCTGCGCCCGCGAGCAGGTCACGACGCCGTTCGCGGTGATTAATGCGGACGACTTCTACGGACGTGATTCCTTCGCGGTGCTTGGCCGGGACCTCGCCGCGATGAGCCCCGCCGCCACCGACTATTCGATGGTGGGCTTCACGCTCAAGAACACCCTTTCGGACCACGGGACGGTGGCCCGCGGCGTCTGCCGTACCGGGCCGGACGGACGCCTGACGGACATTCGTGAGATGACGAAGATCGCCCGCAAGGAGAGAGGCGCCGAGAACACCGAGGAAGACGGGACGATCGTCCCTCTCACCGGCGAGGAGCCTGTCTCGATGAACATGTGGGGCTTCGCCCCCTCGGTGTTCGATCTCCTCGAGGCGGACTTCCGCACGTTCCTTTCCGCACGCGGAGGCGAGCTACGGAGCGAATCCTACATCCCCATCACCGTGGGCGCGCTCATCCGAAGTTCGCAGGCCTCCTGCCGCGTGCTGCGCACCGAATCCTCCTGGTTCGGCGTCACCTACCGCGAGGACAAGCCGAAGGTGCAAGCGAGCATCGGCGCGCTCGTCTCTTCCGGCGACTATCCGGCCTCGCTGTGGTCCTGAGATGCGCGCCGTGGCTGACATCGCTACCGTAGCCTCGGCCTTCAGGCTCCCCGGGGAGTTCGTCTCGGCGGCACCCTACGGAAGCGGCCACATCAACGACACCTTCGCCGTGCACCAACGATGCGGTCGAGAGACGCGACGCTTCCTCCTGCAGCGCATCAACGAGCGGGTCTTCCGCGACCCCGTGGCGCTGATGGGGAACGTCTCCCGGGTCTGCGCCCACGCCCAGGAGCGTCTCAGGGCGTCCGGACGGGACGATGCTCCGCGCCGCGCCCTCACCCTCGTCCCCACGAAGCTGGGCGCCGACTGGCACAGGGACGAGCACGGCGGGCACTGGCGTTGCTACCTCTTCATCGAGGGGGCCACCGGACACGACGTGGTCCGCGACGCCGGACAGGCCCGTGAGGCCGCCCGCGCCTTCGGCGCATTCCAGGCGCTGCTGGCCGACCTGCCCGGCGGGCGTCTCCATGAGACCATCCCCGGCTTCCACGACACGCCCTCCCGCTTCGCGGCCTTCAGACGGGCCCTCGAGGCCGATGTCCATGGACGCGCCGCCGCCGCGACGCCCGAAATCGCCTTCGCCCTCGCCCGCGAAGGGGATGTGTCCGTCGTCGTCGACGCCCTGGCCGCGGGCGTCATCCCCGAACGCGTCACCCATAACGACACCAAGCTGAACAACGTGCTGCTCGACGACGTCACCGGCGAGGGGATCTGCGTCATCGACCTCGACACCGTGATGCCAGGCTCGGCGCTCTATGACTTCGGGGACCTCGTCCGCACCTCGACATCCCCCGCGGCCGAGGACGAAACCGACCTCGCGAAGGTCGAGATGCGCCTACCGATGTTCGAGGCCCTCGTGGACGGCTATCTTTCGGCGGCCGACGGCTTCCTCACCGCCGCCGAGCGACGTCTCCTCCCCGCCGCCGGCAAACTGATCACGTTCGAGATCGGGCTGAGGTTCCTGACCGACTGGCTCGAGGGGGATGTCTACTTCAAGGTGCGTCGGCCGGAGCACAATCTCGAGCGTTGCCGCACGCAGTTCGCGCTCGTCAGGTCGATCGAGAGCCAGCTGCCAGCCATGGAGGCCTGCGTGGCCTCTCGAAGCCGATGAAGGTCCTGGTGACAGGCGGCGCCGGCTTCATCGGCTCCCACGTGGTCGAACAGCTCCAAGGCGAGCATGAGGTGACCGTGCTGGACAACCTCCGGTCCGGACACCTCCGCAATCTCGAGGGACTTCGGCACAGGATGGTGAAGGGCTCCATCCTGGACGACGACGCTCTGGCGGAGGCGGCGCGGGGCGCTGAGGTCGTCTTCCACCTCGCCGCGATGGTGTCCGTCCCCGAATCCGTCGCACGCCCCGGGGAGTGCGAGGCCTTGAACGTCACGGGCACCGCCCGCGTGCTCGCGGCCGCTCGCGCCGGGGGAGCGCGGAAGGTGGTGCTGGCCTCCTCCGCCGCGATCTACGGCGATAACCCGACCGTGCCGAAGACCGAAAGCATGACCCCGGAGCCCAGGTCCCCCTACGCGACCAGCAAGCTGGAAGGCGAGCGCCTGCTTGCCGCGGAGACAGGTCTCTCAACGACCTCCCTGCGCTTCTTCAACGTGTTCGGACCGAGACAGGACCCCGCCTCCGCTTACGCCGCGGCCGTCCCCATCTTCATCCGGAAGGCTTTGCTGGCCGAGCCGCTCTCGGTGTTCGGGGACGGCGGACAGACCCGTGACTTCGTCTACGTGAAGGACGTCGTCGGCGCGCTCCTGCATGTCGCCGCGAGGACCGACGTCACGGGTTCGTTCAACGTCGGCTACGGCGCCAGTATCACGATCGACGAGCTGGCGCGTCTGGTGCTCCGACTTACCGGATCCCGTTCGCGGATCGAGCACCATCCCGCCCGCCCCGGGGACGTGAGGCACTCCCTAGCGTCGGCGGACCGGCTCCGGGCCACCGGCTGGAGCCCGTCCCATACGCTGGCCGAGGGACTCGAGCGGACGGCGGACTGGTTTCGCTCCGTCAGGGGATGACGTCGAAACTGGCGCGTAGGTAACGCTCCTCACCATCGTCCAGGTGCAGCCAGAGGTCGTAGCGTCCGGGGCCCGGCATCCGCAGACGGAAGGCCAAGAGGGGCTCGGGCTCTCGATCGCGCCCCTCCCAGGTGGGATGCATGTGCGCGTAGCCAGGATTGACCTGTTGATCCCCGAAGACGACGGCATGTCCGAGGGCCCCCATCACCGGCCTTAGGTTCACGGGATCCCGTCCAGAGACCTTGATGCGAAGGGTGTCGGCCGCCCCGGCGGTGAATCGGTCGCGCTCGAGGGTCACCCTAAGACCTTGGACGGCGGGAGGCATGCCGGGAACGCCCGGAAGTTCGGCGATGCACTCCGCAAGCATGGCACGGCGCGTCCTCGCGGAGACGAAATCGACGAACGCCCTAACCTTAGATCCTGCCGCGGCCGCGGCGAAATCGGGAGGCACGGCGAACTTCCAACCGCCGTCGTCGGTCGGCTCGGGATGAACATGGACGTAGGCGCGCACGCCCCCCTCCTGACGGAGATGAAGGTGCACCCTGCGCGTGTGCGAGACGGCGACCTCATGGGGGAGCAGCGGGCGTACACCGTCGGTCAGCAAGGTCAGGGTCCCGGATTCGGCGGAGAGTTCGAGTCTGGCCGTCACGGGAAACTTCATCGCTGACGGCGAGTAGTAGTTGGCCTGTTCATTGACCCCGCAGAACTCCATGCCATCGACGACCAGGGGGTCATGGGCGGCGTGCAGAAGGGTGCACTGGGTGTCAGGCAGGAGCCGCAGGCCGATATAGAGACCCAAGGCGCCCGCGGTGACAGCCAAAGTGCCTTTCCAGACCGGGCTCATCGCGGACGCCCGATTCCGGCCAGCGAACGGAAGACGTCCTGCGGGTCGAAGGTCGCGCCCTCGATGCGGCGCACGATCCTTCCCTCGGGACTCACCACCAGCGTCGCGGCGTTATGGACGATCGTCCCGTCCGACTCCGCCGTCAGGATGCCATACTGGCGCATCAGATCCTTGATCTGTCCCTCGTCGCCGGTGAGAAAGGCGTGCCGACGTCCGTCGATGCCGTATCCGTCCGCGTAGGTCCTGAGCACGCCAGGAGAATCGACCTCAGGGTCGAAGGTCACGGTCACGAGACGCGCGTCGCCGTCCGACTTCTCGAGGAGGTCGCCGAGCTGCTTCATGCAGCGCGTCGCCGCCGGGCACATCTTGGCGTTCCGGCAACTGGTGAAGACGAAATTGATGACGAATGGCCGCCCCAGGAGATCGCGCTTGGTCACCATGCGGGCGGACTGGTCCCAGAGCGCCATGTCCGGGATGAGTTCGGCCGGCATCCGGGAGACCATGCGTCCCCGGTCGGCCGTGGCGCGCCGGAGGGTGTCGGTCGTTTCCTTGGCCCGGCGTAGCTCCTCATCGCCCGCCGGGAAGACCCGGTCGGCGCGCACATCATCGCCGTTAGGCGTCGGGACATACCGGATTCTGCGTCCGACCCAGCCCATGGCGGCGTCGGCGGGCGAAAACATCACACCCATCCGTCGTTCGGGATCGTTCGCCAGCCGCACCGTCGCGCGCCCCGTGGCGGCATCCACCGAAAGGACGTCCGCCACCACGGGTTTTTCCGCTCCATGGAGCGCGGCCATGGTCAACAGGATGCAGCAGAACTGCCTCATAGCAGCGCCCCCTCGGGACTGAGGAGCACGTCCAACATCCCGTGCCGGACGCCGTGATGCGTGAGATGGAACGCCTCGGCTCCGCAAAGCGAAGCAAGCGTGGAGATCGTGACGAGGGCCGCCGGCATGATGTCCGCGCGATCGGCGGGGATGCCGGGCACGGCGCGACGTGCGTCGAGTCCCATGCCGCAGAGCCGCTGCTGGAGCTCGCGGATACGCAGCACGGGTATGCGCCCGCCCTGGATCGGCTCGCCCGCGGCCTCGAGATGCATCGCGATGGCGTTGAACGCGCCTCCGGCGCCGACGACGAGATGTGTGTCGGCCATCCGGGGATGGAGGTGCTTGTCCATCACGGAGGAGACGTGCGAGGAGATGGACGCGATGTCGAGGTCGCTGAGGCGACCCTCCCCGTCCCCGAGGAAGCCCTGGGTGAGCCTCACCGAACCGAGCTTGAGGCTCAGCGCACGGACCATGCGTGCGCCCTTCATCTGGGCGAACTCGAGACTGCCCCCGCCGAGGTCGAAGGCTACGAGGTCCGGGTAGCCTGAATAGTTCCGGTCGTTACGGACGCCGCGCGCCATGATCCTGGCCTCGGATTCGCCCGAAAGCACCGCGAGCTTGAGCCCGGTGAGCTCCTTGATCCTAGCGGCAAGGGAGGACGCCCAGCTGGATTCCCTCACCGCCGAGGTCCCGACGATCACCGTCTTCTCGGCTTCGTGCGCGCGGGAGAACTCGACCAGACGCCTGACGGCTTCTGAGGCCTCCTGGATCAAGGCCTGGGGCGGCCGGTCGTCAGGCGGACCCGAGGTGAAGATGCGCACCTGCTCGGCGTGGCGCGCGACCTCGGAACGGTCGGAGAGATCGAAGACCGTCGCCTTGATGGAGTTCGATCCAAGATCGATGACGGCGGCGCGGCGCATCGTCAGAAACTGGCCGCCGCCTTGAAGCCGCCGAAATAATGGGCCTCGGCCTGGGTCTTGAATTCGTAGGTTCGCACGGCGTTGAACAGGGCGAAGCTGAAGGACTCATGACGCATCTCGGCTCCGATGGAGAACTGACCCACGACCGGACGGCGCACGACGCTCGGCGAGTTGAGGAAGAAGCCCCCGTCCGTGGCGTAGTTGGAGACGACGACCTCGGCCTGCACATCGGCGAAAAGATCCCAGCGGAAGCCGCGGCGTCCGTCGATTGGACCGAGATAGGCATTGTTGCCGCGGATCGTGCCGTGCCCCCAGGAACCATCGAGCCCCCGGCCCCAGCGAGCCTGCGCGCCGACGATGAAGCCCGAACGCATCGAGCCCAGCTGCGCCGTGGATCTGGCGATTACGTCCAAGCGGTCGTCGCCGAACCGCCGACGTAGTTCGACGTCGAAATTGATGAGGAATTCGTCGGGAATCTGCTGACCCCAGCCCGCCGCCTCGGGCGTGCCGATCAGGGCGTGAAACTTGTTCTGGATGGTCTCGGCCCCGGACGACGGTCCGATGACGCCGACCTTGAGTTCCGCGGACATCAGGACGTCCTTGCGTCCACTACGGTCGAAGACGTGACCGTAGCCGTAGGCGAGATGGAGCGCACCGGAATAAGGCAGGTCCGTCACGGGAGGGCTGGGGTTGGTCGTATCGGAGGGCGTGTTGATCTCCTGCGTGACGGTGAGGTAGGCATGGTCCCCGGACTGGAGCGTGAATCGCATGCCCTGGGTGTAATACCGGTCCAAGTTATCCATGCCGAACTTGTCATTCTCCTCCTCAAGTGAGAGCCGGAACGGCGTCCCCTCCTTCGGAAACGGCGACGGCAGCTCGAACGCCGCACCATGAAGAAACGGGACAAGAAGTGCTAGGGAAGCCGACAGACGCATGAGGGATGTCGAAGGAAAGCTCGTGGCGGCGTTCCCACAACGCCTTTCTGACTTGTGGGACAACTCGGGGTCAACTTACTCATTTTCAGCATGTCGCAGCCCTCCCCTAGCCCCCCGCGGGCACGCACGGAGGTGGCGGACGATGGTTCCGTCATCCTCTGGGTCGGCGGGGCCTGGGCGGCCGGAACGCCGCTCCCCGAAGTGGCATTCCGTGCGGACAGGGTCTGCGTCCGTACGGACGGACTGGGACTCTTCGACTCGTCGCTTCCGGCTTGGCTGCACGCGCACCTGAGGACGGTGCGGTCCGTGGATCTCGCCGACCTGCCCGAAAGGCTGAAGGCCCTCATAAGGATGGCTGAAAACGTCGCGTTGACCGGCACCCCGGACGAGGGTCCCGGCCTGCTGGAGAACATCGGTTCCTGGGGCGTTGAAAGCGGATCCTCGTGGGGACGAGCCCTGGAGCACATCGGGCATACCGCCCTGGGCTTCCTGCGGGCCCTCGTCGGCCGAGCCCGGGTCAACTGGAGCGAGCTGACCCTGCAGATGCAGACGGCCGGCGTCGACGCGCTCCCCATCGTCGCGCTGCTCGGCTTCCTGACCGGCCTCATCATGGCGTACGTCGGCCTGATCCAGCTGAGACAGGTGGGCGCGACGGTCTACGTGGCCAACCTCGTGGCGCTGGCCATGGCCCGAGAGATGGGCGCCCTGATGACCGGGGTGATCGCTTGCGGCCGCACCTCCACCGCCTTCGCCTCGCAGCTCGGCAGCATGAACGTGAGCCAGGAGACCGACGCGCTGCGGGCCCTGGGGATCAACCCCGTCGAGTTCCTCGCGCTGCCCCGCATCCTCGCCGTCACCCTGATGGTGCCCGTGCTCTCCGTCTTCGCGACTTTCGTCGGGGTGTTCGGCGGGATGCTCGTCGCGTGCGCGGGGGAACTCAGCGTGGAGCAGTATGTCACGCAGGCCATCCTCGCCGTCAGCTGGCGGAGCTTCATGGCCGGATTCGTAAAATCGATCGCCTTCGGCTTCATCGCGGCATGGGCGGGCTGCTACCGGGGCTCGGTCGCAAAGCGTTCGGCCCTCGGCGTCGGCGAGGCCGCCACCTCGGCGGCGGTGCTCGGCATCACCCTCATCGTCATCGCAGACGCCGTCTTCGCGGTGCTGTTCAACCTCTACGGCGTCTGACATGGGAAGAGAAGTGCTGGCCTGCGAGAACCTCTGCGTCGGACACGGCGGCCGGGCGATCATGTCCGACGTCTCCTTCTCCCTGGAGCACGGCAGGATCCTCGCGGTGGTCGGGCCGAGCGGATGCGGCAAGAGCACCCTCATGCGGGCGCTCAGCGGACTCGACGAGCCCGTCTCGGGCCGGTCGACCCTCCTGGGCCAGGACCTTGCGGTCGCCACGGCAGGCGAGCGGGAGGACACCCTCCGCAGGCTCGGCTTCCTGTTCCAAGGTTCAGCGCTGTTCTCCTCCCTCACCCTGCGCGAGAACGTCGAGCTTCCGATCCGGGAGTTCCTCTCACCCCCCAGGCGGGAGCTGAGGCAACTCGCGGAATACAAGCTGGCCCTCGTCGGGCTGTCCGACGCGATGGACAAGCTTCCCTCCGAGATCAGCGGCGGCATGGCGAAACGCGCGGCCTTGGCTCGCGCCCTCGCGCTGGACCCCGAGGTGCTGTTTCTCGACGAGCCCGGGGCCGGACTCGATCCGGTCACCGCCTCGCGGATGGACGAGCTGATTCTCCGCGTGCGGGAGGCGTTCGGAACCACCATCGTGATGGTCAGCCACGAGGTCCCGAGCATCCTCCGTACGGCCGACTATTGCGTTTACCTCGACACCGACACCGGCAGGATGGGGGCGTACGGTCCGCCCAGGGACCTTCTGACGTCCGACGCCCACCCGAGGGCCCGGGCATTCTTCTCCCAGACCCACCGCACCTGAACCATGAGACGATCCGCCAACGTCACCTTGATCGGCGCCTTCGTCGCCGGTGGCCTCGTGCTGTTCATCGTCGCCATGGTTCTACTCGGCGCAGGAGTGTTCACGGACTCCAAGCCGGGGGCCGTCGCCTATTTCGAGGACTCGGTCAGCGGACTCGACATCGGCGCACCCATCAAGTTCCGGGGCGTCTCCGTGGGGAAGGTCTCGCAGGTCCTGCTGCGGACACCCGGCCAGACCCCTTCCGACTACTCCGTCCCGGTCGTGATGGAGTTCACCCCAGACTTGCTCACGCGACGCGGGCTCGACAAGGCGCTCCTCGACCGGAAGGGGCTCGCCGATTCCGTGGCGAAGGGCCTGCGCGCGAAGCTCCAGCAGCAGTCGGTCATCACCGGCGTTCTTTACGTGGAGCTCGACTACTTCCCGGACACGCCGGTCAAGCTTCATGACCCCAAGGGCGACCTGCCCGAAGTCCCCACCCTACCCTCGAATCTCGGCGCGCTCACCAAGGCGGTGTCCCAGACGCTCGACCAGCTCAGCCGGGTCGATTTCGTCTCGATCACGCGGAAGGTGGACTCGATCCTCGGCCGCCTCGACGAAGGCGCCTCCCGCATCGAGTTCCAGCGGATCAACGGCAACCTGGTGGCCGCCTCCGAGAACATCGCCAAGGTGACCAGCGACCCCGCGATCATCCAGGCGGTGACAGACTTCTCGAAGGCCATGAAAGGCGTCGAGGCGCTCGCCGGACGTCTCAACGGCCAGGTGGATCCGGTGGCCACCGACATGCGACTCATGGCCGAGGCCGGCCGCATGGCCCTCCAGCGGCTGGAGGAAGCCTCCGCCAACCTCCGGACCCTCACCAAGCCCGGATCGCCCGCCCGGCGCGACCTCGAGCAGGCGATGGCGGACGTGTCCGAGGCCGCCCAGGCGATCCGTTCGCTGGCGGACTTCATCGAGCGCAACCCCGAGACCGTGCTCACAGGACGGCGCGGTCGCGAATCCGTCGAACGCCGGGTAGAGGTCGACGGCAAGGAGGCCGCTCCCGGCAAATGAGGCTCATCTTGTTCACCCTGCTCTCGCTGTCGCTCGGCGGGTGCCTGATCGGCGGCAGGAGCGAGGCGGTCGTTTTCCACGCCTTTTCAGCCCCCGCGGCCTCGACCTCGGCTCGGTCACCCAAGGTCTACCTACCGCGGGCCGTCCTGCCGGCAGGCCTGAGACGCCCCGCGGTCGTGATCGAACGTTCCGGCATCGCCCGGGTGGAGGACTCGCAAAGGTGGCTGGGCCCCCTTGAATCCGCGCTGCCTGAGGCGATTGGCCGAAGAATTACCGCCTCCTCTGGCCTTCCCTGCACGTCGCAGCCGCCCGCGGAGCATCACCTCGTGGCGCTCATCGAGGTACTGAGGATGGACGTGGTCGACACGCGCGCCCGCCTCCGCCTGCGGATCCGCATCGAGAACTCCGGCGGCGATAAGCTCCATGAGGCGGAATCCGAATGGACCAGCCCGCTGGGCGGTCCGGCCGCTGGACAGTTCGTCGCCGCCCAGTCGGCCAATCTCGACCAGGTCGCCGGCAGTCTCTCGGCGGTCATCCTCAGCATCAAATGAGCGATTCCAACAAGCCCCCGACGGGCTTTTCAGAGACCACCGGGGAGATCTGCTACGACCTCCCCTCGGCCTACGTGCCGCATGCCGGCACGGGCCTGCTGCATCTTCCGCGCTTCGTCGCCAAGATTCGGAAGCATCTCGCCGGAGAGTTGCCCCGGTCATACCAGCGCAACTTCTGTAAGGGATTCGACCGCTTCCTCTGCCTTCACCTCGGGGTCGATCCCGAGCAGGTCATCGCCGTCGTACGCGAATCCACCGACGACACGTCCCTGGACGCAGGACTCCGCCGGATCTTTCCCGCGGAGCTACGCGTGCACGTCTGGAACCGCGAGCTTGTCCAGAAGGGCATGAGCGAGATGGGGCGGGAGGCCCTCGCCGACGCCAAGCGCAAGATGGGCGCCTCGCACCGCGATGACGTCATCTCGTTTGCCGACATGATCGACCTGGACGAGGGGCGCCTGCCATGAGCGAGGATCCCAATCGTTCAAGGCTTGTCCTGCGTGGCGTCGACGCCGTCCTGGCCTGCGTGAAACACCACCCCCGGGCGCTCCGCGAAGTCACCATGACGCGAAGGGGCGAGGAGGCCCTCTCGGCCCACGCCGAGTCGCTGCGCGCCCTCGGCATCCCGCTGCGCACCGTGCACGACTCGGAGATGTCGAAGATCGCCGAGGGCCCCTGCGATGACGTGTGCGCCGTCACTTTCAGACCCGAGCCCGGGCTCGCCCGGGTGGGCGATTTCACCGAATGGAGGGACGGCCATGAGACCGTGGTCATCGCCGACGGTCTCGAACGACCTTCCGACCTGGCGGCGCTGGCCAGGTCGATGTCGGCATTCGGCCTCCGACGCCTGCTGCTCTCCTCCGGGAGCGAGCGCCTCGCCCATGACGCCGACGCCTGGGCCATGGCCGAAGGCGCCCTCGAGGAGGTCATCATCATGCGGGCTGCGGCGCTGGGAGGCCTTCTCGGCCTTGTCCAGGACCGGTGCTGCGTCGTCGCCCTCAGCCCCACGGAGGGACGCAAGATCGACCTTGCCGTCCCGGTGCGCGTCCCAGGCCGACACGTGGCGCTGCTGGTCTCCGGTGGCGAACTGAACCCCGACCTTCGTTCCAAGGTCGCCCACTGTTTCCGTTTCCCCGGGCACCCCGACCGGCGACGGCTGTCGCTAGCCGAGGCGTTTCCCGTCGTGGCGGCTTGGGCGACCGCATCGCCCGCCCCGCGGAAAGACGGATTTCTTGCGAGGAAAAGGGCTCGCCACCGCAAGGACAAGGAGTCCAATCCGGGACTCTGAACATGCCGCAGCCCGAGCCAGCCCCGCGCGAGAACGTCATCTCGCTCCAGTCCATCAGCCGGAAATACTTCACCGCGCTGCAGAGGCAACACGACCTGCTGGCGTTCAATCTCGCGGGGCTGAAGACCGCCGACGCCGCGGCCTACGACCATTTCTCCGGGCTCTCCCGGGTCATGCCCCTGCCCCAGGCGCACCTGCCCGCGCCGCAGATGCTCGCCTACGCCCGGGGCCTGATGCTGCGGACGACTGTCAACGACCTCCTTGTCCTTTCCGTCGAATGCATGGCCGACTGCCATCACCTCTGCCTTTTCGTCCGGCACTGCGGACGCAACACGCAGCCAGACGACAAACTGATCGAACAGGTGGCCAAGGACCAGGCGGCCTTCGCCCGCATGAGCCTGCAGGATAAGTTCGAGGCGCTCGAAGAGTCCTACGGCATCGTCTGCGAGCTCGAGGACGGCGTGTTCAGCCTGGCCGCAGCGCTGCGCGTCCTCTCCAAGGGCGGGATGGTGACGAACGACGACATAGCCCCCGACGGCTCGCTCACCCTCGAGTTCAAGTCGATGCAGGACTTCGAGGTGCCCACGGACTCCAAGGAGGAGACCTCGGCGGAATCGGCGCCGCCCGAGGGAGTGGTCCGCCACCCGGTCGGCGACGTGCTGATGCCTTCCTCGAAGAAGATCTCGCGACTCGTCGACACGACGCGGACCTTCAAGCCGGGGACGCTGCTGGAGCTCGCGGACTCCGAGCTGCTGGGCCTCAACATCACCGTGGCGAAATTCGTCGACGGCCTGCTGAAGTCCGTCGACTTCTACGCCAAGAACCAGCTCGGCGAAGGCCAGGGCTCCTGAGGCATGCGGGAGGCCGCCGCACCCGCCCCGAAACGCGCTGTCTGGGCCTGGGTCGCCGGCTGCTACGTCTTTCAGGCGCTGCCGGCGGCCGTGCGGGACGAGGCCCTGCCGGTGGCCCTGCGCAACCTCGGCTCCGCCGACGCCGGCATCACGAAGATCCAATCGGTACTCGGTCTGATCTTCGGCTTCAAGGTCCTCATGGCGCCGTTCATCGCCGCCTTCCGGCCCCGGCCGCTGATCCTGCTCTCGCAGGTCGCCACGGCGGCGCTCTTGCTGCTGGCGGGGCTGACCCTGCCGGCGATGACCGGTCCGGGAGGCAGCGCGGTGGTTCTCTGCCTGGTGCTGTTGTCCGTGGTCGCCGCCGCCCACGACTTCACCCTCGACGGCTATTTCGTGGCCTCGCTGGACGAGCAGTCGCGTGCCAGACATTCGGGACTGCTCAACGTGGCGTCGAAGGTCGGGGCGGTGCTCGCGGGACCTTGCCTCATCGGCCTGGCCGGGACGCTGATGCAGCACGGCCGGCCGGTCACCGAGGCCTGGTCCGTCGCGCTCTTCGTCGCGGCAGGCTTCTCCCTCGCCACCGCCGCGACAAACGCCTGGTCCTTCCGCAAGGAGCCGAGCCACGAGTCCGACGGGCTGGACGTAAGGGGGCGGTTCAGGGCGATGGGCGCGGGGCTGAGGGAACTCCTCCGAGATCCCCGCCTCCCCGCGGTCGCCGCGCTCATCCTGCTCTATCGTGCGAGCGAAGTGCATATGGCTCGCGTGCTGCCGCTCTATTCGCTGGCCGGAGCCGAGAAAGGCGGCCTGGCGCTGGACAACGAGACCTACGCCCTGCTCCGGATGGTGACCGCGGTCGGCGGGCTCGCACTGGGCGGCGTCGTGGGCTCGATGGTAGTCACCCGCTTCGGGATCGGCAGGTCGCTGATTCCGCTGGGCCTGGCCATGCACGCCCCGCTCCTGGCCGTCTCCTGGCTGGCTGCGGGCGCCGGCCACGGCATCTGGAGCGTCGGCGTGGTATTCCTCGTCGAATACGTGGCCTACGGCGCCGGCCTCTGCGCCCTGCTTCTCGCCATGATGAAGCTTGCGGAAGGCTCCGCCGCCGCGGTGCGTTACGCCGCCCTGTCCACCCTCGCCCTTCTGGCCGCTTACCTGCCAGGGTTCTGGGCGGGCGAACTGGCCGAACGGCTGGGCTATGCGCGATACTTCCTGTTCTCGCTGAGCCTGGCCGCGCCGGGCATGGCCGCGGCCCTCTGGGCGCGTTCAAAGCTCAGGGACGCCTAGGCAGCGCCACGAGCTCCTGCTCGTGGGCCTGCCTCAGCCACTGCGAGGCGTAGGCCGACACCTGGACGGGGCCGGCGGCGCCCATACGACGCTCCCACTCCGCGTCGAAGTTGGCCCCGAGCCCGACGAGCTCGCGCAGCATCGCGCCTTGGATGCGCGCCCCGGGTGACTGACGACCCTGCCGACGCGCGACACGGATGCGCCGCTTCACCGCGTCGATCTCGTCCGGCAAGAAATCTCCCCGGCGGATGCGGGCCAGCTCCTCGCGCATCTCGCGGAGCACCTCCTGCTCCGCCCCGGGGGCGGTGCCGGCGAAGAGATAGAACATCCCCTGGTCGACGGCCTCGACACGGGATGAACCCACGAAGTACGCGAGCCCTCGCTCCTCGCGGACGCGCCTGAACAGGCCGGAGGCCATGCCGCTCAGAAGCTCGTCGACGATCCCCGCCGAGACGACCTCTTCCGTGCCGAAGCCGCAGTGCGGAAACGCGAGCGCGACTACGGCCTGCTCGCCGGCCGCCTCCATCCTGGCCGAGGCGCGGGCTGACGGGACGTGCCGGACGAAGCTCCGACGGACGAAGGGAGCCGCCGGCAGGGATTCGAACCGCTCCGCGGCCCGGGAGACCGCTTCTTCGACGTCGAAATCGCCCGAGAAACCGAGCACGAGATTGGCTGGATTGACCAGGGAACGATGGAGGGCGACGACGTCCTCCCTGGTGTTGGCCGCGAGGGTCACGGCGTCACCGGAGGGATCGACCGAGAGCGGATGGTTACCGAAAAACTGCCGCAGCAGGGCCAGCCTGGCCTTCTCGACGATGTCGTCCTCGGCTTCCCTGCACGCGGCGATCTGGGCCGCGCGCTCCTGCTCGAACGCCTCGGACTCGAACGCGGGGGATAAGAGGCCGTCGGCCGCCAGACGGAACGCCGGGATCGAGTCGGACACCAGCCCCTCGGCCCAGAGGCCGCAGCTCAGCTGCGAGGAGTGCTCCCCGAAGGTGAGCCCGAGACGGTCGACCTCGGCGGAGATCTCGGCCCGGGTGCGGCCGCCGGCGTCCTTCGTCAGCATCGTCGAGAGAAGCGCGGTCGCGCCGCGCTTCTCGGGTGATTCGTAAGGACCGCCCGCCGACATGAAGGCGCCGAAGCCGGCCTTGGGAAGCGAGTCGTCTCTCTGCAGGACGACACGTACGCCGTTATGGAGACGCCGCACCTGGAACTCCCCCTCCTGCGCCGCGCACCCGGTCCGGCGAGGCTTGATACGGGCGGGGTTGGCGCCACGGAGGGTGCCTGAGGTGAGGTTGTCCCCTGAGATCCATCTTGCCGCCTCGGCGGCGATGTCATCCGTCGTGAGCGCGGCGAGCTGTCGGACGGTCCGGAGCGTCCAGCCGACATCATGCCCGCTTGCCGCCGCGGACGCGGAACGGGCGGTGAGGCCATGGATGGACTTCTGCCCGTTCACCAAGGCGACCACCGACTGACGACGCACCCGATCGAGCGAGGCCTGGTCGATGCCCGTCCTCGCCGTCCGGGCAGCCACTTCGGACACGGCCGCTTCGATCGCCGACGCGTCGGCGGACGCGTCCGCGTTCCATCCGGCCCAGGCCAGACCGAGCTGGCGCGTGCCGAACACCGACACGTCGATGGAGTGGACGAGCCTGCGACCGTCGCGCAGTTCCGACCAAAGGGGCGAGCTCTGCCCGCCTCCCAGCAGCCCGACGAAGACGTCGAACGCCTGCCTTCCCTGGTCGAACAGAGCGGGCGCACGCCAGCAGCTGACACCCCGGAGCGTGCTGACCTCGCGGACGACGTCTGCCCGACGTGGCCCGGCCTGCGGAGGCTCCTCGGCCGGACTGGAGTCCTGCAGCGGCCGGCGGGCGTGACGACCGAACCAGCGTTCGGCCGCATCGAAGGCCCGCTCGGCCTCCATCGAGCCGCCGAGCGCGAGCACGACGTTGGAGGTCACATAACGACCGCGGTGGTAGGCGCGAAGGTCCTCCGCGGTGAGCGAGACGAACAGATCCTTGTGGCCGATGATGGGATGGCGGAAAGGGTTACGGCGGACGGCCTCGGCCAGGACGGCTTCGGCCAGCACCGAATCGTGCTCGTCGTCGCGCATGGCGATCTCGCGCAGGATCACCTCCCGCTCCAAGCGGGCGTCCTCCTCGGCGATGATGGGCGCGAAGACCATCTCTGACACCGCCTCCATGGCCGTCTCGAAGCCCTCTTCCGGCGCGTCGACATAATAGACCGTGCGGTCGAAGGTCGTGTAGGCGTTGGAGCTGCCGCCCGCCCGGTGGATGGCCTCGCTGAGCTCCCGGCCTGCGAACCTCTCCGTCCCCTTGAACACCATGTGTTCGAGGTAGTGCGAGATGCCCGAACCCTCCCAGCGGCCTTCATCGACGCTGCCCGTGCGCACCCAGGCCTGCACCGTGCAGAGCCCGACGCCGGGACGGCGGCAGAAGATCACCTCGAGTCCGTTGGCCAGGACCCGGCGTTCGGGCGCAGGCCCCGCGATCTGCTCATGGCTCAGGCCCTCGAGTTCGGACATGACGCAGGTATGCCCTCCTCCGTCCGGGGCGCAAGCGCGATGCCCGTCCGCGGCACTCTGCCATTGAAAACGCGGGCGACGTGACCTATCACCCGCCTTCACGCGATGTACATCCCGCCCGAAATCAGAGCCGCCCTCGACGAGGTCGAACGTAGGTCCGGCCACCTCTGGAAGTTCCTCGACGTCCCGGGCAAGCAAGCGCAGATCGCCCGGTTCGAGGCCCAGATGGCGGAGGCGAACTTCTGGGACAGCCAGAAGGCGGCGCAGAAGGTCATCTCGGAGTGCAACCTGCTCAAGAACATCGTGGCGCCCCAGTCGGCGTTCCGTCGCCAGCTCGAGGACGCCAAGACCCTCGCCGAACTGATCGCGGAGTCGCCCGAAGGGGCCGAGGCCGAACTCGAGGAGCTCCGCCGTCTGGCCGACGAGCTGCTCGTGGCCGTCGCAGACCTCGAGATCTCCTCCTTCCTCTCCGGCGCGCATGACCGGTCCAGCGCCATCGTGACGGTCAAGGCTGGCGCGGGCGGCACCGAGTCCAACGACTGGGCCGACATGCTGTTCCGCATGTACACCCGCTGGGCCGAACGACGCGGCTTCAAGGTGGAGGTCGAGGACGTGGCCGAGGGCGAGGGCGCGGGCATCAGCCAGGCGACCTTCCGAATCGAGGGGACCAACGCCTACGGCTACGCCAAGGCCGAGCGCGGCGTTCACCGGCTCGTGCGCATCTCGCCGTTCGACGCCAACGCCCGCCGCCACACCTCTTTCGCCTCCGTCGACGTCGTGGCCGAGATCGACGACGACATCGACGTCGAGGTCGCGGAATCGGACCTGCGCGTCGACGTCTACCGCTCGAGCGGCAAGGGGGGCCAGCACGTTAACAAGACCGAATCGGCCGTGCGCCTGACCCACCTGCCCACCGGCATCGTGGTAGCCTGCCAACGCGAACGTTCGCAGGTCAAGAACCGGGCCCTGGCCATGAAGATCCTGCGGGCGCGCATCTACGAGAAGATGATCGACGACAAGCGCGCCGAGATGGAGCGCTACTACGGCGAGAAGGGCGACATCGGCTGGGGCAATCAGATACGCTCGTACGTCTTCCAGCCCTACCAGATGGTGAAGGACCTCCGAACCGGGGTCGAGACGGGCAACATCCAGGCGGTCATGGACGGCGACATCGACGCGTTCATCAACGGCTGGCTGCGGGCCGGCGGCCCGCGTACACGCAACAAGGACATCAAAATCGAGGACTGAAGCCGATGCCCTCTCGGGACGTCCTGAGGACGAAGCTGCTCGAACCGCCGCTGTTCGCCGAGAAGATCTGGCGCCTCTCGCCCGAGCCTTGGCCTCTCAGCGCGGCCCAGCTGGCCGAGCTCAAGGTGATCGGGGGCGCCTGCCTCAGCTACCAACGCGCCCTGGAACGCCTCTATTTCCGTTCCGCGACGGACCGAAAGATCCTCCGCAACCGCGACTTGCACGCCCCCTGGGTCGCCCAGTACCTCGACCGGCACAAGCCCGCCGGCCTCATCGAGCACGGCCGTCACCGTGCCGTCAAGGGGCAGCACCCCGTCGTGCTCAGGCCAGACCTGCTGATCACCGAACAGGGGTTCACCATGACCGAGCTCGACAGCGTGCCGGGAGGCGTCGGCCTCACGGCGTACCTCAACGAGGTCTATGCGGAGGATTTCCCCGGAGTGGTCGGCGGCACCGACCTCCCCCAGCGCTTCCACCACGCGCTTGCGGCGCTCACCCCGGAGATGCGATACCCGCTGATCGCCATCGTGGTGAGCGAGGAGTCCGCCACCTACCGACCGGAGTTCGAGTGGCTCGCGGAGAAGCTGCGTAGCATCGGTCACGACACGCACGTCGTCGACCCGTCCCAGGTCATGAACATGGGAGGGGAGTCCTTCATCCCCGTGGACGGCGCGCCCCGCCGGGCTGACCTGCTCTACCGGTTCTTCGAGCTCTTCGACCTCGCCAACGTGAAGGGGGCGGACGGCATCTTCGCGGCCGTCGAGGCCGGCAAGCTGGTCCTGACGCCTCCCATGAAGGCCTTCCAAGAGGAGAAGCTGGGGCTCGCGCTGCTTCATCACCCACAGCTCGCCGAATTCTGGAAGGAGAACCTGCCCGAAGACCACCACGAGGCGCTGATGCGCATCGTCCCCAGGACCTGGATCATGGAGCGGATCGACCTCCCGCCCACCGCCGTGCTGCATGCGCCGCAGGTCGGCGGACGCACCATCCGCGACTGGGCCGAACTGGCCGACGCCTCCCAGCGCGAACGCAACCTGATCATCAAGGCCTCGGGCTTCCACGAGACCGCCTGGGGAGCCCGCAGCGTCACCCTGGGCAGCGACGTGTCGCGAGAGGAGTGGCTCGAGGCGATCGACTCCGCGCTCCATCCCGACAACGAGACCTTCCACGTGCTGCAGGAGTATCACAAGCCCTCACGGCTGCGTCACCCGGTCTTCTCCGACGACGGGACGGTGGTGCAGGCCGACGGCAGGGTACGTCTGTGCCCCTATTTCCTCGTCGACGGCGACACGACCGAGCTTTCCGGAGTCATGGCCACCTTCTGTCCGGCCGACAAGAAGATCATCCACGGGATGACGGACGCCGCGCTCCTGCCCTGCGTCCTGCGGGCCTGACCCCCGGCTCTTGCCAATCCCGGGCCGGCCGCCCACGATGGGCCCATGCGTAAGCTGCCCCTGCTCCTCGCCCTGCTGTGCCCCTTGGCCGCCCTGTTCGGCGCGGTGAAGACAAGGGTGGACCTCGTGGCGGTCACCGACGCTTCGCCCGGAGGCAGCGCGCTTGTCGCGCTGAGGATGAAGTGCGACCCGCATTGGCACGTCTACTGGAAGAACCCCGGAGACGCGGGCGAGTCCCCTACCATCGAATGGACCGACAAAGCCGGACTCAAGCCAGGTGAATTCATCTGGCCCGGCCCCAAGATGCTCGACCAGGCAGGCGTCTACAACTTCGTCTACGAGGACGAGACCCTGATCCTGGTCCCGATCGAAATCCCCGCCGGCGCCAAAGGCAAAGTCACCCTCAAAGGGCACGTCTCCTGGCTGGAGTGCGATGACAAGGGCTGCGTCCCGCAGGAAAAGGACGTCTCCCTCACCTTGGACCTGGACGGCCCCGACGCCATCGTCGCCCACGACCCCAAGCTCTATCCGGACCTGCGTCCGTCCCTCAAGACCACCGCCAGCGTCAAGGGAGACCTGCTCACGGTCATGCTGCCTTCCCCCTCTCTCACGGGCACCTGGTTCCCCCACGCCAACTTCATCACCCCGACGGCGACCTTCCAGCAGAAGCATGCCGACGGGAAGGTCACCTTATCGACCAAGGAGGCCACCGAGAAAATGGCCGACTCCAAAGCCGTCTTCACGACGCGACAGCCCGACGGGAGCTTCGTGAACATCGAGGTCACGGTGGCATCAGGGTCCGCCCTCGCCCCGGCCGTCGGCAGCAGTCCTAAGCCTGCCTCCGCCGAATGGATTCCCTGGTCCCCGGAGGCCCAGGCCAAAGCCCTCGCCGACGGCAAGCTGGTCTACGTCGACTTCACCGCCCGATGGTGCGCCACCTGCCAGGTGAACAAACGGGTCTACTCCCAGGGTGAAGTCCAGCAGGCCATCGCCCGGCACGGCGTGGTGCTGATGAAGGCCGACTGGACGAAGAAGGACGATCACATCGCGGCCGAGCTGCGCAGGTACGGACGGCAGGGCATTCCGCTCAACGTTGCCGTCAAGGCGGGATCGCCTTCCGCCGTGCTCTCCGAGGTGCTCACCGGCGCCGAGGTGGTCGCGGCGCTCGATGCGGTCGCCGCCGGACGGCCGCACGACACGACCGTCGAGACGCACCCCGTCGCCTACTGGCTGGCGCTGGGCTTCCTGGGCGGCGCCCTCCTCAACCTGATGCCCTGCGTCTTTCCCATGATCGGACTCAAGGTCTTCTCCTTCGCGAAGGACGCGGCCGCCGACCGCCGCGTCGCGGTGTCCAACGCCGCGCTCTACTCCGCCGGCGTCGTCCTCAGCTTCGTGGCGCTCGGCGCGCTCATCGTGGCGCTCAAGGCCGGCGGCGCGTCCGTCGGTTGGGGCTTCCAGATGCAGTCGCCGGGCTTCGTCCTCGGCACCTGCGTGCTCATGCTCACCCTGGGGCTGAGCTTCTCGGGCGTGTTCGAGATGGGCGCGACCTTCGCGGGCGACGTGGCCGGGGCCGTCCAGGGCGGCGCCAACTCCTTCTTTTCAGGCGTGCTCGCGACCGCGGTCGCCACTCCGTGCACGGCGCCCGGACTAGGTGCGGCGTTGGGCTTCGCCCTCGACCAGGAGAGGACGGGCATGGAGACCCTGCTCTTCTTCATGATCATCGGATGTGGAATGGCGCTGCCCTACCTGTTGCTGGCGGTCTTCCCTGCGCTCTCTTCCAAGCTGCCGAAGCCCGGCGAGTGGATGGAATCCCTGAAACAGGGCATGTCCTTCCCGTTGTTCGCCTACGCGCTCTACCTGCTATGGGTGCTCAACGCCTTGGTCGAGGACGCCGGCTGGGTGCGCGACGCCTCCGTCGGGCTCGCGGTGATCGCGGCGGCCTGCTGGATCTACGGCCGCTGGGGGGCCGCCCACCGGAGCGACGGCGAACGGGCTGTCGGCAAGCTGTCTTCGGTGACGCTCTTCGTGGGCACGATCCTCTACCTGTTCCTCACCCTGCCCTGAGCTGCTGCACGAAGCCAAGTAGAAGGCCCGCCGATGGCGGGCCTTCTCATTCCGGACGAAAGAAACGCTCAGAGGGCGCTGGGCGGAACAGGAGGCGCCCCATCCGCGGAAGGCGCGGGGGCCGGAGCGGGCGCGGGACCAGAGACGGGCTGCTTGATTGCGCCGGCATAGTTCACGTCGACCACGATGGCCTTGCGGTCCTTGGCCCCGGACTGACGACCGGCGGCGTTCTTGTCGGCCTGCTGCTCGCCAAGGGCGATGATCTCGATGTTCGCGTTGGCACAGCCGAGTCCCACCAGGTACTCGCGCACCGACTGCGCACGACGGTCGGACAGGCCGAGGTTGTATTCTTCCGTGCCGAAATGGTCGGTATAGCCGGCGACGATGATCTTCGTCTCGCGAGCACGGCCGGAGATCGCGTTGAGCTTGCCGCGCTCGGCTGCACTCACCGTGTAGCGGTCGAAATCGAAATAGACGGTGGTCAGGATCGCCTCCGGCGGGATGTTGCCTGAGCGAACCCAGCCAGCCATATCCCCAAAGCCCGGAGGTCTGGTATCCAGACCGGTCGGACCGCCGGAATTGCCGCCACCAGAAGCCTTGCCCGTCGTGTCAAAACCGTCGGGAAGTTTTGAGGTGCAGCCGACGCCCAAGCCGGCCACCAGAACGAGGAGAAGTAGGCGCTTCATGAGTGCGTAAGGAATGGAGCGAGGCCGCGGGGTCGGCAAGCCTCTAAACCTCAGTAACGCGGCACTGCGGCATCGATCTCACGCGACCAGGCATCGATACCTCCCTTGACGTTCGAGACGGACGCGAAGCCCTTGGCCCGGAGGAACTGGGTGACACGGAGGCTTCGCCCCCCGTGGTGGCAATGAACCAGTACGACGGCATCCCGGGGAATCTCGGCAAGGCGCGCTGGCACCTGACCCATAGGGATGAGGCGAGCGCCCGGTATGCGACAGATGGCATGTTCATCCGGCTCGCGGACATCGATGAGGACGGGAGGAGTCGGAGCGGCAAGCGCGGCGGCAGCCTCTTTTACGCTGATCTCGAGGGGGTGGTCGGGCATGGAGGAAGGGGGGGAGGCACAGACGGGACGGTAGGTCTCGGGGCTGATGGAACGGATGGAGGGGGTGTTTCCACAGCAAGGGCAGCGATCGTCCCTCTGCAAGGCGAGCGGACGGCAGAGACCCCTTTCCGCATCGATTTGGAGCACCCTGGAGGCCTTTCTGGCGCCTAGGAGCAGGCTTACCGCCTCCGAGGCCATCCAGGAGCCCACAATGCCGCAGACCGCCCCCAGAACCCCCGCTTCGGAGCAGGTGGGGACCTGGGATGCATCGGGCATAACCGGGTAGAGGCATCGGTAACACCCGGCCCCGGGAACCAAGGAAATCACCTGCCCCTCCGACCGCAGGACGCTCCCATGGACCAGAGGACGGCCGGCCAGAACCGCCGCATCCGAGGCCAAGAAGCGGGTGGCGAAGTTATCGGCGCCGTCGAGCACCAGGTCGTAACGCGGGACCAGGTCCATGGCGTTCCCGGCAGTCAGCCCATCGGGATGCAACGGAAGGATCAGCCCGGGATTCAGCTCGGAAAGGGCTTCGGCCGCCGAAACGGTCTTGGGAAGGCCCAAGGTGTCGAACCCGTGGAGAATCTGCCGATGCAGATTGGTCAGCTCCACCTTGTCGGGGTCGGCCACCCCGATGGTCCCCACCCCGGCGGCAGCCAGATACAGGGCCGCGGGCGAACCAAGCCCCCCTGCCCCTACGATGAGAACCTTGGCCGCCTTCAGGCGGAGCTGTCCTGATTCGCCCACCCCGGGCAGACGGATCTGCCGGGAATAAAGTGAGCGCTCGTGCTCGTTCAATCCGCCTCCTGGGGACATGGGGGTGAAGGACAACCCGACCCCCTGCCAAGTCAAACCTCGCCCCCGAGACATGTTGAAATCGTCCTGCTGAGGTCCCACGTTCCAGCCATGGCGGAAGTCTACCTGGGCGTCGACTACGGCTCCAAAAGGGTCGGGCTAAGTCATGCCGACGACCTGGGCATGGCCTTCCCCTTGCCCGCGGCCATCGAGGCGGATCCGGCCGACAGGCTTGAGCACATCGGCCGGGAGATCGTCCGACTGAAGGTCACCCGGATTGTGCTCGGATACCCCCTTTCCCTTGAAGGCGAGCGCACCGCACGCTGCGGGGAGGTCGACACCTTCGCCGCCCTGCTCAAGGGTCGCTTCCAGCTGCCCGTGGAGCTCGTGGACGAGGGCCTCACGAGCCAGTCCGCGGACGACCTTGGCGGACGCAAACCGAGGGACGCCAAGGAAAGAAGGGCTCGGACCGCGGGCGGCCAGAGGGATTCGCGGGCGGCAGCCATCCTGCTGCAGGACTTCCTGAACAGCCGCGGGATTGGAGACCCCTCCTGAGATGGCCAAGCCCGACCGGAAACTACTCAAGCCCGAACGCTTCCTCGCGACCGTGGCCTACGACGGGACGGACTATTCGGGCTGGCAGGTCCAGAAGACCGGCCACTCCGTGGAGGCCGAGATCGAGGCCCGCCTCTCCCGCATCCTGAAGTCGGACATCGACGTCCATGGCAGCGGGCGCACGGACGCCGGCGTCCACAGCGTCGGACAGCGGTTCCACTTCGACGCCTTCTGGCCCCACCCCGCGAAGCACCTACTGCTGGCCTTCAATGCCAGCGAGCCGAAGGGGCTCCTGATCACGGACCTGCGCCGGGTGCCTGCGGCCTTTCACTGCCGTTTCAGCGCCCGCGGAAAACGCTACCGTTACGAAATCTACGAGGGCTGGCCGTCCCCTTTCGAGGCGCGTTACTGCCACGACACCCGCAAGCGCCGCCTCGACGTCGCCGCGATGAGCCGTGCGGCGAAGCTCCTGCTGGGCCGGCACGACTTCACTGCCTTCGGCGCCATGCACGGACAAGGCATGGAGAGCGAAAACCCGATCAAGGACCTGCGCCGGCTGGACGTCCGCCGCAAGGGACCCCGCATCACCATCGTCACCGAGGCGAGCGGCTACCTCTACAAAATGGTCAGGAGGCTCGTAGGAGGCCTCATTCGCGTGGGCGAGGGCAAGTTGCCGCCCGCCCGCCTAGCTGCCTATCGGGACGAACGTGTGATCTCCGCGGAGATCCCAACCGCGCCCGCCCGCGGCCTCTTCATGGAGAAGGTGCTGTATGACCCCCGGACGCTTCGGCCGGGAGTCAGGTCCAGATGAGTCACTGGCTTCAGGCGTCGTCCGTGAAGATGTGGGCCGCCATCCCGGGCGCCTTACTCCTTGCCGCCCTGCTCGTCGCGCCGGCCGGCGCCCACCCCCAGTGGAAGGAGGCCAACTGCATCGCCGTCGTCGATGATTCGGGAAAACTGACCCTGACCGTGAAGTTCGACGTGCCCTCCTTCCTCACCGGCAAGCTGCCGCAGGAGGCCCCCGTCGCGGAACTGGACGCCCTCATGACCGCGCCAAGGGCTCTGGAAGATGCGATATCCCCGGCTCGGGATAAATTCGCTAAATCGCTGAAAGTGACCGCCGATGGCGAGCGGGTCGACGTCGAGCTGCGTCAGTTCCCCGAGGCGGAGGCGATCCGAGCCCAGTCCGCCAGACAAGGCGAGGTGGATCGGTATCCGGTGCTGCTAAACGCCAGGCTGGCCGCGAAGATTCCGGCCGGCACACGCCGGGTCGAGATGACCTTCCCCGCCGAACTGGGCACCGTGTTCACGAACTTCCGGATGGGTATGGAATATCAGGTGGTGACGGCGGTGGTTCCGGGCGAAGCCGGCGTCTTCGACGTGGAACTGCCGGGAGGCGGAGTCCTCCGCTTCTTCGGGTCCGGCTTCCTGCATGTCGCGCCCATGGGGTGGGATCACTGCCTCTTCATGCTCGCGATGCTCCTCTGCGCCGAAACGCTCAGGATCGCGTTGCTCCGCTCGCTCATCTTCACCCTTGGGCATGCGGTCACCCTCTCGCTCGTCGCGACAGGGACCCTGCCTCCGACCGGCCCTTGGATCGAGCCCGTGATCGCCCTGACGATCGCCTGGGCCGGCTACGAGGCCTGGCGCGGCGCCGTGGTCAAGGCCCGCTGGGTCGTGCCGCTCGCCTTCGGCCTCGTGCACGGACTCGGCTTCGCCGCCGCGGCGTCCGAGCGCCTGACAGGTTGGGACAGCTCCGACATCGCCGGTCTACTCGTCGGATTCAACTTGGGCGTCGAGAGCGCGCATGTGGTGGTGATCTTGACCGCATCCCTGCTGTTGGGTCTGGCGGCGGCACGACGGCCGGATGTCGACTTCAAGAGACCGCTGTCCGCGCTCGTGGCGGCCGCGGGCGTCATCCTCTTCGTCGCGGCCCTCCTGGGCCCGGCGATCTGATTAGTTGGCGCGACCGACGGGTCGCTTGGCCGCGTCCATCCGCTTGCGCTCCTTCTCGGCGAATGCCTTGAGTTCGTTGACCACCTCGGGGTTGCGGTCCTTGACATCGACACGCTCACCGGGGTCGGCGACCAGGTCGTACAAGGAGAGGTCGATGGACTTCGTCTTCGTCTCGGCGGGAGCGCCGTCCTGCTTGGGGAAGACCATGTCCTCGTAGCTCCGATGCTTGTGGGGCAGGTGGAGCTTCCACCTTCCGACACGGACGGCCTCGAGCTTGTCCCCGTAGTAGTAGGCGAAGTCCTCGCGCACCTTGGCGCGCTCACCCTTCAACACGGGCAGGAAGGAAAGTCCGTCGATGGGCAGCGCGGGAGAGGAGAGACCGCAGGCTTCGATGACCGTCGGGAGAAGGTCGATGTTGGACGAAAGCGCGCCCGAAACCGAACCCGCCTCGACTTTGCCCGGCCAGCGCACGATCAGAGGCACCCGGACCCCGCCCTCGAAGGTGGTCCCCTTGCCCTCGCGGAAATGCCCGGCGGAACCGGCATGCTTGCCGAAGTTGAGCCAGGGGCCGTTGTCGCTGGTGAAGATCAGGATGGTGTTCTCGGCCACCTTCATGTCATCGAGCACCCGCATGATCGCGCCCACCATGCGATCCAGGTCGGCGAGCGTCTCGGCGTAGGGAGTGGGCCCCTTGCCTTTGAAGTCCTTGGACGCACCGAGAGGCGTGTGCGGCATGGAGGTCGCCAGATAGAGGAAGAAAGGCTTGGAGCGACGGGCGAGGTCACGGATGAACTTCATGCCGCGGAAACCCTGCACGCTCGTCAGCTCGTCCATGTCTGCCCAATCGTCCACGAGCCCCATCCGGTATCCGTCGGTGTACCGGGGAAGCGGGGGGTACTTCATCTTGCGGCTTTCGTCGCCCGGGAAATATCCCTTGGGCCACATGTCATTCGAATACGGAATGACCATGGATTCGTCAAAACCATGGGCCGGAGGAAGGAACTGCGGGGCGTCCCCGAGGTGCCACTTCCCGACGGCGCACGTACGGTAGCCGGCCTGACGGAAAATAGTGCCCATCGTCTGCTCGCTCTCGGCCAGACCGAGCTTGGAAGAAGGCCCGAGGGCTATGCCGCCGAGTCCCAGACGATTGGGGTAGCAACCGGTCATGAGGCCGACTCTGGAGGAGGTGCACACGGCCTGAGCGGCGTAGAAACTGGTGAAGCGCATCCCCTGTGACGCCAGTCGATCGAGATTCGGAGTCGGATTGACCCGGTTGCCATAGCACCCCAGGTCACCCCAGCCCATGTCATCCGCATTGATGATGACGACGTTCGGAACAGATGCCTTCGCCGCCCCTCCGGCGAGGGGAAGAAGGGCGAGCAGCAGCAAAACCCACGTCCTCATGCAAGCCTTCATAGGGGGATTCCCCTATTATGCAAGCCGCGATGAACTTATCCTAGATCTTGAGGCCGAACTCGCGACAGAGCGCCGGATGCCTGCCGGCCCTGGCGATGAACTCGTCGATGGAGAAGTCGACGACGACCAGTTCCTTGTAGTGAAAGGACGGGCATTTGCTCTGTCCGGTGAGCGCCACGAGCTGACGCATCTGATGCATGTCCGCCAGCACGTCCCGCACATCTAGCTCAACGCCCTGCTGAGAGAAGAATAGGAGCGCCTCCTCGCACCAGGGACATCCTGGCTTATGGTAGAACACCGGTCTGTCGGCCATGCCATGAGACTGCTGGAAAATCCGCCCGGGGCAAGTTTCTGTCTCCGTTGACTTGCGCCGGACATCCCGCACCAAGAAAACCGCCCCATGCAGACAATCCACGGCTCCCCCAGCCACGTCCTGAGCACCCCTGAACTCGACCTCGCCGTGACGGCGCACGGAGGACATCTCGCGCCCGTCACCTTCCATCTCCCCGGAGCCGAAGTCTCACCCTACTCCCTTTCGCCCTGGTTGCCCTCGGAGGCCGACCCTGAACTTCCACCGCTGCTCGTCCATCTAAGAGGTGATTTCCTCTGCCTGCCATTCGGGGGCCAGGAAGCCGGCCCTCCTCATGGTGACGTCGCGAACGCCGTCTGGTCGCTAAAATCCTCGGGCGAACGCCATCTCTGTCTCGAACAAAAGGGATCCGACACGGGCGCGACGGTCGTCAAGACGATCAAGGTCGAGCCAGGGCATCATGTCTTGTATGTCGAGCACCTCATCAGCGGCCTCGAGGGAGGCTGGAACTACGGCACCCACCCGATCCTCGACCTCTCCGCGGTCCCTCCGGGCGAGGGGCGCGTCTCCGTCGGGCCCTTCCGATGGGGCTCCGTCTACCACTCCGAGTTTTCCAACCCCGCTAACGGCGAGAGCGGCGCGCTTAAGCCCGGCGGCGCCTTCACCGATCTGGCCGCAGTGCCGACCAAGGAAGGCGGCGTGGCTGACCTTTCGCGCTACCCCGCCCGCGCCGGCCACGACGACCTTGTCATGATGGCCTCGGAGCCGGAGACCGCGGAACGTCCCTTCGGCTGGTCGGCCGTCGCCTTCCCCGGCTACGTCTGGTTCGCCCTCAAGAACGTCGCCGACTTCCCCTCCACCCTCTTCTGGATCTCCAACGGCGGCCGGCCGGGCCACCCCTGGGAACGCCGGCATCTCGGAAGACTCGGTGTCGAGGAAGTCTGTTCTTATTTCTGCGACGGCGTCTCGGACGCCCGCAAGAACCTGTTGGCCGGCATCGGCATCAAGACCGCCCGCGAGTTCCGGGCCGCCGATACCGTCAGGCTGCCCATCATCCAAGGCGTCGCCCCCCTACCCCCCGGGTTTGGCCGCGTGACGGCGATTGAACAAGCTGGGCCCGACGCAGTCGTGATTCACGGATGCTCCGGCGGGTCCATCCGGGCCTCGGTTAATTGGAAGTTTTTGAAGAGCTGAGCGGCAATCCAATCTTGTAGGAGAGCGGACCGCCCCCTAATCCTCACGTCCCCCGCTTTGCGGCCCGCGTCTCGCGAGCCCATGACCCTCTTCCCTCCATGCCCTCCCCCAAGATCGTCCAGGACCTCAACACCAAGAAGACCGGCGTGTCCAAGCTGGTCGCCAAGGAGCTCGCCCGCACGGGCGGCCTGCTCCGCCTCGCACCCTGCTGGGTGCCGCGGTCCTTCCTGCAGCCCGGCAAGCGCCTCAAGCTGCATCCGGATGACCTTTACGCCTTCGGCCTGAGCCGCGGCGGGATCGACGAACGCTGGTTCGCCTCCACGACCGAGGCCGCCAACGAGAACCGCACGCCGGACGAAGGGCTGAGCTACGTCGTCATCGGCGGTGTCCGCTTCACCCTGAAGCAGGCCGTCAAGGAGTGCGGCGCCGCGCTCATCGGCTCCAAGATCTGGAAGAAGTACAAGAAGTGGCCCGTCTACTCCAAGTTCTTCGACAACATGGGCCCCATCCCGCACCACATGCACCAGGATGCCAAGCAGGCGAAGCTCGTGGGCCAGGAAGGCAAGCCGGAGTCCTACTACTTCCCGCCCCAGCACAACAACGTGGGCAATAACTTCCCCTACACCTTCATGGGCTTCGAGCCCGGCACCACCAAGGCCCAGGTCCGCGAGTGCATCGCCAACTGGCACAAGGGCGACAACAAGATCCTGGCCCTCTCCAAGGCCTACAAGCTCGAGCCCGGCACGGGCTGGCTGATCGACCCCTGCGTGCTGCACGCCCCTGGCTCGCTCTGCACCTACGAGCCCCAGTGGGGCTCCGACGTCTTCGGCATGTACCAGAACCTCGTCGAAGGACGCGAGGTGCCGTGGTCGCTCCTCGTGAAGGACATGCCCAAGTCGAAGCACAAGGACGTGGACTTCATCGTCGACCAGCTGCACTGGGAGAAGAACGTCGACCCGAACTTCAAGGACAACCACTACCTCGAACCCGTCGCGGCCGCCAAGGGCAAGGGCTGGGTCGACAAGTGGATCGTCTACGGCAAGATCGACAAGTTCCAGTACTTCACTGCCAAGGAGCTCACGCTCGAGCCCGGCGCCGAGTGCACGATCAAGGACAAGGGCGCCTACGGCCTGATCTGCGTCCAGGGCTCCGGCACCATCAACGGCGAGGTGCTCAACAGCCCCAAGCTGATCCGCTTCAACGAGCTCACCGAGGACGAGTACTTCTGCACCGAGGACGGCGCCAAGGCCGGCGTGACGTTCCGCAATACCTCGACGACCGAGCCGCTCGTCTGCCTCCGCTACTTCGGACCGGAAGTGAACCCCGACGCCCCCGCGGTCGGAGCCCACAAGAAGGCGCGCAAGAAGTGAGCGCGCCCTGCCCCTCTCAACCCCCGCACCCCGCACCATGAAACTGCACAACGCGATGTGGCCCGGCCTCGTAGGCAAGGAGCCCGACACCGACCACCCCCCGATCGCCCTCGAGCGCATGCTCGACATGACCGTTGCCGCCTCCGTCGACGGCCAGAAGTTCGACGGCGTGGACCTCTTCCTGTTCCACCCCCACACCGACCCCGACATCTCCGAGGATGGCCTGAAGAAGATGGCCGACCTCATCGCGTCCAAGGGCCTCAACGTGGGCTCCCTCGTGGCCCCCGTCTGGGGCGGCACGGTCGGCGACTCCGCCATGGGCTCCGACGAGCAGCAGCAGAAGTTCCTCCTGGCCATCGAGAAGGCCTGCCGCATCGCCAAGCTCCTCAACGGGCACGGCGTGCGCAAGTACGGCATCATCCGCGTGGACTCGGCCGAATTCGGCGTGCAGAAGTGGCGCGAGAACCCCAAGGCCAACACGGCCCGCATCGTCGACACGTTCAAGAAGGCCGCGAAGATCGCCGCCGATCACGGCGAGCGCCTCGCCGCCGAAGGCGAGATCTGCTGGGCCGGCATGCACTCCTGGAAGGCCATGCTCGACACCCTCGAAGGCGTCGGGATGCCCAAGACGTTCGGCTTCCAGGCCGACCTCGCCCACACCTACCTCTACCTGATGGGCTACAACGAGCCCGAGGCCGCCCTGCTGAAGGAAGGCTATACGCAGGAGCAGTTCTGGCCCGCCTACCGCGAGATGGTCGGCAAGCTGCGCCCCTGGACGATCGACTTCCACGTGGCCCAGAACGACGGCACCGTGCACGGCACGGGCTCCCACGAGAAGACGGGCCGCCACTGCCAGGCCGACGACCCCAACGGCAAGCTCGACATCGCCGCCTGCTCCAAGGTCTGGCTCGAAGGCGCCGCCGACCGCGGCATCCGGCATCTTTGCTGGGACGGCTGCATGTTCCCCAACGCCACCCTCGAGAACCCGAAGACCTGGAACACCATCCTCTCCGCGATGGTGAAGGTGAAGAAGGCGCTCTGAACCGCATCTCCGAACCAAGAACCTCGTACGAACATGTCCAAACCCGTCCGCATCGGCCTCATCGGCTACGGCTTCATGGGCCGCACCCATTCCAACGCCTACTCCCAGGTCGGCCATTTCTTCCCCAAGGACACCGTCACCCCGGGGCACCACATCGTACGTCAGGCCGTCTGCGGCCGCGACGAGGCCAAGGTCAAGGCCTTCGCCGAGAAGTGGGGCTACGCCTCCTACGAGACCGACTGGCGCAAGCTGGTCGCCCGGGCCGACATCGACGCCGTCGACATCTGCACGCCCAATGACTCGCACGCCGAGATCGCCCTGGAGTGCATCAAGCACGGCAAGATGATCCTCTGCGAGAAGCCCCTCGCGCTCAACGGCGAGCAGGGCGAGAAGATGGTCGCGGCGGTCGAGAAGTCCGGCCTGCCCAACCTGGTCTGGTACAACTACCGCTTCCTCCCCGCCGTCACGCTGGCCAAGAACATCGTGGCCGCCGGCGAACTCGGACGCGTGTTCCACTACCGCGCCAACTTCCTGCAGGACTGGACAATCTCCGCCGAGCTGCCTCAGGGCGGCGCCGGCCTCTGGCGCCTCGACGCGGCCGCCGCCGGCTCCGGCGTGACGGGCGACCTGCTTGCGCACTGCATCGACACGGCCCGCTGGATCAACGGCGACATCACCGAGGTCTCCGCGGTCACCGAGACGTTCATCAAGGAGCGCACGCACACCGCCACGGGCAAGAAGCAGGCCGTCACCATCGATGACGCCGCCATCTTCATCTGCCGCTTCGAGAACGGGTCGCTCGCCCAGTTCGAGTCCACGCGCTACGCGCGCGGCCACAAGGCGCTCTACACGTTCGAGATCAACGGCGAGAAGAAGTCGCTGCAGTGGGACCTCCATGACCTCAACCGTCTGAACTACTTCGACCACGGGGTCCCCGGCGACCGCCGCGGCTGGGCCAGCATCCACACCTCGGACGGCGACCATCCCTACGCCGGCAACTGGTGGGTCCCCGGCCTCTGCCTGGGCTACGAACACTCGTTCACCCACGAGCTGGCCGAGTTCCTCAAGAGCCTGGACGATCCGAAGGCCCCCAAGGCCTACCCGGACTTCCGCCATGCTCTGGGCACCCAGTACGTCTGCGACGCGGTCCTCGAGTCCGCCCGCACGCGCCAGTGGGTCAAGGTCAAGAAGGCCTGAACAGCTTGGCAGAATGGTCAAAAGCCCCGGGAATCCGGGGCTTTTTGTTTGTGATAAGAATGGCGTTGACAGTTGACTGTATGCTTACAGCGTGAAGTTCACATCTATGGCCTCCTCCCTCCCTCTCTACATCCTCAGAAAGCACCTGTTCGTCGACACCGCCGAGGGGCGGACGCTCATCGACACGGGGGCGCCCTACACGGCCAGCCGGACAGGCAGGCTGAGCTGGGGCGATTCATCCCATGAGGTCCGCAAGGGCGGCTACCTCGGCTTCAACTTCGACAAACTGTCCGCGAACATCGGCGCGCAGGTGGACGTGCTCGTCGGCCTGGACCTGCTCTCTAAGTCGGCCATGCACTTCGACATGGTCAAGGGAACCTTGGAACTGGGCGTCGCAACCCCCGCGGAAGGCTCGTTCGCCATCGACACGGGCATGATGGGCATGCCCGTCGTGAATACCCGGCTCAACGGCCACGCGGCGCGGGCGATCTTCGACACGGGCGCGCAGTATGGCTACGTGATGGACGCCAAGTTTGGCGACGAAGGTTTCAGGACCGGGACGTTCAAGGACTTCCACCCCATCATGGGCGACCTCGATCCTACCGACGCATGGAAACTGCCCTTCACCCTCGGCGAGGAAAAGGTGGAAGACATCTTCGGCCTCGCACCCGACGTGATGAAGCTAAGCGTCGGCACTTTCGGCTTCGACGCGATCTTCGGGCCCTCCTGGATGCCCGGGAGGAGCACGTGGCTCGACCTCAAGGGCGGCCGGATGAAGGCAGGACCCAAGAAGTAAACCCATGAAAAAGGCCCCGGCATCACGCCGGGGCCTTTGTTCAGGACGGGCGACCGGTCACTTCTTCTTGGCGGCCTTCTTCGGAGCAGCGGCGACGGCTCCGGGCGAGTAGAAGCGGTTCATCCGGTCGAGGATAGCGCTCGCAGCCTGCTCGCGGTCGATGATGCCGGTGTGGCGGTAGACGATCTCGCCTCCGGGCGCGATGACGACGGTGTGCGGGATGGGACCGGGCATGTCCTTGTCGAGGGATGCTGCGAGTTCATCGGCGCTGCCGGTGAAGAGGTAGTGGTTGGTGGTGCGGCCCTCGTTCTTCAGGCCGTTCTGGATCTTGGACGCGGTACCGGCGGCGTTCTTGCCCAGGAAGACCTCGACTTTCGGCAGGTCCTTGGGGTCGTCCATGCTCAGGGTGATCAGTTCGAAGTCGCGCATGCCGAACTTGCGGGTGAGCTCGACGATGTCAGGGAACTCCTTGACGCAGGGGGCGCACCAGGTGGCCCAGACGTTGACCATGCGGTACTTGGTGGTGGGGTTCTTGCGCAGGGCGGCGAGGCCTTTGGCGTCGATGGTCTCGGCCTTGACGGGGATGGCGGCCCACTCGGCGTGCTTGGCGTCGTGCAGGGGCTTCTTCTCGCGCCACTTGGTCGAGCAGCCCATGGGGCGGGTCAGTTCGACGGGCACGGGCTTGCCGGCGAGGATGGCATCGACGGCGTTCTGGGCGTCGGGCGACTTGACGGTGCTGTCGTCGTAGAAACGGGAGTCGTCGAAGCGGCCCTGATAGCGGAGCTTCAGGTTCTTGTCGAAAATGAAGACGTGGGGCGTGGCGAGGCAGCCGTAGGCACGGGCGGTGAGCTGCTTGTCGCCGTCGTAGAGGTAGTCGAAGGTCCACTTGTTCTTCTGCGCGTAGGGCTTCATCTCCTCGTAGGAGTCGCCGAACTCACCGTAGCCGAGCTCGTCCTTGGAGAGGCCGTCCGGATGGTTGGGGTTGATGGCGACGAGCTTGACGCCCTTCTTCTGGTAGGCCTCCCAGAAGCGCTGGAGGCGACGCTCGATGCTGTGGGAGGTCGGGCAGTGGTTGGAGGTGAAGAGCACGACGAGGGCTTCGCCGCCCTTGTACTGGTCGAGCTTGTGCATCTTGCCGTCGGTGCCGATCAGCTCGAACTCAGGCGCGGTGTCGCCGATAGCCAGGGTCTTGATGTCGGCCGGATGGCCGTTGACGAGTCCGGGCGCGTCGGCGGCGCGGGCGGAGACGACGGCTACAAGGAGCGCGAGGAGCGAATTAAGGAGCTTCATGTTGATTCGGGGCTGAAGGTCAGAATCCCCAAAACACACATCCTTCCAACCCGAAAATGGCTCAGATAAGGTCGAAACCGCGCCCGAGCGCCTCCACCGTGCCGTCCAGGCAGTCCACCAGCCAAAGCCTACCGTCCCGGACGTAGAAGACCGCCGCCTGCCGGTAATGTCGGCCGATGTCGATCGCATCGGATAGGCTGAGGGAGGCAGCCCAGCCAGGCTCCAGATGGGATCCGTCGGCCGAACCACCGGTGACACGGTGGATGCGCAGTCCTTCGGCCCTCAATTTGGCCTCCAGGGACGCGTCGGCGGCGACGTTGTCGGCAGGCGGGTCGGACCTTCCCTCTTGGTTGTACGCCGTGATGATCGCGAACGCCTCGGGCCAGTCCGCTGGCAGGGGCTTGCCCCGGAACACGGCCTGCCGGAAGCATTCGCGCAGCTCAGGATTCACGACGGCACACGTGAAGCGTACTGGAGGCGAGGGAGCGCGACCGGGCGACGCGCGTCACCGGTGGGCGATGAGTTGGAACTCCTGGATGGCCCAGGGCTGCCCCTTGGTCGTGTCGGTGAGGGTGACCTTGACGAAACGCGCGTCCTTGGAGGCAAAGTAGGCCTCGGAAAGCGAATAGAGTCCGTGGCTGGTGCCCAGCGGGAACCATTTGCTGCCATCAAGCGAACCCTCCACCTTGAAGTTCTTGGGGTAGGCGCTGGGCCGGCCTGAAGCGTCCAGGCGCACGCCTGCGATCTTCTGCGTAGCCGGCAGCTCGACCTGGTACCACATCCCCTTCTTCTGGTCGCCTCTGGTCTCCCAGCGCGTCTTGCCATCGGCATCGCATCCTTTCTGGGCGGTGTCGGCGGCGTCACTGGCGGAGACCTTCCATTCCTTGACGGCCTTGATCACCGGCGGCAAGGAGGCGAGCAGGGTCTCCTGCGTCCAAGGAGCCGAAACCCCTCTGACCTCCTCTCGGATGCGGGCGATGTCCTTGGGGAATAGCAGCGCGCCCTTGTTGCCGAAGGAATTACGGACGTAGGAGGCCACGGCCGCGATCCATTCGTCGTCGTTCATCGCCATGGGGATCATCTGGGCGTCATAGGTCTTCCCGCCGACCGGCCCGGTCATGCCGTTGAGCAGCACCCGCGCCACCGCGTCCCGGTGTCCGCGCACGGTGGCCGAACCGCCAAGCGGAGGCGCGATGGTCATGCCCGGCTTAGGTCCGTCGACGGCCATGCCCTTGCCGTCATAACCATGGCAGGCGAAGCAGAGCTCGCGGTAGATGGTCTGACCCTTCACGAGGAGCTTGTTCTCGTCGCCGGTGTATTCACGTCCGCCCACCTGGTCGGTGCCGGTGAGGATCATCGCACCGAGCTCCTTCACCCCCTTGGATGCGGTGGCGAGCAGCGTCTTCTGCTGGAATCTGGCCGCGTCGGGCCAAGCCTTCACCTCGCCGGAGCCCAGGACCTTGGCGGTCATGATGGCCTGCAGGACGACGTCGGGGTGCTGATCCGAGCCCAATCGGGCGAAATCCTCGATGAGGGACTTGTCGCCGGCACGCACGAGCGATTCGCCCGCACGCAGGCCCTGGCGACGGAGATCCGGATCGGCGTCGGAGAGGAATGCCCTGACCGTCTTGGCGTCGAGACCCCCGAGTCCCTCGAGAGTCCAGAGGGCGTGGATGCGGCCGAGACGCGCCTCGCCGCCCAACGCGAGGGCGGTGAGCGCTGGCACGACGGACCTGTCGCCCTTCAGAACCAGGAGCTTCTGGGCGGTGTCGCGCCACCATCCGTTGGGGTGCGAGAGGTGGGCGACCAGCTGCGCGGGGGTCTCCTCCAGCATGCGCGGCTGGGGGCCGGGCTTGAAGTCCTTGTGCACCAAACGCCAGATGCGGCCGTAGCCGTAGACCTTGTCCAGGGCGTACTGCTTGACCACCTGACGGAGGTAGCTGCCCTCCCTGACCCAGTTGCCCTCCTGGATGATGCCCCGGTACATGTCGACCAGGTAGAGGCAGCCGTCGGGCCCGTTGGTCATGTTGACGATGCGGAAATTCGGATCGGTGGAGCGGATGAACTCTGAACGGCCGTGGGGGTTGGCGATGCGCGTGATGCCGTCCACGACGGTGACTTTGGCGCGTCGCACCAGGCGACCGACCGGCTCGGAAATAAGGACGTCGCCGCGCAGATCAGCCGGCAGGCGATCGCCACGCACCACCTCCTGTCCGCATGAGGCGGTGAAATGGTTCAACGTGCCGTCAAGCCGGGTCCGACGCGCACCGCCCTGGTGGTCGGCAAGACCAAGCTTGGGCCAGACCTCGAGGAAGTCGTCGGGGAACTGCCCCTTGACGTCGTAGGCGCCGTAGAGAATCGGCGTCTGGAAGTGCCAGAGCCCCTTCTCGCCGCCGGCGTTGGACCACCAGACCTTGCCTTGGTCGTCCTGGGCCAGGCCCCATTGGCCGCCTCCGCTCGGAATGGTCTGCTTCAGGGGTTCCTTGTCGCCGTTCCAGCGCAGCCGGTAGGCGTTGTAGGTCTGGTACAGCCAGTTATCCATGGCCCAGATGAGTCCGCTCTGTTGATGCTCGAGGTTGCCGTTCTTAGGGCCGCCGACAAACCAGGGCTCCTTGACGTCGGCCACCCCGTCGCCATCGGTGTCGCGGTAGGCGAAGATGTCGAGCGTGTCGGTCTCGTTGATCAGCACACGGTCGTCGAGCGGCAGAACCATGCGCGGCAGGACCATCTTGTCGCGGAAGATGACATGCCTGTCGAACCTGCCGTCCCTCCGGGTGCTCTCATGGCGGGAGACGACGCCCACGGGGTCGTGCTCGTTGCTGCCGTCGATGTCCTGCATGTAGGTCCGGAGCTCGGCGACGTACATCCTCCCGTTGCCGTCAAAGGTGAGGTTCGCCGGCTCTCGGATGCCGTCGCGCTCACTGAGCACGAGTTCGAGCCGGTAACCCTCCGGCAGCTCGATGGTGCGAAGTTCCTCCTCGGGCGACAGGATCTTTACCGGGGCACGCGGACCGAAGTCGTGCTCATAGGCCTTCTCCTCCTCGGCCGAACGGAGGGCCGGGACGGCGAGCAGGCAGAGCAGCAGGGATAATCGTCTCATGGGGTGGGTTGAAAATCTCCGCGCTGCCATCCGTTTCAAGTCGTTTCAGCTTCGCAATATGCCTTTGCCACCGGCTCTTTCTTGGGGCTTCAATCACGCATGCGCGCGCTCATCATCACCCTGCTCACGGCCCTGGTCCAGGCCGGTCAGACGCCCAGACCCAACGTCGTCATCATCTTCGCCGATGACCTCGGCTACGGCGATCTCGGCTGCTACGGCCACCCGTCCATCAGGACTCCGAACCTGGACCGCATGGCCGCCGAAGGCATCCGGTTCACGCAATTCTATTCCGCCGCCGAGGTCTGCACGCCGTCCCGCGCCGCGCTCATGACCGGCCGCTACCCGGTCCGATCCGGCATGGCGCACAACCAGTTCCGGGTGCTGCGCGCCGTGTCCACCGGCGGACTGCCGCAGGGCGAGCTCACCATGGCCGAGGCGCTCAAGTCGGCTGGTTACCGGACGGGCATCATCGGCAAGTGGCACCTCGGTGTCTGGGCCAACAGCCGTCCGGAACATCACCCGCTGAACCACGGCTTCGACTTCCACTTCGGGCTGATGCACTCGAACGACATGAACCCCTCCCCGAAGCCGAAGCCGAAGAAGGCCAATGCGCTGGTGGAACAGGACCCCGAATGGTGGGACGCCGCGCTCTACCGCGGACGCGAGCTGCTCGAGCCCCGCACGGACCAGACCCAGCTGACCCGACGCTACACCGAGGAGGCCGCGAAGTTCATCGGTGAATCCAGGGACAGGCCGTTCTTCCTCTACATGCCGCACACTTTCCCTCACACGCCTCTCTTCGCCTCGGAGCGTTTCAAAGGCAGAAGCCCCCGCGGCATCTACGGCGACGTCCTCGCCGAGCTCGACTGGAGCGTGGGCGAGGTGCTGAAGGCGCTGAAGGACAACGGCGTGGCTGACAATACGCTGGTCATCTTCACCAGCGACAACGGCCCCTGGACGTGGATGGGCGCCGAGACGGGTGGCAGCGCCGGCCTGCTGCGCGACGGCAAGGGCAGCACTTGGGAAGGCGGCATGCGCGTCCCGGGCATCGCCTGGTGGCCCGGCAAAATCCGGCCCGCCGTGTCCGACGCCATCGTGACCACGATGGACCTCCTGCCCACCGTGGCGAAGCTGGCCGGCGCGGAACTGCCCAAGGACCGCCCCTATGATGGCAAGGACGCCTCCCCCGCCCTGTTCGAAGGGCGGACCATCGAGCGTGACGTCTTCTGCTATTATCGCGGCGAGACCCTCTTCGCCGCCCGTCTCGGCGACTGGAAGGCGCACTTCATCACCCAGGGTTCCTATGGCGACCCCAAGCCCGTGAAGCACGACCGCCCCCTGCTGTACAACCTCGCCGTCGACCCCTCCGAGGCGCACGACGTGAGCGAGCAGCATCCCGACATCCTCGCCCGCATCACCGCGGCCGTCGAGGCGCACAGGGCCCGGACTCCCCTCGCCCCCAGCCAGCTGATCGAGACCGTCCCGGCGTCCAAGTGACCAGTCTTGCTTTGCACTCCCCGCGGTCGTGACTATGACCACGGACACGGGCCTATAGCTCAATGGTCAGAGCAGGGGACTCATAATCCCTTGGTTCCTGGTTCGAATCCAGGTGGGCCCACCATTCTTCAAAATCCCATGCGAACCCTTCAACTTGTCACCGCCGCGGCAGCCGCCCTGCTCAGTCCTTGCCAGGCCCAGGAGAAGCCGGACCTGCCCATCCTCGACCTGTCCGGGGATCAAAGCCGGCATGTGATCGTCGCCGCCGGCTCGAAGGACGTCTATCAAGGCCACCCGACGACGGCCCTCATGGGCGACGGACGCACGATCTTCGCGGTCTGGTGCATCAACCACGGCGGCGCGGCCGGCCCGATGGCCCGAAGCACGGACGGTGGGCTGACCTGGTCGCGCCTCGATGCCTCCCTGCCCAAGGGCTTCGCGACGCACCAGAACTGCCCGAGCATCTATCGCATCGCCGACCCCGCGGGCAAGGAACGCCTCTGGGTGTTCTCGGCCGCTCTCGGCAAGCGCGGCGGTCCGGGCATGCCGTCCATCATGAGCGAGGACGGTGGGCAGACCTGGAAGGAGATGCCTCCGCTGGGCTTCCCCTGCGTGATGACTTTCAGCAGCGTCATCCGCCTCGACGACGGACGAACGCTGGGCCTCTACCATCGGGGTCCCGGGGGCGCCGACCGGACTCCGCTGGTGACGCTGCAGACGATCACCGCGGACGGCGGCTTCACGTGGTCTGAGCCCCGCATCGTCGCCGAGGTCGAGGGCAAGAATCCCTGCGAGCCCTTCCTGCTGCGCGACGGCAAGGAGATCGCCTGCCTGATGCGCGAAAACTCCCACAAAGGCAGAAGCCTGATGATGTTCAGCCGCGACCAAGGGGCCACGTGGTCCAAGCCGGTCGACACCAGTTGGGGGCTGACCGGGGATCGGCACTACGGCGTGCGCACCAGGGATGGGCGCTGGGTCATCTGCTTCCGCGACCAGGCCCTCAACAGCCCCACCAAAGGCCATTTCGTCGCCTGGGTAGGAACTTATAAAGACCTGCGCGAGGGCCGGCCCGGGCAGTATCGGGTCAAGCTTCTGCACAACCATCCGCCCGCGAGGACGGGGGATTGCGGCTACCCCGGGGTCGAACTCCTGCCCGACGACACCGTGGTCGCGACGACTTATGTGAAATACGCCGCCGGACCGGAGAAGCACTCCGTCGTGAGCGTCCGATTCAAGCTGTCCGAGACGGACGCCCTGCTCAGCGCTTCGAAGGCCTCTGGCCGCTGATCACGCGGCCCTCGGGCCGGTCCACGCCCACCTTGACGGTGTAGGCGCCGTCCGCGAAGACGGGCGGGGCGTAGGCGGCCTGATTCCGCAGGCTACGGATGTACAGGGTCTCGCCGGTCTTCTCGTCGATGACCTGGACGACCGCCCTGCCCTTCTCGGCCGACAGATCGACCTCAGGCAGGTATCCGGTCGGCTTGCGGCCGTCGTTGTCCTCGAGGCCGAACGTCTGCGGCCAGCCGGGGAACTGCGCGGCGTCGCTCTTGGAAAAGTCGGCGAAGCGGGGCCAGCATTCGAAGGTCACCTTGCCAGCCGCTTTGGCGAACTTGGCCATGCCATAGCCGTCGGCACGCTGGCGCTCGTCCTTGATGTCCGCAGGATTCGCGTAAGCAATCATCGAGATGCGGTTGCCCAGTCCGTCCAGGAAGTCGCCCGTCCAAGGCAGCGGGCTGCCGGTGACGGGGTTCGGGCCGGGCTTCTCATCTTTCGGATGCCACCAGCGGCCGTAGATCGTGTTCACGAGGGCCGGACTCGTGAGCGCATACGGCCCGTCGCCGAAGACGTCGATGCCGTGCTTGACCGTGACGGCCAGATGCTGGTCGCCGCAGAGGTGCACCGCCCGCACTCGTCGGAGGGCGCGAAGGGCCTCGTTGCGAGCGGTCTGAGGCCAGCCGTTGCAGTCGAGGTCGGCGAGCAGACGGTCGTCTTTTCCGCCGTGCATGTGCACGGCGCCGCAGAAGGCCGTGGCGGACAGCACCGCCTTGTGGCTGACACCCTTCCAGTCCGCCGACCAATCGGCCAGGAACTTCATCTGACGGGCGCCGAGCAGCTGCAGACCGGGCAGGTCGATCGACTTCGGGTCATACTTCTCATCCGTGATGTGGTCGGGGCGAGGGCCCTGTTGGGGAATCTTGCCCATCGGGCCGGTCTTGAACTTGCGGTCCTCAAGGATGGCGAAGTCCATGCCGCCGACCTTCAGCCTCGTGTAGTAGACCGTGATGCCACGGAGCACCGGCGTGGGGTCGAAGGCGTCGGGCAGGTGCCATGTCTGCTGGCGCTGCACCATGTTCACGTAGGCGACCGGGAACATGTAACCGCCGTCGGCGTTGCCGGGTGCGGTCGACTCCTTGCCGTCCTCGCCCCAGAGGTTCGGATGGCCGACGTCGTGGTCGTCGGGGATGCAGATCGTCGGCCGATCCCGCATGACGTCACGGAACTGCAGTCCGAACTCGATCCAGCCCGCGGTGTGCTCGGTATGCCGGTAGGTCTGGTCACCCGCGAAGAACAGCAGGTCCGGGTCCTGCCGACGCAGGTTGTCGATGATCTCAGGGCGGGCGCCGGTCGTGCGGCTGGAATTGCAGGACATGTTGGCCACCGAGATCACGTCCTTGTCGATCGGATCGCGTCGGATGATCCCCTCGAAGACCGCCTTCTCGCCGTGTCGCACGCGATACGGCGTGTCTTTCGATCCATCCCAACCTCCGCACCGGAAGTGGGCGCTCCAGCCCGGAAATTCCACCTTGGTCCGCGCGACTTCGGCCCAGGCATCCCCTTTGCGGACCTCGAGCCCGACCTCACGGGACTCATCGGGCATCAGGGGGTAAAGCTGCGCCGTAAGCTTCAGCATCCCGTCCTGCTGGGTGTACAAGGCGAACGCGATGACCTGATCCCGGGGCACGATCATGGTGGGCGGCGGATTGCCGCCGCCCTTCTTGCCCTTGGCTGGCGTCTTCTTCTGCCACCAGGCGCCGACGGCAAGCGAGTCGAGATTGGGGAACTTGGGTCCGAAGGGCTGGACGGTCTCAGGGGGCGGCGTCTGGGCGAAGGCGGCAGAGACGAGAATGAGCGCAATCAGGTGTCGCATGGATAAAGGATTGTTGGGGGGTCATTTCACGCTACCTTTCACAACATGAAAAACGACCCCAAACTCCGGGGTAGGCTCCGGCTCTGGCACTGGCTCCTGCTGGCGGCGGTGCTCCTCGTCCTGATCTTCGTCCTCCTGGACAACATCCTGACCATCCCGTCTCCGACTTGATGACGACCGCCCCCATCGCCCGCGGGGCATCCTTCGACGGCACGTCGACCGAATGAAACGAAGTCCGCCGGGCACGGAGGCGACGTTGAACGGACCTACCCGCTGCATCCTTCCATGACGGATGCGGATGGCTAAGGGGTTGTCGGGGGCGCCTTCTTCCGTATTTTCGTGGAGGTGGAAATCGACCCCGAACTTCGCGAGAGGCTGAACACCTGGGACTGGCTCGTGCTGGTGGTGGCGCTCGTCTCCATGATCTTCGTGATCCTGGAGACCTTCCTGACCATCCCGCCGGCAACCCTCGGCATCATGATCACGGCCGACCGGGCCGCCTGCGGCGTCTTCTTCGCCGACATGATCATCCGGTGGCGGCGCGAAGGATGGTCCCGTCGTTACTGGCGCCTCGGCTGGCTGGACCTCCTGGCAAGCATCCCCTTCGACGCCGCGTTCCGCACCTTCCAGGCGTTCAGGATCTACAGGGTCATCCGGTTCCTTCGCACGCTCTACAAGCTCCGGGAGCTGACCACGGGCACGTCCTTCAACGAGAAGCTGCTCGCCATGCCTGGCGTCGCGCTCGTCATGGTCCTCTTCTCGACCAACCTGATGCTGGAGTTCGAAGCCGGCGCACCGGGAGCCACCATCCGCACGGGCGGCGACGCGCTCTGGTGGGCCCTGACCACCGTCACGACGGTCGGCTACGGCGACACCTATCCGGTAACCGGCGCCGGACGCGCCATCGCGGCCGTGATGATGCTGGTCGGCATCGCCCTCTTCGGCTCGATGTCCGCCCTGATCACCTCACGGCTCATCCTCCCGAGGGAGGCCCGGGATCACGCCGACGAGAAGGGCGAGATCTCGAAGCTGCGCGAGGAAATCCGAGGGCTGCGCGAAGAGCTGTCCCGGCGGGACCGCAGAGACTGATCAGCTGCCCCAGCTGAAACGCTCCGGCACCCAGGCGTACTGGCCGCCCTTGGGGACGACGGTGCCTAGGCCGGGCCAGGGCAGATGGAAGCCGTAGGCACGTGAACGCTCGGCCGCCATGCGCGTGAAGAGCTTCTTGCGCGTCTTCACCGACGTTTCCGGATCGTGGTCCATCGCGACGGTCCAGCCAGCGTCCTCGAACATGAGGACATGGTGATGCACGACGTCGCTGATGTGCACGAGCGACTCCCCGTCGGACCGGATCTCGTAGCAGGCGTGGCCGTCGGTGTGGCCCGGCGCGGCGATGACGGTGACGGCGTCGTGGAAGACCTTCTGCCCATCCTCCACAAACACGATCTGGTCCTTGAGGATGTCGAAGCTCCGGTTGACGCTCTTCACCATCGCGGGGAGGGGCTTCTTGTCGCGCTTCGACTTCGAGAAGTCGGGGTTCGGGCCGCGCCAGAAATCATACTCGGCCCTGAGCATGTGGATCTTGGCGTTCGGGTAGGCAGGCATGTCGCCCAGCACGAATCCGTCCAGGTGATCGGTGTGGCAATGGCTGAGGAAACCCGTGGTCACCTGCTCCGGCCGGATGCCGAGCGTACGAAGGCCCTCGGCGACCCAGCCGAAATTGGGGTTGGGGTGACGCTGACCGAAGCCGGCGTCGACCAGGGCGACCTCGTCGCCGATGCGCAGACCGAGCACGTTGACGTAGAGCGGAAGGGCGTCCAGACGCTCGCGGTTGAACACCAGGGCGTCCTTCATCTTCGGGCGGTCGGCCTCCGGCCACATCAAGTCGAGACCCTGACGGAAGAGCATGTGCCCGTCGCTGATCGAGAAGCAGCTGATAGCCCCGATCTTGAACTCGTAGACGTAGGGATTGGGCGGTCGCTTCACGGGCTGCCCGGGCGCGCCCTTGGCGGCCTGGGCCTGCAGGGCGGACGCGGAGAGTCCCATGCCCGCCAGCGCGAAGGCGGCGGCGCCGAGGAACTCACGACGGGAGGCGTGCGGGAGGTATGCGGAGGACATGGGGGCAGGATGCCCCGCCCCGTCGCGCGCTCCAGCCAAAATCAGCGAGTGGCGGTGTCCGTCGACTCGTTATTCAGGCCGGGGTTGTAAGGCTTGTCCGGCATCTTGACGTCGATGACGGTGAAGGTGACGTTGCCGCTGACCCAGCTCGGGTACCTTCCGGCGACGAAACGGGCCTGGCCGGCGGCATCCGTACGCACCGCGAACACTCCCGAAAGGGCGCCGGACCACGAGACGGTCACCTTGGCGTTTTCGACCGGCTGGCCGTATTCATCGACAGCCCGCACGTCGGCAAGCCAAGTGTAGGTGTTGTTGGTGGTACGGTTGACGCTGGCGGTGACCGATGCGATGCAGCTGGCGTCGGAGGGCAGAGGCGTTCCGGACGGCCAGTTGACGGTGACGGTCAGGTCGGAAAAGCCGCGTCCGCCTCGGTCGTCGGTCACGGTGAGACGGACCTGGTAGGTGCCGGGCTTGCGGTAGCTGAACGTGACGGGGGCGCCGCTGGCGCTCACGACGGAGGAACCGGCCTCGTCACCGAAGTCCCAGCGATACGAGACGATGACGCCGTCCGGATCGTTGGAACCGGTCGTGCTGAAGGTGAACGCAGGCTGGGCGCCATGGGGCAGGTTGGCCGGGACCATCGTCACGGAAGGCACGTCCACGGAAGCCACGGCCACCGGGACCTCGTTGTCAGGATCGTAGACCGGCCAGGTCCCCGTCATGCCGTAACGTCCTGCGGAGGCATAGTCGGTGTATCCCGTATCGGCGTCACCCGAACCGATTCCGGACACCCTGAGGTAGTAGATGCCCTTGGTGGTGATGGTGTAGTTGAGGTCGGCCGGAGCCATGTTGCCCGAAGTCCCCGCCGCCGTGCGGGTGGCCAGCACCGTGCCAGCGTCGTCGAGAAGCTCGAGGACCATGCGCAGATTGGGGGACTGATTGGACACCTTGCTGGAGATGGAGAGCGCGCCGCGGCCGCACCCGATCTTGATGAGGTCGAGGTCGCCGCCCCTGCGGATGATGCCGCCTGCGTCCAGGACGTTGTCGGGGAGCTCGGAGGCGGCGGCAGGGGTGTCGCCATGGTCGTCGGCGGCGAAGGGGATGTAGGTCGCGATGACGGCAAGGTCGTCCTGCTTCTGATTGGCGTTGGCGTACTCGCCTTTCGACCACTGGACGACGCTCTTCGAGTAGCCGACGCCCATGATGGGGGCCCACGAAAGCGCGCCGGTGCCGTGGCCGGAGTAGTAGGTGGTCCCGTCATTGAGCCCATCGTGGAAAAGGCCGACGGTGTGTCCGACCTCGTGCGAACCCGCCTCGGACATGAACTTGACGCTGGACTGGCCCTGCTCCGCGAACACGAAGCAGGGTATCGGATCGCTTCCGCGCACACTGTCGAAAGATCCGACAAAGGCCACGCCGCCGGCGCCGGTCGCCATCTGGTCCGGGCCGAACAGCACGCGCATGCCGTACTGGGTGTCGGAGCCGGAGGAGCGAAGAAGGAGCGACTCGTCGGGTTCCTCCGTGGTCACGTCGACGTCATAGGGAGCGTAGTCCTCGGCCATGCGGCGCCAGACCGATTGGATGGCCGCGTGCTCCTGGTCGTTGAAGGTGGAGGTGTCGGCGTCGATGGTGTACGGGGGCGTGGTGAAGCTGGTTCCGGGGCTGTTCCAAGGGGTGTTGGAGGTGGTATGGCCGGTGAAATCGAGATAGATGACGAGACGTGCGCCCGGGCGGCTGTGCAGGCTGAAAGTCTGGGAGTTGGGGAAGCTCGCGACTTCGGTGAAGTCGTCGGTGTCGGGTCCGACCTGCGCCTTCAGGGCCGAACAGACGTAGAGGCCCGGCTTGGCGGCGGAGAGATAAAGGTCGTGGTCATGGTCGCATGCCGCGGCGAAGTTCACGTCATCGGGAATGCGGCTCGCGGCCGCGGCCTGCCTGCGACGGCCGGCATCGGCCTCGGGCGCGCGCACGTAACCGGCCCTGGCCAGACGAGGGTCGATCGGGGCCGAGGCGGCGGTCACCGTGGGGAGCTGGCTCACGAGCGGAGCGGAGGAGCGGAGCGCAGGCGGCAAGGAAGGAGGAACCGCGGGGGACGCGCTGCTACCGGCGGTCATTGCGGGCGAAGGCTTCTGAACGACGACGACGGACGCTGCGGCCGAGACGTCCGGCGAAGGCAGCGGCGCCGAAACCGGGGCGATGGCCGTCGAGACAGGCCTACGGTAGGCGTCCGTATAGTCGATCACTTCGCCGCGGGTGGCGAAAAAGGCGGCGACTGCGAGCAGCGCGACCAAGGTCCAAAGGAACGCGACGAGACGACGGGAGGGCATGGCCGGAATATCCCCGCCCGCCCGGCCCTTTCAATCAAATAGGGCTCAATACCCTTCTTGAGGTCTCGCCCCGTCTCCCTCATTCATAAGTCATGAAAACCCCGTTTCTGGCCCTACTGGCCGCCCTGCTCTGCTGCCCACTTATGGCTCAGCAACCCACCGGTGGGCCCAACGTCATCGTGATTCTCGTCGATGACTGGGGCACGACCGACCTCTCCTGCTACGGCAGCAAGCTCTACGAGACCCCCAACATCGACCGGCTCGCGGCCGAAGGCGTGAAGTTCACGACGGCCTACTCGGCCTGCACCGTCTGCTCCCCCACCCGCGCCGCCCTGATGACCGGCAAGTATCCCGCCCGGCTTCACCTCACGGACTGGATCGCGGGCCACGGACGTCCCTATGCCAAGCTGAAGATACCGGACTGGACCCGATACATGAAACATGAGGAGGTCACGCTGGCCGAACAGTTCAAGGCGGCCGGCTACGCGACGGCCTCCATCGGCAAATGGCACCTCACCCCCGCCCTGGCCAACGGAGATGAGGCCTACTACCCGGACAAACACGGCTTCGACGTCAACGTGGGCGGCTATCACCGCGGCCAGCCGCCGAGCTACTTCTCTCCCTACAAGATCCCGACCCTGAAGGAGGGACCCGACGGCGAGTTTCTGACGGACCGCGAGGCCTCCGAGGCCGTCAAGTTCATCGAGGCCAACCGGACGAAGCCCTTCTTCATCTACCTTCCGCACTATGCGGTGCACACGCCGATCCAGTCCAAGAAGGAGGTCGCCGCCAAGTATGCCGCGAAACTCGAGCAGAACCCTGGGCTCGCCCAGAAGAACGCCTCCTACGCGGCACTGGTGGAGAGCGTCGATGATGCGCTCGGCACGATCCGCGCGGCCCTCGAGAAGAACGGCCTGACCAAGAACACGATCATCGTCATCACCGGGGACAATGGCGGCCTGCTGCCCATCACCGACAACGCGCCCCTGCGGGCCGGAAAAGGCTCCGCTTACGAGGGGGGCGTCCGCGTGCCCTTCATCGTCGCCTGGCCCGGCAAACTCCAGCCCAAGGTGGTGAACGACGTCCCCGCGGTGACCATCGACATCTACCCGACGGTCCTGGAGCTGGCGGGCACGAAGACGCTTCCGTCGCAGGTCGACGGCGTGTCCCTCGCCCCCCTGCTCACCCGCGGGCAGAAGCCGGAGCGCGACACGATCTTCTGGCACTACCCGCACTACCACCCCGGCGGCGCCACGCCGTACAGCGCGATCAGGAGCGGAGACTGGAGGCTCGTGCATTTCTACGAGGACGGGCGCGACGAGCTTTACGACCTGGGTTCCGACGTCGGCGAGAGGAACGAGCTTTCGGCCAGCCGCCCCGAGGTGGCCAAGGCCCTGCGGGCACGCCTGGACGGCTGGCTCTCCTCGGTCGACGCCCAGCTGCCGACGCCCAACCCGGACGCCGATCCGACCAAGGACGGCGCAAAGAAGGGCGCCCCCAAGAAGGTTCAGGCCAAGAAGAAGTGAGAGGCCTCGCCTTGCTGATGGTCGCCGCGCTCTGCGGCGCCAGCCCGCTTTCCCGTCTCCCAGCGGGCGCCAAAGTCCTTTTCCAGGGCGACTCCATCACGGACGGCGGACGGGGTCGCACGTCGGATCCGAATCACATCCTCGGTCACGGCTACGCCTTCATCATCGCGGCGCGCGACGGCGCCGACCGCCCCTCCCTCCGCACCGAGTTCATCAACCGCGGGGTGAGCGGCAACACGGTGCTGGACCTGAGGAAACGCTGGAAGGCCGACATGCTGGACCTCGCGCCGGACGTGCTCAGCATCCTGATCGGCGCCAACGACAGCGGAAAGTCGGTCGACCCCGTCCTTTTCGAGACGACGCTGGACGCGCTGATCAGCGACGCCAAAGCGGCCAGACCTTCCCTGCGTGTCGTCCTCTGCGAGCCCTTCCTCGCCCCGGACGGGCCCGCCATCCGCAAGTCCCCCGGACGTGTTGAACGGATGAAAGCGCTGCAGGTGGCCTGCCGGAGGCTGGCCGAGAAGCACAAGACCGCGTTCGTGCCCCTGCAGAGGGTGTTCGACGACGCCGCCACCCGGGCCCCGTGGACGCATTGGATCTGGGATGGCGTGCACCCCACCGCGGCCGGTCATCAGCTCATCGCCGAAGCCTGGGCGCGGGCCGAGGAGCCCGCCGCCGGCCGCTGAACATCACTTCTTCTCGGGAGCCTTCTTCTTGCCGGCCTTGCCCCCCTTGCCGGGGGCGCGCTTGAGCGCGCCGGAGGCGTAAGGATCCTCCTGCGCGGGCACCTCGAGCTCCTTACGCAGACGGCCGAGACGGGCCTCAAGGTCGGCTAGGACGGACTCGTAGCCGGCCACGCCGGCGAAGCTGCGCAGTTCGAGGGGATCCTTCTCCAGGTCGAAGAGGTCGGTGCGCTCGGGGCCCGAGCCGTAGTAGCGCACGAGCTTATAGCGGTCGGTGACCACGCCGTAGTGCGGGCTCACGTGATGGGGCCGGGGATACTCGTAGTAGTGGTAGTAGAAGTCGGTGCGCCAGCCGTCGGGCACCGAGCCCCCCATGGCCGGGCGCAGGCTGCGGCCCTGCATGTCCGCCGGGGCCTTGACGCCGGCGGCGTCCAGGAAGGTCTGCGCGAAGTCGACGTTGGAGACGATGGCCTTGCTCACGGCACCGGGCGTGGCGACGCCGGGCCAGCGGACGAGCAGCGGGGTACGGAGCGACTCCTCGAAGATCCAGCGCTTGTCGAACCACCCGTGCTCGCCGAGATAGAAGCCCTGATCGGACGAGTAGGCGACGATGGTGTTCTCCAGCAACCCCTCTTTCTCGAGATGGGCGAGCAGGCGGCCCACGTTGTCGTCGACGGACTTAACGCAGCCGAGGTAGTCGTGCATGTAGCGGTTGTAACGCCAGCGGACGAGGTCCCTGCCCTTCGGATCGGCCTTGCGGTAGGCCTCGTTGCGAGGCCCGTAATAGCGGTCCCAGGCCGCGATCTGCTCGGGAGACATGTTGTCGGGGCGGGTCAGCTTCACGTCGAGCGGGGTGATCGTCTTCTCCAGGGTCATGTCGTTCTCGGCGACCTGCTGGGAACGGCCGGAATAGTCGTCGAAGAGGGTCTCAGGCTCGGGGTAGACGCGATCCTTGTCCCAGCCGAGGTCCTTGATGTTGGGCGCCCATTCGCGGTGAGGAGCCTTATGCTGGCACATGAGCACGAACGGCTTGCTGCGATCCCGTCGCGAAATCCAGTCGATCGAGAGGTCGGTCACGATGTCGGTGACGTACCCCTTGGTCTGGATCTGTCCGGAAGGGCCCTTCATGGGCGGATTGTAATACAGACCCTGGCCTGGAAGAATCTGCCAGGCGTCGAAGCCGGTGGGGTCGCTCACCAGGTGCCACTTGCCGAAAATCGCCGTCTGATAGCCGGCCTTCTGCATCAGCTTCGGGAAGGTCACCTGGGAGCCATCGAAGACGGAGTTCGAGTTGTTGTAGAAGCCGTTCTTGTGCGAGTATTTGCCGGTGAGGATGACGGCCCGGCTGGGGCCGCAGATCGAATTGGTCACGAGGGCCCGGTCGAACCTCACGCCGTCCTTGGCCAGACGGTCGATGTTGGGGGTCTGGATCAGTTTGCGGGAGTCCCCGTAAGCGCTGATGGCCTGGTAGGCGTGGTCGTCGGAGAAGACGAAGACGATGTTGGGGCGCTGGGCGGGGGCGGCGTGGACGACGGCGGCCAGCAGGAGAAGGGGCAGTCTCATGGGATGGATTTGCTAGGCGATGCCTGGGCGAGGTCAATGCCGAGGGCTTGCTCCGCTGAACGTCGCCCCCCACAAGTGGTTCATGGAGGACGTCGTCATAGGCGTGGACCTAGGCACGAGCGGTGTCCGTGCCGTCGCCATGGACAGACATGGTCGCCTGATGGGAGCCGCCAGCCGTCGACTCCCCGGTACCGTCGCCGAAGGGATGCGACGCCTGCAGGATCCGCAGGCGTGGTGGACGGGGCTGGGCGAGTGCCTGCGCGAACTCGTCCGCTCGACCGACGGCTGCCGGCCGAGGGCGATCGCGGTGGACGGGACGTCCGGGACACTTCTCGCAATCGACCATGACCATCGGCCCGTCGGCCTGGCGCGCATGTACGACGACGCCGACACGCGGAACCTGGCGGAAATCGTCGCTCGGCTGGCGCCGGCCGAGAGCGCTGCCCGCGGGCCGACCTCCGCCGCGGCGAGGGCCCTGCAGCTCGCGTCCTCGCCGGGCGTCGTGCGGGTCGTGCATCAGGCCGACTGGATCATGCTGCGCCTCGGGGCCGCCGAGGCGGTGACCGACGAGAACAACGCGCTGAAGACGGGTTATGACCCCGTCGCGCGCCGCTGGCCATCCTGGCTGGGCGAACTCGGACTCAGCGACGCCCTCCTGCCCAAGGTCCTTCCAGCAGGCACCGCGGTCGGCCGGATCGATGCCGACGTCGCCCTCGAAATCGGACTGCCGCCCGACGTCACCCTGGTGACGGGCACCACCGACGGCTGCGCAGGCTTCCTGGCGAGCGGCGCAAGCCGGATCGGGGATGCGACGACCTCGCTCGGCTCGACGCTGGTGCTGAAGGTCCTCGGCGACCGCCCTGTGTTCTCGCCCGCCCATGGGGTCTACAGCCACCGCATCGGGGACCGATGGCTCATCGGCGGAGCGTCCAACTGCGGCGGACGGACGCTGCTCGCGCACTTCACCACGGAGAGGATGTCCGAGCTGGAAGGAGCGATGGACGCCTCGCTTCCCACGGGGCACGACTACTATCCGCTGCCCTCGCCTGGAGAGAGGTTCCCGCACGCGGACGCCACGATGCAACCGAGGCTCTCACCCCGGCCGGCCAAGGACCCTGAATTCCTGCAGGGCATCCTGGAAGGCCTTACGAAGGTCGAGGCCGCGGGCTATGCCAGGCTGCATGAACTGGGCGGACCGCGGCTCAGGACCGTGCGCCATCTCGGAGGCGGGACGCGCAGCCGAACCTGGATGGCGCTGAGGGCCCGCGCGCTCGATGCGCCCTGCCTCGCCGCACTCGACGAGGAAGCCGCCGCAGGGACGGCCCGTCTGGCTTGGACGGGCATGGGCCACGAGGTCCCGACGGAGGCCGTGCTCAAGCAAGTCGACGGCCTTTCGTCGCTTCGCGATTACGACGTGCTCCTGGTCGACCAGTTCGGCACGCTGCACGACGGCACACATCCCTACCCCGGCGCCGCCGAGGCGCTGCGCAACTTCAGGGCCGGCGGAGGCAAGGTCATCGTGGTGTCGAATTCGGCGAAGCCCGGAACGGACAATCTCGCCCGCCTGCGGAGCATGGGCTTCGGATCCGGGGAGATGGACGCCGTGGTCACTTCGGGCGACGTCGCGCGTCAGGCGCTCTCAGACGGCTCGCTGGGCGCCGCTTTCTCCGGGCGCAAAGCCCACCTCTCCGGCAGACCGGGCGAGACCTACGGACTGGAGACGACGGGACTCGCCTGGACCGCCCCGGAAGACTGCGACTTCGTCATCATCGCGGCCAGTCGCGAACCCATGTCCTCCTGGAAGACCCAGCTCGAGGAACTTCTGCCCGCGCTGCGGCGAGGCGTGAGCTTCCTGGTGATCAACCCGGACGTCGAGATGCTGACGCCAGGCGGCGTGAGGCCTTCCGCCGGAGCGATCGGACGTGCTCTGGCGGACCGGGGCGGGAAGGTGGTCTTCCTCGGCAAACCGGGCCGCGAGATCTATCGGGCCGCGCTCGGCGCGGCCGGGGTGCGACCCTCCCGCCGCGTGCTCGTCATGGGCGACAGCCCGGAACATGACATCTTCGGCGCCTCGGCGGCCGGACTTTCCGGCATGCTCGTGCGGACCGGCATCATGACGACCGTCAAAGAGGATGAGATTCGCGCCCGGCTGCCCCTGGGCGAATGGCTCGTCTCAAAGTCCCTCCGTCCCTGAGGGACGTCTGACGGTGTTGCCGCGGCCGGTCGGCTTACCGGCGACGCAGTGCAGGCAGCTTCGGTCCGGGACGTAGCTCGGCAACTTCGCCTCCTCGGCGGTCAGCGGCATCTGACAATTGTGGCAAAGCAGCGAACCTGTCGGACGCAGGTCCGGCCCGACCCCCACGCGGGCGTCGAAGACGAAGCACTCCCCGTCGTAATGGGCGCCGCCTACTTCCTCGAAGTATCGCAGGATTCCGCCATCCAGTTGGTACACGTCCTTAAAGCCGTGCCGCCGCAGCAGCGGGGCGGCCTTCTCGCACCGGATGCCCCCCGTGCAGAAAGTGACCACCGGCCGGTCCTTGACCGAATCCGGCAGGGCAGCCAGCGCACGTGGGAAATCACGGAAGTTCCAGATCCGCGGATCCAGCGCGCCGCGGAAAGTGCCCATGCGCACCTCGTAGACGTTGCGGGTGTCGAGCAGCGTGAACTCCCTGCCCTCCTCGAACCAGCGTCTCAGCTCGGGCGCCCGCAGCCGCGGCGCGGGATCCGCCGCAGGGTCGACGCCGGGGACTCCGAAGGCGATGATCTCGCGCTTGATCTTGACCAGCATCCGCCGGAAAGGCTGCTCGGCCGAAGGGCTCTCCTTGGGAACCAGGTCCTCCAGTCCGGGCTGCGCGCGAAGCAAGCCCAGGACGGCCCCGAGCCCGTCCCGGCCTCCGGCCAGGAAGAAATTGATGCCCTCGGGCGCAAGCAGCACCGTGCCCTTGAGCCCATGGGCGACGCAGGCCGACAAGAGACGCGCCTTGAGTTCGACCAGACCCTCGAGGCGGACGAACTTGTAGCAGGACAGGTTGACCGTTTCGGACACGGCACAGCGTCTGCGTTCAGGGAGGGATTGTGAAGCCTAACGTTCAGTTGCCTTGCCTCCTCCGCCCAGCAGGGCTGGAATCGAAGCGGTGTCCGACTCCCTGAACATCACCCCGATCGGCTGGCTCCGCACGGGCAAGGCCCTCAAGTTCGACGCACGGCACCAGCCTGATGAGGACGCAGCCGAGACGAACGTCCTGGAGATGGCGCCAGGGGACAAGTACCGCAAAGCGCTCAAGTACCTCGAAGGATTCGATCGCATCTGGCTGCTCTGGTGGTTCCACCGCAATCGCACCTGGCGCCCGGAGGTCCTGCCTCCCCGTGGCCCATCGAAGCGGCGGGGCGTCTTCGCCACGCGCTCGCCCCACCGGCCGAACCCGATCGGCATCACCCCCGTGCGCCTGCTGGCCATCGAGAAGGGGCGCCTCGTCCTCGGCCCCTGTGATTTGGTCGACGGCACACCAGTCTTCGACATCAAGCCCTACATCCCGACCTACGACAGCTTTCCGGACTCCAGGGCGGGCTGGATCGAGGAGGTCGATGCCGGGCTCGCTTCTCCGCCCGCCTTCGTCGTGCGCCTCGGCCCGCTGGCCCTCGCGCAGGCCGAGTGGCTGCACAAGGAATGGCGGGTCGATTTCCGGACGCGCCTCCTCGAGTCCTTGGGACGTGACCCTTCGCCTCATCGCACGCGCCGCATCAGGCCTCGACGGGACGGACGCCGCGAGATCGGATGCGGCGCCTGGTACGCGGTCTTCCGGGTCGAGGGAGGCCAGGTGGAGGTGGACACCTTCCGTCCGTCTTTTCCGCTCAAGTTTCTTCGCGACCCCGCCCGCCCGGTGTTGCCGGACCGGGAAGCCCAGCTGGCGTTCCGTGAACGCTGGCCCGAGCAGGTCGACTGAGGGCTTCATGACCGGAAAAGAAGCCGACAGGCACGCAACCCCGACCTCGTCCACGAGTCTAAACTCCTCTCGCCTGCCCCTCGCCCTCCATTAAAAGCGACCCATGCCCCAACTCCCTTACCTGATCCTCTGCCTGCTGGCCTGCCTCGCATCCGCCCAGCCCAAGCTCGAACTCCGTGACGGTGACAGCGTGCTGCTCATCGGCGACACGCTGATCGAACGCGAAGGCAATTACGGACGGCTCGAAATGAAGATGCGCCGCGAGTTTCCCGGACGCGCCTTCACCGTGCGCAACCTTGGCTTCAGCGCAGACACGCCGCTCGGCGCCTCGCGCGCCAGCTTCGACCCCGTCGCACGCGGACTCGACAGCCTCAAGGAGCAGCTCGCGGTCGTGAAGCCGACCGTCGCGATCCTCGGCTACGGCATGGCCGCCAGCCTGGAAGACCTGACGTACCGTCATGATGATTCTTCCCTCAATCCGGATCCCGCGCGCTACGGGATCGACCACGGCCCCGAGAAGTTCCGGCGGGACCTGAAGGAACTCCTGACGCACATCCGTGCCGCCGCGCCCGGCGGCAATATCCGCCTCATCTTCCTCGGCCCCGTGCAGCACGAGGACCTCCGCGCGTCCAGGCCCGGGCTTCCCGACCCCGCCGAGAACCGCGCCAATCTCGCCCGGTTCGACCAGGTGATCCGTGAAGTGGCCGCCGAGACCTCCTCGCCCTATGTGCGGGCCGAGTGGCGCGAGTCGGCCGGCATCAGTCTGGCCATCGGCACCGACAACGGCATCCACCTCAACGACCGCGGTTACCGCGCGCTGGCCGAAGGCTTCGCCGCCCAGCTCGGCTGGAAGGTCGACCGGGAAGGCTGGGATACCGCGGACGCGGCCGAGGAGCGCCTACACGAGGCCGTGCTGCGCAAGAACTCCCTGTTCTTCCATCGCTCCCGTCCGGCTAACTACACCTACATCTTCGGCTTCCGCAAACGGGAGCAGGGACAGAACGCCGTCGAGATCCCGAAGTTCGACCCGCTCATCGACCAGGCCGAGGCGGACATACGCGCGGTCACGCTCGGCCAGGCCGCCAAGTTCATCAGCCCGCCGAAAGAGGCGCCCAAGGTCACGGCCATCACCCCGCTGCCGACCCCGGACTTCCAGGTCTCAAAAGGACTCAAGCTCAGCCTCTTCGCCGAGAACCCCCTCCTCGAGAAGCCGGTGCACATGAACTGGGATTCGTCCGGCCGGCTGTGGGTCGCGACTTCCAATACGTACCCGCAGGTCAGCCCGGAGGATCTCGCCGCCCACCTCAGCGGCGGGTCCGCCGCGCACGGCCCTTCGACGGGCGACGACAAACTCATCCTCATCGAGGACAATGACCGCGACGGGGTGGCCGACGTCTCGCGCGTCGTCGCCGACGGACTGCTCATCCCCTCCGGCGTGGCGCCCGACAATCTCGGCGGCGCCTACGTCGGCGCCAGCACGGAGCTGCTCCACCTCGGCAAGCCCGGCAAGGACGGCCTGCTCAGCGAACGCCGCATCGTCCTGAGCGGCTTCGGCACCGAGGACACCCACCACATCATCCACACGCTCCACTGGGGCTTGGACGGTCGGCTGTACTTCCACCAGACCATCTACATCCACTCCCACGTCGAGACCCCTTGGGGCGTCGTTCGCGCCAACTCCGGCGTCGCCTTCGCATACGATCCGGCGAGGGAACGCCTCGAGGTCTATTCCAAGGGCTTGGTCAACGCCTGGGGCCAGCAGGAGGACCTCGCCGGCCAGACCTTCCTCACCTCAGGAGCCGACGGCACCGGCGTCCACTGGGCCTTCCCCGGCGCGACCTTCCCGCCCTCCGAAGGCGCCCGCCGACTGGTGGGCAGCATCAGCCCCGGCTCCTATCCGAAGTTCTGCGGCCTAGAGATCGTCAACAGTCCGCTCTTCGGCGCAGACTGGCAGGGCAACGCCATCACGAACGATTTCCGCGCGCACCGCATCGTACGCTTCGGCTTCACCGACTTCTCCGTGGGCGAGAATTCCCTCTCGGGATACGAGACCAAGCAGCTCGACGACGTCGTGCGCACCAACGACGTGGCCTTCCGTCCGATCGCGCTCAAGATGGGGCCCGATGGCGCCCTCTACGTCGGCGACTGGACGAACCCCATCATCAACCACGGCGAGGTCGACTTCCGCGACCCGCGACGCGACAAGTACCGCGGGCGCATCTGGCGGATCATCCCCGAGGGAGCCAAGGGCCTCGACTGGAAGCCCGTCCTCGGGCGCGACCTTCCCAAGCTGCTCTCCGCCCTACTCTCTCCGAACCGCTGGGAATTCGAACAGGCACGACGCGAACTGGCCAAGACTCCGATCGAGAGGCTCAAGCCCGCCCTGCTGGCCTGGGCGACCGACGACGCGAAGCGCCGGCACGCCGCTTGGCTGCTGAGCGGCCGGTCGCCCGACGCCGGCCTGCTCGAGTCCCTGCTCAGCAGCTCCGATCCCGCCAGCATCCAGGTGGGGCTCCGTGAACTCGGCAAGTCGCCCGAGGCCGCGGCATCTCGCCTCGCCTCCTTCCTCTCCCACGGGAACGCCCGCGTCCGCGTCGAAGCCGTCCGCGCTCTCTCGCGCGTCAGGACGCCAGAAAGCGCCGAAGCGGCCATCCGCGCCGTGACCCGACCCGAGGACTCCTTCCTCGATTTCTCCGCCTGGCTGACCGTCAACGAGCTTGCCGCCGTGTGGCTCGGGGACGCCACCGCGAAGGGCATCGAAGGCAAGGAGTCGCTCCTTGAACGCGTCGTCGCGGTCTCCGACCCGACGGTCACCGCCCCCTTCGTGCAGAAGCTCTTCGCCGGACGGAGCATCGATCGGGACGGGAAGGGCCCTTGGATCGAGCTGTTCGGCAAAGCGGGCTCGGCCCGCGAAATCGACGCCCTTCGCGACGTGCTCTTCGGGGAGAAGACGCACGCTCCCGAGGCGCGCCGCCGCGCCGCCGCGGCGCTCGTCGAGGCGGCCCGCAACCGCAACCTGCGTCCTTCGGGCGACCTCACCGGGGTCGGGCAGGTGATGAACTCGGGAGACCGCCAGCTGCTCGTGCTCGCCGTCCGTCTCATCGGACAATGGAAGCAGGCCCGCTTCCTCCCCGACCTCGGAGCCCTCGCGGGCCGCGAGGCCGATGCCGAGGTCCGTGCCGCCGCCTTCGACGCCATCAGGATCATCGGCACTCCGGCCTGCCTTCCGATCATCCGTTCGCTGGCCGCCGAGGGACGTCCGATCGTCGTGCGAAGAGGCGCGCTGATGGCCCAGGCCGTCCACGCCCCGGGTGAAGCCGTCAAGAACCTGCCCGGCGTGTTCAAGCTGACGCCCGACGCGAATCAGGCCGCGCAGCTCTGGCGCGAGATCTTCACCCATGCGCCCTTCGCGCAGCGGCTCGCCAAGGACTTCCCCAAGGGGCTTTCTCCCGAATCCTACCGCGCCGCCCTTCAGGCGGCTTCCGGACTCGGCCGCAGCGGCCAGACGATCGTCAAGGCCGTCCAACCTCTGGTCGGAGCCAAGCCCTCCGGTCAGAACCAAGCCGAGGAGATCGCCGCCATGGTGCAACGGATCAAGCTGGGCGCCGACCCCGCCGACGGTGAGCTCCACTATCGGCGCACAGGCTGCGCGGTCTGTCACGCGATCGGCGGAGCCGGCGGCAAACTCGGCCCCGACCTCAGCAGCATCGGCGCCAGCGCCCCGCTCGACTACATCATCGAAAGCCTCCTGAATCCGGCCGCGAAGGTGAAGGAAGGCTATCACGCCTTCTCCTTCAGCATGAAGGACGGCTCGCAGATGGTCGGCATCCCCGTGAGGGAAACCGCCGCCGAGGTCATCATCCGCCCCGCCCCCGGCGTCGAGATGCCCGTGCTCAAATCCTCCATCGTGCGCCGGGAGAACGTCGGCAGCATCATGCCGGCAGGCCTGATCGACGGGCTCGCGGGCGTGCCCAAGCGCAACCTCATCGCGTTCCTCGGCGAAATCGGCCGGCCGGGCCCCTTCGACGCCAGCAAGGCCGACGTGGCGCGTCTCTGGCAGTTCAACGACCAGCCGCCCGGCGCGCTCGCCAGGTCAGGCGCCCCGACCCCCGTGTACGCGCTCGTGAACGGCCAGGTGCCCAAGGACTTCAACCCCGGACGCATCTACGCCTCGGCGCGGTTCACCAGCGCCCGCGCAGGGACGATCCGCCTGCAGCTCACCGGCGTGAAAGCCGCCTGGCTCGGCGACCGGATGCTGTCGCTCAAGGACGGCGTGCACGAGGGCCGGATTCCGGCCGGAGAGCACAGCCTCACCGTCGAGCCCGACCCCAACGTCCCCTTCTTCCGCGCACAGTGCGACGAGGTCACATTCCTGGGCGACTGATCCCGCTGCTGCTGCTGGCGGGGTGCACCACGGCGCCTTCCGACCTCCGGAAGGAGGCTGTCGAACTCCGCGCGGAGGGGCGTCTTCCGGAGGCCGTGGCAGCCTACGGCAGGCTCATCCGCTCATTGGAGGGCGGGGATCGGGAAAGCCGGCTGGCCCGCATGGACGCGCTTCGCGAACTGGGCGGGATGCACGCCAGCTTCGGGGACCCCCGAGAGGCCGAGCGCGCCTACGGCGAGGCGCTGCTCACGGCCGAGGCCGACCCCCGGCTCCCCGAGGAGTCCATCATCAATCTCCGCGCGCAGCTTGCGGCACTCAGCTATCGTGCAGGCCGCAACGGCGAGGCCGCGGAACGGTACGAGGTCGTGCTCCGGATGGAGCAGGCCGCCCTGGGCGGGGATCATCCTGATGTACTGGCGACGATGAGCATCCTGGCCGGAGTGCTGATGAAGGCCGGCGAGGTCGGGCGCGCCGAGCCGCTCCTTCGTCGGCAGCTCGAGCTCACCGCGCGCATCCACGGACCGACGCGCCGGGAGTCCGCCGCGGTCATGGACCGGCTTGCAGAGGCCCTGTCCCGGCTCGGAAAGGAGACCGAGGCGACGCAATTACGGCGCAATGCGGAGGCTATCCGCAAGAAACTCTGCGACGAATGCTGACCGGGCTGTCAAGGGGTCGGGGCCGCCCCCCCCTTGACTAAAACCGACGTTCGGGCAAAACCGACCTGCTGAACGCTCCGCCGGAGATCGAATACGACCCCCCCGGCCTCCCCTCCCGAGAATCCTTCGCAAACCGTGGCCCGCATATCCCGACGCTCCATCGACGAGCTACGCCTGCGGGCCGACATCGTCTCCCTGGCGGGGGACTACACGCAGATGAAGCAGCGCGGCCGGGACTGGTGGGGCCTGAGCCCGTTCAAGTCGGAGAAGAGCCCCTCCTTCAAGGTCAACCCCGAGACGGGGCTGTGGTACTGTTTCAGCACGCAGCAGGGCGGCGACGTCTTCAAGCTCGTCATGAACCGGGAGGGGCTCGACTTCCCCGAATCCGTCGAGCGCGTCGCCTCGCGCTTCGGCTTCCAACTGGAATACGAGAGCGCCGGCGGACCCGAGGAGCGCTCCTTCCGTGGCCAGCTTCTCGAGATCCACGGCATGGTCGCGGACTACTGGCGACGGTGCTTCCTCGAGGACCCGGTCCACGGACAGTGGATCCGCGACTATTGGACGCAGCGCCGACGTTTCACGCCCGAGGTGGCGGACGACTTCGGCATCGGCCTCGCGCCGGTAGATGACACGAGACTGGTGCAGGGCCTGCTCAAGAAAGGCTTCTCCAAGGAGGCCGTGGCCCAGACCGGTCTTTTCTTCGGCACCGACCGCATCCCCGACCCTTCCCGCTGGCGATGCCGATTTCGCGGGCGCCTGACCATCCCCATCCGGGACATCCAAGGGCGCGTCATCGCGTTCACCGCCAGGCAGCTCGAGATCACGCCCGAGGACGACCCGTCCCGCGAGGCGAAGTACGTCAACTCCCCCGAGACGGAACTGTTCAAGAAATCGCGCACGGTCTTCAACCTCGACCGCGCCCGGGCCAACCGCAAGGAAGGCGACCCTTTCCTGCTCGTCGAGGGCCAGCTCGACGCCATCCGTTGCCATTCCGTGGGCATACCTGGAGTGATCGCCGCACAGGGCACCGCCGTCACCGAGGAGCACCTGCAGCAGCTCCATCGTTTTTCGAACCGCCTGACCGTGTTCCTCGACTCCGACGAGGCCGGAAAGAAGGCAGCCTTGCGTCTACTGCCGATCGGCCTGAGGCAGGGCCTCGACATCCGCTTCCTCGGCCTGCCCGACGGAAAGGACCCCGACGAGTACTTCTCGACGCACGACGCGTCCGGATGGCCGGCCCTCGAGCGAACCTCACGCAGCGCGATGCATTTCTGCGTCCAGTCGCTGATACCCTCGGGGGCCGCGGCCCTGCCCCTCGCGCGGCGTCTCTCGCTGCTCGAGGAGCTGTTCCCCATCGTGGCGGAGTCAGGGGCGGAGGAGATCGTCAGCGAGGCGCTCAACGAGGCCGCTCGTCTGGCGGGCATCGGCATAAGGGAGATGCACCTCGCCTATGAGCGGTTCCGTGCGGCCAAAGCCGCGCAGCGGCCCGCCGAACAGCTCAAACCGGCCGTGGAACCTTCCTCCGGCATGGATGTCAAGGGGGGGGGCTTGACAACCCCTGAAGAGGAACTGACATTGTTCATTCTGAGGCATGAGGCCTATTATCAACCCGTCTCCGAGGCCCTGCCGCTGGAATGGATCGACCCTGAAGCCCGCGGGGGACGCATCCTGATGGCCCTCCTCAATGAGTGCGTCAACGCCCAGGCCACCGAGCTCCGGGACGCCATGGCCACCTTGGACGGGGACCTTCAGACGGAGGCCGCCCGGATGGCCGCCTCGGGGATCGTCGACGCCGGACGCGCCGACGACATCCTGGCGGCCGCCAATTCGATCCTCAGGGCCTTCCACCAGCGCCACATCCAATCACGCCTCGACCTGATCGCCGCCCGCATCGCCGCGCTCGGCGCCGAGGACATCGAGGGTCTCCGGGCCCTGCAGGCCGAGAAGATCGCCCTGCGACGGCTCGGGCTCACCCCGCCGCTGCTCACCCTGCCCTCCTGATTTCAACCATGCCCTCGAAGCCGAAAAAGAAGCCGTCGTCGAAGACCGCGGCCAAACCCGCCAAGGCCGTCAAGAAGCCCGTGCCGAAGCCCGCAACGCGGCTCGTGAAGGCCGCCGTCGTCGCGAAGAAGACCGTCGTCCCGCCCGCACCCGCGGCGAACCAGAAGCCGACCACGAGCAAGGTCATCCCGATCCGGCCGGCTCCCAAGACGACCGCCGTCGTCCCCAAGGCGCCCTCCCCGTCCCCGAAGCCCTCGATGGTCGCCAGAGCGACGGCCGGCGCCAAGCCCGCCAACCAGCCGGTGGTCAGCCGCGACGTGAACGAGAAGGTCCAGGTGCTCGTCAGCATGTCGAAGAAGAACGGCTTCGTCACGGTCCAGAACATCAATGAGATCATCCCGGACAGCGCCACCGACCCGGAGCTGATCGAGAACATCATGAACATCCTCGACAACCTGGAGATCAAGCTCCTGGACGAGGACGAGGTGGAGACCTACCAGCGCAAGCTCGAGGACTCCGAGGAGGAGGCCTCGCGCACGGTCCCGGCGGATGCTCCGTACGACCCCTTCAACGTCTACCTGAAGCAGATGGGCCACAAACCGTTGCTCACTCGCGAACAGGAGGTCGAGATCTCCAAGCGCATCGAGGACGCCGAGCTGCGCGCCCAGGACCACCTCTTCTCCTGCTGGCTGACCCTGCCTTACCAGCTGGACCTTGCCCTCAAGGTGCTCCGCAAGGAGGAGCGCTTCGACAAGGTCGTGATCGACAAGAAGGTCGAGTCCCGGGACCACTACTATCGGATGCTGCCCAAGGCCACGGAGGAATGCGCCAAGCTGCGGGACAAACTCGACCGATCCTGGAAGAAGTTCTCCGAGGAGAAGGACGAGGCCAAGCGCGAGAAGGCGCGGCAGGGCTTCAACAAGCTCGAACGCGCCGCCAAGGAGGGCTGCCGGGACATCCTCCGCAAGTTCTGCTTCAAGATGAAGCTTTTCGAGGAGTGGCTGGAGCAGCCTGACGTGAAGGGCGACATCGAGGACGCCCGCAAGTTCATCGAGCCGGCCCAGGTCATGCGCGGCCCAGTCCGGGCCAAGCGCAGCAACGACCCCAAGGTCAACGCCGAGCGCGCCCGCGAGATCGAGGAGCAGCGCCGCATGCGCCCGGAGGACCTGGTCGCCCTTTCGCGCAACGTGCGCAAGCACCTCGAGGAAGCCCAGCGCGCCAAGACCGAGATGGTGGAGCACAACCTGCGGCTGGTCATCTCCATCGCCAAGAAGTACCAGAACCGAGGCCTGCTGTTCACCGACCTCATCCAGGAGGGGAACATGGGCCTCGTGAAGGCGGTCGAGAAGTTCGAGTACCGGCGCGGTTACAAGTTCTCCACCTACGCCACCTGGTGGATCCGCCAGGCCATCACCCGCTCCATCGCCGATCAGGCCCGCACGATCCGCATCCCGGTCCACATGATCGAGACGCTCAACAAGGTCATGCAGGTCCAGAAGCAGCTCACCCAGGAACTCGGCCACGAGCCGACCGCCGAGGAGGTCGCCGACGAGATGAACATGGCGATCGAGCGCGTGCAGCAGATTATGAAGATGGCCCAGCAGCCGATCTCCCTCCAGTCGCCCGTGGGCGACGGCGAGGACACCTCGCTCGGCGACTTCATCGAGGACAAGTCGGCCGAGAACCCCTCCGACACGGCCTCCACCCGCCTGCTCCGAGAGAAGATCGACTTCGTGCTTCGCTCCTTGGCCGAGCGCGAGAAGGAAGTCCTGATCCTGCGCTTCGGACTGCTCGACGGCGTGCAGCGCACGCTGGAGGAGGTAGGACGTCACTTCAAGGTGACCCGCGAGCGCATCCGCCAGATCGAGGCGAAGGCCCTGCGCAAGATGCGCCACCCCACGCGCATGCGTCAGCTGCAGGGGATGTTCGAGGGCGAGCTCGACACCTCCGGCCCGGGCTTCGACCATTTCGTCTCCGAGGACGACCGGGCGGACCAGTCGCCCGGAGTGCTCACCGGAGGCCAGCAGCCCGGAGGCAACCTCGCGGCGTTCATGAACAAGCCGCCGCAGGAGCCCGGCCCGCGTCCGTGAGGACGCCGGCGCTGCTCGTCGCCGCGCTGCTCGTCGGCTGCGCCTCCCGCCGGCCGGAGCCGATCCCCTCCGCCGTCCCTTCGCCCTTCGCCCGCCTGCCCGGGTCGCCGGGGAGCGCCCGCGCCGGCTTCGTCGAACCCGTACGGGAAGGCGCCGCCCACTGCGTGGTCGGGCTCTCGCCCGGAGTGACGGCCAAGCCCGGCGAACTGCTGGTCAGCCGCGACCGCGCGCTGCGGCCCACCGCGCTGCTGGAGGTGGAGCAGGCGCAGGGACGTGTCGCCCATGCGCGCATCCGCCGCGGTCGCCCCGGCCCCAAGGACGAGGCGGTGAAGCCCTCGCCCGAGCTCCTTCAGTTGGCCGAGGCCCTTCCCGGCACTTGACCACCGGCGGAGGCGCACCCACGTTCGCACCATGCTTCAGGCAGGAATCGTCGGGCTGCCCAACGTCGGCAAGTCCACCCTTTTCAACGCGCTCACACGCTCCCGCAAGGCGGAGGCGGCGAACTACCCGTTCTGCACGATCGAGCCCAACGTCGGCGTCGTCGAGGTGCCCGACGGCCGGCTGAAGGAACTCCAGCGGATCGCGGGCACGAAGGTCGTCATCCCCGCGGCCATCGAGTTCGTGGACATCGCCGGCCTCGTCGCGGGCGCCTCCAAGGGCGAGGGGCTCGGCAACAAATTCCTGGCCAACATCCGCGAGGTCGACGCGGTGGTGCACGTCGTACGCTGCTTCGACAACGACGATATCGTGCATAACATGGGCAAGGTCGACCCGGTGCGCGACATCGGCGTCATCGAGACCGAGCTCATCCTAGCGGACATCCAGTCGGTGGAGCAGCAGCTGGACCGGGGCCAGAAGAAGATCAAGTCACAGGACAAGGACGCCGTCGCCAACGTCGACCTCCTCGGCCGCCTCCTGGCCCACCTCAATCAGGGCCGCTCGGCCTCGTCGCTTGAGGTGAAGGACGACGAACGCCCCAGGCTGAAGACCTTCGGCCTGCTCTCCGGCAAGTCCGTGCTCTACGCCTGCAATGTCGGGGAGGCCGACCTGGCCGACCCGTCCGCCAACCGTCATGTCGCCGCGGTGCGCGAACACGTCGCCAGCCAGCACGGCTCGGAGACGGTCGTCATCTGCGCACAGGTCGAAGCCGAACTGTGCGAGCTCCCCCCGGAGGAGGCCGCCGAATACCTGAACTCCCTCGGCGTGCGGGACTCGGGCGTCTCCGACCTCATCCGCGGCGCCTACAGCTTGCTGGGCTTGGCCACCTACTTCACCGCCGGTGAGAAGGAAGTCCGCGCCTGGACCTTCCGTCAGGGGATGACCGCACCCCAGTGCGCGGGCGTCATCCATACGGACTTCGAGAAGGGCTTCATCAAGGCGGAGGTGGTTTCCTACGAGGACCTGGTCCGACTCGGCTCGGTCGCCGCCGCTCGCGACGCGGGCAAATACAGGCTGGAGGGGAAGGACTATCCCTTCCGGGACGGGGACGTGGCGCTCTTCCGGTTCGCCAACTAGTCAATCGGCCCGTTCGCCTTGCCAATGACGGGGCGACCGCAACCATTGGCCGTGCCTACTGTCCCAATCATCATGCGTCTCCCTGCCCTCGTCCTGTTCGCCACACTGGCCCTGGGAGCCCCCCAGAGGCCCAACATCGTCCTCGTGATCGGGGAGGACATGGGTCCCGACACGGGTGCCTACGGATGCAAGGACGCCGTCACGCCCAACATGGACCGGCTCGCCCGGGAAGGAGCCCTCTTCACCAGGGCCTTCACGCACGTAGGCGTCTGCGCCCCGACCCGCAGCGGAATGGTCACCGGCCTGTATCCCCTAAAGTACGGTGCCCAGAACATGCGCTCGGTGGTGATCAACCCGCCCAGGCCGTTCACCGAGAAACTCAGGGCGGCCGGCTACCACGTGATGTGGCCCGGCAAGACGGACTTCCAGGGAGTCTCCGAGAAAGAGCTCGCGGACGACCGGAAATTATGGGTCAACTACTCGAAGCAGCCCCTCGGCCAGCTTTCACCGAAGCCGAAGGAGCCTTTCTTCGCCTACATCAACGACACGGTCAGCCACGAGAGCCAGGTCCGGGCGAGCGACGCCGAGCATGCCAAAAACACCGCAGCGCTCAAGGACTCGGATCGACGCGACCCTGCCAAAGTGGAACTGCCCCCCTTCTATCCGGACACCCCTGCCGTGCGGCGTGAAGTCGCCCACTACCATGAGCTGGTCACCGCGGTGGACTACACCGTAGGACGGGTGCTGGATTGGCTCAAGGCCCATGACCTCGAGAAGAATACGGTCGTGATCCTGAGCGGAGACCACGGACGGGGCATGCCCCGCTACAAGCGCTCGCCGAAGGACACCGGGACACGCGTCCCCCTCATCGTGCGCTGGCCCGGCGTGATCCCGGCCGGGTCGGTCCGCGAGGACTTCGCGAGCTGGATCGATTTCGCGCCTACCGCGCTGTCCCTCGCCGGCGTGCCCGTCCCTCCGGAATACGACGGCCACTGCTTCCTCCCCACCGCGATCAATCCGCCGAAATACGTCCACGCCTTCAGGGACTACATGGATGAGAGCTACGACCGCGTGCGCTCCGTCCGTGACGAACGCTACCGCTACGTGCGCAACCTGGCGCCCGGCGTCGACGAGGCCGGCAAGAACGCCTACCAGGAGGTCGGCCAGACGATGCACGAACTTCGCCGGGTGCAGTCGGAAGGGAAACTGAACCCCGTCCAGGCCCTCTACTTCGACCCCAACCGCCCCAAGGAGCAGCTCTACGACACCCTCGCCGATCCCTGGGAGGTGAAGGACATCGCCTCGGACCCCTCCCTGGCGGGCAAGCTCGCCGAGCTCCGCGCCGAATGCGACCGATGGATCGCGCACTGCGGGCCGGTCGGCGAGATGAGCGTCGAAGAACTGGTCAAGAACGGGATCATCAAGCCGCGGGACCCCGGCTACGAAAAGCGAGCCCAGACCGGGAAGTTGGACAACTCCAAGAAAAAGAAGAAATAATCCTCCTTTATGAGACCGCTTCCCACCTGCCTGCTCACCTTCTCTGTGCTCTGCGGCTGCAAGCCGGAAAGCAAAGTCGCGAGGTACGAGGCCGCGCCCGACCCGATCGCAGCGCCCCCTGCCGCCCCCGCCGTCCCCTCGGCCCCCGCGCCAAGCGCACCGGCGATGCAGGCCCCCGCCTCGATGAAGGCGGAGGCCGCGGGCTTCAGCGCACCCCGGTGGGCCGCCCTGCCCGCCGGCTGGTCGGTCGGCCCAGAGAACGCGATGCGCAAAGGGACCTTCATCGTGCCCGGTCCCGACGGCTCCAAAGCCGAGCTCGCGGTCACCGTGTTCCCCGGCAACGTCGGCGGAATCGCCGCCAACGTGAACCGCTGGCGCGGCCAGCTCGGCCTGCCGCCCGCCGACGAGGCTTCCCTTCAGGCCTCCACCAAGGCCATGGTCGGGCCGGACGCGGGACTGCGCTTCTTCATGAAGTCGGGCGACGGCTCCAGGGCTACGGACGCCGTGATGGTCGCGAAAGGTGGATCGACCTGGTTCCTTAAGCTTAACGGAGACGCCCGTGCCGTCGAGGCGGCCGGCCCCTCCTTCGTCAACTTCATGTCCGGATCGAAGCTGCCGTGAGCGAGCGTCCCTCCTCCCTCGGCTCACGCCTGATGGACGTGCTCGCCTCGCTGCGGCTCACCGTAGCGCTGCTGACGCTCTCCATGCTGCTGGTGCTGCTCGGCACGCTCGAGCAGACCCACTGGGGCGTCTGGCATGTGGCCGACGCCTACTTCGAGTCCTGGATCTGCTTCTACCCGATCGACCCGACGTCCGCGGCCCGTCTTCCCATCCCCGGAGGCTTCCTGCTGGGAGCCCTGCTGCTGGCCAACCTCACGGTCGCCCACTTCCGCCACTTCCGCCATGGCTGGAAGCACCTCGGCGTGGCGATGACTCATGGCGGATTGCTGCTTCTGCTCGCCGGAGGTTTCGTCACCGCGGTCTACCAGCAGGAGTCGGCCATGATTATCCCCGAAGGCGAGGCCCGCGACTATTCGGAGGCGTTCCGCGAGTACGAGGTGGCCTTCGTGGAGAAGCGCGCCGGCAGCAAGGACGTCGTCATCGCCATTCCGGACCGGGTCCTCCGAGGAACCCTCGGCTCACCCGAGAAAGACGCCTCGCGCGACGTCCCGCTGGAAGGCACGCCCTTCACCCTGCACGTGCGCGAGTACCAGCCCAACGCCAGGCTCCGCGCCTCCTCGCAGCAGCAGGAGGGGCGACCGGCGCGCACCTCGCACGGCCTCGGCAAGCAGTTCGAGCTCACGTATGCGCCACAGAGGGAGAGTTTCGACGACAACAACCCCAACATGCCCCTCGCGATCGTCGAGCTGCGGGAAGGCGACAGGTCCGTGGCCGACTTCCTGCTCGGCGCCGGGCTGACCGAAAGCTTCCCGCCACAAGCCTTCGAACACGGGGGCCGGAACTTCGAACTCTCCCTGCGACGGATCCGCCAATACCACCCCTTCAGCGTACGGCTGCACAAGTTCACCCATGAGAAATACCCGGGCACCGAGACGCCTCGGCGCTTCGCCAGCGACGTCACCGTCACCGAGACCACGGGGACGGACTTCGACTACCACATCTCCATGAATAATCCGCTCCGCCACGGCGGACTGACCTTCTTCCAGTCCAGCTTCGGACGCACCAAGGATGGCACCCAGCAGACGGTGCTCCAGGTCGTGCGCAACCCGGGTGCATGGATCCCCTACGTCTCGGTCGGCATCATGTCCCTGGGCCTTCTCTACCAGTTCATTTGGTCGCTGGTCGTCTTCCTGGTCGGGCGCTCCCGTCGCACCGCCGCCGCCGCGGCCGCGCTGCTTCTCGTCGCCATCCCGTCCGAAGGCGCATCGCTGGACACCGCCGCCCTGGGCGAGATACCCGTGCAGAGCGGAGGCCGGGTTGTGCCCATCGAGACGCTCGCCAGCGGCTCGCTGCTGCAGATGCGTTCCCGTCGGGAGATCCGCCTGAGCAGGATCGAGGCGATCGCTTTCGGTACCCGGCCCTCGGCCTGGCCCGACGAGGATCGGCAGACCATCGACAAGGAGCTGCCTGGACTCGTCGGGAAAGTCCGCGAATCGCTGGAGAAGCGCCCCGTACGCCTCACGGGCAGTTCGATCGCCGCGGTCGACTGGCTGATTGAGGTCGCCTTCCGCCCTCATGTCGCCCGCCACCTTCCCACCTTCCGGATCGAGCATCCGGTCGTTCTCAAATTGGTGGGCCGTGACGCCGAAAAGGGCCTTTTCGCGACTTGGGACGACATCCTGCGCAACAGCGAGAAGGTCACCGCCGCGGCCTCCAAGGCCCGTGGACGCCCGCAGGCCGACCGGGATGCGGAGGAGCGCGCCCTGCTCCAGCTCGAGATGGCGGCGCGTCAATACGCAGCGCTCAGCATGACTTTCGCCCCCGGCGACCTGCCGCCCGATATCCTGCCCCAAAGGGAGTACGACGCCTGGATCAACTCCATCGGCCGCGCGCTCGCCGAGATGAACGCGAGCAAGGAGAAGGGCGGCAACCCGACGTCCTTCGACCCGCAGCTGCAAGAGACCGTTAAGAGCTTCGTCGAACGCTACCAGGAGTTCTCGCGTGAAGGAATCATCGGCATCGTGCCGCCCAAGGACCCCGCGAAGCAGGTCAAGTGGGACAATCTCGGCTCCTCCCTGCTCGCTTTCATCCAGGATCGGGACAACCACCGGGCCGGGCTCGGATCCGACGGCGTCCTGACCCGCTACGCGGCCTTCGCGGCCGGCTGGCGCGAGGGGGATGACGACAAGTGCGCGACGCAGGTCGCGGCCCTCACCGCCTCCCTCCGCGGACCGTGGTCCGAACGCAGCGATGCCGAGGCGGCCTTCGGCCGCCTGCAGCCCTTCTACTGGCTGCTCATCGCCTACTTCCTCGCCGGGACGCTCGTGCTCGCCCACTGGCTGACCGGCGGCGACCGCCTGCGCTCCATCGCCACCCTCTCGGCATGGCTGCTGTTCGCGCTCCATTCGGGCGCCCTGCTCTACCGCATGTGGCTTCACGGCCGGCCCCCGGTCACCAACCTCTACTCCTCCGCGGTCTTCGTGGCCTGGGGAGCGGTGCTGCTCGGCCTGCTCGTCGAACGCGCCTGGCGCAACGGAATCGGAACCTGCGCGGCGGCGGCCAGCGGCTTCCTCTCCCTCATCGTGGCGCACAACCTCGGCCTCTCGGGCGAGGACAACCTCGAGAGCGTCCGCGCCGTGCTGGACTCCAACTTCTGGCTCTCGACCCACGTGACGATCGTGACGCTCGGCTACTCCGCGACCTTCGTCGCCGGCCTGCTCGGCGCCCTGCATCTCGCGCTCCGCGCCCTCAAGCCGGACTACGCCTCGGGCGACGCGGTCGCGCGTGCGGCCTACGGCATCCTGGCCTTCGCCACCCTCGCCAGTTTCGTCGGCACGATGCTCGGCGGCATCTGGGCCGACCAGAGCTGGGGACGTTTCTGGGGCTGGGACCCCAAGGAAAACGGCGCCATCCTGATCGTGCTCTGGTGCGCCGTCTGCCTTCACGCCCGCTGGGGCGGGCTGGTCCGCCGCGAGGGCCTCATGCAGCTACTCGTGCTGGGCAACATCGTGACCGCATGGTCGTGGTTCGGCACCAACCTCCTCGGCGTCGGCCTGCACAGCTACGGTTTCACCGAGCAGGGCGCTTTCTGGCTCTACGGCGTGTTCATCCCCTCGCAGCTCGCGATCGCGGCCATGGGCTGGCTGCCCGCGAGATCCCGGCCCGTCCCCGCGCCATGAGCGCCGCCCGGCACGGCTTCTGGTTCTGCGTTCGTTCGCGACCGCGCCAGGAGTCCGTCGCCGCCCGTAATCTCGGCTCTCTCGGCGGAGTCGAAATCCTTATGCCCAGGGTGCGCCGAAACAGGCGCGGACACGACGGCCCCAGGGTCGTGGTCGAGCCCCTCTTTCCGGGCTATCTGTTCGCGCGCTACGTCCCCGAGGACTTCCACGGGCAGGTCCGCAACACCCGCGGCGTGCTACATGTGGTGAGCAAGTCCGGCCAGGCCGTGCAGGTGGATGAGTCGGTCATCTCCGCCCTGCGTCAGCTCGGGCCCGAAGCGATCCTCACGTTGGAGGACCCCTTGCCCGAGGTCGGGCGAAAGGTGCGCATCATCCGAGGCGTGCTGGAAGGCGGCGAGGGGGAGGTGCTCCGCCTCGCCCCTCCGGGGCGCCGCATCTCCGTCCTGATGAACCTTCTCGGGTCCGACCAGCCGGTCGACCTCTCGCTCGACGACGTTGAGCCGCTGGCCGACGAATCCTGATCGGCTCTAGCCGCACCTTAAGCATGATCCTCGATCATCTGTCATCATCCCCGGCCTGCGAAAAGCTGCATCCGCTCTTCCCCAAGGCTTTCGCCTACCTGCGCGCCTTCGACGTGAACACCGAAGACGGCAAATACGAGCTACAGGGCCAGGACTTGGTCGCGATCGTGCAGCGCTACCGGACGGCACCGTCGGCCGATAAGCTCTGGGAAGCCCACCGGATCTACGGCGACATCCAGGTGGTCTACCAAGGACTCGAATATTGCGGCCACGCGGACCAAAGTTCGCTCGTCGTGATTAGCCCCTATGTCGCCGAGAAAGACGTCGAGAAATACGCCGCGCCGACCGCCCCCTCGGCGCTCTTGACGCTCGGTCGTGGCAATTTCGCCATCTTTCACCCGCAGGACGGCCATCAGCCCGGCGTCCAGATCGGGGCCCCGGCCGACATCCTGAAGGTGGTCATCAAGTTCCGACTGAAGGCCTGAACGACCTGCAACTTCCCGGACGTGGCGGTGTCTCATGGTCAAACCCATGAGACTCCTCGCCTCCCTGCTCATCGCCCTGACCTGCGCCCGTGCCTCCGCGCAGGACGTCACCCGCACCTCCGACGTCATCTACGCCAAGCATGACGGCGTGGCGCTGACGATGGACGTATTCACGCCCGCCAAGCCCAACGGCGCGGCGGTCATCAAGATCATCAGCGGCGGATGGAATTCCAACCATAACGGCATCAGCGACGGAGGCTGGCCGAAATACGGCTTCACCACCTTCGTCGTCGTGCATGGCACGCAGCCCCGCTTCCACATCGACGAGATCGTCGGCGACGTCCAGCGCTCGGTCCGCTTCATCCGCGCCAACGCCGGCAAGTTCGGCATCGACCCGAACAGAATCGGCGTCACGGGCGGGAGCGCCGGCGGCCACCTCAGCCTGATGCTCGGAACGCGCGTGCTCCCGGCCAACCCGAAGTCCAAGGACCCCGTCGAACAGGTGAGTTCCGAAGTCAACGCCGTCGCCTGCTACTACCCCCCGGTCGATTTCCTAAGCTGGGCCAAGGATGGCGACAGCAACGAAGGCGTCGGCCCGCTCACCACCCGCGCCCCGGCCTTCGGCCCGGTCGTGGCCACGGCCGAAGGACGCGCCAAGGCCGGGAAGGAACTCTCTCCCCTCTTCTGGATCAGCGCCAAGACCCCTCCTACCTACATCGTCCAGGGCGACGCCGATCCGCTCGTGCCTGATTCGCAGGCACGACGATACCTGGCCCGGGCCAAGGAAGTCGGCGCCAAGGCCGAAGTACTGATCCGCCTTGGTGCCGGTCACGGAGGCTGGGTCGAGATGGCCGACGACAACGTCCGCATGGCGGAATGGTTCAGCCTGCATCTCCTCGGCCAGCAGCCGGCCAAGCCATTCAACTTCGACATCTCGTCGCTGCCCAGCACGCCCGCGCCGAAGAAGCCGGCGAAGAAGTAAGGCGGCCGCCTCGAGGTTTACGCTGGCAGGAACGGCCCGCCGTTTCCATAAAGACGGCATGGCCAGCAACTGCCGCCTGATACTCGCACTCGACGTCGAGACCAAGGAGGAGGCCTTCGCCCTGTCCCGCCCGCTGGTGGGGAGCCTCGGTTGGGTCAAGTTGGGCCTGCAGCTTTTCACGCGTCATGGCCCCGGCATCGTCGACGAATTCCACGCCCTCGGCTTCAAGGTCTTCCTCGACCTGAAGCTTCATGACATCCCCAACACGGTGGCCTCGGCGGTGAAAAGCCTCAAAGGACGCCCCTGCTCGCTCCTCACGCTGCATGCGGGCGGCGGGCCGGAGATGATCGCACGGGCGGTCGACGCCGCCCGGTCCGCGCTGCCGGACTGCCGTCTGCTCTCCGTGACCGTGCTGACCTCCATGGACCGGACCCAACTAAGCGCCATCGGGATTGAACGCTCCGCCGGAGACCAGGTAGGGCTCCTCGGCAGCATGGCCGTGGCGGCCGGGTCGCACGGACTCGTATGCTCCCCCTTGGAATTGCCCGTGCTGCGCGCGGCGCTCGGCCCCGGGCCCTGCCTCGTGACACCCGGCATCCGCTATCCTGAGGCCAAAGGCGACGACCAGAGCCGGGTGATGACACCCTCCGACGCCGCCTCGGCGGGCGCAGACTTCATCGTCGTGGGCCGGCCGATCCTCAAATCCGACGACCCTGCGGCCATCGCGCAGCGCATCCGCCGGGAGATCGGCGAATCCCCATGAGCGACGCCGGCGACATACTCGTGCTCCTGGCCGCGGGATCCGCCAGGCGCATGCAGTCCGTCGTCGACGACAAGACCCTCGCGCCCCTCTGCGGCACGCCGGTGTTCATCCACGCCCTGCGGGCCTTTGTCCGCTCCGGAAAGATCGGACGGGCGATCCTCACCTACCGTGACGACGCGCAGTTGATCCGCATCCGACATCTCTTGGAAGACGAGCCCGCCGACCTGCCCATAACGTTCGTCCGCGGCGGAGACTCCCGGCAGGAATCCGTGCTGGCTGCGCTCTCGACCTGCGAGACGCACACGGGGTTCGTCCACATTCATGACGCGGCACGCCCGCTGGTCACGCCTGCCGCCATCGAGAAAGTGCGCGACAGGGCGCTGGAGACCGGAGCCGCGATCCTCGCCGGACGCTCGTCCGACACGGTGAAGATCGCCCGGGCCGACTCTTCCGCGGTGGCCGCCTCACCCGACCGCTCGCTGGTCTGGACGGCGGAGACCCCCCAGGTCTTCCGTACCGCGGACATCCTGAGGGCCTACCGCAAGGTCAACGAGGCCGGCCGCAAGGTCACCGACGACAGCTCCGCGCTGGAGTCGATTGGAGTGGAGGTCGCGCTGGTGGAGAATCCCGACGTGAACCTCAAGATCACACGGCCCTCCGATTTCGCCCTCGCCGAGGCCGTGCTACGATCACGCGGTCAGTAACCGGCCTGACGCAGCGCCGTGTCCAGCTTGACCTGGAAGTCGGCCACGTCGGCCTGAGAGGGGCGGTAACCAGGCGTGGGGGGATTGAAACCAAGCTGTCCCATCTGATCGAGAGACCATGTGCCGACGGCGCCGTCGCTGAACTTCACGGAGCCGCTCACCATGGCCCCGGGAGCGATGACGGCATCAATGGTGATCGCGACGCCGGAGGCCGCCTGGGACGTCGGTTCGGCTCCGGATGCGGCCGGAGCCGCCGGGGCTGACCCGCCCGAAGGCTCGGATTCTGCCGAAGCAGAGGGTTCGGAGGCCGCCTCCTCCTTCTTGGGCTCCTCCTTCTCGACGAGGCTCAGATCGAGGTCGTCCACGAGGAACCTTACGTCCATGTAGGTCAGGTGAAGGCCGAACTCGGTGGTCAGCCTGGCCTGGACCTCGGCGAGCGTGGCTCCTCCCGCCACCCACGAGGAGACTTTGGCGGACTGCTGGGCGTTCAAATTGGTCATGGCGGGAAAGTGCGGGGTTCGGGATGTTTTTCAAGCGCACGCTCTAAACGGCTGGAAAACCCGCCCGGGGCCTGCAAGTTGAGGCCATGCCCACCGAGCCACAATGGAGGAAGTCCGGCGAATACGCAGACATCATCTATGAGAAGGCCGATGGCGTCGCCCGCGTGACGATCAACCGGACCGACCGGCGCAACGCCTTCACGCCGGACACGGTGGCCGAGATGATCGCCGCTTTCACCGACGCCCGCGACGATACCGGAATCGGCGTCGTGCTGCTGCGTGGCGCCAACCCCCAGCACGACGGCAAGACCGCCTTCTGCGCGGGCGGCGACCAGAAGATACGCGGCGACCGCCGGGGCGGATACGTCGGCAAGGACGGCGTGCCCAGGCTCAACGTCCTCGACCTGCAGCGTCTCATCCGTACGATGCCCAAGGTCGTCATCGCGCTGGTCTCCGGCTACGCCATCGGCGGCGGGCACGTGCTTCACGTGGTCTGCGATCTCACCATCGCGGCCGAGGACGCCGTGTTCGGCCAGACCGGCCCACGGGTCGGCAGCTTCGACGGGGGCTTCGGCGCATCCTACCTGGCCCGCATCGTGGGCCAGAAGAAGGCCCGCGAGATCTGGTACCTCTGCCGGCAATACGACGCCAGGCAGGCCCTCGAGATGGGGCTGGTGAACGCGGTCGTGCCGACCGGGGAGCTCGATGCGGAGGGGCTCCGCTGGGCCGCCGAGGTGCTGGAGAAGAGCCCGCTGGCCATCCGCTGCCTCAAGTCCGCCTTCAACGCCGAACTCGACGGCCAGGCCGGAATCCAGGAACTGTCCGGCAACGCCACCCTGCTCTATTACCTGACGGAGGAAGGCGACGAGGGGCGCTCCGCGTGGAACGCGCGTCGCAAGCCCGACTTCCGCAAGTTCCCTTGGCTGCCCTGACTGATGCGGGCCACCGAGCACGCCGGGGCCCTCCTGCGCGAGGTCCTCAAGGAAGGTGACGTGGCCGTTGATGGGACGGCGGGACGCGGCCGGGACACGCTCCTGCTTGCGACCCTGGTCGGGCGTTCCGGCAGGGTGCACGCGTTCGACATCCAGCGGGAAGCCCTCGAAAGCACCCGAGGCCTGCTGAGGGAGGCCGGGCTGGACGGACGTTGCACGCTTCACCTCCGCAGCCACGCCGAGATGAAGGACGCCCTGGGCCCGGATGTGTCCGGACGGCTCGCCGCCGCAGTCTTCAACCTCGGCTATCTCCCCGGCTCCGACCAAACCGTCGTGACGACGCCGGAAAGCACGCTTCCGGGCATCCGACAGGCGATGGAGCTGCTTCGTCCCGACGGACGGCTGGTCGCCGTGTGCTACACCGGACATCAAGGCGGCGAGGCGGAAGCGGAGCTGGTTTTCGGCCTCGCGCAGGAGGCCAAGGAGGCCGGCTGGGACGTCGCACTGCACGGGCGCGAGCCCGGCTCGGGCCGGCCATGGGTCGTCGCCCTGACTCGACGGGAGATTTGATTCCGACAGCGAACCCCGCTTGATGAACGCATGGCAGCCTCCCGACGAATCGCCGTGACCGGAGCGTCGGGCTTCGTCGGCAGGGCGGTCTGCGCACTGCTTGAGGAATCAGGCCAGGAGGTGGTCCGTATCCGCTCCCGCAGCACCGACGACGGGGGGTTCGACGTCCGCACCGACTGGATCGACAGAAAGGCGATCCGAACCTGTTCAGCCGTGATTCACCTCGCAGGCGCGCCTATCGCCCGTAGATGGGGCAGGCAGGCCCGCCACGACATCCTTGAGAGCAGGGTCGATTCCACCGGCCTAATCGCGCGCGCCCTGGCTGAACTCAGGCCATCGGGCGGACCCTCAACGTTCCTCTGCATGTCAGGTGTGAATCGGTACGGCACCGTGAGGTCGGGCACGCTCACCGAATCATCCGCCGTGCTCGAGGAAGGCTTCCTTGCCCAGGTGACGGCCGGCTGGGAAGAGGCCGCCGCACCGGCCGTCGAAGCGGGCGTACGGACGGTGTACCTTAGGACGGGCATGGTGCTCGGCAAAGAGGGTGGCCCGCTGCGTCTTATGCTGCCGGCCTTTCGTTTTGGCCTCGGCGGGCCGATCGCCGGCGGCGCCCAGATGGTCAGCTGGATCACCCTTCCGGACCTCGCCCGGCTCATCGTCTGGGCCCTGGATCAGCCAGGCCTCGCCGGCCCGGTCAACGCGGTCGCGCCCGGGCCCGTCACCCAGAGAGCGTTCGCGGTCGCGCTGGCAAGCGCGCTCGGCCGTCCGGCATTCCTGCCGCTGCCACGCTGGGCTCTCGCTCCGCTCGGGTCGTTCGCAAGGGAGACCCTCCTGTCGGACCTGGCCGTCATGCCGGCCAAGGCCCTATCCCTCGGCTTCACGTTCAACAGCCCCTCGATCGCCGGGGCGCTGAGGGACTGCCTGCGCGGCTGATTTTTGATTGAGTGAAGTCCCGCGGTGCGGATTGTCAGAGGCATGCCGCGCGTCCTCCTGGCCCTTCTCGCCTTGCTGATCGTCGGCTGCGATGAAGCCCCGAGGAACGGCACGGCCTCGCTGGACGTCGAGGATCCTGACTTCAAGCAGGGGCAGATCTTCCAGAAACAGGGCGAGACTCGACGGGCCCTCGAATGCTTCCTCAAGGTCATCGACAACCGCAAGGCCGCCGCCGAATCCCATCTGGAGGCCGGCCGCATGTACCTCGACCTCAACGACCCCCTGCCGGCCATCTATCACTTCAAACAGTACATCCGGCTCAAGCCGGGCACGCCACAGACCGCCATCGTCGGGCAGATGATCAGGACCGCCGAAAAGCAGTACATGAAGCAGCTGCCCGGGCAGCCGATGGAACCGGACGCAACCGGCGGCGCCGACCTCAACGCGCGGCTCCGCGCCCTGCAGCTGGAGAACGACCAGCTCAAGAAGAGTCTCTCCGAATACACGCGCCTCAGGCCGGGAGAATCGGCCCCGCCCTCCCCTCAGCCCGTCAAGCCCCCCGCGATCGCCGCCGCCCGCACCTATACCGTGGTGCCCGGCGACAACCCGACGCGCATTTCGGTCAAGGTTTTCGGCAACGCATCCCGCGCCGCGGACATCATGCGTGCGAACAAGGACCAGCTGCCCAACCCGCAGTCGCTCAAACCGGGGATGGTCCTGGCCATCCCAGAGTGACCCATGCGGATCACCCGCATCCGGGCGGCCGACTTCCGTAATCTTACCTTCGCGGACGTGTCCACGGACGGGACACGGGTGTTCCTGCTGGGAGAAAACGGCCAGGGGAAGACAAACCTGCTCGAGGCCGCCGGGCTCGTCTCGGCCTTCCGTTCCTTCCGCACGACCGAGATCGCACCGCTCATCCGCAGCGGGGCCAAGGAGGCACGTATCCGGATCGACGTGCGGGACAAGGAGGGCGCCGACACGGCGGTAGAGGTGCGCCTGGCCAAGGGCTCCCGCTCCGGCCAGGTCGACGGAACGCCCGTGACCTCTGTGTCCGCGCATCTGGGGAGATTCCCCACGGTCGCCTTCTGCTCGGACGACCTCCGGCTGGTGCGAGGGTCGCCCTCCAACCGCCGTCGCTGGCTTGACGCAGCCCTGGGCGGGACCGACCCCGCCTACCTCGAGTCGATCAGGACCTACCAGAAGGGTCTGGAAGGACGCAACGCGCTGCTGAAGACGCCGAATCCCTCGGACGAGGAGCTATGCGCTTTTGAGTCGGCCATGCTTCCCGCGGCACGACACATCATCGAATCCCGCGCCCAACAGCTGCCAGAGATCTCCGAGACATTGCGGGCCGTGGCCGACCGGGCCGGCTTCTCCGCACCGGCTTCGGTGAGACACCGTCCGGACACCCCGACGGACGAGCTCGACGCATGCTGGAAAAGGATGCGCGCAGCCGACATCGCCTCCGGCTCCACGATCAAAGGGCCTCATCGGGACGATTTCGACGTGCTCTTCGACGGCCAGGACGCCTCGGACTACGCCAGCGAGGGCCAGCAACGCCTCATCGTCCTTGGTCTCACCCTCGCCCGTGTGCGGAGGGACTCGCAACGGGCCCCCACCCCTCCCGTGATCCTGGCCGACGACGTGCTCGGCGAGCTCGACGATCTTCGGCGATCGGCCTTCTGGAAAGAGGTCGGAGGTGAGCACCAGGTCATCGCGACCGGCACGCGCCCCCCTCCGGGCCACGGCTGGCTGACCTACGAAGTGTCCTCCGGAACCTATCGCAGAACCTGATTTTGGCGTTGTTTAAGCCTGGTCCGCCTTCTTGGATGGGGGGATGAAGGACTTCATCCTATACGCCTCCGTGGTGGCTCTCTTCGTGGTCTGCATCCTCGTGGTGCTCATCATCCTCATGCAGCGCCCCAGCGCCAACGCCGGCATGGGGGCGGCCCTCGGCGGAGGTGCGGCTGAAAGCGTGTTCGGCGGCGAATCCGCCAACGTACTTTCGCGCATGACGACCACCCTCACCGTCATTCTTTTCATCCTAAGCTTCGGTCTCTACCTCGGCTTCGTGGCTCGTGAAAAGAAGGCCCCCACCGCCCTCGAGGCGACCGCAACCGCCCCCGCCGTGCCCGCACCTTCCGCGACGGCTCCGGCGGCTCCGGCTCCCGCCGCGGCGACGGCCCCCGCTGCCTCTGCACCCTCCCCGGCTCCCGAGGCTCCGGCCAAGAAGTAAGCCGTGGGGGGCCTAAGGCAGTTCAGCATCACGCTGCGCTTGGCCCTTTGCCTCTCGCTAACATCCCTCTACGGGCAGGGCCGGGAAGACTTCACGCTTCCGAAGCTCAGCCCCGAAGAGTCGGCCAAGGTGCTCGCCGACGTGCGGGGTGCCCGGCTGGGCGCCGATGTCTGCTTCAGATTCGAGACCGTGCATCGCCCGCGCCGGGGCGAGCAGTCCCCGCCCGTCAAGGGGCTGCTCTGGGCCGGCACGCGCGGCGACACCCATCTGATCCGCATCGAAATGCAGGACCAGGCCGCGACGCGTATCTTGGCTCGCAAATCCCCCTCCGGCAGCGCGGTGAGCGTGCGCGCCGCAGGGGCCACCGTCACGGTCGCTCCGGGCTCCTTCAAGGCCCTTTCCCCGGGGCTGCTGGTGAGCGCCTTCGACCTCCAGCTGCCCTTCACGCACTGGCCTGACGTCCGCTATGTCGCGACGGAACGCGGCCGCCGTCCGATGCACGTCTTCACCGCGAAGCGGGAGGATTTCGCCGGCGAGGTGAGTTTCGGAGTGGACCGCGCCTACGGCGCCATCCTGCAGGCCACCGTCAGGTCGCCGGACGACAAGGCCCTCCGGACGCTCGCAGTGGAAGATTTCGCCAAGGCGGGCGACCAGTGGGTGATTGGCACCTGCAGCATCCGCGACGAGCTCAGCCGCGACACCGACCTGCTCCGATTCACCGAGGCGGCGCTTGGACTGCGGTTGGACGACTCGATCTTCACCGAAGGGTCCCTCCAGGCGCCGGCGACGCCGTCCGGGAATTTCCTTCCGCTGTAACCATGAGGCCGAAGCTAGCCGACATCGTCAAATTCTGCGACGCCATCACCAACCGTCGCCAGATTCCGGATTTCCCCGGCGCCCGCAACGGCCTGCAGTACCGCGGCAGGGAACGTGTCCGCAAGGTGGGTGCGGCGGTCGACGCCGGCACGGAAGTGTTCAAGGCCGCCGCCCGACGCGGCATCGATCTCCTGATCGTCCACCATGGCATGCACTGGAAGCCTGTTTCGCCGGCCAGGGAGGTCGCCCGGGCCCGTCGTGAAGCGCTGCGTACGCACGGACTTTCACTGTACTCCAGCCATCTCCCGCTCGACGCCCATCCGGTCATCGGCAACAACGCCCTGATCGCGGCCGACCTCGGCCTCCGAGTGGTCGAATGGTTCGTCGATCATGAAGGCCTGCCCATCGCCTGCCTGTGCCGCGGCATTCCCAGGCAGACCCTTCACCGCCGGCTGCGGGCTGCCTACCCTGGCACCTTCAAGGCCATCGAATTCGGTTCCGCCAGACCCGCCCGCATCGCGATCCTCAGCGGCAGCGGACGCAGCGCCCTGCCCCTCCTCCGGGCCGCCGGCTGTGACACGCTCATCACCGGAGAGCTCAGGGAAGAGCATTTCAACGAGGCCCAGGAACAGGGCTGGAATCTCTACCCCTGCGGTCACTACGCCACCGAAACGTGGGGCGTGAAGGCTCTCGCGGCCTCGGTTTCAGCCGAGTTCCGCGTGCCCTGGGAGTTCGTCGACACGGGCAATCCGCTCTGACCCCATGGCGGCGTACCGCGGACGCCTTGCGCCGACCCCCACCGGACTAATGCACGTGGGCCATGCGCGCACCTTCGCCCTCGCGGCCCGTCGGACGGAAGCGGCGGGAGGCTCGCTCATCATGCGCATCGAGGACCTGGACGGCTCACGCTGCCGGCCGGAGTTCTCCGAAGCGGCGCTCGAGGACCTCCATTGGCTGGGTCTCAATTGGCAGGAAGGCCCCGACGCGGGAGGCCCCCACGCCCCCTACGTTCAATCCCGGCGCCTGCCATGGTTCGCCGAGGTCTGGCGCAGGCTGCACGCGAGCGGCACCATCTATCCGTGTGACAAATCCCGGAAGGACGTCGAACGCGCCCTGTCCGCGCCGCATGCCGAAGATGACGCCGAACCGATCTTCCCCGCCTCCCTGCGCCCGGCCTCGGACGCTGGCCGCGACGCCTTCGATCCAGGCTCGACCAACTGGAGATTCAGGGTGCCGGACGGAAAGGTCATCGGGTTCATGGATGCCATCCGGGGAGCGCAACGCTTCACCGCAGGAACCGACTTCGGCGACTTCCTCGTCTGGCGCAAGGACGGCATGCCGGCCTACGAGCTGGCGGTGGTGGCGGATGACCACGCCATGGGCGTGACCGAGGTCGTCCGGGGTGCGGACCTCCTTCTTTCGACCGCACGGCAGCTGCTGCTCTTCGAGGCCCTCGGCTGGCCGCCGCCGGCATGGGCCCATGCGCCGCTCGTCACCGACCTGTTCGGACGACGACTGGCCAAACGCGCCTCCGGACTGTCAATCCGCGAGCTGAGGGACCGGGGGTTTAGCCCCGCAGACGTCCTTTCTGCAGACCTCTCCCAGTTGTCGCCTTGATCAAGCCCCCTTCTCGGGCTTGTCCTTGGGGGCGGGCTTGGCTTTCTCGAGCTTCCTATCGGGAGCGATGCGACGAGCCAGCTCCACGACAGGCTTCGCGATGTCGGCGTCATCCTCAGCCTCCAGGAGGGCCTGCCGAAGAAGCGACCACGTGCGGTCGAGGGCGGCCGGGTCGATGCGATGGGACAAGATGGCCTTGTTGAGCGTGCCGATGGCGCGGCGCGGACCCTTCAGGCCGCGGTAGATCTCATCGATCACCGCAACGGCGCCCGGGAAGTCACGGTTCTTGATCGTCTCTTCGATCATGCGCTCATTCCGGACGATCTCATCGTGCTGCATGACGCGCATGCGCTCCGCCTCCCGTAACGACAGTCGGGCCGTCTCCGTGTTCTGGAAGGCGGATAGTTCCGCGAGGTAGACGGCGGCGGCGCTGCCGTTGTAGCCGGCGATCCGCCCGAAGACCTCGCCGCTTTTCGCATCCAGCAGCAGGACGGTGGGATAGGCGGCGACGGCGAAGGTGGCGGCGACGGACGCGTTGCGGTTTGCGGCCTCCTCGGGCAGCCGCGTCTTGCGGGGGAAATCGACTCTCACGAGGACGAAGCGTCGCGCGAAGCGGGCGAAATCATCCGAATCGAACACCTGTTTACGGAGAGCGATGCAACCCGGGCTCCAATCGCTCCCGGTGAACTCAACGAGGAGCTCCTTGCGCTCCTTGATCGCCAAGGCCCGCGCGACCTCGAGGTCGACGTGCCAGGTCTCCGCGGCCCAAGCGGCGGCTGACATGCCGGCCGAAGCCAGCAGGATGAACGCCCGGCGAATCACTTGCCTTCGGACTTGCGGGCGGCGGCCTCCTCGATGCGCCCACGCATGGCCTTAAGCTTGGGAAGCAGGGGCGAGTCGGCGGCCTCGGCGATGATTTCGTCGGTGGCCTTGAGGAGCGCTCCAAAGTCCCCGGGCTTACAGCGGGCCACGACCCCGATCCGGTAGCGCGCGAGCATGCTGACGCGAAGTTCACCTTTGGCGCCGGCCGCCTTGAGGGTCTCCTCGATGGCAGCCTCGGCGGCCTTGAGGTCCTTCTTCTCGACCGCCGAAGCGATGGCCTCTTCGATCTTCTCTCCGAGTTCGTCGGCACGGCTTTCGGCCTCAAGCTGCTCACGGAACGACTTCACCCCTTCGGCATTGTTGCGCTGGAGGGCGTCACGGAGGGCGGCGACGTACTTCACCGGACCGCCCGGTTCATAGCCGGTCTTGGCGAACGGCTCGCCCGAGGCGTTCATGAGCAGGATCGTGGGGAATCCTCGCACGTCGAACTTCCTGGCGAGGGCCTCGTTCTTCTCCTTCTGTCCGGCCGGCAGCTGCTTCTTCCTCGGGAAGTCTAGCTCGACCAGCACGAAGTGCTTGGACGCCTCCTTAAACTCGGGTTTGTCGAAGACCTCCTCGCGCAGGCGGATGCACCAGCCACACCAGTCGCTACCGGTGAAATCGACGAGGATCGCCTTTTGCTCCTTGGCCGCGACTTTCTTGGCCTCGTCGAGGTCGGTCAGCCAGCCTTCGGCGGCGGCTAGGGAGGCGGCGCTGAGAACGAACGCCAGCAGGGGGCGGTGCGGCAGGAGCATGCCTTGATAGTGTGCCGCGGCCGATGGCAGGCAATCCCGCTATGCGTTGATTTCAGGCCAAATCGCCCTAAGTTCGCCGGATGGGCGTCCGCCGCATCCTGCTCGTCGACAACGGTTCCCTTGAGCCTGCGGCCACGATTGCGCTACGGGAACTGGCCGAGGTGATCAATGCGGGCCGCAAGGAGAAGGTCCTGCCCGTCTCCGTCATGCATTCCGACAAGGTCGACCCCGCCCTGCTTGGCGGGGTCCCCGCGGCGATCTTTGAACAGGCCGTGCGTCAGGCCAAAGCCGACGGCGTCGAGGAGGTAGTGGTGCTGCCGCTCTTCATCGGCCCCAGTCGGGCGGTCACGGAATTCATCCCCAAGGCGTTCAAGGAGAACGCCGGAGCCGGCATGCGCCTCAAGGTGCTCCCGACGCTCTTCGATGAGGACGGTTCCGACCTCGCGCACATCCTGGAAGAGAACCTCCGGGCAACCGGGTGGAAGAAGGGCTCCGGCACGGTGCTGCTCTGCGACCATGGTTCTCCGGTCAAGGAGGTCACCGCGTGCCGCGACCGCCTGGCCCAGACCTTGCGCAAGGAACTCAAGCTGAAGCCGGATCAGCTCATCGCCTGCTCGATGGAGCGGCGCGAGGGCGCGGAATATGATTTCAACGAGCCCTTGCTCGAACGGGCGATCCAGCACGCGGAGGGCGACGCCGTGATCCTGATGATGTTCCTCCTGCCCGGCCGCCATGCGGGACCGGACGGCGACGTCGCCGCCATCGCCAAGGACTGCGCGCCGGCCGGCGTGCGCTGGAAGCTCAGCCCGCTCATCGCCTCTCACGACATGCTGGCGGCCCTGCTCGGCATGAGGCTGGACTACGTGCCGCCCTCCAAGAAGGAAATCCAGGTCGTAGCCCTCCTATTCATAGCCGCGATGATCCTGGTTCCGGTCGGGTTGCAGTTCGTGCTGCCGCAGCACGCGATCTGGCGCGGGCTCCTCACCTTCGCCATCCTCCTGGGAGGCTTACTGGGGTGGGCCCGCAGGACGCGGAAGGCGTGAAGCTCAGGTCCTTTCGGCGATGCGGGCCAGCAGGCCCGCCCCGCGGAGAGGGGCGACGACCGCTCCGATCACCGCGATGAGAGGCGTCGGCAAGGCGGACGTGTCGACCCGGCCTGCGGCCAGTTCGCCGAGCGTCGTGAGCACGTCGGAAGAGCCGGGCTGCGAGACTTTTGAGAGCAGTCGCACCGGCATGCCCACGTCGGCGCCGGCGGCGACGATCCGCGAGGCAGCCTGCGGCAGCGATCTTGCGCCCATGTAGAGGCAGAGCGTGGCGCCGGTGCTGACGTGAGCGCTCCAATCGGGTTCGGAACCGTCGGCACAGTGCCCCGTGAGGAAAGTGACCGCCTGGGCCAGGCCGCGATGCGTGAGCGGGAAGCAGGCATCGGCGGCCGCGGCGGTGGCGGCGGTGACGCCGGGTACGACTTCGAAGGGAATGCCGAGCGAGGCAAGGTGGTCCATCTCCTCCCCGAGACGTCCGAAGACGCCCGGGTCTCCACCTTTGAGACGGACGACAAGACCGCCGGTCAGGGCCTCGCGGGCGAGCAGGGCGTTGATCTCATCCTGCGTCATCGAATGCTGACCGCAGCGCTTACCCACCGGCACCAGACGCGTGAGCGGACTCACCTCGGCCAGCAAAGCGTCACCGGGCAGAGAATCATGGATGACCGTGTCAGCGGCCCGGAGGAGCTTCAGCCCACGGACAGTGATGAGGTCGGCGGCTCCGGGCCCCGCCCCCACGAACACCACCTTGCTGACTTTAGAATTTACCATGGATTGGACTTGACGCATACTTGTAATCATTAGTAAGGTTATCAAGTATTATTTTCTATGAATGAGCCATTGCAGAAACCGTTGACCAAGAACGAGCTCTTGAAGGCGGACAAACCGGACCTTTCGGGGACTATCAGGGAGACTTTGGCCAACCCCTCCGCCGACCGCTTCAGTGGCGATGACGAGCAGTTCATCAAGTTCCACGGCATCTACCAGCAGGACGACCGCGACAAGCGCAAGACCGGGAAGGAATATTCGGTGATGGTGCGTACGCGCCAGACCGGCGGCATCGTCCCGGCCAGTCAGTATCGGATCTACGACGAGCTTTCTGGGCGTTTCGCCAACGGCACGCTGCGGATCACCTCGCGTCAAACCTTCCAGTTCCACGGCGTCGCCCAGAAAGGCGTGGGGAACCTCATCAAATCGATCAACGAGGCCCTCTCCTCGACCCTAGCTACCTGCGGTGACGTAAACCGTAACGTGACCGCGCCGTCCAACCCGCCGGTGGACGCCATCACCCAAGCCATCGAGGACGACGCCTTCACCCTCACCCGCGCCCTACTCCCGAAGACCACGGCCTATCACTCCATCTGGGTCGACGGCGTGCAGCTCGACCTCGGCCTCGGCGAGAAGATCGCCAAGGTCCGCGCCTCCGTCGACCAGGCCAACCCCTACCTCCCGCCGCCGGCTGACCACGACGACAGCGGCGCGCCAACGGACAGCCTGTACGGCAAGACCTACCTGCCGCGCAAGTTCAAGACCGGCTTCGCCCTTCCGCCCAACAACGACGTCGACATCTTCACCAACGACATGGGCTTTGTCGCCATCGTCGAAGGCGGCAAGCTCGCCGGCTACAATCTGCTCGTCGGCGGCGGCCTCGGCACCTCCCACGGCAACAAGGCCACCTACCCGCGCCTAGCCGACGTCATCGGCTTCGTCACCCGCGAACAGATCGTCGCCGTCGGCGAGGCCGTCATCAAGATTCACCGCGACTGGGGCGACCGCACGGACCGCAGGCACGCCCGCATCAAGTACGTCCTGCAGGAAAAGGGCGTCGCGTGGTTCAAGGCCGAGCTCGCCCAGCGCCTCGGCGCGCCGCTGCCCCCCGCCAGACCTTTCCTCTTCAAGGGCCAAGGCGACGCCTTCGGCTGGACCAGGCAGGCCGACGGCCACTGGTTCCTGGGGCTCTTTGTCGAGACCGGCCGCATCAAGGACGCCGGCGACTACCGTCTCAAGACCGCGCTCCGCAAGATCGCCGAGCAGTTCGCGCCCACCTTCCGCCTCACCGCGACGCAGAACCTCATCCTTTCCGACGTGAAGGAGACGGATAAGGACGCGCTCGAGAAGGTGCTGCGCGACCACGGCTGCGGCATCGTCTTCGATCCCGGCCTCGTCAAAGGACGGGGCATGGCCTGCCCCGCCCTCCCCACCTGCGGCCTCTCCCTCGCCGAGTCCGAGCGCTTCTTCCCGACGCTCCTGGCCAAGCTGGAGGAAGCCCAGGCCGAGGCCGGCTTCGGCGGCGAAGAACTCGTCGTCCGCATGACCGGATGCCCGAACGGCTGCGCCCGGCCCTACAACGCCGAAATCGGGTTCGTCGGCAAGGCGCCCGGCAAATACAACGTCATGCTCGGCGGCAACCGCGAGGGCACCCGGCTCGCACGACTGTTCAAGGAGTCCGTCCTCGCCGACGAGATCCCGTCCGTCATCGGGACGCTGTTCAGGCAGTACGCCGGCGAACGCAGGAGCGGCCAGGCCTTCGGCGACTGGGCGAACGAGGCCGCGATCTGGCCCGCCCCTCCGGCAGCCTGAGCAAGCCGATGGCCGAACTCGATCCAGCCCGCATCCCGGAACTCGACGCCCATCTGTCGTCGCTGGCGCCGGTGGATCGTCTGCGCTGGGCCCACGAGACCTTCGGCGACCGCGCCGGCATCGGGACCAGTTTCCAGCCTGCAGGCGTGGTCATCCTGCACCTGGCGAAGACCGCAGGGTTGCCCATCCGGGCCTTCACGCTGAACACGGGCCTGCTCTTTCCGGAGACGCTCACCTTCAAGACCGAGATCGAACGCATCCTCGGCATCGTCGTCGACGACGTGGAGCCGGAACGGACGGTCGAACAGCAGGCCGCCGAGCACGGGGCTGAGCTCTGGAAACGCGACCCGGAAAAATGCTGCGAGCTGCGCAAGGTGCAGCCGCTCGGGCGACATCTCTTCGGACTCGACCTCTGGATCTCCGGACTCCGCCGGGACCAAAGCGCCGAACGCGCCTCCACGCCGCTCCTCAGCCTCGCCGGACGTCCGGACGGGTCGGATGTCTGGAAGCTCAACCCGCTCGTCGATTGGACCAGGGAGCGCGTCCAGGAGTACCTCTCCCGCCACGGACTGCCGCACAATCCGCTGATGGACCGCGGATACCGTTCGATCGGCTGTGCTCCCTGCACCGCGCCCACCTCGGCCGGCAACGAGCGTGCCGGCCGCTGGCCCGGCTTCGACAAGAAGGAGTGCGGGCTCCACACCCGCACCAGAAAGTGAGCCGCCAGACGCCCTTCATCGTCCACCTGTCTTTCTCCAGCCAATGTCACGAACCGCACAGAACGACCATCTGACCCGCCTCGAGCAGACGTCCATCCACGTCTTCCGCGAGGCCTTCGCCAACTTCCGCTCCGTCTGCATGCCTTGGTCGATGGGCAAGGACTCCAACGTCCTCATCTGGCTCGCCCGCAAGGCGTTCTGCGGCAAGATTCCCTTCCCGCTCCTGCACATCGACACGACCTACGAGTTCCCTGAGATGTACGAGTTCCGGGAGAAGGCGAAGGCGATCCATGGCATCGACCTGATCGTCCGCATCAACGAGGACGCCATCCGGAGAGGGGTCGGATACGCGACGCACGACCCCGTGACGGTCACGCACGAGCTCAAGACCGTGGCGCTCAAGCAGGCGCTTGCCGAATACAAGTGGGACGCCCTGGTGACCGGGATCCGCCGCGACGAAGACCCCACCCGGGCCAAGGAGCGCTGGTTCTCCCCCCGCACCGCCGACAGCACCTGGGATTACAAGGACCAGCCGCCGGAGTTCTGGGGACAGTTCGCCAGCGTCGCCCCCGAGGGCGGCCACATCCGCGTCCAGCCGCTCCTGGAGTGGACCGAGCTCGACATCTGGGAGTACATCCGCCGCGAGAACATCCCGAACCCCACCCTCTACTACTCCCGCAACGGCAAGCGCTTCCGCTCCCTCGGCTGCCATCCGATCACCCACCCCGTCGACAGCGACGCCAGCAACATCGACGAGGTCATCGAGGAGCTCCGGCGCACGAAGGTGAGCGAACGCGCCGGCCGCGCCCAGGATCACGTCGGACGCAACTCCATGCAGGAGCTGCGCGCCAAGGGCTTCATGTGATTTCCGGAACCATGTCCACCTCCCCTTCCCCCCTTCCCAACGCACCCGCGGCCGAACAAGCCGAGGACCAACGCAAGATGCACGTGGTGGTCGTCGGCCATGTCGACCACGGCAAGTCGACCTTCGTCGGGCGGCTCCTGCACGACACCGACTCGCTGCCCAACGGCAAGATGGACCAGGTCCGTCGCAACTGCGCCGCCGAAGGCATGGAGTTCGAATACGCCTTCCTGCTCGACGCCCTCATCGAGGAGCAGGAGCAGAACATCACCATCGACACCACGCGCATCTTCTTCCGCACCAAGAAGCGCGCCTACGCGATCATCGACGCCCCGGGCCACAAGGAGTTCCTCAAGAACATGGTCACCGGCGCCGCCTCGGCCTCGGCCGCCCTGCTGCTCATCGACGCCCATGAGGGCGTGATGGACCAGTCACGGCGTCACGCGTTCCTGCTCTCCCTGCTCGGGGTGCGTCAGCTGGTCGTGCTGGTGAACAAGATGGACCTGGTGGATCACTCGGAGGAGACCTACCGTCGCATCGTCGCCGAATACTCCGCCTTCCTGAAGTCGCTCGGCCTGCAGGCCGCCCATTTCATCCCGATCGCCGCCAAGCACGGAGAGAACGTGGTCGAACGCTCGGCCAAGATGGCCTGGTGGCGCGGCCCGACGGTCACGGAAGCGCTGGACACCTTCGCGCACGAGGACGACCTCACGGGTCTCCCGCTCCGTCTGCCGGTCTCCGATATCTACCGATTCGACCACCGGCGCATCGTCGCCGGCCGCGTCGAGGCCGGAGCCGTCCGCCCCGGAGAGGAGCTGGTCTTCCAGCCGGGAGGCCGTCGCAGCGTGGCCAAGACTTTCGAGGACTGGTCCGGCCCTTCCCGGGACGTCGTCGGCACGGGCGGCTCCGCCAGCGTGACGCTGACCGAGCAGATCTTCGTCGAACGCGGCCAGATCGCCTCGCACGCCACGTCCCAGCCCCGCGTCGGACGTGAGTTCCGCGCCCGTGTCTTCTGGCTGGGCAAGGAGCCTCTGGTGCCCTCCAAGACCTACCGTCTGCGACTGCTGACCCAGAACGTCGAGGCGGTCGTGGCAAAGATCGAGAAGGTCACCGACGCCTCGACGCTCGAATCCGTGCCGTCCGATTCGGTGCCGCGTGACTCCATCTGCGAAATCATCGTCCGCGCCACGCGCCCCATCGCCTTCGACCTGCATCACGAGTGCCCGGTGACGGGCCGCTTCGCCCTGGAGGAAGGCGGACGCATCCACGGAGGCGGCATCATCCTCGAAGCCCGCTCCGAAGGCGGCAAGGGCTCCGGCAAGGTCACCGCGGCCGAACGGACCGCACGAGCCGGACACCCGCCCGCGGTGGTCTGGTTCACGGGCCTGTCGGGCTCGGGCAAGTCGACCGTCGCCGAACTGGTCGAACGTCGCCTCTTCGACGCGGGACGCAACGTAATCCGGGTCGACGGTGACGACCTGCGCGCCGGGCTGAACCGCGACCTGGGCTTCTCCGCCGCCGACCGTGCCGAAAGCGTGCGTCGCGCCGCCGCCGTGGCGGGACTGCACGCCAACGCCGGCCAGATCGCGCTGGTCACGCTCATCGCACCGCTGGCCGCCGACCGCGCCAAGGCGCGGGCCGCGCTAGCCAACCATCCCTTCATCGAGGTCTTCGTCGACGCCCCGCTGGAAGTCTGTGAAAAGCGTGACGTGAAGGGACTCTACGCGAAGGCCCGCAAGGGTGAGATCGCCGAATTCACCGGCATCTCCTCGCCCTACGAGACGCCCGAATCCCCCGAAGTCCACGTCCGTACCGACCGCACCACGACCGAACAGGCCGCGGACCAGGTCCTGCAGGCCATCGACCGCATCCTCGCCGGCAAGGGCGAAGACTGGGAAGTCTGAAGGTGGCGTCGGAGGGAAGTCGCTGTGGCGGGCCCGGCAGGCTCCGTCTCGGCGACCTCAGGCGTACTTAAGTCCGACCTTCCTGCCGGTGCGGAGGGACTCGTAGATGCCCTCGACGATCACCATGTCGCGCCGGCCGACCTCGCCGGTGCAGGTGACCTCGGTGCCGTTGCGGAACGCCGCGACGACCCCGTCCATGTGACGCTGCTGCTGACGGAACACGCCGAAGTCCAGCTTGCCCTTGGCCGAGGTGGAGATGTTCAGGTTGCGGTAGCTGAAGACGGGCTTCTCCCCCTTGAACCAGCCCTTGGCCGCCTCGGCGTGGAAGAGCGCACGGTTGTCATTGTAGCCCGTCCAGACGTCCGCCACGGCGCCGTTGGCGAACTCCAGCCTGAACTCCATGGCCTCCTCGACCTCGGTGTAGAGCTCGGGCATCGTCTTGGGCAGCTCCTTGGCGATGACCGAGACGGGATTGGCGTCAGCCGCCATGCAGCACGCCTGGATGGAATACACCCCCATGTCGAGGAGCGCGCCGCCGCCGGCCAGCTTCTTCTCGATCCGCCAGACCTTGCGACGGAGGGTGAAGCCGTTGGCGGTCGTCATCTTCATGAAGGGCCCGAACTCCTGCGTCTTGGCCAGGCGGACGAGTTCCTGGTGATAGGGGTCGAAGTGCAGACGGTAACCGATGGCCAGCCGCTTGCCGGCCTTCTTTCCGGCGGCAATCATCGCGTCGCAATCGGCCACCGAGGTGGCCATGGGCTTCTCGCAGATGACGTGCTTGCCGGCGCCGAAGGCGTCGAGGACGTTCTGGGCGTGCACGCCCGGAGGCGTGACGACGTAGACGATGTCGATGGCCTTGTTGGCGGCGACCTTGTCCCACTGGTCATAGGAATAGACGTTCGCCTCGTCGAATCCGTGCAGCTTGGCGAGCTTCACGCCCTTCTCACGGGTGCCGGTGATGGCGGCCACCAGCTTCACGTTCTTGGTCTCCAGCAGCGCCGGGGAAAGCTCGCCGTTCGAGTAGTTGCCCAGCCCGCAGAGGGCCAGGCCGAGGGGCTTGTCGCCCGATTCCGCCGCACGGAGGGCCGGAGCGAGGGCATAGCCGGCGGCCATGCCGCCTAGGGATCCGAGAAAGGTGCGACGCGTGGGGCTCATGGACCCGCATCTCCTAGGTCGGTCATGCCTTCCATGCAACCGCGTAAAGCACCCTGTCGACGCACAGGACGGAAGGCCGACCCGGCGCATCTTCAACTTATTCGACCCGGCGTGGTTTAATAGGCGAGGCTCTCGGACAATACTTATTGAAGCCCCCATGGCCTCTGACGAATCCCACATCGCTTTCACGAAGCTCTTCGTCGCCGCCCAGCCGTCCCTCTACGGCTACCTGATGTCGCTGGTGCACGACCGGCAGGCGGCGGATGAACTCATCCAGGAGCTGGCCGAACGGCTCTGGCTCAAGTTCGGGACATACGACAAGGACCGGCCCTTCGTCGCATGGGGAATCGGATTCGCGCGGCTGCTGGCGATGGAATGGCGCCGTCGTCAACGCAGGCTCCCCCTGCCGCTCGACGAGGCGACCCTGGAAGGCCTGGCTGACGAGGCCGAAGCGGCCGTCACGGCTTACGCCGATCGCCTCGACGCTTTGCGCGACTGCCTGGGCGGCCTGACGGACCGCCAGAGAGAGATGCTCCGACAGCGCTACGAGGAATCCACGCCGGTCGCGAGAATCGCCGAATTGTGGCGCAGGACCCCCATGGCGGTCTACAAGGCGATCAAGCAGGCTCATCTGGCGCTGTCCGCCTGCGTCGAAAGAAAGCTGGGAAGCCCATGAACGACTCCGATGACATGAAGGAGCTGGATGACCTTGCGCTGGAGATGCTGCACGGAATGACGGACGATTCCGGCCGCGCCGCCCTGGCCGAGCTTCTGAGGCGGAGTCCGCGGCACCGACGCCGCATGGCCGATCATGCAGTCCTGCATGCCATGCTATGCCAGGAGGGACTCGAGGGCGCCCTCGGCAGGGATCCCGACGCGTTCTTCAGACGCATCGGTGAACACCGTGCCGCCTCCCCCTGGAGGCGGGGCGCCTGGCTCGCGGCCGCCGCCGTGGCGGCCGCCGTCATGACGGCCACCTTCCTGCTTCGTCCGTCCGATGCGATGGCCTCGCTCGAACAGCTCGCCCTCGCGGCCGAGAAGCCATTGACCCGGACCTACGCGGTCCGGGTTCTTGAGCCAGGCAGACCTGAGGACTCATCCGAAGGGCGCGGCGCCTACCCTCCCAACAACCATCTGGATGGAGCGACCCTTTGGATCAGGGGCCGGGGCGATTTCCTGCTCCGTCAGAGCCTGCCCAATGGCGAAATTCGCATGTTCGGCGGCGATCGGACCGGGAGCTGGATGATGCGCGGCACCGGACCGGTCAGAGTCAGCGCGGATCCGGCCCGCTTCGGACGTGCCCTCTTCGCGCCGACGGGCAACGTGGCCTTCCTCGAGGTGAGAGACCATCTTGACAGCATCAGAAGGCGATACCGAGTGGAGTGGGTCGACCGGCATTCGCCGGATGTGCGCAAGCTGCGCGCGCTGCGCGATGATTCCGAACTCGGCGGCCCCAAGGAGGTCGAGATCTGGTACGACCCCGCGGACGGCTCCATCGAACGACTCATCCTGCGGCAGATGCCCAGGGGCCAAGGCGGCCCCCGAAGCATCGAACTGCTTCTTCAGCCAGGGGAGACCTTGTCCGACGATTTCTTCCGCCATGAGACCCATCATGAGGCGGACCGCCCCGTCATTTCAGAACCATGAGAACGCTAGCCATCATCGTCACCCTGCTGTCATGCGGCATCGTCCCGGCCCTGGCCGCCGATCCGCGTCCGAACATCATCCTGCTGCTGTCGGACGACCAGGACTGGAACGGACTCTCCGTCCGCATGCATCCGGACATCCCCGAATCGCGTAGCGACTTCTTCGAGACGCCCAACCTGGAGAAGTTCGCGGCCCAGGGCATGCGCTTCAGCAACGGCTACGCGCCGGCGCCCGTCTGCTCCCCGACCCGCATCAGCCTGCAGACCGGGATGACGCCGGCCCGGCTGGGCTGGACCAAGGCCGCCCCGGCCGAGACCGGCCACAAACTGACCGAAGGCGACAACCGCAAGGCGATCCGTGACGAGGAGGTGACCTTCGCCGAGCTGCTGCGCAGGAGCGGCTACGCGACGGCCCACTTCGGCAAATGGCACCTGGGCGGCAGCGGCCCCGAGAAACACGGCTATGACGTGAGCGACGGCGACACCGGCAACCGCGACGCCGACGCGCACAAGGATCCTAACCCCGTCGACATCTTCGGGATGACCGACCGCGCCAAGACGTTCATGGAGAAGAACGTCAAGGCGGGTAAGCCTTTCTACCTGCAGATGTCCTATCATGCCCTGCACGTGCCCGAGAACGCCAACCGCTCCAGCCTGGCCAAGTTCGAGGCCAAGACCCCTGGCAAACTGCACCATGACCCCGCTCGGGCGGCCATCGCTTACGACCTCGATACGGGCGTCGGCAAGCTGCTGGCGACCATCGCGGCGCTGGGCCTTGAGAAGAACACCTACGTGATCTACATGGGCGACAACGGCGGCGGGGGCGGGGGCGGCAAAGGAGGCAAAGGGACGTCCCAAGGCCTGCGCGGCGGCAAGGGCGGACTCTGGGAAGGCGGCATCCGCGTGCCTTTCATCGTCCGCGGACCGGGCGTCGCTCCCGGCTCATGGTGCCATCAGCCCGTCGTCGGCTACGATTTCTTCCCGACTTTCTGCCGCTGGGCCGGCGTGAAAGAAAAGCTGCCCGCCCTCCTGGACGGCGGCGACCTGTCCCCCCTGCTCGCCGGCGGCATCCAACCCGTGGTCCGACGGGACAGCGCCCTGCTCTTCCACTTCCCCCATTACCAGGGTGACAGCCCGGTCTCCAGTCTCCGCGACGGGGACCTTAAGTTCGTTTTCTATTACGAGAACGGAACCCGCATGCTCTTCGACCTGGCCAAGGATCCGTCCGAACGGAACAACCTCGTCGACTCCCGCAAGGAGGATGCCGCCAGGCTGGAAGCCAAGTTGCGCGCCCGACTGCAAGAAGCCGGCGCCAAGCTGCCCGTGGCCTCGACGTCCTACAAGCCGGGCGAGGAGCCGCCCACGCGCAAAGGCGGCGGCAAGGGCGGCAAAGGCGGCAAGAAGGGCGCCTGATCACCCTCCGACCCCCCGTCATGCGTCACCGCCTCCTGCTTTCCCTGCTGGCCTTCGTCATCGAAGCCTCGGCCGCCCAGCCCAACATCGTCTTCATCCTCGCGGATGACATGGGTTGGAACGACCCGGCCTTCGCCGGCAACCGCTTCGTGGACACGCCCAACCTCGACCGGCTCGCCCGCGAAGGCGTGACCTTCACAGAAGCCTGCGCAAGCGCCCCCAACTGCGCCCCGACACGGGCGTGCCTGCTGACCGGACAGTATACGCCGCGACACGGGGTCTTCACCGTGGTCGACGATCGTCATGCGCCAGGCTCGCCGCATCACAAGCTGCTCGCCGCCGAGAGCCGTGAGGCCATGCCGACCGAAAGCCTCACGCTGGCCGAAGCCCTCAAACCCCACGGGTATGCGACCTCACTCTTCGGAATGTGGAACCTCGGCCGTGGCCGTACGGGTCCGGCCACCCCGACGGGACAAGGTTTCGACGTGTTTGTCGAACCCAAGCAGATGGGTTTCGAAAAAGACGCCTACCGGGACGAGAAAGGCCGCTACTCCCCGGACGTCCTCACCGACGCCGCCTTGAAGTGGGTCGAGTCGGTCAAAGCCAAGCCGTTCTTCCTCTACCTGGCCTACCATGACGTGCATGCGCCGTTCGACCCCAAGCCGGAGCTGCTGAAGAAATATCAGGCCCGCAAAGGCGTAGCCGACGCGGCGCTCGCCGCCACCGTCGAGGCGATGGACGTGAACGTCGGCCGCGTCCTCGCCGCCCTGGACAAACTCGGCCTCAAGGAGAACACCGTCGTGGTGTTCACCTCGGACAACGGTGGCACCCGCCAATATGTGGCGCCGCTCAAGGGCGGGAAAGGCACCTTGTATCAAGGCGGTCTCCGCGTGCCCGCCGTCATCCGCGCCCCCGGGATCAAGCCCGGCACCTCCCGCGTGACGACACTGAGCATGGACTGGTTCCCGACGCTGATGCAGCTGGCCGGCAGGCCGAACCCCGCCAACCTTGACGGCCGCAGCCTCGTGCCGGTCCTCCAAGACCCGCAGGCCAAGCTTTCGCGGGACGTGTTCTGGCACTTCCCCAGCTACATAGGCGGAGGCGGGCCCTGCAGCGCCATCCGCTCCGGCGACTGGAAGCTGATCGAATTCTTCGAAGGGCAGAAAATCGAACTCTACGACCTCGCGGCCGATCCCGGGGAATCCCGGGACCTGGCCGCCTCCGATCCGAAGCGCGCCGCCGAGCTGCTCGGCAAACTGCGGGCGTGGCAGACCGCCACCGACGCGCCGCGCGTCGTCAAACCCAACCCGGCCTATGACCCCAGGACGATTCCGGACCGTGGACGTGAAGGGCGCAAGGGCGGCAAAGGCGGCAAGAATTCCAAATAACGCGATGCGCCCCTCCCTTCTCCTGCTCTGCCTCAGCCTGCCGGCCGCCTGGCTGCGTGCCCACGATTCTTCCGAACACGCTCAGGCGCGCGCCCCGATCGCGTCCTTCGCAGGCATCCCGCCCCTGATCGCCCAGGCCAAACCGTCCGTGGGCGTTGTCAGCGGCCCGCCGCAGGCCAAGCCCTTCGCGCTGTTCAGCCCGAAAGTCCGCGTCCGGCATGATGACCAGTTCCTTTACGTCGAAGGCGACGGCCTGCCGGCGCACGGGATGATGACCGGGATCACGGCGTGGCAACAGCAGGTACCGCTGCCACAGAACTACGTCGGCACGAACGCCTGGCGCATCCCGCTGAAGCCCGTGCCGTCGAAGACGCCCGCCAGCATCAAGAATCGGTTCCTCCGCGGCGCCATCGCCATCGCGGCGAACGGCATCCCGATCTTCAATCCGCAGAACAATCGCGGTGAGATCTCGGCCGACATCGGCGAGCTCGACCGCTGGGGCGGTCATTGCGGCCGCGCCGACGACTACCACTACCATGCCGCGCCGCTGCACCTGCAGGAGACCTTGGGCAAGACCCTGCCGATCGCTTACGCACTCGATGGTTACGCCATCTATGGCCTGGCGGAGCCGGATGGTTCCGCTCCGAAGGGCCTCGACGCCTTCAACGGACACACCACGCCGGCCCTCGGTTACCATTACCACGCCTCCACGCGCTACCCGTTCATCAACGGGGGCTTCCACGGGGAAGTCGTCGAAGCGGAGGGTCAGGTCGACCCGCAACCCCGGGCCCAGTCCGTCCGCCCAGCCCTGCAAGCGCTACGCGGAGCTGAGATCACGGGCTTCACCGCCGGAGCGAACGGCCAAGGCGGCCACCTGACCTATGCGGTGGGCGGCAAGAACGGCTCGGTTGACTTCACGCCCGCCCAAGGCGGTGGTTGGAAATTCACGTTCGCGGAACCCGACGGCTCCAAGCGAGAAGAAACCTACCTTGGCGACGACCGCGAAGGCAGGCGCCCAGGCGGCGAAGGCAAGGGAGGCGAAAAAGGCGGCAAAGGGGGCAAAGGCAAGGGCAAGGGCAAGGGGCCGGATGAAGGCAAACGCCCCGAAGGAGGCAAGAAACCCGAACCGACGGAAGCGCCTTCGGCCTTCGGCATGGATGCCCTCAAGAAGCCTCTGCCCGGCTTCGTGCTGCGGAGCGCCGACATTCCCGATCCGACCCACTACCCGGTCGAGTTCACGGGCGACGGCGCCGGCATCACGCCCTCGTTGCAGTGGAAAGGCGCGCCAGCAGGGACGCGGGGCTTCGCCCTCGTGATGGATCACCTGACACCCGACGAGAGCATCAAGACCTGCTGGCTGCTCTGGGACCTGCCGGCGTCCCTCAACACGTTGAGCAAGGCGGCCAAGCCTCCGGGCAAGGCGGGCGTGAGCTCCCGCGGCGCCGTCGGCTACGAGCCCCCGCACTCCCAAGGTCCGGGTGACAAACATTACGTCATCACCGTCTACGCGCTTTCCGCTCCGCTCGTCATCCCCGGCGCCGAGACGAAAGTCACCCGCGACACGGTCCTCGCTGCCATGAAGGGCAAGGTCCTCGGTTCAGCCTCGCTGACCGTCACCTACGCCCGCAGCGCCACCCCCACGGAGGCGGCCTTGCCGACGGAAGCGAAGGCCAAACCGGAGAACGGCAAGCGGCGCAAGCCGGCGGGGCAGGATGCCGGCCTCGTCAAGCCGACGATCGCCGACACCATGAAGCTGAACGTCTACGCCGACAACTGGTTCATGCTCTACGTCAACGGGCGCCTGGTCGCCGTCGACCCGATCCCCTTCACCCCGCATAACGTCGTCAGCGTCGACTTCCTGCCAGAGTACCCGATGACGGTAGCAGTGCTCGCCAAGGACAACGCCGATCCCAAGACGGGAATGGAATACGGTTCCAGCATCGGCGACGGCGGCTTCTGCCTCAAGTTCGCCGACGGCACGGTCACCGACGGACGCTGGAAGGCCCGCAGCTTCTTCCATGGTCCGCTGAAAGGCGACACCAAGGCTCCGACCGTCCGTCACGATCCCCTCCCCGCCAACTGGTGGGCCGTGGACTTCGACGACAGCCAATGGTCCTTCGCCAAGGAATACACCGTCCAGGAGGTTGACCCCAAGCAGCCCTACTTTGAACACGACTTCAAGGGCGCCAAGTTCATCTGGAGCGACGACCTCGCCCTGGACAACACCGTCATCTTCCGCACCAAGGTCGACAAGCCGGGCTGGAAGCCGCGCTGGAACACCAGGCCCGACCTGGACGTCAGAGGAGTCGACGCAGGCGCCAGTTCCGGACAATCTCGGTGAAGGGACTTCGGCCTCAAGCCTCGGCCTGGCTTACTTCTCTCCCTTGAGGTAGGCCAGAAGGTCCGCCAGCTGCTGCTTGCTCAGGCCGGCTTCGAGGCCGGTGGGCATGAGGGAACTGGGCAGGGACTCGAGTTTGGCCAGATCCGAGCGGAGAAGGGTCGATTCTACGCCCAAGGGACCGCGCAAGGTGATCGACGTCGGGGTGTCACCCACGAGGACGCCGCTCAGGACACGCCCGTCCTTGGCCTCCGCCAGATAGGCGGTGAAGGCCGGCGCGATCTCGGCGTCAGGATTCACGATGTGGAAGAGGATGTTCTCCTTGGTCTGGCGACGGATGTCGAAGAGGTCCGGACCGACGGCGTGTCCTTCGCGCTCAAGCCGGTGGCAGGATGAGCAAAGGGCCTGGAAGGAGGCACGGCCGGCCGCAGGGTCGGGCTTTAGGTCCAAGGACCGCTTGGCCTCGGCCAAGGCCTCAGGACGGACGGATGCGGTCAGCAGACGCTCCGCCTGCGCCTTGATGGCGGGGTCCTTGGAAGCGAGGATCTGACGGCGACGCACGCCCGCGAGGGCGCTGGCGGGCAGTCGCTTGGTCTCCACGGCGGAAAGGACGCCCTTCACGTGGAACGGGACGCCGAGCAGGGACCCGAGCAGGGCGTCACGTCGCGCCGGGGCGAAGCGGGACCACCCTGCCAGCAAAGCGTCGGTGACTTCGGTCTTCGGGTGGGTGACGACGGCCTTGAGCGCGGCCACGGAGAGTTCGGGCACGGACTCATCCTGCGCCAAAGTGAGCAGCGCTTGACCGCTTCGTTCCCAAGGAAGGCGTGAAAGAAGCTTCACCGCGACGACGCGCTCTTCGACGGACTTGGAAGGATCCGCGGCCACGCGGGCGGAATCATCGAGCAGTGACTGGAAGGACGGAGGCAGTCCTGCGACCTTGCGGCCCTTGGCGTCAAGATAACCCGAGAGGATGGCAAGTCGTGCCGTCTCGGGAGCCTGCTCGGCGAGGGACAGATCGGAAGGCGCGGGAAGGGAACGGGCCAGGAAGGCGAGCGTCTCGGCCAGACCGGAGCCGATCTTCCTGCCTTCAGGAAGATGGATGAGCATCGTCTCCAGCACGACGCGCTCACGACCTTGCACGCCGCTAAGCACCGCGGCGCGCATCCACTTGTCCTCCGACTCGCGCAGCGCGGCCTGGGCGAGCAGGTGTGCGGCGTCGGGCGTGGCCTCGTCGCCGAGCCGGATGACCCCCTCGAAGAGCTGTCGCGGGGTCTTCGCCCCGAGGTGGGTCTCCAGCGGGCCCGGGGCGAGCTTGGCGGCCGGACGGGATTCGGCCCTGACCCTCCAGATGCGCCCGAGACTCTTGCCGGTCGCGAAGTCGGTGTGCTTGCGCACCTCCTCCGGAAGGTAGTCCGGGTGCTCGATGACCTTGCGATACATGTCCGCGACGTAAAGGGCTCCCTCCGGACCTCGGGCGATGAACACCGGACGGAACCAGTCGTCACGGGAGGCCAGGAACTCGCGCCCCGCGTAAAGCGGAGAAGCGGAGAAAGTCGCGCCCCTGGGGGAAAGACGGTCGGCATGGATCAGGTTGCCCGTCGGGTCGCAGGAGAATACTGCGTCTTCGCACTCGGGGGTGAGCGCCCCCCTTCCCTGCCAGACGGTCACGCCGCAGGCCGCGCTGAAGGACCCTGCGTGGCCGTCGGCCGTGGTGATGTTGGAACTGATCGGGAAAAGCCTGACGCCGTCATGACCGCCGTTGATGCCGTTGAAGGCGTTGCGCTCGTTGCAGTCCTGCACGGTCTCGCTGAAGGCCAGGCCCGGATTGCGCCGTAGCCATTTGGAGTCAAAGACCACGTGCTGTACCGGCACGCGGTTCATGCAGATGAAACGGTTGCCGGCGGCGTCAAAGCTGATGCCGAACTGGGAACGTCCGTCCACGGACCGCACCTCGAGGGTGTCGGGATGGAAGCGCACGTCCGAGGTCATCTTGAGCGCCGGACGATCAGGATAGGAAGGACAGGTGATGAGGCCGCCGCTGAGCCCGGCTGCCAGATAGATCCATCCGTCAGGTCCGAGCGTCGGGTCGTTCACCCGCAGCTGGGTGCTACCGGTCGTCGCGAAGCCGGTCAGGAGCACCTTACGCTCGTCGGCGATGCCGTCGCCGTCGTTGTCCTTGAGGAACAGCACGTCTGGCGCGCAGGTGACAATGAGCCCGCCCTTCCAGGGCAGGACGCCGTTGGGGAAGGTCAGTCCGTCGGCGAAGACGGTCCGCTTGTCTATGCGTCCGTCGCCATCGGCGTCCTCCAGCAATGCGATCACTCCGGCGGGCTTCTCGCCCTCTTTCGGTCCGATCGGGTAGCCGCGGTTCTCCGCGACGAACATCCGACGCTCGCCGTCGAAGGCGACGGCGCAGGGCGAAGCCGTGAGCGGTTCGGCGGCCACGAGCTCGACCTTCAGGCCGGGCGCGGTCTCGAACGCCTTGAGCGCCTCCCCCGGGGACAGGGGGCTCTGGACCGGCGCGGCCGCGAGGAAGATGGAGGCGAAAAGGATCACTTCAGCTGAGGAGGCTGGTTGCCGTAAAGCCAGGGCCTGCCGACCGGCGCCTTGGGCGGGACGGGAAGCGGCATCGGCTTGAAGCCTTTGGCGAGGGCGACGCCCGCTTCCATCATCTGCGTGCCGGCGGTGACCTCCAGGTTGCTGTAGCTCGTCAGGCGCGTCTCGTAGCCGCCGCCGTTGGGCCCGAAGGCCTCCTCATCGGGCACGTAGCCCACGATGCCGTTGCAGAGCTCCACGGGGAAGGTCAGCGGAAAGCCGCTGCGCTTCTTGAGCTGTAGGCCGTAGGAGACGAAATATTCGGCGGGATTGGAGATGCACACCACCGGACCGACCTGGATGGCCTGAACCTCGACCTCGACCTTGGGATGCTTGGCGATCAGGGCGTCGAGCATCAGCGTCTCCTTCGCCCAGACCCAGTCGGGGTTCTTGGGAGTGTCCTTGAGGATGAGCTCACGGGCCGCGGTGACGCGTTCGGGAGCGGGCACGCGCCTGGGGATGTCCCAGACCTTGCTGGCGGCCGCGACGGGCGCATCCTTGACCCGGACGCGGGACATGCCGAGCAGGACCTTGAGCGCTTCGGCCCCGACCCGTCCTCCGACGAACTGGCTCCAGTCGTCGGCCGCAGGACTGACGGTCGGGTCGAGGTTGTCCACTTGGGTGATGTCCCCGCAGGCGCCCTGCAGGAAGACGACCTTGGCGTCGGCTCCGTAGTAGCCTTGGATGACCTTCTCGGTGTAACGGATCCAGCTGGCGCCGATGCCGCCCGAGGAGGTCGTGGCATGGCAGGCGAAGTTGACCACGCAGCCCTTGAAGGCGCCCTTGAGGTCCCAGACGCCGATGACGCCGACTTCGGGGTCCACGGGGTTGGCGTATTCGACGTTGTCAGGGTTGTTCTTGCCGGGATGGGAGAACGAGAGGCCGTTCTTCATGCGCACACGCCGGTTGAAACCGACGGTGGCCTCGTGTCCGGAACCGAAGCCCGTCTGGGCGGGCTCCTTGGCAGCGTCCGCCGCCACGACCGCGGCGACCATCGCCTCGAGGACACGGGCGAGGTACTTGGCATCGGCGGCGGAGGACTTGTTGTAGGCAAGGTCCTTCACCAGGTCGTCGGCGTGGTCGTATTCGCCGGGCTGCACCATGCCGATTGGGCCGGCTGAATGCGTGTGCGAGGCGCCGATCATCACGTCGGCGACGCCGCAACGGGCCACGATCTGCCGACGGGCGGCGAGGACCAGGTCGCGAGGCACGATAAGCGCGTCGAGTCCGACCAGCGCCACCCGACGCTTCCCGTCATCGAAGACCGAAGCGCGCACCTTGCAGGGGTCGGTGATGACCTTGGAGAACGACTTGCCGTAGCCGCCGGGGACTTCCAGACCGACCTCGGGGGTGATGTCACGCTCGGCGAAGCCGACCTTGAGTTCGGCTCGTGCGCAGATTGCGGCAAGGACCAGGAAAAGGCAGGCGGCGAGACGGGGTGAGCTCATGCGACAGAACATGAAGCCCATTTGCCGAAGTGGCAAACCCGCGGGAGCGTCCTTTTCAGCCGAATGGATGCGTAAATGCGTGCCAAGAGTGACCGCTCACTCGTGGAACCGGATCCGCGGCTTGGGGCCGTCCTTGGCCTTGGGCAGGTTGGCGGGGTCGGCGAGCGAGGCGCCGGACTGGAGTTCGGACTTCCCTTTCCATTCGCGTTCGAAGCCCGTGCTCGCGAGGCGTACGGCGTCGCGACCGAGCTTATGGTTCAAGGCGTCGACGGCCTTCATCAGGCGGTCCTTGTTGGGATCGATCTGGCCGCCTAGGCCGGGCAAGGAAGGCTGTACGACGTCGGCGGACGTCAGGCCCTGGAGCATCACGCCGGCCCGCTTGTACAGATAGCCGTCGCGGCGCACCCGGGCGAGCGCGCGGGCGGCCGCGGCGCAGATCGCCCGGGCGTCGTCGGTCGGTGGATCCAACGGCTCGAGCTCGTCGCCGTGATACTGCTCCTGGTCGATGCGATGCTTGTTGGTCCGGATAAACACGATGACCGAGGAGGCCACCAGGCCGTCTTCGCGGAGCTTTTCCGCGGCGCGCGCGGCGTGCGCGGCGATGGCTTCGAGGAGCTCGAACGCTTCGGTGATAGGCCGGCCGAAGGAACGCGACACGAGCACGCTCTTCCGCGGACCGGCGTCCTCGACGATGTCGTGGCAGGAGACGCCGCGAAGCTCGAGAGCGAGACGTTCGCCGACGACGCCGGCGATCCGCCGGATGAAGCCGGTATCGGCTTCTGCGAGGTCGATGGCCGAGATGATGCCGTGCGATCGGAAACGAGCCGCCAGACCCGGGCCGACGCCCCAGACGTCCTCCGCTTCGACGCCGCGCAGGAAGGCCGTGCGCCCTGCGGCGTCGGACGGGACCACGATCACGCCGCCGCTCGTCTTGTCGGCCTTAGCCCGCTCGTTCGCCAGCTTGCAGAGCACCTTCGTCGGGGCCATGCCCAGCGAGATCGGGATGCCGGTGCGCTTCAGCACGTCGGCCCGGATGCGAAGCCCGAGCGCCTTCGCGTCGGCGTCAGGCATGTCGGGGAAGCCGAGGAAGGCCTCGTCGACCGAATAGATCTCGAGGTCGCGCGCCTGCTCGCCGAGGGCGCCCATGACACGATCGGAGAACTCGCCGTAGACGGAGAAGTTCGAGGAGAACACGCGGACGCCATGCGCCTCGCAGAGACGTCTTACCTGGAAGTAGGGCGCGCCCATCGGGATGCCCAGGGCCTTCGACTCCGCGGAACGCGCGACGACGCAGCCGTCGTTGTTCGACAGCACCACAATCGGAACGCCGATCAGCGACGGATCCAAGGCGCGCTCGCAGGAGGCGTAGAAGTTGTTGCAGTCGGCGAGGGCGCGGAGCATCGCGACCTCCTCAGATGGCGGCGCCGGGAGCGCCTCTGTTCGTGCGTGTGAACACCCGTTCACCATCCAGACGTCCCGCGGCCGGATGTCAAATTACGAAAAAGGGCGGGAGCCGCGGCCCCCGCCCTGGATGAAGCCCGTCGCGCCGGCCTCAGGAGGCCGTGAGCGCGGTCACCTCGGCGCGGACCTTCTCGGCCAAGGCGGTCGAAAGGTAGCGCTCGGAAGGCGAGCAGGCGATCGTGACGATGCGCTTGCCGGCGAACTCAGGACGTCTGGCGAGCTGGAGGGCCGCCCAGATGTTGGCCCCCGAGGAGATGCCGACCGCAAGACCCTCGCGGACCGAGACGTCCTGCGCGGTGGCAAAAGCGTCCTCGTTCGAGACCTGGATGACATCGTCGACCAGGGAGAGGTCGCAGTTCTTGGGCACGAAGCCGGCACCGATGCCCTGGATCTTATGCGGAGCGGGCTGCACGGGCTGGGAGGAACGGGTCTGGGTGATGACGGGGCTGGCGGAGGGCTCGACTGCGACGGCCTTGAATTGAGGATTCCGGCTCTTGATGACGGAGGCCACGCCCGTGATGGTTCCGCCGGTGCCGACGCCGGAGACGATTGCGTCGACCTGTCCGGCCGTGTCGCTCCAGATCTCCTCGGCCGTGGTTCGCCGGTGCACCTCGGGGTTGGCGGGGTTGTCGAACTGCATCGGCATGAACGCCGCGCCCTTCGATTCGTCGCGGATCTGCGTCGCGCGCTCGATGGCGCCGCGCATGCCCTTGGCGCCCGGGGTGAGGACGATCTCGGCGCCGAGCAGGCGGAGCAGCACGCGGCGCTCGACCGACATGGTCTCGGGCATGGTCAGGATGCAGCGGTAGCCGCGGGCGGCGGCGACGAAGGCGAGGGCGATGCCGGTGTTGCCAGAGGTGGGTTCCACGATGGTGCCCCCGGGCTTGAGGTGACCGTCGCGTTCGGCGGCGTCGATCATCGCGCGACCGATACGGTCTTTGACGCTCGAAAGCGGGTTGAAGAATTCGAGCTTAACCAGCACCTCGGCCTTCAGGCCCTCGGTGACACGGTTGAGACGCACGAGGGGGGTCCGACCGATGGTGTCCAGAACGCTATTGTATACGGGCATGGCTTAATCGTGGGTTGTGAGCCCATCTTTAAAGGATAAGCTGCTCCCGGTAGCAACCAAAACCCTGCCGGAGGGTTTAACGCCGGCGAGGAGGCGGGGGGCCGGGCGGACGGGAAGTTTCCTTCAGCCTGAACACGATACGAGCCTGAGAAAGATCCGACGGGCTCATCTCCACCTTCACACGGTCCCCGGGGTTGATGCGGATGAAGTTCTTGCGAAGGCGGCCTGAGATCCGTCCGAGCACCACGTGCTTGTTGGGCAGCTCGATCCGGAACATGGTGCCGGGCAGCACCTGGAGAATCTTGCCTTCGAGTTCAATTACGGGTTCTTCGGCCATCTATGGGGTCCGAGTAGGGAGGGCAGGATTGCGGGAGTCAACCCCCCTTGCAGCGACGGCCCTGTCCTCTTGCCAAGCGCCCGTCGCAGGGGATTGTCGAACCATGGCTGGAGACGAAACCAACGGCCCGCGGGGCCTGACCTGCCCCTTCGAGAAGCTGCGCCCTTCCCAGCTGACCAGGGATGACGCCTTCTTCATGTCGCTGGCCTTCAACCTGGCCGTGGACGCATGGAGAGCCGACGAGGTCCCGGTCGGCGCGGTGGTGGTGCGAGCAGGCGAGGTCATCGCAGCCTCGCACAACGAGGTCGAACGGGCCCAGGACCCCACGGCCCACGCCGAGATGCTGGCCATCACCCAGGCGGCAAGGAAGGTGGGGGACTGGCGGCTGAACGAATGTGAACTCTACGTGACCAAGGAGCCCTGCCCGATGTGCGCAGGCGCCACGATCATGAGCCGGCTCGGGCGGGTGATCTACGGATGGGGCGACCCCAAGATGGGCTGCATGGGCGGAGCGACTTCCCTTCATGAGCTACCCCGGCTCAATCATCGCGTCGCAGTGACGACCGGCGTCCTCGAAGGCCCCTGCCGAGACATCCTCCGCGCCTATTTCGAGCTGAAGCGGGGCAAGGACGGCCTCGGCACGGCTTGACCCCGGCGACAATTCAGCATCGTTCATTGCAATGCAAAGACGCGACTTCATCGCCTCCGCCGCCGCGGCGGCCCTCGCCGTCACCGCCCGCCTTCACGCCGCCAATTCCACCATGAGCTACACCCTCGCACCCCTGCCCTACCCTCACAACGCGCTCGAGCCGCACATCGACCAGGCGACGATGGAGATCCACCATGGCAAGCACCACAACGCCTACGTCACCAACCTGAACGCCGCCCTCGCCAAGGAAGCCGGCTTCGCCGCTCCGACCGACGTTAACGCCCTCATCGCCGACCTCTCCAAGGTCCCTGAGTCGATCCGCACCGCTGTCCGCAACAACGCCGGCGGCCATGCCAACCATACCTTCTTCTGGAACATCCTCTCCCCGAACGGCGGCGGCGAACCCGTCGGCGCCCTCGGCGAAGCCATCCAGAAGGCCTTCGGTGGCCTCGAAGGCGAGAAGGGCCTCAAGGCCGCCTTCAAGGCCGCCGCGACCACGCGCTTCGGTTCCGGCTGGGCCTGGCTCGTCGTCAAGGCCGACAAGTCCATCGCCGTGACCTCCACGCCGAACCAGGACAGCCCCCTCATGAAGGGCGTCGCCGACGTGAACGGCACCCCGATCCTAGCCCTCGACGTCTGGGAACACGCCTACTACCTCAAGTACCAGAACCGACGCCCCGACTACGTGGACGCCTTCTGGAAGGTCGTCGACTGGAAGAAGGCCAACGAGATCTACGTCAAGGCCATCGCCTGAGGATTTCCGACGATTTTTCCCCAAGAAGCGGCCGGACGGCCGCTTCTTTGTTTGGCACGCCTTGCCAGCTGTGCTGTTCTCGGGTCGTACCCCGATGCGCCCCCACACACTCCTCTTCCTGGCCCTTGCCTGCGCTGGCGCCCACGCCGCCGAAACCGTCCTGCCCCTCTGGCCCGAAGGCGCCCCGGGCAAGCGCGTCGCGCCCTCGAAGTCGGTGCTCGACCGTATCGGCCCGAAAGGCAGCTACGCCGGCCATGAGACGCACATCGATGAGCCTTCGATCACGGTCTACCCGGCCGCCAACCCGAACGGCGCGGCGGTCATCGTCTGCCCGGGCGGGGGCTACTGGTTCCTCTCGACCAAGAACGAAGGCACGGGCGTCTGCGAATGGCTCAACAGCATCGGCGTCACGGGCATCCTCCTCCGCTACCGCACCCCGACGGCGGACGAGACGCTGCCCCACAACTATCCGGTCCAGGACCTGCAGCGCTCGCTCGGCCTCGTGCGCGCCCACGCCAAGGAATGGAACATCGACCCGAAGCGCGTCGGCGTGATCGGCTTTTCCGCCGGGGCCAACCTCGTCGGCCACGCCTCCTGGGACCGCACGCCCCGCACCTACGTGCAGAAGGACGGCGTCGACGACCCGCGCGGCCCGGACTTCACGATCTTCGTCTACGGCGGCGGCTTCCTCGAGAAGGAGGACAAGACCAGGTTCCGCGAGGGCTTCTCCGTCCCGGCCGATGCTCCGCCCTGCTTCTTCGTGGTCGCCCACAACGACGGCGCCAACCCCCTCGAAGCGGCGAAGCTCTACATCGAATACAAGCGACAGAACCTCCCGGCCGAGATCCACGTCTACTCCAAGGGCGGGCACGGCTTCGGCACCCGCCAGACCAAGTTCCCCGTCGACGGATGGACGAAGGCGGCCGCGGAATGGATGCGCGCTGAGAGCTTCCTCAATCCCTCCAAATGAACATGAGAACCCTCCTCTCCCTCGGAATCCTGGTTGCCGCCACGTTGGGGCTGGCCCAGGCCGAAGCACAGAAGCCCGTGCAGGTCTTCATCCTCATGGGGCAGTCGAACATGCTGGGCCTGGGCAAGGTCAGCGGCCCCGACGGATCGCTCGAGCATGCGGTGAAGACCAAGGGTCTGTTCCCCTATCTCGTCGACGCACAGGGCGCATGGAAGACCCGGGAAGACGTTCGCAACGTACGCGTAATGGTCGGGCGCGGGGGCGGCATGCAGATCTTCAACGACGAGTGGCTCAAGGTCGGTGGCCGTACGCTCGGCCCGGAGTACGGCATCGGACATGTCCTCGGCGACGCCGTCCCCGAGACGGTGATGCTGCTCAAGAGCTGCATCGGCAACCGCAGCCTCGGCTGGGACCTGCTCCCGCCCGGCAGCGGACGTGTCCTCTTCGACGGCAAAGTCCACGCCGCCTACAAGGAAAAGCCTGATTCCTGGCCGGCGGACCCCGCCAAGGGAATCGAGACGCCGCCGCCCGCGGCCTGGCTCGACAAGAAAGGCAAGCCCATCGAGTGGTACGCCGGGAAGCAGTACGACGACGACGTCGCCAACGCCAAGAAGATCCTGTCGGAGCTGCCCAAGCACTGCCCCGGCTCTCAGCGGCACGTGGTGGCGGGCTTCTTCTTCTGGCAGGGCGAGAAGGACGGCGGAAACGCCGGGCACGCGTCGGCCTACGAGGCCAATCTCGTCCGCTTCATCAAGCAGCTGCGCAAGGATTTTGACGCCCCCGATGCCAAGTTCGTGCTGGCGACCCTGGGCGAAGCCGTGAAGGGCTCAGGCGGCAACGGCGGCCGCATCCTCGAGGCGCAGCTGGCGGTCGACGGGGCCGCCGGGAGGCATCCTGAGTTCAAGGGCAACGTCGCGACGGTCTACGCGCACCCGCTGTCCAAGGGCGGCTCGGGCAACAGCCATTACAACGGCAACGCCGAGACCTACATGGCCGTAGGAGAAGCGATGGGCCGAGCCATGGTCGAACTGCTCAAGCAGTGAATTCGCCGGCCCGCCTCATCCGGATCGCGGTCGGGCTGGTCCTGCTGGCGACGCCCGCGGCGATGTCCGCCCAGACGCTCGTCGGCGACGGGCGGGCGGATGACTCCGCTGCCCTCCAGAAGCTCGTTGACGCGGGCGGCAGCGTGCAGCTGCCCAAGGGACGCTACCGGCTGACGAAGACGGTCACGGTCGACCTCGCCAAGCTCGGCGCCGCGGGGATATCGTCCGACGGCACTGCCACGCTCGTCATGGAGGGCCCGGGACCGGCCCTGAAGGTCGTCGGAACGCACGGCGGCACCGCGGCGCCCAAGTCCTTCAAACCCGAGACCTGGGCCCAACGCACGCCCCTCATCCAAGGCTTCGAGATCATCGGAGCGCATCCCGGGGCGAACGGCATCGAAGCCAGCGGCACGATGCAGCTCACCCTCGCGCGCCTGACCATCCGCGAATGCCGGCACGGCATCCACCTGACCGAACGCAACCGCAACGTGGTCGTCGCCGACTGCCACCTGTACCGCAACCGTGGCGTCGGCCTTTTCCTCGACCGCGTCAACCAGCACCAGACCAACGTCACCGGCTGCCACATCAGCTACAACCTCGGCGGCGGCATCGTCGCCATCGGCGGCGAGGTGCGCAACCTGCACGTCGGCACCTGCGACATCGAGGCTAACCACGACGAGAACGGCCCGCCCTCGGCCAACATCCTCCTGGACTCCACCGGCGGCTCGATCGCCGAAGTCGCCGTCACCGGCTGCACCATCCAGCACACCCACAAGGCGCCCGGGTCCGCCAATATCCGGCTCCTGGGCGCCGGTACGGACCCCTCGCTGCTCCGTCGCGAAGGCCGCGAGCACACCCGCGAGGGGCACGTGACCATCGTCGGCAACGTATTCAGCGACGTGCAGGTGAACGTCGAGATTCGCCAGTCCCGGGGCGTCACCGTGTCGGCGAACACCTTCTGGGAGGGCTTCGACCACGACTTGCTCGTCGAGGACAGCCAGAATGTCGTCATCTCCGGGAACAACTTCGACCGCAATCCGCGCTACCTCGTCAACGGCAACGGCCTAGCCGAGAAGAACGGCGTCCTGCTGCGGCGCGTGAACGACTCCGCCTTCTCCGGCAACGTCGTGGTCGGCGTCCGCGGGCGGGAGGCCGCCGTGGACGTCGAGGACGGCGCCCGCCTCCGGATCACGGACAACAGCATCCTCGACAGCGACGGGCACGCCCTGCGGCTCACCCGCCTCAGCCGCAGCCTCGTGTCAGGCAACCTCCTGCGCGACGACCGACCGGCCGGCGGACGAAACCCCGCGGCACCCCTGCTCGTCCAGGGCGGCGAGGACAACCGGATCGAATCCGGGCCGTCGACCGCGCGGTAGGCTCAGGCGCCGCCGCGGCGGATCTCGGAGCCCTCGAAGCGGATCGACACGCGCCAGACCTTCTTGACCCGTGTGATCACCTTACCGGTGCCGGCGACGATGGTCTCGGGAATCTCGATGCGGTGCTGGTCGACCACGGCGTGGAAACCCCGTTCGGAGAAGATGTCGATGAACATGGAGATCGCGAGCGGGTCGTCGAAGACCGGGGTCTCGATGTTTACGTGCGCCTGGCCCGAGATCGCATGGGCCTTGATGATGGGCAGGAACTTGCCCTGGATCAGCTCGATCACCTGACGGAAGATTTCGGCGTTGCGCTCGGCGTAGTCGTCGAGGCGACGGACGAGATCCTGCCGGGCGTGCTGGACGATCTGCGAGGCCAGGGGGATGGGCGAGATGAGGTCATGGCTCTCCTCGGAGAGCTCCAGCGAGCTCTGGTACTGGAGCTCCTTGATGATGCGCGCCTGCACCTCGGGCAACGTGCCCTGGGCGTTGATGAAGTGGTAGTGGAAGATGGTCCGCAACGACTGCAGCGGCTCGTAGGTGCGCTCCTTGAAGACCCGGTAGCGGTTGCGGGCCGCCTCCTCGCTGAGGTCGGTCTTGCGGACCTCATGGGGGGCGGGCTGCCCCTCCCGGCGCGCCTTCTCGTTGGCCTCCTGGGCCTCGAGTCCGCGCTTGATCTGGCGACGGACCGACTCGTTCTCGTCGACGAACAGGACGAGGATGTGGAAATGCGGCTTGGGGAAACGCGGCCCGTGGGCCGTGCCCCGGAATTCCGTGCGGAGGTCGTTGAGCCTGGCGAAGAGGTGCTTGAGGCACTCCACCTGCACCATCGAGCGCGGGAAGCCGTCGACGATGGCACCGCTTTCGTACTCTGCGGAGAGCAGCTTGCGAAAAAGAAGCTCCACGACCTCGCGGTCGCCGACGAGCATCCCGGCGTCGATGCGCTTGCGGGCCTCGGGGCTGGAGAGGAGGTCGCTGACGACGACCGGCTCGGCGTCGTAATCCCGGTACTTCAGGATGAACTGGGTGTTGGTGCCCTTGCCCGCGCCCGGCGCGCCGTTGAGCCAGAAGATCTCCCGAGGGAAGGAAAGCTTCTCCCGACCGAACTCCTTCTCCAGACTGGACCAGACGGCATCAAAGATGATCTGGCCATCCTTGACCTCCAGGTCGCTCACTCCGTTGCCGGAGGGTCTGGGTTGCGATTCGCTCATGCAGGGGCAAAGGCGGAGAGGTAACACCGCCCCGCCCCGCCGTGCGAGGCGAAAAAAGGGCTAACGCCGCTCAGAACCAGTCGTTTGTATGGATTCGGAGCCCGGCCTTACGGTCGGAATGCCCGGGGCGTCCGAGCGGCTGCGACGGAACTGGAAGCGGTTGATATCCTGCATCGAGATTTGGTCGAGGCTCTTGGCGGCACGCTCGGACAGCTTCGGGGCGCGGGGCGTCGTGTCGATGACGTCGGTCGGACGGGGTTTCTCACGGGAGCCGAACCCGAGGATGGAGGCGGTGGTTCCGGAAAGCGCAGAGGTCTCCCGGGCGACGGCCTTGACGGTCATGACGTTCTTAGGACGCACCGCGGCATCGAGGTCGTCGCGCAGCTCGATGTCCGCGCGCGGACGTCCGAACGTGTCAAACCGGCCATGCCAAGATTCGAGCGTGACGAGGTCGGCGCGCGAATAGCGAGGGTCCATGTCGATGGGCGCCTTGCCTGCGTCGAAACGTCGGGTGGCCAGGTCGTTGGGCTTGCCGATGGAGCGCAACGCGGCATCAGGATCGACCGATGCGTCGACATTCTTCACGCCGTTGCCCTGCATCGTGAAGGGAAGCCGGCGCCCGTCCGAGGTGACCATGCCAGCGGGGCCCTTGACGGCGGCCGGAGCAGGCGGCGTCGAGCCCTTGACGGGGGGCGGGGCGGGAACCCCTGACGGCGGACCATCGGAGCGAACCTTCATGGGAGGAGGCTGGACATTGCCGCCCACGGGCCTGCCCTGCGCGTCATAGTGGATGACCTGCTTGCCTTCGACACCCCCCTCGGTCGTCACCGTGAAGCCGCTGGTGACCGGCGCGGCAGGCTGCGGCGCGCCCGAAGCCAAGGCGGCGAGCGTCAGCAGGCAGAGTGGAAAGGGACGGGACACCCGGACACTTTGGCAGAATTCCCGGCGGACCACAACACTCGCCTCAGCCCCGGGCGGGCTCCGGACGGACCTTCCAGATGAGCCTGGCGTAGTCCCTGATCGAGCGGTCGGACGAGAACTTGGCGCATCGCGCGACATTGCGGATGGCCATGGCGGCCCAGCGGCGCCGGTCCACGAACGCCCGCTCCGCCCTGCCCTGCGCCTCGACGTAGCTGCGGAAATCCGCGAGCACGAGGAAGGGGTCTCCCCCTTTGGTGAGCGAATCGACCACCGGTGAAAGCAGACCGGGGCTGCCCGGCGTGAAGGTGTCGGATTCGAGCCACTCCAGAAGCGAAGCCAGTTCGGGGTCTCCGGCCAGGACGGCGCCGGGGTCGTAGCCCCGGGCCCGCAGGTCCGCCACGCCATCGACCTCCAGGCCGAAGATGAAGATGTTGTCGTCGCCGACCTCGTCGCGGATCTCGACGTTGGCCCCGTCGAGCGTGCCGATCGTCACCGCGCCGTTCAGGGCCAGCTTCATGTTGCCCGTGCCGGAGGCCTCCTTGCCGGCGGTCGAGATCTGCTCGGAGAGGTCGGCCGCCGGTATGATGCGCTCGGCGAGAGAGACGCGGTAGTCCGGCAGAAAGACGATCTTCAGCAGGCCGCGCACGCGCGGGTCCGAGTTGACGACCTCGGCGACGCGATTGATCGCATGGATGATGTCCTTGGCCAGCGCATAGCCCGGCGCAGCCTTGGCGCCGAAGATGCAGACGCGCGGGGTGACCTCCGCCGAGGGGTCGTTGAGGATCCGGCGGTAGAGGTGCAGGATGTGCAGCAGGTTGAGGTGCTGCCGCTTGTATTCGTGCAGTCGCTTGATCTGGACGTCGAACATCGCGTCGGGCGAGACCGTGACGCCGGCGCAGGACCGGATGGTCTCGACGAGACGGAGCTTGTTGGCGCGTTTGACGGCCATGAACCGCTCCTGGAAGGCCGGCCTGTCCGCCAGGCCGTCCAGTTTCGCCAGCCGGCCGAGGTCCGCCTCCCAGCCGGGACCCACCGCTTCGTCACAGAGCGCGGAAAGCCCGGGGTTGCAGCCGCGCATCCAGCGGCGGGGCGTGACGCCGTTGGTCACGTTCACGAACCTGTCCGGCCAGAGGGCATCGAAGCCGGGGAAGAGCGTGGAGCGCAGGAGGCGGGTGTGCAGCTCGGCCACGCCGTTGACCCTGTGGGAGCCGACCACGGCGAGGTGCGCCATGCGCACCCGCTTGGGCTGGCCTTCGTCGATGATGGAGAGCTCGGAGAGCGCCAGCCCGTCGCCGGGCCAGCGGGCGGCGACCTCGTCGAGGTGACGGCGGTTGACTTCGTAGATGATCTCGAGGTGGCGCGGCAGGACTTTTTCGAAGAGCGGCACCGACCAGGTCTCGAGGGCCTCGGGCAGGAGGGTGTGGTTGGTGTAGCTAAAGACCCGACGGCAGATTCCCCAGGCCTCGTCCCAGCCCAGACGCTCGACGTCGACCAGCAGGCGCATGAGCTCGGCGACGGCGACGGCCGGATGGGTGTCGTTGAGCTGCACCGCAGCCTTGGCGGGCAGGTTGGAGAAATCGGGATTGGAGCGACGATGGCGACGCAGGATGTCCTGCAAGGAGCAGGAGACGAAGAAGATCTGCTGGACGAGGCGCAGCTCCTTGCCGCTCTCGGTGCTGTCGTTGGGGTAGAGCACCTTGGAGACGGTCTCGCTGGAGGTGCGGTCGCGCACGGCCTCGACGTAGCCGCCCCGGTCGAAGGCGCGGAAGTCGAACTCGGTCGCGGCCTTGGACTCCCAGAGGCGGAGGAAGTTCACCGTGCCGGCGCCGAAGCCGGCCACCGGGATGTCCCAAGGGACGCCGACCAGGTCGCGCGTGCCGACGAGGAGGGCGCGATGGTTGCCACGGTCGTCGACGCCATGCTCGACCTTGCCGTAGAGGGGCACGGTGACGCGGAAGTTGGGGCGGCGGATCAGCCACGGGTTGTTGGAAGCGAGCCAGTTGTCCGCCACCTCGACCTGCCGGCCCCCGTCGAAGGTCTGCCGGAAGAGGCCGAACTCGTAATGGATGCCGTAGCCGATCGCCGGGAGGTCTAGCGAGGCCATCGAGTCCAGGAAGCAGGCGGCGAGACGGCCGAGTCCGCCGTTGCCCAGCCCCATGTCGGCCTCCTCGTCGGCGACCTGCTCGAGGTCCTGCCCGAGGGCGGCCAACGCCCTCGCGGCGACATCCCGCAGGCCGGCGTTCACGAGGTTGTTGGTGAGCACCCGCCCCATGAGGTACTCAAGGGACAGGTAGTAGACCCTGCGCACATTGCGGGAGGCATGACGCGCCTGGGTGTCGATGTAGTTCTCGAGAATCTGGTCGCGCACGGCCATGCACGTGGCCATCCACCAGTCGCTGCGCGTGGCGGTGCCGGGGTCGCGTGCGAACGTGCTCTTGAGGTGGCGGAGGATGGCGCCCTTGAAGGCCGTCACGGCGGCGGCGGAGGCCGGCGCGTGTGCGGCCTGGCGGGCCGGGGCCTTTCGCGGGCGGCGGCGGGTCGCCCGGGAGCTCTTCTTCGCGGCCTTCTTCGTCTTGGGCATGGTCGGCATCGAAAAACAGCCGAGCGTAAGCCGCAAGCGAGCCAAAACGAATCAGTCCTGCGCCAGGGCCCTCATCCTGCTCAAATCCAGCTTGCCCGTGCCCAATACGGGCACGGCCGGCACTTTCTTGAACACGCGGGGGATCCAGAGATTGGCCAAGCCCTCCTTGACGAGGGCTTCGCGCACGAAGTCGACGTCGATGTCGCATGCGTGCAGCACGACCAGTTGCTCGCCCTTGACGGGATCGGAAGAGGCCGAGACGGCGAAGGCCGGGCCGGCGGATTCGTCGGGACGAAGGACGCGGCGCAGCGCGTCCTCGACCGTGCCGTGCGGAACCATCTCGCCGCCGATCTTGGAGAAGCGGGACAGACGGCCGGCCAGATGGAGGAAGCCGGCGTCGTCAATGCGGGCGAGGTCGCCGGTGCGATACCAGCCGTCGCGGAGCGCCTCCGCCGTGCGGGAGGCATCGCCAAGGTAGCCGCCGAAGACGTTGGGCGCCTTGACTTCCAGGAGCCCGCTTGCGCCGGGCGGCATGACCCGCCCGTCTTCGGGCGAGACGATGCGCACGGCCACGCCCATCACCGGGCGGCCGACGGACCCGGTGACGTTGCCGACCCAGACGCCGCCGGGAGCGTCGGGATCGGGCCGGTCGGGAACGTTGACGGAGAGGACGGGGCTGGTCTCGGTGATGCCGTAGCCCTCCAGCATGCGGACGTCGAACTGGTCGCGGAAGGCGTCGACGAGGTCCTGCGGGCACTTCTCGGCGCCGACCACGGCCCATTCCAGCGAGGCTAAATCCTCCTTCGTCCCCCGCCTCAGGTACGGGCGAAGGAAGGTGGGCGTCCCCACGACGACCGTGACCTTCTCTTCGCGGATCGCGCGGACAGCGGCGGCCGAGTCGAGCGGCGAAGGCAGGGTGACGAGACGAACCTGACGGGAAAGCGCGTACCAGACGCCGACGGTGAAGCCGAAACTGTGGAAGACCGGCAGGCTGCTGAGGAGCACGGCGCCGTCGGGCAGGATGTCCGCATCCTCGATCTGACGCAGGTTGGCCAGAAGGTTGCGATGGGTGAGCACGACGCCCTTGGGCTCGCCCGAACTGCCGCTGGTGAAGAGCAGCGCGGCCTCTCTGTCGCCGCCCGCGACGGACGCGCCGACGAGGAGGGACGTCCAGGCCGCGGGCAGCAGCCGCAGCAGGCCCATCCTTAGGGCGAGACGCCAGCGTGGGGCGGCGCCCAGGAGCTCGGCGACGTCGCACACCCTGTCGCCCCAGGGGAAGTCGGGGGCCTTCTCGCTCACCTTCGAACGGAAAGCCCCGGCCGTGACGAGCAGGTCGACGCCGGCGCGTCGAAGGCAGGAGGCCGCCTGCTCCCGGCCGAGCGTGAAGTTCAGGTTCACGGGGACCTTGCCGGCCATGAGACAGCCGAGATTGACTGCGGCTGCGCCGAGCCCCGGAGGAAGCACGACCGCGACCCGGCCGGCCTGCGTCGCACGACGGAGATGTCGGGCCACCTCGGCGGCGAGCGCGAGCAGCAAGGCTCCGCTGACCTCACGGCGCCCGGCCGTGCGGTCGACGAGCACGACCTGCCCCGCCCTGCGCGCGAGCCCGAGCACCACCTCGCGCACGAGACCGCCGTCCAGCGAGGGGCGCATCGCGAAGGCGTCGGAGGCCAGCTCGAGCAGTCGCAACCGGGTGGTGGCGTGCTCCTCGCAGGGATAGGGTCGGCCCGCCACCAGCGAGACAGGGCGCGGGAAATGCCTGGGGCGCTTCCAGAAGAACTTGCCTCCGCTGAAGCTGAAGATCGAGCCCCACAGTCCATCGAGCGCCAGGGGAAGGATGGGCGCGCCGGCGCGTCGTGCGATCAGCTCGAACCCGCGCCGCAGCTCCTGCACCCCACCGTTGCGGGTGACGTGCCCCTCGGGGAAGATGCAAACCAGCTCGCCGGCCCTGAGGGCGTCCGCCGCGCGCTGCACGGCCTCCTTGGCCCGTCGCTCATCGACAGGGATCGTGCCCATCATGCGCATGATCCACCGCATCGAGCGCATGTGCTCGAACCCCTCCCACGAGAGGAACCGGACCGGTCTGTCGAGCGCGACGCCGATGATGACCACGTCGACATAGGACACATGGTTGCACACCACCAGGGCCCCTCCCTCCGCGGGCACGTTCTCCAGGCCCTTCACCTTCAGACGGTAGAAGAGCTTCGTGAACATCCAGCAGAGCGTGCGCACCGCGCAGTAGCCGGGCCCCATGGTCGGATGACGTCCGGGCAGCCGCAGGAGGAACAGGACGAGGAACGCCGCCAGCGTGAGCAGGACCAGACCGACGGCCGAGAGGGCGAGCACGGCCAGGCATCGTCCGAGCAGGTCGAGGGCGTTCACGACGACACGATGCCCCCGCCCCCGGCCGGGGCAAGCGAGTCCTTAAAGGTTGAAAAAACCGCGGGGTGGAGATGCCCTTCACGTGGCCCCATGCGCGACTACGTCCTGCGACGTCTGCTGCTGGTCCCACTGACCTTCGTGGGCATCACCTTCGTGACTTTCTGCTTCACGCGGTTCGTGCCGGGCGGACCCATCGAGCGGGCCATGGCTGAACGGCAGCAGGCCGACCAGAAACGCAGCGCCCTCGGGGCAAGGCCCAGCGGACCGGCATCCCCGGAGGAGCTCGATAATCTCCGTCGCCGATACGGCTTCGACCGTCCGCTCGTCGAGGCCTACGCCATCTGGCTCGGCGTCTGGCCCGGGCCTGCGGACTGGGTCGTCACGCGGCTCGACGTGAAGAGCGGCTCCGCGACGATCGAGGTCAGGGATCCGGACTCCGCCGACGGCGTGCGCAGGCTCTCGGTCAGAGCCGAAGGGACCTTGCTCAAGGTCTCGACGAAGGAAGGCGGCCCGGCCGAAGGCTGGACGGCGGAGGACGCCCCGCTGCCCGACGACCCTTCCAAGGAAAGGCGCGTGCTCGTCAGCCGCAGGGCTTATCGCGGCGTGCTGCAGCTCGAGCTCGGGGACTCCTCCGTGAGCGACCGCCCGGTGTGGGCGGAGATCGCCGCGCGCATCCCGCTCTCGGCGTGGTTCGGCCTCCTCTCCATCGCGATCGCCTACGGCGTGTCGCTGCCGCTCGGCGTGGCCAAGGCCCTCCGCAAGGACGGGGCTTTCGATCGAGCCACATCCTACGCGCTCATCATCCTCTACTCCGTGCCGGGACTCGCCCTCGCCGTGGCCCTGCGTAACAAGCTGGCCTACGGGCTGGGATGGTTTCCCAGCAAGGGCTTCGACTGGGAGCGCCTCGACTGGGCGGGACGGCTCGACCACACCGTGCTCCCGCTGGCCTGCATGACCATCGGATCGTTCACCGCGCTCACCCTCTTCACCCGCAACAGCCTGCTCGACAACCTCGCCGCCGACTACGTGCGGACCGCCCGCGCGAAAGGGCTCCCCTGGCGGCGCACCGTCGCCGTGCACGCCCTGCGGAACTCCCTGATCCCGCTGGCCGCCACCGTGGGGGGCAACCTCGGCTTCTTCCTCACGGGCTCGTTCCTGATCGAGGTGACCTTCAACATCCCCGGCATCGGGCTGCTCGGATATGACGCGCTCATGCACCGGGACTTCCCGGTGTTCCTCGGTCTGCTCACCCTCTCCAGCCTGGCGATGCTCATCGGCAACATCGTCTCCGACCTCTGCGTGGCCGCGGCCGACCCGCGCATTCGCTTCGACCGACGTCGATGAGCCTCGTCGACCCGCTGACACGACGGCGCCTGGAGCGCTTCCGGGGCTCGCGCGCCGCCTGGTGGTCCTTCCTGCTGCTCGGCGCGCTCATCCTGCTCGCCGCACTCGGGCCGCTCCTCGTCGGCCACCGCCCCCTGGTGGTGAGCACCGAGCGGGGCCTGAGGTTCCCGGCGCTGAGCGGCTTCATTCCAGCGGAGGCGTTCGGGATGCCCGGCCGCCAGGAGCCGAACTACCGTCTGCTCGACGCGCGCCTGCGGGCGGAAGGGCGAGGCTGGGCGCTGATGCCCCTGGTGCCGTTCGCGCCCGGACAGGTCTGCGAAGTCCAGCCGCCCGCCTTCGCCAAGGACGACCGCTGGCATGATCCGCGCGGGCCGATCGTCGAAGGACGTGTCTTCGTGCTGGCCGACGACGGCTCGCGCAGCCGTTCCTGGTACGTGGTGGACGGCCGCCTGCACGGCGAAGCGCGCAGGCTCGACCACGGCGTGACGGTCGCCCGCGCGAAATTCAACGAGGGCAAGTTCGTCTCGGCCACGTCGGGCGGCCCGGACGACTGGAAACCCTCCGGCGACGTGCGCACCCTCGTGCCCTCGCCCTGTCCGCCCGGACTGGACGGCCACTGGCTGGGCACCGACGAATCCGGGCACGACGTGGTGGCCCGGCTCTTCGGCGGCTTCCGGCTGCTGCTCGCCGCGGCGCTCGTCTTCCTGCCCGCCGTATACCTCGTCGGGCTCCTGCTGGGCGGCGCGATGGGTTATTTCGGCGGCCGCTTCGACATGGCGCTGCAGCGCGTCATGGAGATCTGGTCCAACGTGCCCTTCCTCTACGCCATCATCTTCCTGGCCAGCCTGCTCGAACCGTCGCTCGCCCTGCTCTCCCTGCTGCTCGTCGCCTTCTCCTGGATCGGGCTCGCGCAGCAGCTCCGCGCCTCGGCTTACCAGGCCGCCGCGCGCGACTACGTGACCGCGTCGCGCGCCCTCGGCGCGGGCCACTTCCGCATCATCTGGCGCCACGTGCTGCCCAACTGCTCGACGGTGATACTGACCACCGTGCCCTTCAGCCTGCACGGACTGATCTTCTCCCTCTCCTCGCTCGACTACCTCGGCTTCGGCCTGCCCCCTACCGAGCCGACGTGGGGCGAGCTCCTGCGGCAGGCCAACGAGAACCCGGCCGCCTGGTGGATCCTCGTCCCCACCGTGGCCTGCCTGGTCGGCCTCATGGTGCTGATCAACGCCGTGGGCGAGGGGCTGCAGGACGCCTTCGACCTCAAGCGCAACCGATGACACGCCTGCTCGCCACCCTGCTCTGCTGCGCGTGCGCGGCCGCCGACGTCCCCCGCGACGAGAGGGCCGAGGCCTTCTACCGCTCGCTCCCCGGGTTCTTCCGGTTCGCGAGCCCGGCCGACCTTCCAAAGGACCTGGAGTGGAAGGACGGCGCGGAGCAGAAGGAGTTCGCGGATCCGGCCGCCGTCCGCGGCGGCACGTTGCGGCTCTTCACCACTTCGACGCCGCCGACGCTACGGCGCGTCGGCCCCAACGCGAACAACGGCTTCCGCGGCGAGCTCTACGACAACAACGACGTCGGCCTGCTCGCCTCTCATCCCGACACCGACGAGCCGATTCCCGGCGTCGCCCTCTCCTGGGCGATCTCACAGGACGGGATGACCGCCTACTTCCGCCTCGATCCCGGCGCCCGCTTCACCGACGGCCAGCCCGTCACGGCCGACGACTTCCTCTTCACCTTCTACTTCCACCGGTCCCCCTGGGCCAACGCCGAGTGGTACGCCGACTACTACACACGCGAGTTCGCGGGCATCACGAAATTCGACGACCATACCATCGCCGTCCACGCTCCCAGGCGGCGACCCTACCAGCTCGAATGGCTCGGCGGGCTCAGGCCCACCCCGCGGGGCTTCTTCCGCGACTTCGGTCCGGACTACGAAAAGAAATACAACGACCGCTTCCAGCCGACCACCGGGGCCTACGAGGTGAGGCCCGAGGGCTTCCGGCGTGAAAGCTCGGTCACGATGACCCGGGTCGCGAATTGGTGGGGAGACGGCCGGCGGTTCTACCGCAACCGCTACAACCCGGAAGCGGTGAACTACACCGTCATCCGGGACATCGACGGGGCCTATCAGACCCTCCTGGCGGGCGACCTCGACTACATGCCAATCGGCATGCCCCGCTACTGGTACGGGACCAACGAGAAGCAGCCCTACCTCGCCGGCTACCTGACGAAGGCGCAGTTCTACAACGACATCCCGCGGCCGCCCTACGGCCTCTACCTCAACACGCAGCACCCGCCGCTCGACCGCCGGGACGTCCGCGTCGGCCTCCAGCACGCCACCGACTGGCAGCGGGTGCTCGACGGCTTCTACCGCGGCGACTACGAGCGGCTGAACCAGTTCTCCGAGGGACTCGGCAAGTTCACCGACCCGTCGATCCGCGCCCGGCAGTTCAGCCCCGAACTGGCGCGGGCCGCCTTCGCGCGCGCCGGCTTCGACCGCGAGGGACCGGACGGCATCCTCGCCGACAAGGACGGACAGCGGCTCTCCTTCCGCCTGACCTTCGATCTCTCCGACCGGCGCAAGTACCTCGCGACCCTGGTCGAATCGGCCCGGAAGTGCGGGGTGGAGTTCCGTCCGGAGACCCTCGAACACACGACGATGTACCGTAAGGTCATGGAGAAGAACCATGACATCTGCTTCTGGGCCTGGTCCGTCTCGAGCCGGATCCCCGCCCTCTGGGAATCGCACCATTCGGACAACGCGCTGGAAAGGCTGGCCGACGGACGCCGTGTCCCGAAGCGCCAGACCAACAATATCACCGGCGTCGCCGATCCCAGTCTCGACACGCTCATCGACCGCTTCCGCGCCGCCACCGAGGAGAAGGAGATGGTCGACCTCGCGCACCAGATGCAGCGCATCATCCACGACGAGGCCGACTTCATCCCGGGCTACAAGGTGCCCGGCTACCGCATCGCCCACTGGAGCTGGGTGCGCTTCCCCGCCGGCTTCGACGTGCGGTCGTCCGAAGACCCCTCGAGCTTCGGCCTGCTCTGGATCGACCAGGCCGCCCGCGAGAAGGACCTCCGCGACTACCGCGCCGGCGTCCGGCGCGGCCCGCCGCGCACGGAGGTGCACGACCGCTGGCGCACCGACTGATTCTGGCTTCCCCCGGGGCCCCGCCTAATCCACGATGCAACCCATGTCCTCCGAGACGCTCCTGCAGGTACGCGACCTGGGCGTGACCTTCCAGTCCGGCTCGCGCACCACCGTCGCGGCCACGGGCGTCTCCTTCGACCTGCGGTCGGGAGAGGTGCTCGCCGTGGTCGGCGAGTCCGGCTCGGGCAAGTCCGTCTCATCCCTAGCCCTGACCGGCCTGCTCCCCCCGCCCCCCTCCTGCGTCGTCACCGGCTCGGCCCGACTGGGCGGCGTGGAGCTCGTCGGCATGGACGAGGCCGGTCTTTCGGCGGTGCGGGGACGGCGGATCGCTTACATCTTCCAGGAGCCAGGGACATCCCTCAATCCCGTCTACGACATCGGCTTCCAGATCGGCGAGGCCGTGCGGCTGCACCGGCCCGAAGAGGCCGACGTCCGGGCCGCCGTGCTCCGGGCCCTCGCCGACGTGCGGATCGACGACCCGGCGCGCGTCGCCCGCAGCTATCCGCACGAGCTCTCGGGCGGCATGCAGCAGCGAGCGATGATCGCCATGGCCCTCGCTTGCGGACCAGACCTCCTGGTGGCGGATGAGCCCACCACCGCGCTCGACGTCACCATCCAGAAGGAAATCATGGACCTGCTGGCGCGACTGCGGGCGGAAAAGAACATGGCCATCCTCCTCATCACCCACAATTTCGGCGTCGTGGCCAGCTTCGCCGACCACGTCCAGGTGATGCGCAACGGCCGGATCGTCGAGCAGGGGCCGACGGCGCAGGTGATGGGCTCCCCTCGCGACGCCTATACGCGCGGGCTGATCGCCTGCATACCGCGGCTCGGCGAGAAGCGGCGCCGCCTCACCACCCTCAAGGACGAACTGCGCGCCTCATGACGCAGCCTGCCGCAACCCTGCTCGAGGTCCGCGACCTCGCCGTGCACTACCCGGTGCGAGCGCCTTGGTTCTTCATGCCGGCCCCGCAGCCCAAGAAGGCCGTGGACGGCGTGAGCTTCTCCGTCCTTCGGGGCCAGACCGTCGGCATCGTCGGAGAGTCGGGCTCCGGCAAGAGCACGACCGGCAAGGCCGTGATCCGTCTCGCGCCGGTCACCCGAGGCGCGATTCTCTACGGAGGCGTCGACCTGATCGGTCTTTCGCCCGCCGACTTCCATCCCTACCGCAAGCGGATCCAGATGATCTTCCAGGATCCGTACAACTCGCTCAACCCGCGGACCGACGTGCTGGGCATCGTCTCCGAACCGCTCGAGATCCACTTCCCCGGCATGTCGAGCGCGGAGAAGGAGGCGCGCTGCGAAGAGCTGCTGCTGGCCGTGCAGCTCTCGGCCGACGACCTGCGCAAGCATCCGCACGAGTTCTCCGGCGGCCAACGGCAGCGCATCGGCATCGCGCGGGCTCTGGCCGTGCAGCCCGAGCTGATCATCTGCGACGAGCCCGTCTCCGCCCTGGACGTCTCTGTGCAGGCGGAGGTCGTGAACCTCCTCCAAGACCTCCAGGACAAGCTGGGGCTCACCTACCTTTTCATCGGCCACGACCTGGCCGTCATCGAACATGTCAGCGACCACGTCCTGGTCATGAACGCCGGGAAGATTGTCGAGCAGGGCCCGCCGGACGCCATCCTCGGGAATCCGAAGGAGGAGTACACCCGGCGCCTGCTGGCCGCGGTGCCGAGGTTCTGATGGACCCCGCACGGCAGCCCGGGAGGGTCGATGCGGTGACCCTCGGTCTTGGCGCGCTACTGGCTTCCATGTCGGCCTTCGCGGCCTGGGACCAGTGGGCCGTGTGGAGTACCAAGGATGACTACACCTTCGGCTACCTCGTGCCGTTTCTCGCCGCCTACGTCCTTTGGGACCGATGGGATTCGTTGCGCGCCGAGCTCGTCGGCCAAGGCGTCGACGGGCCGCCCGCGCGACCGGCTGCGACGGGAGCCGCGACCGCCGTGGCCTTCCTCTCTCTGGGCGTCTTCGCCCTGGGTGCGGCCGGTCGCGCGATTTTCGGAACCGGGCCGGTGCCCACGCTCGCCATCGCCTTCGGTCTGGCAGGAAGCGGCCTGACCTTCGCTTATCTCTCGGCCCGCGGACGGGCCGGCGCCGAGCCTTCGGGCGCCTCGCGCCTGCGTGCGGCGTCCCTTCTGACCTTCCCCGCCTGCGTCTGGATCGTCTCCGGACCTTTCCTCTACCTCGTGGACAACCAGGTGAAGGGCGGGCTGCTGACGCTCGTGACGGAGGTCGTGTCCGGCATCCTACGTGCCTCCGGACACGTCATTCGCACCAGCGGAAACACCATCATCTTCGCCAACAACGACGCCGTCGGCGTCGCCGACGCCTGCTCGGGGATCCGCTCCCTCTCCGCCTGCGTCTTCGCGGCCGCCTTCCTCGGCGCGGTCTTCATCGAGGGCGGCCGGCTGGGCGTCCTGATCCGCAAGGCCCTGCTGATCGCCGCGGGCGGACTCGTCGCGATCCTGCTCAACCTCGGACGCAACGTCTTCCTTGCCAGCCACGCCCTAGCCCACGGATCCAAGTCGCTCGACCTCGACCCGTGGGGCGTGCCGCACGGCGCCCCGGGCTTCTCCTCGCTGGGCACCGTGCACGACCTTGCGGGCAACGTCGCCATGGTGGTCGCGTTGCTCCTGCTCACGGCCCTGGTACCGCTGCTCAACCGTGCCGGCCGGACCTCGCCTGAACGATGAAGATCCTCCACATCACGCCCGAACTCGCTCCCTGGTCGAAGGCCGGAGGCCTCGGCGACGCGACGGCGGCCCTGGCGAAGGCGCAAGGCGCGCTCGGTCATGACGTGAAGGCGGTCACGCCCCTTTACGGATCCGTCCCGGGACGAGAAGGCATGCGCGTCGCAATCCCCTCGCTCGCGGTGGGAGTGGGCGGCCCCGAGGAGAAGGCGGGCTGCCGCGTCCTTTCCCTGCAGGCGTCGCCCGGCTTCGAGGCCTGGTTCATCGAGCACCACGACTACTACGGAGCCCGGGAGATCTACCCCGCCCGTCCTGATTTCGCCGAGCGCGCCGCCTTCTACGCGCGCGCCGCGCTCGACGCATGCCTCGACTCGGGCTGGACCCCGGACGTCATCCACTGCCATGACTGGACCGCCGGCCTCGTGCCCCCGCTGCTCAACACCGTGCTGAAGCAGACCGCGCTGGGCGCGGCCGCGACGGCCATCAGCGTGCACAACCTCCAGCATCAAGGCGTGGCGCACCGCGGCATCATGGACTTCCTGGGCTTGCCCGGACGGCTCTGGCAGGCCTCTGAGCTCGAATGCCTCGGGGGGGTCAACTTCCTCAAGGGCGGGATCCTGCATGCCGGCCGCGTGATCACCGTCAGCCCGACGTACGCGCGCGAGATCCTCACGCCCGAGTTCGGCTACGGCCTGCACGAGGTCGTACGACGAAGGGAGTCCGCACTCGAGGGCATACTCAACGGCGTCGACGCCGACGAATGGAACCCGCGCACCGACCCGCTCCTGCCGGCCAACTACTCCTCGCGCAGCCTCAAAGGCAAGCAGGCCTGCCGCAAGGCGCTCACGCAGGAATTCGGGCTGGCCGACGGACCGGGAGCGCCGCCGATCTTCGGGGTCATCTCTCGCCTCTGGGAGCAGAAGGGGCTCGACCTGGCCGCCGCCGCGCTCGCCTCCTTCCTGCGCGACAACCGCCTGCGTTTCGTGCTGCTCGGCAGCGGGGATCCGGCGCTCGAGGACGCCTACCGCGCCCTGGCCGCCGAGTTCCCATCTCGGTGCGGCGTGCGGATCGGGTACGACCACGGTCTCTCGCACCGGATCGAGGCAGGGTCGGATTTCTTTCTGATGCCCAGCCGCTTCGAGCCATGCGGGCTCAACCAGATGTACTCCATGGCCTATGGAACGCCGCCGGTCGTGCGTGCCACCGGCGGGCTCGCCGACACGGTCAGGCCTTGGTCGCCCGGGGCGAAGGATGCGACCGGCATCGTCTTCGAGCACGCAGACCTTCAGGGCATCGAGTGGGCCATCGGACACGCCTTGCGGCTTTTCTCGGAGCCCAAGGCCTATCGCAAAGTCCAAGTCAACGGCATGCGGACCGAATTCAGCTGGAAGCTCTCAGCCGACAGGCACTTGACGGCCTACCGAGCAGCAGGAGCCCGCGGATGACTGCCGCAAATTAGGCACGGCTGGCAGGTTTTAAGCCCGAGAGGGGTCGTTTTGCGTCTTTATGGATGCAAATATTCGCCAAAGAACCCCGGCATGCCTGTTGGCACGGGGGGTGCGTAAGGGGGGATGCCATGAAGCACATCACCTCCATCACCACGACCACCCTCCTCGCTGCCGCCGCCCTGGCGCAGTCGACCGCGCCGGCCGCCTCGCCGATCGCGTTCGACCTCTCCGCGGGCTATGACAGCGAGTACATCTACCGCGGCCTCTGGTTCTCGAACCAGAACGCCTGGTACAACATCGGAGCCAGCAAGAAGCTGTCCGACAGCCTCACGCTGAACGGTCTTGCTTACTACACCGCCAGCAATGACCGCCGCTCCCTCTACCAGGAGTTCGACCTCGGAGCCTCACTGGCTTACGACGCGGGCTTCGCGACCCTCACCGCGGGCTACACCTACTTCTTCTTCCTGAACGGCTACGTCGGAAACGGCGCCGGCCAGACCTTCGCTCAGGAGTTCTATGTGAGCGCCGCCAAGACGGTCGGCCCGGTGAACGTCACCGCCACCTACGCTTACGACCTGTACATCGATGCCGGCTACGCCGAACTCGCCGTCGACAAGACCTTCGGGCTGACCGACAGCACCTCGCTCGTGCTTGCGGCCAAGGCCGGCTACTCCATTGACGGCTATTACACGTCGTTCAACGGTGCGGGCTTCAACGTCGGCAACGAGAGCGTCTGGACCCACGTCCTTCTGCAGGCCTCGCTTCCGATCGCCATCTCCAATACGGCCACCTTCACGCCCTACATCGCCTACAACATGTCCGGCGCCGGCCGTGAGGAGACCAATGCGGGAGCCGAAGCCGCCAACCTGGGAGGCGAAGAGGACCAGTTCTTCTTCGGAGCGTCCCTCAAGGCCGTCTTCTGACCCGATGCGGGGCGTTCCTCGGAACGCCCCGCATCCGATCGGTGAAATTCCCGGCCTGAGAAAGTTTCAGAACCGGGAGATTGCAGCATAGCACCAGGGGCGCCCGTCGTGAGACGGGCGCCCCTCCCTTTTGTTGGATTGAAAAACCCGGGCGGAAGGGAATCTTGCTACCTCCGATGCTCGAATCCGCGCGCAAGCCCGACTGGCTCAGGGCCAGGCTCCCCAGCGGACCCGATTACCAGGCCACGAAGGACAACGTCGACCGGCACAAACTGCACACGGTCTGCCAGTCCGCCCAGTGTCCTAACATGGGCGAATGCTGGTCGCGCGGCAGCGCCACGGTCATGATCCTGGGCAACGTCTGCACCCGATCCTGCACCTTCTGCGCCGTGCAGTCCGGACGGCCCAGCGAGCTGGACCTGGGCGAGCCCGCCCGGGTGGCCGAATCGATCGCGCTGATGAACCTGCGCCACGTCGTCATCACCTCCGTCGCGCGGGACGACCTGAAGGACGGCGGGGCATCGGTCTGGGCGGCCACCGTCCGGGCCACCCGCCGCCGCTGCCCCACCACGACCATCGAGGTGCTCCCGGCCGACTTCCGCGGGGAGCAGGAGCATCTCGACACCCTGCTCGACGCGCGGCCTGACATCCTCAACCACAACCTGGAGACCGTCGAGCGGCTGCAGAGGCCCGTGCGCAAGACGGCCCGCTATGACCGCTCGTTCTGGGTGCTGAAGCACGCCAAGTCCCGCGGATTCGTGACCAAGACCGGCGTCATGCTCGGCATCGGTGAACGCAAGGAGGAGGTGGCCGCGTTGCTTCGCGACATCGCGGCGGCCGACGTCGACATCCTCACGGTCGGCCAGTACCTCTCGCCCAGCAAGGAGCACGCCCCGATGGACCGTTGGGTGCATCCTGACGAATTCGCCGAGTGGAAGGCCTTCGCCCTCGAGGCCGGCGTCAAGCACGTCGAATCAGGGCCCCTCGTGCGCTCTTCCTACCGAGCCGACGAGCAGGCCGTGAAGTTCCGCCTGCTTGAACGGCGCCAGGCCGAGGGAACCTGACCGTGGAAGGGCTGCCCCCGGTAGACTTCCGCGGAGACCTCAACGAGGAGCAGTACGCGGCGGTGACCTCACCCCGCGGACCCGCCCTGGTGCTGGCCGGCGCCGGCTCAGGCAAGACCCGCACCCTCACCTACCGCGTCGCCTGGCTGCTCCATCAGGGGGCGCGCCCTTGGGACATCCTTCTCCTGACCTTCACCAACAAGGCCGCCAAGGAGATGCTCGAGCGCGTCGAGGACCTGACCGGCGTCCCGCGCGGACAGTTCTGGGGCGGAACTTTCCATTCCATCGGGCAGCGCATCCTCAGGGCCAACGCGGCGGCCGCCGGACGCTCCCCTGACTTCACCATCATCGACCAGAAGGAGTCCGAGCAGCTTTACTCCGAGATCATCAAGTCGGAGGACGGCGCCTTCATCAAGGACAAGACCAACCCCAAGGCGCCGGTCATCCTCGACGCCTACTCCCACGCCCGCAACACCCTGCGACCCACGGAGGAGGTGATGACCGAGCGTCTCGACTGGATGAAGGGCGGCCCCGAGAAGCTGCTGCGGTTCTGCAACCTGTACGAGGAGGCCAAGCGTGCGCGCAACCTTTGTGACTTCGACGACCTGCTCTCCCTCTGGCTCAGGGTGCTGGAGTCAGACCCGGCCGCGCTCGCCCATTACCGCCGGCGCTTCCGGCACATCCTCGTGGACGAGTTCCAGGACACCAACCGCCTGCAAAGCCGCATCATCGACCTGCTGGCGGACGAGCATCAGGTCATGGCCGTGGGCGATGACGCGCAGTGCATCTACACCTGGCGCGGCGCCGACTGGGAGAACATCGTGTCCTTCCCGCAACGTCATCCGGGCACGGTCATCCACACCATCGACACGAATTACCGCTCGACCCCCGAGATCCTGGCCTTCGCCAACGAGATCCTCCGGCACCGGCCCAAGGTCGAAGGCTTCGACCGTCGCCTTAGGGCGGTGCGCAGAAGCGGGGCAATGCCAATCGTGTTCACGGTCGGGGACACTTCCCAGCAGGCCAAGCTCGTGGGGCGTCGCATCCTGCAGCTGCACCACGAAGGCCAGGCCCTCGCCGACATGCAGGTGCTCTACCGGGCGCATTACCAGTCCTTGGAACTGCAGATGGAGCTGAACGCGCTGGGCGTGCCGTTCGTCATCACGAGCGGGCACAAGTTCTTCGACCTTGCGCACGTGAAGGACGTGCTGGCCCATCTCCGCTTCATCCACAATCCGCTCGACCGCGTGGCCCTCTCGCGGCTGCTCTGCCTCCTCCCCAAGGTCGGCCCCGCCTCAGCGGAGAAGATCATCACGGCGGCCATGGCCGCCGAGGCGTCCCAAGGGCGGGGATGGGTCCGCGCCCTCAGGGCGGACTCGGTCCTGCGCAAGGTGCCCGAGAGCGCCAAGTCGGACTTCACGGACCTCGCCCTCACCTTGGAGGACATGCTGGAGGGCGTGGAGACCGCCCGGGCCAAACCCGCCCCTTCCGCGCCCGCCCCTGACCTCTTCGAGGCCTCGCGCGAGAACGCCGCCGAGCGCGTCGCAAGGACGCCCGCCGAGACCGTCCGCGTCTGCGTCGAAGGCTGGTACGGAACGCACATGAGGACGCTTTTCCCTGACTGGAAGGATCGCGAACAGGACCTGCAGGGACTGGTGGGCTTCGCGTCGAAGTTCGAGGACGTTGGCGACCTCGTCGCCCAGGTCGCCCTGCTCAACGGCGAGGCCTCCGACAAGAAGGCTGAGCCCGAAGAGGACATGCTGCGCCTGACCACCATCCACCAGTCGAAGGGCCTGGAGTTCCCCGTGGTCTTCCTCCTCGGCGCCGCCGACGGCCTGCTTCCCCTCACCCGGGCCATCGAGGACGGCGACGTCGAGGAGGAGCGCCGCCTGTTCTACGTGGCCTGCACGCGGGCCATGAACTCCCTGCAGATCTTCTCCCCCAGGTTCGCCGTCTCGGGCGAAGGTTACCGACCGCTGGACCCCTGCCGATTTATCGAAGAAATGAGCCCCGATTGCTACGAATTGGCCGATTACGCCCATCGTCGGCTATGAGCTCGGCTATGACGCGGCAAGGGTGCTCTTGCCATTGCCAAAGACGGGCATTTATGACTCAAAGCAAACTTTGACCGCCATGCCCAAGGTACTCGTAGCAGACAAGATTTCACCCACCGGCGTCGCCCTACTCAAGGCTCAGCCAGGCTACGAGGTCGTGGAGGCCTACGGCTCCACCCCCGAGCAGGTACTCTCCCTCGTGGCCGACGTGGACGCCATCCTCGTCCGGTCCGAGACCCAGATCACCCGCGAGGTCCTCGATGCAGCCCAGCGCCTGGTCTGCGTGGGTAGAGCCGGGGTCGGGGTGGACAACATCGACGTCGACGCCGCCACCGAACGCGGGGTCATCGTGATGAACACCCCCTCCGGCAACACCATCGCGACCGCCGAACTCACCTTCACCCACCTCCTTTCCCTCGCCCGCCCCGTGCCGGAGGCCGTCCAGTCCATGAAGGAAGGAAAGTGGGACCGGAAGACCCTCTCGGGCTCCGAACTCAATGGCAAGACCCTCGGGGTGCTCGGGCTCGGCCGCATCGGAGCCGAGGTCGCCAAGCGCGCCCTGGCCTTCAACATGAAGGTCCTGGCCTACGACCCCTATCTCACCGAGGCCCGCGCCAAGGCCCTAGGGGTCACCGTCGCGACCCTCGACGAGGTGTTCGCCCTCTCCGACTACATCACGGTCCACATGCCCCTCATCGAGAAGGGCAAGCAAGGCGCGACCGAGGGGATGGTCGACGAGGCCGCCTTCGCTAAGATGAAGAAGGGCGTCAAGATCGTGAACTGCGCCCGCGGAGGCATCGTCGACGAGGCCGCCCTGGCCGAGGCCCTCAAGTCCGGAAGATGCGGCGGCTGCGGCTTCGACGTCTTCGTCGAGGAGCCCCTGCCCAAGGAGCACCCTCTGCGCGCCCTGCCCAAGGCCCACCTCTCCCCTCACCTCGGCGCCTCCACCGCCGAGGCCCAGGAGAACGTCGGCGTCGAAGTCGCGGAGGCCGCCATCACCGTGCTCGGGGGCGGCTCGCCGGCCAACGCGGTCAACCTCCCCGCGGTCGACTCCCAGACCCTCTCCGCCATCCGCCCCTTCCTCTCCCTCGCCCAGACGCTAGGCTCCATCGCCCGTCAGCTGGCCGCGCCAGGACGCATCGAGTCGCTGCGCCTCACCACTTACGGAGCCGGCTCCGACCAGGGCGCGAACGCCATCGCGCGCAGCTTCCAGCGCGGCTACCTTCGCGGGATCATGGAGGGCGTGACCGACGTCAACGCCCCCGGCAAGCTCAAGGCCCTCGGCGTCGAGGTCCAGACGGTCCGGTCCTCGGCCGAGGCGGACTACAAGGAGCTCCTGCACGTGGAGGCCTCGCTCGGCGGCGGCAAGTCGGTCTCCGTGGCCGGAACCGTGATCGGCAAGGCCCAGTCGCCGCGCATCGTCTCGGTCAACGGCCGCACCCTCGAGTTCATCCCCGAAGGCAAGCTGCTGCTGATCGAAAACCAGGACCAGCCCGGCATCATCGGCGCCCTCGGCACCCTGCTCGCCAAGGAGCGCGTGAACATCGCCAACATGGCCCTGAGCCGTTCCGGCGGCGCCAACGCGCTGGCCGTCTACCAGCTCGACAGCGCCCCGGGCGCCTCCGCCCTGGCCGAGATCCTGCGCAATCCGGCGATCGTCAGCGCCAAGCTGATCGAAGCCTGAGCGATGTTCGCGGCCCTTGGGATCTTCGCCCTGCTCGGCTACCTCGTCGGTTCCGTCAACTTCGCTGTACTCGTGGCGAAGAAGCACGGCGTCGACATCCTCAAGGAAGGCTCCGGAAACCCGGGCGCGACCAACGTCAAACGCGTCCTCGGCAAGGGCCCCGGAAATCTCGTCTTCGCGCTCGACGTGCTGAAGGGATTCGTCGGCGCCGGCCTGCCGCAGCTGCTGCTCCGCGTGGATCCGGACACCCCCCTCGCGGACGCCCTCTTCGTCGTCAGCGTCGCCGGCTTCGTCGGCACGCTGCTCGGGCACTGCTTCTCCTGTTTCCTCAGGTTCAGGGGCGGCAAGGGCGTGGCCTCCACCATCGGCGGCCTCCTGGTGCTCCTGCCCGTCCCGATCCTCATCGGCGCAACGCTCTGGGGACTGGTGTTCCTCGCCTCACGCTACGTCTCCCTCGCCTCGCTGGCGCTGGGCCTTTCCCTGCCCTTGTCCTGCTGGATCCTGCCTCAGTTCACCGACCTGAAGTTCGGACCAGTCCAGTTCTGGTTCGCCGCGGCCATCGCGGCCTTCAACGTCTGGACGCACCGCTCGAACATCGGCCGGCTGTTCAACGGCACCGAAAACCGCTTCGTCAGGAAAGCCTGAACTCCCTCATGACCGCCCCTCGCACCATCGGCATCGGCATCCTCGGACTCGGCACGGTCGGGCAGGGGGTCTGGAAGCACCTGACCGAGAAGAAGGCCGACCTCGAGGCCCGGCTGGGCGTCCGCATCGACCTACGCGGGGCCTCCGTGCGCAACCTGCGCAAGCGCCGGACGGTCCGCGTCGCCGCCTCGCGGCTCACCTCCGACCCGCACAAGATCATCGACGACCCGAAAGTGCACGTCGTGTGCGAGCTCATCGGCGGCACCACGCGCGCCCGCGAGCTCACCCTGCGCGCCCTCCGCCTCGGCAAGGTCGTCGTCTCGGCCAACAAGGCGCTCCTCTGCGACCACGGGCCCGAGATCTTCCGGGCCGTCCGTCGGCACGGGGGGCAATTCCTGTTCGAGGCCAGCGTGGCCGGCGGTATCCCCATCATCAAGGCCATCCGCGAGGGCCTGGTCGCCAACCGTTTCGAGCTCATCGTCGGCATCCTCAACGGCACCTGCAACCACATCCTCACGCGCATGGGCGAGGACGGCCTGTCCTTCCCCGACGCGCTCCGCGAGGCGCAGGAGCTCGGCTACGCCGAGGCAGACCCGACGCTCGACATCGAGGGCGTCGACGCCTGGCACAAGGCATCCATCCTCGCCTGGCTCGCCCACGGCAAGTGGGCCCCGCGCAACCGCACGCTCGTCGAGGGTATCCGCAGGATCGGCCCGGCCGACATCGACTTCGCCCGGCGGTTCGGCTTCGCGCTCAAGCACCTCGCGGTCATCCGCCGCGACTTTGGCCGCGACTGGATGACCGTCGGGGTCTACCCCGCCCTCGTCCCGAACCGCGACATCCTCGCACGCGTCTCCGGCGTGAACAACGGCATCACCCTCCGCGGCGACGTGGTCGGGGCGACGACGCTCGCGGGTCGCGGTGCTGGCGGCGACGCCACCGCCTCCGCCGTCATCGGGGACATCGTCGACGCCATCGGCACCCTCGCCGGGACAGCCCCGCAGGGGCTCTCTGCGGAGGCGCTCGCCTCCCGCGAGAAGGCCGGTCGCGCGCTCCGCATGGCCGACGACGCCGAGATCGTCTCCCCGTTCTACCTCCGGCTCTCCCTGCTCGACAAGGCCGGCGTGTCCGAGGGCGTCTACCGGGTCTTCTCCCGCGAGAAGGTCTCCATCGCGCGCGTCATTCAGTATGAGCACCCCAACAAGGGGCGCGGGACGGTCACGCTCTCGACCTACCCGGTCAACGAACGGCGCATGCTCGCCGTGCTGAAGGGCCTGAGGCGCCTGCGCACGGTCCTTGAGGAGCCGGTCGTCCTCCGTATCTTCTCCCCCGAGGCCTGAGCATGCCCCTCATCGTCCAGAAGTACGGCGGCACCTCGGTCGGAAGCGTCGATCGCATCCAGAACGTCGCGGCCAAGATCAAGGAGCAGTGGTCCAAAGGCAACCGCATGGTCGTCGTGGTCTCCGCCCGCAGCGGGGTCACCAACGACCTCATCGCGCGCGCCAAGGCCCTGCAGAAACTCCCCGATGAGCGCGAGATGGACGTGCTCATGGCCGTCGGCGAGCAGGAGACCATCGCCCTGACCGTCATGGCCCTCCACGCCATCGGCGTGCCCGCCGTCTCGCGGACGGGTGCCCAGGCCGGCATCTTCACCGACGGCGTGCACACGCGCGCCCGCATCACGCGGATCACCGGCGGCGACATCCGCGAACGACTGGACGAGGGCAAGGTCGTGGTCGTGGCCGGCTTCCAGGGCGTGACGGAACAGGGCGAGGTGACCACCCTCGGCCGCGGGGGCTCCGACCTGACCGCCATCGCGGTGGCCGCCGCCATCAAGGCCGACCTCTGCCAGATCTTCACCGACGTCGACGGCGTCTACACCGCCGACCCCCGCATCGTGCTGACCGCCAGCAAGCTCCCGGAGATCTCCTACGAGGAGATGCTGGAGCTGGCTTCGAGCGGATCCAAGGTCATGCAGTCGCGCTCCGTCGAGTTCGCCCAGAAATACCAGGTGCCCTTCGAGGTGCGCTCCTCCTTCAACGACCAACCCGGAACTATCGTGAAAGCCATCGACAAGACCCTGGAGGACGCCGCCATCGCCGGCGTCGCGCTCGACCGCCTGCAGACCCGCGTGACGGTCTCCGACCTCCCCGACTCCCCCGAGGCCGTGGCCGCCTTGTTCGACGACCTCGGCGAGGCCGGGCTGAGCGTCGACATGATCATCAAGAACCTAGGCAAGGACGGCCGGGCCAATCTCACCTTCTCGGTCACGACGGACCAGTTCGCCCAGGTCGAGAAAGCGGTCGGACGGACGTTGAAACGTCTCGGCAGCGGCTCGGTCCGCTCGGCCGGTGAGATCTCCAAGCTTTCCATCGTCGGCGTGGGCATGATCTCCCACCCCGGAGTGGCCGGCACGCTCTTCAAGGCGCTCGCCTCCGTGGGGGTCAACAGCGAGCTAATCACGACCTCGGAGATAAAGATCTCGGTTGCGGTCGACCCTGCCAAGGCGGACGCCGCGGTCAGGGCGGTCCACACGGCCTTCGGACTGGACAAGGCCTGAGAGGCACTCGCTTCTTGCCCGCGCTCCGGGTTCGGCCATCTTTGCGGGAGATGCCGCGGACGCTCCTCGTCGCCCTCCTGCTGCTTGCGCTGCGTTGCGCGGGCCAGCAGACCCCGCCGACCGCCCTGGATGCCGACCCGAGCTCCGGAGGCGCCCCCCTGCACTCCCGCCGTGCACGCATCAACCTGGCTGAAGAGGCCCTGGCCGCAGGTCTCGCCGGCTCGGCGGCCGAGCTTTTCGGACAGGCCTTGGCCGACCCCGCTCTTTCAGCCCCGGACCGCGAGCGGGCGGGGCTCGGCCTCACGGCAGGCCTCATCGAGCGCGGAAGGATGGCGGAGGCCAGGGCCGCGCTGACGTTCATCCCGGCCTCCCCGGCCAAGGCGTTGCGCGAGGGGCTCCTCGACGCGCTGGAGAACAACCTCCCCGCCGCCCGAATCCATGCGGCAGCCGCCTCGCCCGACTCCGTGCCAGCCCAGGAGCGTAGCTGGGCGTGGACGCTGCGGTGGATGCTGGCCGAAGCCGCCAAAGATACGGCGGCGGCGCTCACGGCCAGGGAGGAAGCCCTCCGGGCTGCGACATCCACGGACCAACGCGGCCGAATCGAGGCGCTGGGGGGGCTGGCCCTCGTGCGCTACCATGAGGACGAGGATCTCAAGAACTCGATCGTCGCCCTGCGCGAACTCACCGACACGAGCCGCGGCACCCCGCTGCATTTTGCCTACTCACGGAACCTTGCGCTCGCTTATTCCAGGATCGGCAAGGCCGAGGAGGGGGTAAAAGTGCTCTCCGCGGCCGCCCCGCTCCCCCCGGGACGTCAGTCCGAGGCGGACCTGCTGGCGGGCCTGATGCTCGAGCAGAAGGCCCGTCAGATCGAACAGGACGCCGCCGTGCTCAGGAAGGAGGGCAAGGACGAAAGACAGATTAAGGACATCTTCCAAAAGAAGGGGCGCGACTACCTGACGAAGGAGGAACGGGATTTCCTGCGCAAAGACGCCCGGGACTTCCTGCGGAAGGCGGCGCGCAACCCTTCCGACCTCAGGATCCGGGTGACGGCCCTGAGGTCGCTGGTCGCCGCCGTCTCGCCCGCTGACGACCGGACGGCGGCGGCCGGCATCGCCAACGAGACCTACGACTTCTTGATGCGGCCCGCGTCTTCCGGCGACGGCTACCTCTGCCCCCGCAACCCCGAGGTCCTCGACGCCATACATCTGACCAGGGCCCAGCTGATGCTGGACGCGGGTAATTTCGAGAAAGCACGGCTGGCGGCGGAAGATCTGCTCAAGGAGGCGCCCGCCTCCCCGCTCAGCCGCGAGGCGACGCGCGTCCTGGCGCTGTCCGCCTGGGGCGAGGGCGCGTACCGCCTCACCGCGACCCACCTGTCGGCCCTCGCCGAAGGCGCCCAGGCGATGCGCAGGGACGTGCTGCGCTCCGCCGCGGCCGACTGCCTGTTCCTCGCCAGCGACTACATGCTGGCCGAGAAGGCTTACGCCTCCGTGCAGGCCGAGACTTCCGCGCCCGACATCATGACCAGCGCGTTCCGTCAGCGCGTGCACTGCCTCCTGCGCCAGGGCGACGACCCCGCGCTCTGGAAACGCGCGACCGAGGTCATCGAGGATGCCGCGCGCGGTCGCGCCGTGGTCGAGGCGCCGGCGAGATGGTCCTCCGCATGGAACCTGGTCGACACAATCCGGCGCGCCGGACAGGCCGGGGAGGCCGGCAGGACCCTTGCGCGGCTCCAGCCCGTGCTGACGGGAGCGAGCGTCGACTTCACGCTGCGCTTCGAATGGCAGCGCGCGCTTATCGCGCTGGCGCTTGCGCAACGTCCGCTGGCCGCGCAGATCGCCGATGGCATCTCGAAACGGCTGGAGTCGCTGCCCGCCGATGCGCCGCCAGAGCTGCTGGCCGACCTCGCTTCGCTGCGCGGCCAGGTCGCCCTGCTCAAGATCCGCGCCCTCACCGGAGCCGAGGGGGAGTCCCTCTCGGCGCGTAGTCGCGAGGAAATAAAGGACCTTCGGCTGAAATACCCGAAGACCGCCGCCGCGGCCTCCTCCTATCTCTTTGAAGGCCGCGAACTCTCCCGGTCCGGCCGGCATGCCGAGGCCCAGGCCGCCTTCACGGCGCTGGCCGACGGCTTCAAGGACGTGCCCAACCTGCGCCACTTCTCACGCCTCGGACTCTACGAGGCCGCCGAACAGGCCGCCCTGCTCTACCCGTCGGAGGGCGACGGCCGCCTGCGCGAGGCCGTCGTGCTGCTGGAACGCTTCGCCGAATCAGGCGCCGAGGGCACACTGGCCTTCCATGCCGCGATGCGGCGCTCCGAGATGCTCCGCGCCCTCGGAGAGTTCGACCTCTCGCTGCGTCTGCTCGACGACCTCATCCGCGAGATGCCTTCAGATCCCTCTCGACCGCGGGCGGAGCTGGCCCGCGGCGACACGCTGCTCGGCCTCGTCGCCCTGCGGACGAAGGACAACAGGGTGGACCGCCAGCGCGCCTCCCGCGCGGCGGCGGCCTACGAACGGGTGGCGGACACCTGGGGGAAGGATTCCCCGGACATCCGCCTAGAGGCGCGGCACAAGCAGGCCCTCGCGCTTCTGGAAAGGTCCAAGGCCGAGAGCGGCTCCGACAGGACCGCTTCAAGCGCCGAGGCGAAGGCCCTGCTGGTGGCCAATGGCGCGACCCTTCGCTCCAGCCCCGGCGATGCGTCCTCCTCCTCCGCGAGGCTCTGGATTTCCCGCTCTGTGCTGCTGCTCGCCGAGCTCTGCGAGCAGTCGGGTGACCGCAGGGAGGCCGCGGCCGCCTGCCGGCTCCTGCTGGAGTTCAATCAGGGCGCGAAAGACACCGAGGCCAGGCTCCCGGGGCACGCCCTGGCAGAAAGCAAACTTGCCGCCCTCGAGGGACCTCAGTCCAATCCCAAGACCCCGAGATGACCGTCGCATTCACCTTCCCTTTGGACGCGGGCCCCTTCGCGTGGATCCTCATCCCGATGGCCTTCATCGCCGTCGTCTTCATCATCGAGCGCGCCATGTTCCTCCACCGCGGCCTCGTGCTCTCGTCGGACTTCATCGAAGGCGTGCGCAACAACCTGCGCGCGCGCCGGCCGCTTGAGGCGCTCGCGGCCTGCGAGGACTCTCCCGGGCCCGTGCCCCGCGTGGTGAAGGCCGCTCTCCTGCGGATGGAGACGGGCGGCGATGCCATGAGGGCGGCGGCGATTGAGGCCGCCCTGCTCGAGCTTCCCGTGCTGGAAAGACGCCTCGGCACCATCGCTTCGATCGGGCGGTCCGCCCCCCTGATCGGCCTGGCCGGAGCCGTCCTCGCCGGCTTCGATTTCGTGACCGCGATGCGCGACGGCAGCATCTACGCCTCGGGAGAGCACCTGCTCGTCCACGCCCAGGAGGCGCTGTCGGTGGCCGGCTTCGCCCTCACCCTCTCCGCCGTCTGCTCGCTCGCGCATCACTTCCTCGTCGGCAGGGTGCGCTCGATCGTCACGGAGATGGAGTTCGCCTCCCATTCGCTGCACACCTTCGTCACGCACGAACTGCCGGCCGAACGCGCGGCGGATAAGCCATGATCGAGACCCCTCTGGGCGTCCTGCGGCGAGTCCGCACGGCCCGACAGGGCGTGGACGCCGCGCCGCTGGCCCTGGCCATCGTCTGCGCGGCTCTGGTCGGGGCCCTGTCCTCGGACTTCGTCTACGCCCCCGGGATGTACGTCGGCTTCGACGGCTCGCGGTCCCCGGCCATGCTTCGCACCCTGGAGGTGCCGGCGGTCAAGACGACGGAGATGGCCCTCACTTCGGCCACCGTCACGCTGATCTCCACGCGCGGCACCGGCCTATGCGTCGCGGACGGACAGGTGATGAGCTACAAGGAGCTCGACCAGCATCTGGGGCTGAAGAAGACGGGCGGGGCGAACCATCGCCCCGTGCTCATCAAGGCGGATGGCGCTTTGATGATGAGGGATTTCATGGAAGTCTGCGCGATGGCACGGAAGCACGGATTTCCCGGCGTGCTCATCGCCGCGAACAATCCGCCGAAGAAAGACGACGCACAGCAGGGGCGGGACGCGGGCCGCTGATTCTCGGTTGCCAGAGCCGTCCGCAGGGACACATCCTCTCGCGTGCCTCCGTCCGATGACACGCCGCCCGACCGCCCCCTGCCCCGGCATGTCGGCATCATCATGGACGGCAACGGGCGCTGGGCTGCGGCCCGCGGACTTCCTAGGCTGGAGGGACATCGTCGGGGGGCGGAACGGCTGTTCGAGATCATCGACGCGTGCGTCGACCTCGGCATCGGCACGCTGACCGTCTTCGCCTTCTCCGCCGAGAACTGGAAGCGGCCTCCGGCCGAGGTCAGCGGGCTTTTCAAGCTCGGCGAATGGCTGCTCCGCGCCCACCTCGCCCGGCTCGATAAAAGAAACGTGCGCCTCAAGGTGATCGGCGACGTGACCTCCCTGCCCGACTTCGCGCGAACGCCGCTGGAAGAGGCCATCGCAGCCAGCAAGGATAACACGACCCTCGACCTCGTGGTGGCGCTGAACTACGGCGCCAGGCAGGAAGCCGTCGAGGCGGCGCGACGAATCGCCAGGGACGTGGCCTCGGGCGCGCTCCAGACGGAGCAGATTGACTGGAGGGCGTTTGAATCCCGGCTGGATACGGCGGGCCTGCCCGACCCCGACCTCATCATCCGGACCTCGGGCGAGTTCCGCCTCAGCAACTTCCTCCTGCTGCAGTCGGCCTACGCCGAGATCCACATCGCGCCCGAATACTGGCCCGATTTCGGGAAAGAGCAGCTCGAGGCCGCGCTCAGCGACTACCGCCGACGCGAACGTCGTTTCGGCCTGACCGGGGCGCAGGTGCAGGGGGCGCCGCCATCGCCATGAGGCACCGCGCGTTCAGCACCATCGGGCTCTGGACCGTGGTCGGCCTGGTCGTCTGGGTGGGAGGCATGTTCTCGGTCGCGGAGCAGGCGGCGTTCCTGCTGCTGGCGACGCTCATCCTGCTCGCGCAGCATGAGTTCTACCGGCTTGCCGACCGGATTCCCGGAACGCGCCGGAGCGGGTCAGGCGGCCTGCTGGCCGGAGCGGCGCTGCTGTTCGGCCTGTTCTTCCTGGCGCCCGAGCGACTCCGCTACAGTCACGCCCTCAACTTCGCCGCCCTCGCCTTCGGCGTGCATCTGCTGCTGATGCTACGCCGGCCGACCGAGACCCCGGCCCTGCTCCGCACCCTTCCGGCCCTGTACGGTTTCCTGTACCTGCCTTTCATGCTCTCATCCCTGGTCGGAATAGCCCGCATGGAGGACGGCGCGATGCTCGCCCGCCAGCCCGTGGGGCTGTACTATGTCCTCTGGGTGGTCGTAGCGACCAAGTTCACCGACGTCGGCGGGCTGCTCGTCGGGGTTCCCTTCGGACGGCACAAGATCGCGCCCGAAATCAGTCCCGCGAAGAGCTGGGAAGGCTGCGCCGGCGGGCTTCTGCTCTCCGCCCTGTCGTCCGCCGCCTTCGCCTGGCTGTGTTCCGGACCGCTTGGCCTCAGTTTCATGGTACCATGGAAGGCTGCGGTCTTGGCGCTTCCGCTGGCGGCGCTGAGCATCCCATCGGACCTGGCCGAATCGGTGTTCAAGCGGCAAGCCGGCGCAAAAGACTCGGGATCGACGATACCGGGGATCGGAGGCGCGCTGGACCTCGTCGACAGCCTCGTGATCACTGGCCCGGCCGCGATGCTGCTGCTCTCCTACTTCCTCGAGTGGGCCAAACGTTCGTGACGGCGGAAAAGGCCGAGATAAGGATACTGACCGGTCCGACCGCCGCAGGAAAGACCGACGCCGCCATCGAATGGGCGGAGAAAAACGGGGCGGAGATCCTTTCGTGCGACTCCGTCTGCGTCTACCGGGGCATGGACGTCGGTTCGGCCAAGCCGACCGCGGACCAGCGGCGAAGGGTCACGCACCACGGCCTCGACCTCGCCGACCCTTCCGAGCGGTTCTCCGTGGCCCGATACGTCGAAGCCGCCCGCCAGGCGCTTGAGGACGCGGCCTCCCGGGGGCGCCGCATCCTGGTCACAGGCGGGAGCGGCTTCTATCTGGCAGCCTTTTTCGGACCCGTCGCCGATGAGACCTTCATACCCCCGGCCGTGACACAGGAGGTACGTTCGCTGTTCAACTCCGGGCTCGGCCCGCTGCTAGCGAGATTGCGCGAGGCGGAGAACGGCCCCCTGCCGGACTGGCTTGACACACAGAACCCCATCCGGGTGGCCAAGGCGCTTGAACGCCGCCTGGCCTCCGACCGGCCGCTTTCCGAGCTATACGATGAGTTCAGGGCCAGACCTGGTCCCTTTGAAGGCCATAGTATCTCCTGCGAGGTCTTGGAACGGCCCGACGACGAGTTGAAGAGCCGTATCGGTCTCCGGACCCGACAGATGCTCAAGGACGGCCTTCTGGAGGAGGCCAGATGGCTTCTCAGCCTCGAACTCGATCCGGAGCTGCCCAGCGCACGCGCCGTGGGCTACAGGGCCGCCATGGACTGGTTGGAGGCTGGGTCACGGCTACCCTTGGAGGCCTTGACCGAGCGCATCAATCTCGACACCTGGGCCTTGGTCCGAAAACAGCGCAAGTGGTTCACCCGCTTAGACTTGAAAAAATACACCTGAATTAAGCCGGGTGGGAGACCTTGTGTAAAAAAGGGGGTAAATACGGAGATAAAGGGTAATCCCTTGCAATTCATGCATTTAAAGGCATTTATAGGGTTCTAACCCCACCCCGCACCTCAAATGCCCCTAAAAATCGGCCAGCCCCTGCCCGAAATCTCCCTGAAACAGAAAATCGGCGATAATTTCATGGACGTAAGCATCCGACGCAACGTCGGCAAGGGAAAGACCGTCATTCTCTTCTTCCCCTTGGCCTTCACCGGCGTCTGCACCGATGAAATGTGCAAGGTCTCCGGCCTGCTGGACGAGTATAAGTCCCTTAACGCCGACGTGATCGCGATCTCCGTGGACAGCCCTTTCGCCCAGGAGGCATGGGCCAAGGCCAACAACATCACCGTCACGCTCCTGTCGGACTTCAACCGCGTCGCCACCAAGGCCTTCAAGGTCAAGGACACCCGGGTCATTCCCGAGAAGTTCGGGTTCCTGAACGTCTCCAAGCGCTCCGTCTTCGTGGCCGACAAGAACGGCAACGTCATCCACTCCGAAGTGAAGCGGGACCCGAGCTCGATGCCGAACTTCGCCAAGATCCGCAAGGCGGTAGAGGCCTGAGCCGACGGACCGCGTCCGCCGAAGGCGGTCGGGCTTGCCCCGGCCGCCTTCTTCGTTTTTGCCTCCTCTCTTCACACCTATCCAGACCATGGCCGCCAAAGTCCCCTTCAACGCGCTACGCCCCTTCTCCGCCGGAGGCAGGTCGGGCAGTATCTGCTCCCTACCCGCGCTCGAGGAGGCCGGCCTCGGGAAGATCGCCCGCCTCCCCGTCTCGATCAGGCTCGTACTTGAGTCCGTGCTCCGCAACTGCGACGGCGTCGCGGTGACCGAGGAGGACGTACGGACGCTGGCCGCCTGGAACGCCAAGAAGCCCGTCGACACCGAGATTCCCTTCGTCGTCGCCCGCATCGTCCTGCAGGACTTCACGGGCGTCCCCCTGCTCGTCGACCTCGCCGCGATGCGGGAAGCGGTCGCCCGGCTCGGCAAGGACAGCTCGGTCATCGAGCCGTTGGTGCCCGTGGACCTGGTCGTCGACCACTCCGTGCAGGTGGATCGCGCCGGCACGGCGGAGTCGTTCCGCGAGAACCTCCGGCAGGAGTTCGGCCGCAACACCGAGCGCTACGAGTTCCTCAAGTGGGGCATGCAGGCCTTCAAGACCTTCGGCGTGGTGCCGCCCGCCATCGGCATCGTGCACCAGGTCAATCTCGAGCACCTGGCCAAGCTTGTCTTCCAGAAGGACGGCGTCTTCTACCCCGACACCCTAGTCGGCACCGATTCCCACACCACGATGATCAACGGCATCGGCGTCGTCGGCTGGGGCGTGGGCGGCATCGAGGCGGAGGCGGGCATGCTCGGTCAGCCGGTCTACTTCCAGACCCCCGAAGTCATCGGCGTCAACCTCACCGGCCGCCTCCGCGAGGGCGTCACCGCCACCGACCTCACCCTCCGTCTCACTGAGATCCTCCGCAAGGCCAAGGTCGTCGGCAAGTTCGTCGAATTCTACGGCGAAGGCACCGAGGCCCTCTCGCTCGCCGACCGCGCCACGATCGCCAACATGGCCCCGGAATACGGCGCGACGATGGGCTTCTTCCCGGTCGACGACAAATCCCTCGACTACCTCCGCCAGACCGGCCGCGACGAGGCGCACATCGAGCTGGTAAGGGAGTACTACAAGGCGCAGGGGCTCTTCGGCATCCCGAAGGCCGGCAGCATCGACTACACGCATGCCATCGACCTCGACATCGGCACCGTCGTCCCCTGCGTGTCCGGCCCGAAGCGCCCGCAGGACCGCATCGACCTTCCGAAGGCAAAGGAAACGTTCAATGCCCTCTTCACCGCGCCCAAGGACAAGAACGGCTTCGGCAAGGCCGCAGCCGATCGCACCGCCTCCGCCCCCGTGGGCGCCACGGGCCGTTCGCTCCAGCACGGCTCCGTCGTGATCGCTGCGATCACCTCCTGCACCAACACGTCGAACCCTTCCGTGATGGTGGCCGCCGGCCTCGTCGCCAAGAAGGCCGTCGAGAAGGGCCTGAAGGTGAACCCGAACGTGAAGTGCTCGCTGGCCCCCGGCTCCCGCGTGGTCACCGACTACCTCGACGAGATCCAGCTCTCGGGCTATCTCGACCAGCTTGGCTTCAACCTCGTCGGCTACGGCTGCACGACCTGCATTGGCAACTCCGGCCCGCTCGACGCCGACATCGAGGGCGCGATCAAGCAGGGCGACCTCGTCACGGCCTCCGTGCTCTCCGGCAACCGCAACTTCGAAGCCCGCGTCCACGGCGCGGTCCGCTCGAACTTCCTGATGTCTCCGCCCCTCGTCGTGGCCTTCGCCCTCGCCGGTCGCGTCGATATCGACCTCGACAGCGAGCCGCTCGGCACGGGCCAGGACGGCAAGCCGGTCTTCCTCAAGGACGTCTGGCCTTCCCAGGCCGAAGTCGCCGACCACGTCGCCCGCGGCCTGAAGCCCGCGATGTTCAAGTCGAAGTACGCCGCCGACTCCCTGGCCAACGCCACCGCGGAGTGGAAGGGCGTGCAGGGCGGCACGGGAGCGCGCTTCAGCTGGAAGGAATCCTCCACGTACATCCAGGAGCCGCCCTTCTTTAAGGGCTTCTCGATGACCCCGCCTCCGGTGCCGTCACTCGCCAAGCTGCGTCCGCTGGCCATCCTCGGCGACTCCGTCACGACCGACCACATCTCCCCCGCCGGAGCCTTCAAGGAGGAGACCCCGGCCGGCAAGTTCCTCCTCGCGGCGGGCGTCTCGAAGAAGGACTTCAATTCCTACGGGTCACGCCGCGGCAACGACCGCATTATGACCCGCGGCACCTTCGCCAACACCCAGGTGAAGAACGCGATGGCCGACGGCAAGGAAGGCGGCTTCACGAAGGTCCAGCCCGACGGCAAGATCGAGGCGATCTATGACGCCTGCCAGGCCTACAAGCAGCGCGGCGAAGGCATGATCGTCTTCGGCGGCGTCGACTACGGCATGGGCTCGTCCCGCGACTGGGCCGCCAAGGGGACCGCCCTGCTCGGCATCAGGGCCGTGGTGGCGCAATCCTTCGAGCGCATTCATCGCTCCAACCTCATCGGCATGGGCGTGCTTCCCCTCGAGTTCGCCGACGGCTGCAACGCCGCCTCCTACCGCCTCGACGGCACGGAGACCTTCGACCTCGAGGGTCTCGCCAGCCCGATCAAGCCCAGGACGCCGGTGACCCTGGTCATCCGCCGCGCCGACGGCACGGTCGACCGGGCCGCCCTAGTAGCCCGCATCGACACCGCCATCGAGGGCGAGTACTACCGCCACGGCGGCATCCTCCCCTACGTCCTGAGGCAGATTCTGAGGTGAACCGCGCCCGGCGGTCGTCGACCTCCAGCCTTGTCCACGGGCGAGGGGCCGACTAGGACTGACCCATGGAAATCGGCATCATCAACGGCCCGAATCTCGATCGGCTTGGCAAGCGGGAGCCGGAGGTGTACGGCCACGCCACGCTGGCCGACCTCGAGAAGCAGCTGACGTCCCATCTGCGGAAGCGCGGCGCCCGGTCCAGGTTCTTCCAATCCAACCACGAAGGTCGCATCATCGACACGATCGCAAAGTGGGCCGACGACGGCGTGAAGCTCCTCGTGATCAACCCCGGAGGGCACACGCATGTGAGCGTCGCCCTCCGCGACAGCATCGCGGGCAGCGGCATGCGCGCAGTCGAGGTGCACATCTCAAACATCTACAAGCGCGAGGAGTTCCGCCACCGCTCGGTCACGGCCTCCGCCTGCGAAGGCGTGATCACCGGACTCGGCTTCGCTGGCTACCTGCTGGCCGCCGACCATCTGCTGGACACCACCAAGCGTCCGGCCCCGAAGGCCGCCGCCAGGAAGACCCGCCGGCGCTGAACTCAGGCGCGCCAAGCCCGGCGCAGGTCGACCTCGGGAGGGATGGCCTCCTGCGCGATCAGATGACGTGCCATTATCTCCGCCATCTGGGGAGCCCAGACGGTGCCGCGCGGCCCGAGGCCGTTGAAGAGATGCAACCGGGGAAGCGCAGGGTGGGTGCCCAGGTATGGCCTGCCGTCACCGGTGCATGGCCGGACTCCTGCCTGATGCGTCGTGACCTCGGTCGCGACCGGTCCCTTGAAATAGCCCCGGAAACGGGCGAGTAGCTTGTCCTTCTGCTCCGCGGTGGGCGACTCATCTAAGGCCCCCCACTCCCAGTTCGTGCCGGTCCGCCAGACGTCACCGCCCATCGGCAGGGCCCATCCCTCACGGTTGAGGATGAAAGGGGTCTGCGGCGCGCCGGAGACGAGCGTCAGCGCCTCGCCTTTGGCCGGCTGCCAGCCGAGGTTCCTGAAAGGGCCTGCCAAGGCGGACTTGTAGCCGTCGCAGAAGACGGCGCCACCGGCCTGCAGCCCCTTCCAGACGACCCCGTCGACCTGGCATGCGAGCGCGTCGCAGTCAAAGGACTCCTCGACGAGGGAACCCGTCGCACGGAGCCGCTCACGCGCCTCCGACAGCAGGCGCGGCAGGTCGGTCCAGGCGCCGCGCATGAGCGCGCCACCAAGCGGGTCGTCAAGGGTCTCGTGCGCCGCGCCCGGGCCCGCCGTCACGCGCTCGATGAAGGGGGCGCAGGATGCTTCGGCGACACGCGAGAGGCCGCGTTCACGCTGCTCGGCATCCACGAACATGCGGTAGACCCTGGCGGGACGGAGCACGCCAAGCGCCCCCAGCGTGGCGGAGGCCCGCGCAAAGAGCTCCGGGTAGCCCGGCGTCAGGGTGAACCGCCTGCCCGTCAGGGGCGTCATGAGACCAGCGGCCACCCGCGAAGACGAGGAGCGCCAACCGTCGTCGACCACGATCACGCGACGACCGGCGGCGATGAGCGCTTCGGCGAGCAGCGTGCCCGCCAGCCCCTGTCCGACGATGATGAAATCGGCCCGCATGATCAGAGCCCGAGGACGACCCTACCGACCTTGATCCAGAGCGGCGTCACCAACAGGCAGAGCAGCATCGTCACCGCGGAACAGCGGAGTGAAAGCAGCGCATCCCCCTTGAACAGCTCGACGATCAGGAAGGTGAAGATGCCGCAGGGCATCGCCGCCTGGACCAGCATCACCTGACGCAGGGGGAGGTCGGAAACGCAGCATGCGACGACACCCAGCACGATCGGGGGCATGAGCACCCAGCGCACCACGACGACTCCGATCGAGACCCTCGGGTCCCGGAAAAGCGAGAACCTGCCGAGCAGCTCGTGAAGGTACATGCCGCTCAGGATCGTGCCGACCGGGATGGCGCAGTCCCCCACGGGCTGGAGCACCTTGGACACGAAGACGACCGGCGCCGTGAACCCGAGTCCGGTGAAGTTGAAAGCGAGGGCGACGAAGAGCGCCACGGTCATCGGCTGGAGCAGATTGCGCAGGCCCCGGCGGAGGGAGTCGCCGGAGAGCATCGCGACCCCCACCGTCCAGACCGCCGCCTCGACGCCCACGTTATGCACCAGCAGCACCCCGACGACGTCGCGGTCGAAGAGGGCGGCCGTCACGGGGATTCCGAGGTAACCAAAATTGTTCACGCCCGCGGCGAAGGCGAAAGTGCGACGGGCCGACCCCGGCGGGACGCCCGCGGCCGCGCCCACGCCGGCCGCCACGGCATAGCCGGTCACGATGAGCAGGAAGCCCGCGCCAAGATAAAGCACGGCCTGCCCGCCCGAGGCGATGAGCGGGTTGCCGATCACGCGATTGAAGATCATCGCCGGGAAGAACACCCAGAGGATGAGACGCATGACTGATGGCCTGGCCTCGGCACCGACCCAGCCCATGCGTGCGAGGCCGTAGCCAAGCGCGATGAGACTCGCGAGACCGGCGATGGCCATGCCGAGCTCCGCAGAAAGCAGGTTCACGCGACAACACGACCCGCAAGGGACCTCTTTGGGAAGAACAAAAGCGGCGTTTTCCGCGACCCGCCCCGGCCCTTGACTCCGGAGGCGTCCCGGACAAGATGTAGGCAGTTCATTCTCAGTCGGCTCCCGAGACAGACCGACGTATCCATTTCGGGGGTGTTCCGGATTCGATTCCAACCAAGATATCGAGACGGCACGCGGAGGACGCCTGTCCCCTCCTTAATCCGACCGGCGCAGTACAACTGCCAAAAACACCATCACGTTCGAGAACGACAACGTTCTCGCGCTCGCTGCCTAATCACAGCGACGAGCCCCTGAGTCCGCCCGCGGCCCAGGATCAGCTCGGTTAAGCGGGTGAACCCCTCCTCTGGCTGACATCTCCGGGGCAAGCGAGAAGACAGATAGGTTGCACGGGCGCCCGCCCCCCAATGCGACCGAGATCAACGGCGAGGCTAAGCGTGTAGAAGTTACGACGTAAGGGTCGGAAGACGTGGGTTCGACTCCCACCACCTCCACCATCTGAGAAGCAGCCCGCCCCTCCCCCGGGGCGGGCTTTCGGGCTTTCAAGCCTCCCGCCGATACACCTCGAGACGGCAGTCATAGCCGCCGAGATCCACGAGCCGACGGTGCAAGAGCCTGAGCGGAAGTCCCTCCGGCTCCCGCCGGAGGGGATTGACGAAGACCAGGAGACCGCCCGGAGCGAGCATCTCGGCCGACATGCTGAAGAGGTCTGCGAACAGTCCGTGCATGTCCGGGACACGGACGCGGCGGCCCAGCGGAGGATTCGAGATGACCAGCGAGAGCCCGCCGGGCGCCAGGCCTGTCGCCTCCTTCACCTTGCGGAAATCACAGGCATGAAAATCGCCTCGCACATCCGCCAGCGCGGCCGACACGAAATTGGCGCGAGCGATACCGACCGCCGTCGGGTCGATGTCGGTACCCGTCACGCGGGCGACGCCGCCGAGCCTTGCGCGCTCGATCAGCTCGAGCCCCGAACCGCAGAAAGGATCCCAGATGACGGCGTCCCGGAGATCGCCTGCGATCCGGGCCAGGCAGGCGGCCAGCGGGGGATGCGAGGCGGCGTCGACCGCGTCGGTGCGGTAGCTCATGCGCGGATTCGGCGAGACACGGGGCCGGAGCTCCACCTCGGCGCCATCGGCGCACGGGATCACGTCCACCGTCCAGCCGGCGGACTTGGGGTCGTTGAGGACGGAAGGGGCGCGTGCGTAGGCCGATTCGGCGACTCGCTCGATGAGCCTCGCGGAAGCCCCCGGGAGAGATAGGCGGTAACGCGGGGCGCCCTCCGAAAGCCCTTCCATCAGCCCGACCGAATGGCCGGAGGCGATCAGGGCGGCGAGCTCCTCCACCGCCGACGGCGCGGAGGCATCGCGGATGTTGCCCAGCGGAAAGGCAAGGAAATCAAAGCACCTGAGCCGGTAGGCCTCGGCCAGCGTGAAGGCGCGCGCAGCCTCGGCGACGACGCACCCTGCCCTCACCTCCCGCACATTGAACGGCGAGCCCGCGCATTCGTCGGCCACGAAGGACTCGAGCCCGCGCCGGCAACGAAGATGGATCCTCGAGCCGACGCCGACCGGGACGGGCACGTCCATCTTGGTCGCGGCGGCCCCTGCCCTGCGGGCCAGTCCCGCCCTCACCTTGCGGACCGAGACCCCGGAGGTCGCACCCGACTCGACCGCCCGGAGCGTGAACTCGCCCCCGACCTTCTCAAGGGCCGACGCCAGCTTACGGCGCTCCCTCTCTTCGCCGCTGACCTTGAGCGCGTCAAGCAGGGCGGACTCCTCGGCGACGCCGGCCGTGAACTTGGGCAGCGCCGCGGCCGCATAGCGGCGGACTTTCTCCTCCGGATCCTTCATGAGCCCACGGAGCCATTCCAGCGCGGAGGACTTCAGCCTCTCGTCCCGGCAGGCCGAGACGACGGTGCCGACGGCCCTGATCAAAGCCGCGCGGGCGCTGCGCTCGCGACCCTGCAGGGCGGCGAAGGCGGGCACCTCCTCCGAAAGCAGCCGGCCGGCGGGCAGCGCCCTGAGGCGCCGGTAGAGTTCGTTGTCGGACCTCATGCCGCGATGAAGTCCGTCCGGGCCGGGAACGATGTCAACGGGGGAGCCGGAGTCTTCGCCGTGTAGCCAGCGGCACGGCCTTTTTTCCTAGGATTACCCCAAAAGGCTTACCGACGCGGCGACGCCCGAAGGAGGCTCGGCGGGACGGCTCCAGGAAGGCCCGGCAAGGACCCCAAACTTGCTTTTGACAGGGGGGAATTATTGCCCACTAGATTCAATGAACTTGCGACCTTTCCCGAGGAGCAAACCCAGGTCCCACGACCCGATCCGCAACCATCCCGCACAACAGAATGATTCATAACGGACTTCCCCCGAAGCAGGGTCTTTACGACCCCCAGTTCGAACATGACGCCTGCGGCGTCGGCTTCGTCTGCCAGATGAAGGGCAAGCGTTCCCATGACATCATTCAGCAGGCCCTCACCATCCTGGTGAACCTGGACCACCGCGGAGCTTGCGGCTGCGAGACCAACACCGGCGACGGCGCAGGGATCCTCGTCCAACTCCCCCACGCCTTCTTCGCCAAGGTCTGCCCCGAAGCAGGCATCAAGTCGCTCCCCAAGCCCGGACATTACGGCGTGGGCATGCTCTATCTTTCGCCCGACGCCAAGGTCCGCGCCAAGTCGGAGGCCGCGCTCGCCGGACTTGCAGCCCAGGAGGGCCTCACCGTCCTCGGTTGGCGCACCGTGCCCACAAAGAACAGCACCCTGGGCCAGACCGCCGTCGCCAGCGAGCCGTGCGTCCGCCAGCTCTTCCTCGGCCGGCCGGCCTCCTGTGCGACCGACCAGGATTTCGAACGAAAGCTCTACATCCTCGGCAAGCTTGCCCACGGCCGGCTGCGCGCCTCGGGGGAAGACGGACACTACTACGCCTGCTCCCTCTCCTGCCGCACGATCATCTACAAGGGCATGCTCATGCCCGAGCAGGTCGGCCAGTACTTCCCCGACCTCTCGGACAAGTCGATGGACACCGCCCTCGCGCTCGTCCACTCCCGCTTCTCCACCAACACCTTCCCCAGCTGGGAACGCGCGCACCCTTACCACTACATCGCCCACAACGGCGAGATTAACACGCTGCGCGGCAACGTGAACTGGATGAAGGCCCGCGAGCCCCTGCTGGCCAGCCCGCTCTTCGGCAAGGACATCGAGAAGATCAAGCCGGTCGTTAACCCTAATGGTTCCGACTCCGCCATGTTCGACAACGTCCTCGAGCTCATGGTCATGGGCGGACGCGAACTGCCCGAGGCGATGATGATGATGATTCCGGAGCCCTGGATCGGCCATGAGTCGATGAGCCCCGAGAAGAAGGCCTTCTACGAGTACCAGTCGTGCCTCATGGAGCCCTGGGATGGGCCCGCCTCGGTCGTCTTCACCGACGGCACCATGATCGGCGCGACCCTCGACCGCAACGGCCTGCGCCCCTCGCGCTACTACGTGACCAAGGACGACTACGTCATCATGGGCTCGGAGGCCGGCGTGCTGCCCGTCGATCCCGCGAACGTCGCCAGCAAGGGACGCCTGCAGCCAGGACGCATGTTCCTCGTCGACATGAACGAGGGACGCATCGTCGCCGACGACGAGGTCAAGGCGCGTTACGCCAAGCAGAAGCCCTACCGCGAGTGGCTCGACAATAACCTCATCAAACTCGCCGACATCGCCGAAGCCAAGGAAGTGCCCGGCCCCGACCACTCCACGGTCCTGCAGCGCCAGCTGGCCTTCGGCTACACCTTCGAGGACCTCCGCAAGCTCATGATCCCCATGGGCAGGGACGGAGTGGAGGCCATCGGGTCCATGGGCACGGACATCCCGCTCGCGGTGCTGTCAAACCAGTCGAAGCTGCTCTACGACTACTTCAAGCAGCTCTTCGCCCAAGTCACCAACCCGCCGATCGACTGCATCCGGGAGGAGATCGTCACCTCCTCGGTCACCACCATCGGGCCCGAGCGCAACCTGCTCGACCCGCGGCCCGAGAGCGCCCACCTGATCGAGCTCCCCTCGCCTATTCTGACCAACGAGGAACTGGCCAAACTGCGGCACGTCGCGCAGGGGCATTTCCGGTCGGTGACCATTCCGACCCTGTTCGACCCCCGGTCGGGAGTCAAAGGCCTCGAGCAGGCCATGGACGAGCTCTGCAGCCAGGCCTCCCTCCAGATCGACGCCGGCATCAACCTCATCATCCTTAGCGACCGCGGCGTCGCCCGGGATAAGGCGGCCATTCCGGCCCTCCTCGCTGTCTCCGGCCTGCACCACCACCTGATCCGCGCCGGCAAGCGCACCAAGGTGGGCCTCATCCTCGAGTCGGGCGAGCCTCGCGAGGTGCACCACTTCTGCACCCTCATTGGCTACGGCTGCGCAGGCATCAATCCCTACCTGGCCTTCGAGACACTCGACGACATGATCCGCCAGAAGCTGCTGGTGGGCGTCGACCACTACACCGCCTGCAAGAACTTCGTGAAGGCTGCGACCAAGGGCATCGTCAAGGTCGCCTCCAAAATCGGCATCTCGACCATCCACAGCTACCTCGGCGCCCAGATCTTCGAGTGCGTCGGCCTCCGGGAATCCGTCGTCGACCGCTACTTCGTCGGCACGCCCTCCCGCATCGAAGGCGCCGACCTCGAGGCCATCGCCGAGGAGACCCTCTCCCGCCACCGCATCGCATACCCCGCGCGTGTCGACACCCCGGCCACCCTGGGCGTCGGCGGCGACTACCAGTGGCGCAGCGAAGGCGAAGCCCACCTCTTCAGCCCCCAGGTCATCCACTCCCTCCAGAAGGCCGTCCGCACCGGGAACTACGAGACCTACAAGGTCTACTCCGGCCTGGTCAACGACCAGCAGGCCCAGGTGTTCACCCTCCGAGGCCTGCTCGGCTTCAAGGAACGCAAGGCGGTCCCGATCGAAGAGGTCGAGCCCGTCGAGTCCATCCTCGCGCGTTTCAAGACGGGCGCGATGAGTTATGGCTCAATCTCCCAGGAGGCCCACGAGACCCTGGCCATCGCCATGAACCGGATCGGGGGCAAGTCCAACACCGGCGAAGGCGGTGAGGACGTCGAACGCTTCACCTGGACCAACGAGCAGGGTGACTCGAAGAACTCCGCCATCAAGCAGGTCGCGTCAGGACGGTTCGGCGTGACCAGCCGCTATCTCACGAACGCCCGCGAGATCCAGATCAAGATGGCCCAAGGCGCGAAGCCGGGAGAGGGCGGCCAGCTACCCGGAGGCAAGGTCTTCCCGAACATCGCGAAAGTCCGGTACTCGACGCCCGGGGTGGGCCTCATCTCCCCGCCTCCTCACCACGACATCTACTCCATCGAGGACCTCGCCGAACTCATCCATGACCTCAAGAACGCGAACCGTGAGGCCAGGGTGAGCGTCAAGCTGGTCTCCGAAGTGGGCGTCGGCACGATCGCGGCCGGCGTGGCCAAGGCACATGCGGACGTTGTCCTGATCTCCGGCTTCGACGGAGGCACCGGAGCCTCCCCCCAGACCTCGATCAAGCACGCGGGGCTCCCGTGGGAACTCGGCCTCGCCGAGACGCACCAGACCCTGGTGCTCAACCGTCTTCGCTCCCGCATCGTGGTCGAGACCGACGGCCAGCTCAAGACCGGCCGGGACGTGGTCGTCGCCGCCTTGCTCGGCGCCGAGGAGTTCGGTTTCGCCACCGCGCCGCTGGTCACCCTCGGTTGCATCATGATGCGCGTCTGCCATCTGAACACCTGCCCTGTCGGCGTGGCCACCCAAGACCCCGAGCTTCGCAAGAACTTCACCGGTGACCCGTCCCATGCGGCCAACTTCATGAAGTTCGTGGCCCAAGAGGTCCGGGAGCTGATGGCCTCCCTCGGCTTCCGCAGCCTTAACGAGATGGTGGGTCGGACCGATGTGCTCGAGGCCCGCAAGGCCGTCGACCACTGGAAGATGAAGGGCGTCGACCTCTCCAAGCTGCTCTACCAGCCCGAGGTCGGACCCGAAGTCGGGCGTTTCTGCAGCGAGAAGCAGGACCACTCCCTCGAGAAGGGCATGGACCTGTCCGTCCTGCTCGAGAAGTGCCAACCCGCCTACGAGAAGGGCGCGAAGGTCCGCGTCGAACTTCCCGTCCGCAACACGCAGCGCGTGATTGGCACCATCCTAGGCAATGAAATCACCAAACGGCACCCCGACGGACTTCCCGACGGCACGGTGCACATCAAGCTCAACGGCAGCGCCGGACAGAGCCTCGGGGCCTTCATGCCGAAGGGCGTGACGATCGAACTGGAGGGCGACGCCAACGACTATGTCGGGAAGGGCCTTTCGGGAGGCCGCATCGTCGTGTACCCGGACGCCAGATCCACCTTCGAGGCCCACGAGAACATCATCCTCGGCAACGTGGCCCTCTACGGGGCGACGTCTGGCGAAGCCTACTTCCGCGGCATGGCCGGTGAGCGCTTCGGCGTCCGCAACTCCGGGGTGACCGCCGTCGTCGAGGGCGTAGGCGACCATGGCTGCGAATACATGACCGGCGGCAGGGTCGTGATCCTCGGTGAGACCGGGCGTAATTTCGCGGCAGGAATGAGCGGCGGGGTGGCCTACGTCTACGACGAGAAGGGCGACTTCGCGTCGCGCTGCAACAAGCAGATGGTCGGCCTCGAGAAGCCGGACGAGAAGGACACCGCGGAACTCCGTGAACTCCTGCGCCGGCACGCCGAGCTGACGGGCAGCCTGCGGGCCAAGTCCCTCCTCGCCGAATGGACCTCTTCTATCGGCAGGTTCGTCAAGGTGATGCCCAAGGACTACAAGCGGGTGCTGCAGGCCATCGCGGCCGCGCAGGCCAAGGGCCTCAGCGGGGACGCCGCCCTGCAGGAGGCCTTCGAAATCAACGCACGGGACGGCGCCCGCGTCGGCGGCGGCTGAGCGCAACGACCCGCAGACACCATTCATCATGGGAAAACCCACCGGATTCATCGAGTTCCAACGCGAGCTCCCCAATGACCGCGACGCGCTGACGCGCATCGGGGACTGGAAGGAGATCCACAGCCATCACGACGAGGAAAAGCTCCGTACCCAGGGCTCACGCTGCATGGATTGCGGCGTGCCCTTCTGCCACACGGGCAAGCTCATCAGCGGCATGGCCAGCGGCTGCCCGATCAACAACCTCATCCCGGAATTCAACGACCTGGTCTACAGGGGGCTGTGGCAGGAGGCGCTCGAACGTCTCCACCGCACCAACAACTTCCCTGAATTCACCGGACGCGTCTGCCCCGCCCCGTGCGAGGGGTCCTGCGTCGTGGGAATCAGCCGCCCCCCTGTCACGATCAAGAACATCGAGGTCTCGATCATCGACAAGGGCTGGGAGAACGGTTGGGTTCAGGCGCGCCCGCCGGCGCGCCGCACCGGCAAGAAGGTCGCGGTCGTCGGCTCCGGTCCGGCAGGGCTCTCCGCCGCCGCCCAGCTCAATTACGCCGGGCACAACGTCACGGTCTTCGAACGCGACGACCGTCCGGGAGGCCTGCTCATGTACGGCATCCCGAACATGAAGCTCGACAAGCAGGAGGTCGTCCTGCGCCGCATCAGGCTGCTCGAGGACGAAGGCGTCACCTTCAAGTGCGGCGTCAACGTCGGCCAGGACCTGCCGGTCGAGGAGCTCCGCAAGGACTTTGACGCGGTCGTCGTCTGCACCGGCGCCACCAAGCCGCGTGACCTCGCGGTCGACGGACGGGCGGCCCAGGGGGTGCACTTCGCGATGGAATTCCTCCGCGCCAACACCAAGAACCTTCTCGACGGTAAGGCCCCGGACGCGACCATCAGCGCCAAGGGCAAGGACGTCGTGATCATCGGCGGCGGTGACACCGGTACCGACTGCGTGGGCACCTCGCTGCGCCATGGCTGCCGCTCGGTCACCCAGGTGGAGATCATGGCCAAGTCCCCCAAGGAGCGCGCCAAGGACAACCCCTGGCCGGAATGGCCCAAGACCCACAAGGTCGACTACGGCCAGGAAGAGGCCGCCGCCAAGTTCGGCGACGACCCCCGCGTCTACCTCACCACGGCCACCAAGGTGGAGGCCGACGAAAACGGTCAGGTCAAGGCCGTCCACACGGTCCAGGTCGAATGGAAGAAGGACGAGAAAGGCGTCTTCGGCCCGCAGAAGATCCCTGGCACGGAAAAGGCGATGCCGGCCCAGCTGGTCCTCCTCGCCATGGGCTTCCTCGGACCCGAGCAGCCGCTCCTCGAATCCCTCGGTCTCGAACGCGACGCCCGATCCAACATCAAGGCCGAGCATGGCAAGTTCACGACCAACGTACCCGGCGTCTTCGCTGCCGGCGATTGCCGTCGCGGACAGTCCCTGGTGGTCTGGGCCTTCAATGAAGGCCGGGGCGCCGCACGGGAGTGCGACCGATACCTGATGGGCCGCACGGAACTCCCCTGAGCCATCAAGACGTCGCCCCACGAGGCCCGGCACAAGCCGGGCCTCTTCGTTGACGCAGGGAGAGGTTGCCCAGACAGCCGCCCGTGCCACGCTGGATGCATGACGATTGACGGAAAGCTAAGGGAGGCCGCCCTCTCCACCGCGCTGGCCGCAGGAGACCTGCTCCGCCAAGGGACCTCGATGAAGGTCAATTCCAGCACCGCGGACGACGTGAAGATGCAGGCCGACGTCGATTCTGAGACGCTGGTCCGCGAACGTCTCAAGGAGACCGGGCTGCCGGTCATCGGCGAGGAGCTCGGCGGGGACCCCGCTCTCTTCGACTCCCACGAATGCTACTGGGTCGTCGACCCCCTCGACGGAACCTACAACTACCTGCGCAGGCAGCCGTCGACCTGCGTCTCGCTCGGGCTCATGCGCGGATCGGAACCGATCCTGGGGGTGATCCGGGACTTCACTTCCGACAAGACCTACCTCGGCGTCCCGGGCGAGGGCACCATGGTCAACGGCGTCCGGATCACCCCGCGCTGGGCCGACACGATCGCCGACGCCTGCATCATGACGGGGTTTCCCGCGGCCGCCGACAAATCAGGGCCGGCCATGGCGCTCTTCATCGACCAGGTCCGGCGCTACAAGAAGATCCGCATGATCGGCTCGGCCGCCCTCGCCCTCGCCTACGTGGGCGAGGGGGTCGCCGACACCTACTACGAGTCCGGGACCAACCTCTGGGACGTCGCCGCCGGCCTGGCCATCCTCCGCGCTTCAGGCGGCCACTACCGCTTGGTACCCACGGGGCGACGCCCGCTCAACTACGACCTCTGGGCCTCGGCCCGCGAGGAGTGGACGCGCTGAGGGGTTCGTCGTCGACAACCGCCCTCCCCGCCCCATCCTATCGGTCCATGTTCATCGAATCCGTCGCCGCCGCCGGCACGACTTTCGAGCTTTCGCTGGCAAGACACGCCGAGTCTCTCTTCGGTCAGGAATCCGGTTCGGCTGGCCTATGGCTGGCCGTGCTGATGGCGGCCGTCTACCTGCCGTTCCTTGGACGCCAGGCGTCCCGGCATTTTTTCGGGGTCGAGGCCTCCCTGCCCGGCCTGGCGGCCGCTGGGATCCTGTCCGTCGGGCTCACCTTCACCGTGGTCTGCATGGCGGACAGCAGCCTGACGGGCCTCGTTCCCGCCGGACTGCACACCTTGGCGGTCTCCTTGTGCACGGGCGTGGCGATCCTGCTGATCACCAGCGCCAGCGCCCAGGCCCTGTCCATGGGGTTCGGCCCCTCTCTTGGGCTCCAGCTGGTCTTCTGGAACATCGTCCTGGTGGCCCGACTGGCCACGAGCTTTCTGACCGACTTCTGGACGCACCTCTGAAGGAGGCGAGCGTGGCGTCAGCCCGTGGCTTGAAGGCCGGCCGCAATCGCGTTGAGCGACAGGAGCATCTGCGGAAGGAGCGCGTCGGCCTCCTTCTTCTCACCAGCGGCGACATGCCTTCGCCAGTCCTTGAGGATCGACACCTGCTGCTCGTGCAGGAGGTCGATCGCCGACTCGCGGAGACGGATGACCTTGCGCAGGCGAGGGCGCCCCGCCGTGAGTTTGCCCTCGGAGATGCCGTCGAGCGCCCTTCGGGCGAGCGAATGCTCCGCTAGGATGCGCTTGAGGAAGGTGTTGCGGAGTCGGCGCTCCCCTACCATGCCGCCGTAAAGACGCATCATGCTTCGGTTCGCGGCCATGACGCTGGTGGACGCGTTCTTCAGCATGTAGCGCAGCGGGGCCCACTCGTCATGATGGTTGACGATGAGCTCGAAGCCACGAGGGTCCTCCTCCTTGAGGCGCGCCAGGGCGGTGCCGACGCCATACCAACCCGAGAGGTAGAAGCGCGCCTGGCTCCAGGCGAAGACCCACGGGATGGCGCGAAGGTCCTCGAGCGAGGCCGCCCCGGTGCGGCGGGAAGGACGTGAGCCGATGCGGCTCGCCTCGATCACGTCGATGGGGGTCGCCTGGCGGAAGAACTCGATGAAACGGGGGGTGCGGATGAGATCCTGGTAGGCCTCACGCGAGAACTCGGCCAGCCGGTCCATGACCTTCCCCAGGGACACCTCGTTACGGACGGCGACCTCGTGCAGCAAGGTGTTCTGGGTGAGCCCCGCGGCGAGCAGCTCGAGGTTGTTCACCGCGGTGATGTGGTTGGCGTACTTCTTGGTGATGGTCTCGCCCTGCTCCGTGATCCGGAACTGCCCGTTGATCGTGCCGGGAGGCAGCGCGTCGATGAACCGGTGGGTGGGGCCGGCGCCGCGCGAGATGGTCCCTCCGCGGCCGTGGAAGAAGACGATCCGGACGCCGTGCTTGGCCCCGATGCCGGCGAGGTTCTGCTGGGCGCGGTAGAGGTTCCAGAGGGAGGCCAGGATGCCACCATCCTTATTGGAGTCGGAGTATCCGATCATGACCTGCTGCACGAGCCCGTCGGTCAGGCCGGCGTCCCGCCGCGCCTCCAGCGTGCGCCGGGTCATGGGATGGGCGAGGAACTCGTCCAGGATACCCGTGCTCCGCTCGAGGTCGCCGATGGTCTCGAAAAGCGGGACCACGGGGAGGATGCAGTGAGCGTCCTCAGGTCCGCCGGCGGTCATCCCCGCCTCGCGGGCGAGCAGGTAGACGGAGAGCAGGTCAGAGACGGACCTGGTCATGCTGACGATCAGGGCGCCGAGGCCGGCGGCACCATGGGCGGCGATGTGCTCGGACAGCGACCGGTGGCAGGCGATGACGGCATCGGCTTCGGGACCGACGCTCGCCTGTTCGCGCAGGAATGGTCGGGGCGAACGAAGCTCCGAATCCAGGAAACCGAGGCGACGGCTCTCCTCCCACTGGGCGTAGTCGTGATCCGTCTGGCCGGCGGCGGCGAGCAGCTGCCCGATCGCCTTGTCGTGAAAGGCGCTATTCTGCCTGATGTCCAGGCAGGCCATATGGAACCCGAAGGTGCGCAGGAAACGGACCAGCGGATCGATCTCCGAACGGGCGATGCGTCCCGCCCCGACCTCGACGAGCGTCTCGCGAAGGAAAAGCAGGTCCGCGACGGCGCCATCGGGCGTCGTGTGCTGACCGGGCCCGACGGGCTCTCCGATGCACGGCACGCGCAGCCGGCAGAGATTGATGTACTGACGCCACGTCTCGCCGTGGTTGCGACGGAGGGCGGCCTGACCGGCCTCCCCGTGGGCGGCCGCATGCTTCTCGACCTGCTTGATGAAGACGGGCGGGGGCTCCTGCAGGTGATCCCCCAGGGAGAGGCGCTGTCCGAGCTCCTCGAGGCGCTCATGGCAGATTCCGAGCGCGGCGGCCCTGAGCTGCTCCAGGGCGCCCCGGGTGACCTCGGCCGTGACAAGGGGATGGCCGTCCCGGTCGCCGCCCACCCAGGTACCCAGGCAGATGTGCGGCAGGGCGTCGGGGTGCTCGATGCGCTCAGGATCGAAGCCGGCCTCCTCCCAGGCCTGACGGAGACGCAGGTCCATGCTGACGACGGCGTCGGGAAACACCTTCGTGAGGAAGTAGAGCACGTTGCGGAGCTCCGACTGGACGTCGGGCTTCTGCTGGTAGAACTCGCCGGTCCGCCAGAGCCGCTCGAGCGCCACCTTGATCTCCTCGCGGATGGCCCGCTGCTCGGCGGAGGTCCACATGTTGTTTTCGCGGCGGACGAGAAGCTTGTAGATCTCGCGATGGATCTCGAGAACCGTGGCGCGCTTGGCCTCCGTCGGGTGGGCGGTGAGCACGGGCTCGACGATGATGCGGGACAGCCGCTTGGCGATCTGCCGGTCGGTGAGCTCGGCCGCCTTCAACTCCTTGATCGCCCTGCCCCAGGACCCGGGGTCGGACGCGAGACCGTGACGCTCCTCCCGGATGCGCTTGTACTGGGCGGAGGCGTTCTCCTCCACCATGTTGAGCAGCTGGAAGGCGATGGAGTAGGCCTGCACGCCACGGTAGGAGAAGATCTGCACGCCGCGGAGCTTCCGCTTGCCCATCCAGGGAAGCGTGCCGGCGATGTCCTTGTGGCCGAGCTGCTCGAGCACCTCGACGAAGCAACCCATCATGAAGTCCAGGTCCTTGTCGACCTTGCGGAGACCTCTGGCCAGGTCGATGCTGATGGCGGAGCCCATGCGACGCAGTCGTAGCACGATGGTCGGAAACGCCGCAACCGCAAACGCCCCGGCTTGCTTCCCCGGGCGGACCCGGTTTGGTCGGCTTAGCCATGGCGGCCGACCGGATCATCCTACCCGACCTCTGGCAGCAGGAGGCGCTCAGGGCGCTCCGGATGGCACGCGATGTCGTCCTGCAGGCTCCCACGGGCGCCGGCAAGACCCACGTGTTTGAGCTCCTGGTGGACGGAGGGCATCGCGGCCAGGCCGTCTACACGGTGCCCACGAGGGCCCTCGCCAATGACAAGCGGGCGGAGTGGTCCGCCGCAGGATGGGACGTCGGCATCGCCACAGGGGACATCAGCGAGAACCTCGACGCCCCGGTGCTCGTCGCCACCTTGGAGACCCAACGGCAGAGGATCCTCGACGGACGGGGGCCGGACCTGCTGGTCATCGACGAGTTTCAGATGCTGGCGGACCCCCGACGGGGCATGGCCTACGAAACCGTGCTTTCTCTTGCCGGCAAAAGCACCCAGTTGCTGCTCATGAGCGGCAGCGTGGGCAACCCCTCCGCGGTGGCGGACTGGCTGCGGGGACTGGGACGCAAGGTGGAGCTCATCGTGGAGACGACCCGTCCGGTGCCCCTGGAGGAAGCCTCGCTCGATGGGCTGAACATCGCGGATACGCCCCATGTGCGCGGGGCGACGGCTCGCGCCGTCATCAGGGCCGTGATGGCGGACCTAGGGCCCGTGCTGGTCTTCGCGCCCCGGCGCAAGGCCGCCGAGCAGCTAGCCGAGGCCATCGCGGGAGGAATGCCCCACGGCTGCGGTCCCGAACTGTCCTCCGCCCAACGCCGCGTGGCCGGCGACCGCCTCACCCGCCTGCTACGTCAGGGCGTGGGGTTGCACCACAGCGGCCTCACCTACGCGCAGAGGGCCGAGCTCGTGGAGCCATGGGCCAAGTCCGGCCGGCTCAAGGCGGTAGTCGCGACGACAGGGCTGTCCTCTGGCATCAATTTTTCGCTGCGATCGGTGCTGGTCACGGACCGGCGCTACCTTTCGGAACACGCCGAACGCGAGATACGGCCGGATGAACTGCTCCAGATGTTCGGCCGGGCGGGCCGACGCGGGCTGGACGAACGGGGGTATGCGCTGTGGACGGGAGACTCGCCCCGCCTGGGCGAATCCAGGCCGCTTCAGCTTAAACGGGCCGAAGGGCTGGACTGGCCGGCCTTCCTTCACCTCATGCGCAAGTCCGAAGACCCGGCGGCCGCCGCCGCCAGTTTCGCACGTGCGCACTTCACCAAGGAGCCCCCTGACGTCGCGTTGGACCGGCTCGAGGAGACGGAGGACCCCGCCACTGCGGCCGACCAAGGCCCCCTGCGGCGAATCCGGGAGATCAAAGGAATCGACGGCCACTGGCAACGCGAGCGCCCCCTGGTGCGAAGCCGCATCAAAGACGCGCTGTACCGGGTCAAGGACGCCTGGTACCCCGCCCTTTCCAAGCCCGACTCGCTGCGACATCTGAAGCATGGCACGCCCTGCAAACTTCCCTCCAAGGAGGCCAGCCCACGATACGGGCGTACGGTCACCCTCGCGCACTTCCCGCCAAATGAAGCCGCCGTCAGGCTCGTTCCGGCTGATTGGATACTCAAGGCGTTCAGGAAAATCGGCGTGGGTGGTGTCGACTGGAGGCTCGAAACGCTTGAGACCCAGCTCCTCCCCCTGCTGCCCGCGCTGACCGACGGCGGCAGGGCGGACGGCCTGCCTTTCCTCGGCCGGGACAGCGTACAGGTACGTCTCGATTACGCCGAAACCACCGTCGATGCATTCCAGGACGCCTCGGGAGCCGCCCTCATCAATCCCGAACGGCGTGAGGTCGAAAAACAGGACATCGTGCTCTCCGAGGCGCTCGGGGGCGCCAGGCTTCATGCCGCCCGCGCCGGCCGTCTCTGGCGTCGCCTGGGCTTGATCGATCGAGCAGGACGCCCGACCCGCCGCGGCGAGATCGCGTCCTTCTTCCTTCACGGGGAAGGCCTCGCGGTCGCGGCCGCGCTGGAGGACGAAGGCTACGACACCGAGGACCTGGTCTGGGACCTGGCCGAACTCCGCGCCGGGGACCGACTGGGAGCCCATGGGAAGTACTCCAGCAGACTGGGCGCCCTCTGCAGGCTCACGTACCGCTCGCTGACCGCGGAAGGCTACCTCCGCGACGGCCTGCCGTCCGGATTCGGCGAAGGCTGCGCAGAATCGCTCCGGGCGTACGCGCTGCAAGGCCGGATTCCATCGGATACCGAGGACGGCGCGGAAGCCGGCGACTACGAGAGGGCCAAACTTGAGTGGCGCAGCACGCTGCAACTCATCGCCAACGGACCCGAGCACGAGTGGACGCGTTGGCGGGCCCTCAAGCGGTCGGCCTATGACGCCCTGCAGCGCCTGGAGGCCGCGCGCCCCCGCGTCACCGCCCCTTGAGCGCCGCGGCCGCGGCTTTGGCCATCTCGGCCGCTCCGGCGGTACTAGGATGCACGCGGTCAGGAAGCAGCTCGGGACGTCCGGCCAACGCCGCGTGCATGTCGATCACGCCGCAGCCGAGCTCCTTCGCCAGGGCATCGATGCGGGGGATCTCCTTCAGCACGTTCTCTTCGTTGATGCCATAGTTGCCCTTGCCAGGGACCGGGCAGGGACGGCACACGAAGACACGCGGCTTCGATTTCAGCGCCTGGAAGGACTTCACGAGGTCGCTGTAGTCGCCGGCGAACTCCTGCTCGTGGCGCCAGTTCTGCGGCTTGGTGTCGTTGGTGCCGAGCATGATCACCACCAGGTCGGGCTCCATGGCCAGCGCGTCCTGATACTTCTTCTCCTTCCAGTAGGGGAAATCCCCTTTGCGGAGCAGGGTCCGGCCGCTCACTCCGAAATTGCCGACGACGTAGCCGGCGCCGAGCAGCTCTTGCAGCTGCGACGGGTAGGACTTTCCGCGCTGGGCGCCGGCCCCCTGGGTGATGCTGTCGCCGACGCAGGCGACTTTGACAGGCTGAGCGGCGCGGGCGGCCATGGCAGTGGACAGCAGGAGAAGGAAGACGAGGAACCTGGTCATGACGATGAATAACAGGCCCACGGGGGCTTTTCCAAGGACTTTGCAGGTTTCTGCTCGCAGGAGGCGGGCTTGCCCGTCATGGATGGGGGACAGTCGTATACGCGCGTCCGCACGGAGAAATCCGTGAGGAAAGTCCGGACACCATAGGGCAGGATTCCCGCCGCAAGTCGGGGCACGGCGAAAGTCGTGACGGAAAGTGCCACAGAAAACAGACCGCCCCGCAAGGGGTAAGGGTGAAAAGGCGGGGTAAGAGCCCACCGCTCCGAGAGCGATCGAGGAGGCAAGGCAAACCCAATCCGGTGCAAGACAAACAGGGGCCGTCATCAGGCCGCCCGCCGAGGCCCCGGGTTGTCGCACCGCCGCAAGGCGGGTCCGCAAGGTCAGAGAAATGGACGCGCAGGGGGCCGGCGAGAGCCGCCCCGGACAGAATCCGGCTTACAGTGTGCGACTCAGAAGACGAAGGGCCGGGCGGAGACGCCCGGCCCTTCCCCCTTCGTTCCGAACCTCAGCGCCGTTCTATCGGCACGTAGGCACGGGACACGGAGCCGACATAGATCTGCCTCGGGCGGTGGATCTTCTGCTTGGGCGTCTCGGCAATCTCCTTCCAGTGGGAGATCCAGCCGGGCATGCGTCCGATGGCGAAGATGACGGTGAACATCTCCGTCGGGATGCCGATGGCCTTGAGGATGATGCCCGAGTAGAAGTCGACGTTGGGGTAGAGATTGCGCTGCTTGAAGTAGGGGTCGTTGAGCGCGGCCTCCTCGAGACGCATCGCGATGGCGAGCAGAGGGTCGTTGATGCCGAGCACCTTGAGCACCTTGTCGCACTGGGCCTTGATGATCTTGGCACGGGGGTCGTAGTTCTTGTACACGCGATGCCCGAAGCCCATGAGCCGGACATTCTTGGTCTTGTCCTTGGCGTCGGCGATGAAACGGGAGCCGTCGTCGCCCGAGGCGTGGATCTCCTGCAGCATCTCGATGACGGCCTGGTTGGCCCCGCCGTGCAGCGGGCCCCAGAGGGCGCAGACGCCGGCGGAGACGGAGGGGAAGAGATTGGCTCCGCCCGAGGCGACCATGCGGACGGTAGAGGTGGAGCAGTTCTGCTCGTGATCCGCGTGGAGGAGCAGGATCAGGTCGAGCGCCTTGGCAATCTCGGGATGCGCCTGATAGTCGGCGTTGGGCTGCGAGAAGAGGAGGTGGAGGAAGTTCGAGCAGTAGTCCAGGCCCGGCTTCGGATAGACGGGGGGCTCACCCTCCTTGGAGCGGTGGGCAAGCGCGGCGAGCGTGCGCACCTTCGAGATCAGCACGGCGGCGGTCTCGTCGAAATGGGCGAGGTCATGGGCCCGCTCGTTGGTGCCCAGCTCAGGATAGTAGCAGCCGAGGGTGTTGAGTGTGGCCGAAAGCACGGCCATGGGATGGGCATTGCCCGGGAAACCGCTCAGCGCGATACGCAGCCCCTCGTGGATCTGGGAGTTGTCGAGGATGCGGGCCTTGAACGCCTCCAGTTGGGACGCCGAGGGCAGGGATCCGTAGATGAGGAGGTAGGCGGTCTCGATGAAGTTGGATTTCTCGGCCAAGTCCTCGATGGCGTAGCCGCGGTACCGGAGGACGCCCTTCTCGCCGTCGATGAAGGTGACCTTGGACTCGCAGGCGCCGGTGTTGGCGTAGCCGTCGTCGAAGGTGATGCAGCCGGTCTCGTCCCGGAGCCTGCGCACGTCGATTCCGCGTTCGTTCTCGGATCCGACGAGGATGGGCAGGACGACTTCCTTGTCGTCCAGTTTCAGAATGGCGTTTTTCTCGTTCATGGCGTGGGGTCCGCCAGGGCGCAGCGCAGCCTTCAGCGGACGCTCAAACTCAGGAAATTCCTGTAGAGTTGCAAGCCTTTGGCCTGACTTTTCTCGGGATGGAACTGTGCCGCAAACACCCTGCCCTTCCGGACGCCGCTCACGAAGGGGCCGTCATAGTCGGTCTCGCACCAGACCAGCGAAGGGTCGGTCGCGGCCACACGGTAGCTGTGCACGAAGTAGAAGGGCTCGCCCTCGGCCCGGAGGCCCTCGGTCAGGGGAGCGCCCGGCCGGAAGACCGCCTCGTTCCACCCCATGTGAGGGATGCGCAGACCAGCGCGGGACCTAAACCGGCGGACCTCGCCGGGGAACAGACCCAGGCCGCGCCGATCGGCTTCCTCGGATCGTTCGAATAGCGCCTGGAGACCGAGGCACACGCCGAGGAACGGACGATCGGCCCGGACCCACTCGCAGAGGAAGCGATCGAAGGAAGTGCGGGCGAGGCAGTCCATGCAGTCGGCGATGGCGCCCTGGCCCGGGAAGACCACGGCGTCCGCGGACTCGGCCTGCGCGGGATCGGAGGCGAGATAAGGCTCGCCGCCCACAGCCGCCAGGGCGCGGGCGACGCTCCGCAGGTTGCCCATGCCGTAGTCGATGACGGCGACCTTCGGTCGGCGCTGTCCGGCGCTTCCGCTCACGTCAAGCAAGCGTGCCCTTGGTGCTGGGGACGCGGCCGCCCTGGCGCGGGTCGGTTTCGACCGCCTGACGCAGGGCGCGGGCGAAAGCCTTGAAGAGCGCCTCGGCGACGTGATGCGGCTCCTCTCCGTACTCGAGCCTGAGGTGCAGGTTGCAGCCGAGGGAATTGGCGAGGCCCTGGAAGAACTCGCGCACGAGGGCGATGTTGAAGTCCTTCACCATGTAGTTGGAGACCTCGGCCTGGTAGACGAGCATGGGACGGTTGCTGAGGTCCACGACGCAGCGCGCCAAGGTCTCGTCCATCGGGAGGATGAAGAAGCCGTAGCGACGGATGCCCGCCTTGTCGCCCAGGGCCTGCTTGACGGCCTGCCCGAGCACGATGCCGACGTCCTCCACGGTGTGGTGGTAGTCGACTTCGGTGTCCCCCTCGGCCCTGACCTTGAGGTCCATCATGGAGTGACGGGCGAGCAGGGTCAGCATGTGGTCGAAGAAGGCCACCCCGGTGGCCACTTCCGCCGTGCCCGTGCCGTCCAGATCCACCTCGAGGGAGATCTTGGTCTCCGCGGTGTCTCGGCGTATGCTGGCCTTGCGGGACCCTGTGTTCATGGGGTCAAAATCCCCTTGGCGGCCGCCGTTGTCAATCCAACGCGGTCCACTCGCGCGCCGCAGCCAGAAATGCGTCAGCTTCCGCGTCCGTTCCGACGCTCACACGCAGGCCTTTCTCGGTCAGGGGGTGGCCGGGGAAGCGCCGCACGAGGATGCGACGGGAGCGAAGGTGCTCGAAGGCGTGGGCGGAGGTCTCCCGCGAGGCGGCGCGCCGCGCGGACGCGGGTTCGGTCAGGACGAAGTTGCCGCAGGGCGTGACGCACCGCCAGCCCATGGCGGTGAGCTCATGCAGCATCCGCGTGCGGGTCCGCTTGATGAGACCCACGTTGTGCGCCAGCCACCCTGCGTCCCGCAGGGCGGCCGCGGCCGCCGCTTGGGCGAGGCGGTCGAGGTTGTAGCTGTCGCGGACGCGATGCAGAACATCGGCCACCTCGGCAGGACACAGCGCGTAACCCGCCCGAAGTCCGGCGAGGGCATGCCCTTTCGAAAGCGTGCGCGTGACGACGACATTGGGCATCTCCTTCGCCAGGGCGATGCAGTCCTCCTCGGCGAACGCGGCATAGGCCTCGTCGACGACGAGAAGCCCGGGGAACCGCGACGCCAGGCTGGCGATCTCCGCGGCCGGGAATCCCGCGCCCAGCGGGGCGTTGGGATTGGTGAGGAAGAACAGCGCGGCGCCGCTGGCGGCCACGGCGGCGGCATCCAGACGGAAGTCCGGACCAATCGGCACCCTCACGACCGGGGCGTCCTGGGCGGCGGCGAGCACGGGGTAGAGGGAATAGCTGGGGTCGAGCATGCCCACGGGCCTGCCCGGACCGGCGTAGGCGCGAATCAGCAGGTTGAGGAGGTCGTCCGAGCCGTTGCCTGCCACCACGCGGGAGGAGGGGAAGGCGTGCGCCTCGGCGGCGGCCGCGCGCAGCGGGGAGGAGTCCGGCGAAGGATAGAGCCTCAGGGACGAGCCGTCGTCGCCCAGGGCTTCACGGACGGCCCGAACCACGGCCGGACTCGGCGGATAGGGGTTCTCGTTGGTATTGAGCTTCACCCAGCCCCCGTCCTGGGGCTGCTCGCCGGGGACATAGGCCGACATGGCCGCGACGTGAGGACTGGGCGGCGGAGTCGGGCGGGTCATCGCTGTCTCATCTTGGTCGCCGCGAACTCACGCAGGATGCGACGGGTCTCCGACGCGTCCGGCGAGGCGGTCACGCGCTCGCCCAGGGCATCCAGCTCCGACTTCTGGCAATGACGAAGGAGGAAGCGCACCTCCGGCAGGGCCGACGAGGACATACTGAGCTGGCTCGCGCCGAGGGAAAGGAGCAGCGGCGCCCATTCCGGATCACCCGCGAGCTCGCCGCACACGGCCGCGTGGATCCCGGCGGCGGCGGCGGCGGTGAAGACGGCGCGCAGGCTCCCCACCACGGCGGGATGGCACGGGTCATAGAGCGAGGCGACCTTCTGGTTCCCGCGGTCGACGGCCAGGAGGTACTGGACGAGATCGTTGGTGCCGACGCTGAAGAAGTCGCACTCCCGGGCGAGCCGGTCGGCCACGGCGACCGCGGAGGGAATCTCGATCATGGCTCCGAGACGCACGGGGGACGCAGGCCGCACGCCCTCGGCGGCGAGACCGGCCTCGGCCTCTCGGTAGGCGGCCTTGGCAGCACGCATCTCCTCCACGCCCGAGATCATCGGGAACATGATCGAGACCGGCCCGAGTGCGGCGGCACGGATGATGGCACGGAGCTGCGGGCGGAAGATCTCCGGATGGGCCAGGCAGAGACGCACGGCCCGGAAGCCCATGAAGGGATTGTCCTCGGGCTCCAGCGCGCCGAGGCGCTTGTCCCCGCCGAGGTCCAGCGTCCGGAAGGTCACCGGGGCACCGGCGGACCGTCGCACGACCTCGGCGTACTCGGCATGCTGCTCCTCCTCGGTCGGCCAGCGGTCGAGGCGCAGGCAGAGATTCTCCGTCCGATAAAGACCGACGCCCCGGGCCTTGAAGGAGGCCACGTCGTCCATGTCCTCGGGGCCGCCGATGTTGGCCTGCAGCACGAAGGGGTCGCCGTCCGCGGTGACGTCGTCCAGGCCCACCTCCGCCATGATCCGGTCGCGACGGGTGCGGATGACCAGCTCCCTTGCGCGATAATGCTCGAGCGTCTCGGCGGAAGGGTTGACGATCACGAGGCCGTCCTCGCCGTCGACCAGGATCGCATCGTCATCGCCAACCGCCGCCATGAGGCCGACGACGCCCACGACGGAGGGAATGCCGAGGGCGCGGGCCATGATGGCGGAGTGGCTGGTGCGTCCGCCCTCCTCGGTCACGAAAGCGGCCATGCCGTCGTCCTCGGTGCCGGCCGTGTCGGAGGGCGTCAGCTCGCGCGCCACGAGCACGCGCCCGCCGCGGGCGGGAGCCGGGCGAGAGGGCTGCGCGCCGATCAGCCGGTCGAGCACGCGCCCGGTGACGTCGCGTATGTCGGCGGCCCGCTCGCGCAGGAAGCCGTCCTTCATATTCTCGAAGATCTCGATGTAATGCTGCGCGCCCTCCTTGAAGCAGTGCTCGATGTTCAGTCGCGTCGAGCGCACCCGCGCCTGGATGTCGTCGATCAGGGCGACGTCCTCGAGCACGAGCAGGTGCGCGTCGAAGATGGCAGCCTCCGCCGCGTTGAGCCGCCTTGCGACATCGTCGCGCAGCAGGGTGATTTCCGCCCGCGTGGCCGAGATGGCCGCCTCAAGCCGGCGGATTTCGGCCTCGGCGTCCTGCACCTCGTAGCAGGGCACCACCGACATGCCTTTGAACAGGACGTAGGCGGGTCCGCGGGCCACACCGGGGGAGGCGGCGGTGCCTGAGAGACGCACCTCGGACCTGTTGCTTTCGGCCTGCATGAAGGGTGATTTCAACCCCTGCAAGAAGGCGGAGGCAAGGCCTTATGCCTCGACGACGCCGGGCTCGGCGACCTCCCCCGTGCCGGCCTCGGGCATGGGCATGGGAGGCAGCACCCCTTCGGACGAGCCGATGCCGGGCGGCAGCTCGTTCTCATCGGGGGAGACGGTGAGCGGGTACTCGGACGCAGGCATCACCCGTACCGCGGACTCCACGGAGAACATCAGGCCCGAATACTCATTCGGCACCCGCACCCTCAGCTCGACGAACACGAGCAGCAGGAGACAGAGCTGCGAGGCCACCCGCCCGAAACGATTGGCGTAGGCGCTCAGGGACCGCAGCGCCGTGGTGAGGCCAGCCCGTCGACGTGAGCGCAGGTAGAGGTTCTGGGCCCGGTGGAGACGCAACCTCGCCTGAAACCGACGCTTGAGTTCGACGGAGGCCCGCAGGGCGTCGCGTAGGCGCAGGACCTGGGCGGCGGTGGCGCTCCCGTCCAGGAAGGCATAGCTGAGCGAGTCGAACTCGGCCACGCCCGGCAGCACGTCACGCCGCATGATTCGGTCGACGTCGGCCCGGGTGGCACCGCCCCGCTGGGCGCGACGGAGCCGGACGCGGGCGCGGAAAAGCATCCTGTTGGCGGGGGAAGAGGCGACGAACCTGCGCAGTGCGCCGACCTCGGATTCACGGGCCAAGCCGTCGACGTAGCGGATGACGACGGACTCGAACTCGAGCGGGCTCACTGCCTGAACTCACCTCCCATGAGTTCGCGCAACGCCTCGCGGGCCCGGTTGATGCGGCTCTTGACCGTCCCGATGGAAAGCTCGAGCTCGTCGGCGATCTCCTCGTAGGACATGCTCTGGACGTTGCGCATCGTGAGTATCTGAGCGTGCTCGGGCTTCAGTTGTTCCATGCATTCGGCCACCCTGCTCACAAACTCGTTGTGCAGGGCCTCGCCACCCGGCCCCTGGGAGCCGTCGGGGAGGATGTCGTGCAGCGTGGCGCCGGGATCGTCACCCAGGTCCGCATCGAGCGACATCGACTGGTCCCGCTTGCGACGACGCCAGTACCAGTAGCGATTGCGGGCGAGATTGGTGCCGATCTGATGGATCCAGGTCGAAAAGGTCGCCGATCCGCGGAAGGACGACAGGACCCGGTGGGCCCGGATGAAAGTGTCCTGGGTTATCTCCTCCGCGTCCTGTCGGTTTCGGAGCAGGGAAAACACCTTGGCGAAGATCCGTCCCTGGTACTTGAGCACGAGCTCGTTATAGGCGGAAAGGTCGCCTTTTCTGGCTCGGTCCAGCGCGGATTGGTCGGCTTCGGTTTCCATGACCCGGGGTGAGGAAAAGAATGCTGACAATAAAGCTGATTTCAATCGTAGTTTTATCTCCGCCGTCCCGCCGGCCGACCCCGATGATCCCCTCGCTCAAGAAGTCCACGAAGGTCCGCTGGCTCAACTGTCTGACCGGCGCCCGCGGTTCCGGCTTGGATCTCTCCGAAGCCCACCCGGGCTGCACGGTGCGCGCGACAGCGCAGGGCTCGGCGATCACGATCGAGCCTGGCGAGGGGCATTCGCTCCTCAACGGACGTCCGTTCCGTTCAGCCATCCCCCTGAATGAGGCATCCACCCTACAGACCGCCGAGGCCCTGCTCGTACTGGCACCGGAATCCGACACCACCATCGACGACGCGGAGTGCTCGCGCTGGATGCTGTTCGACTCCGCCTCGGGCGAACTCGTGACGGAGGGACCGCATGGAGAGTTGCTGGACCGCGCGGGGGCCATCGGACGCGCCCCGGACACGCTCGCCTGCACGCCGGCCGGCCTGGAGGTCGGATTCAGTCTCTCGCTGGCCGCTCCCCTGCTCTCCCCCGCGGCCCCACCGGAGCCCCGCGCCGCTCCCGTTCTCGCCGCTGAACAGAACAAGGGCGCGCACGTCTGCCCGGTCTGCTGGACGCGCTTCGACACCGGGGACGCCCTGAGCGTGGCGGTGCACGAGGACCTGCGGGGGGACCCCGTGCTCGGCTCGGACGCCCGCCTGCGTTTCCACCCGACGCGCTTCAACGACCAGGGGCTCGCCCTCGACCCCAAGGGACTCGCCTGCACGGACATCGCCTGCCCCCACTGCAGACGACAGCTCCCACCGGGCTACCTTGAGCTCCCCCATCGCATCATCTCGGTCATCGGGGCGCCGAGCTCCGGAAAGTCCTACTACCTCGCGGTGCTGACCAAGGTGCTGCAGGAGAAGCTTCCCATGGACTTCGGGCTTTCCTTCCGGGACGGCGATCCGACGGGCAACATCCTGCTCAACCAGATGCGCAGCACGCTCTTCTCCGCCACGACCCCGGAGGACGCCCTGCTCGGCAAGACGGCGCTCGAAGGGGCCACCTACGAGAAGCTCCCCCGGCTGGGCAAGATGGTGTCGCTGCCCCGCCCCTTCATCTACTCGATCGGCCGGCCCGGCGAGCGTATGCGGGAGAACTCGGTCATCTTCTACGACAACGCCGGGGAACACTTCGAGCCGGGCATCGACATCCACGACTCGCCCGGAGCCATGCACGTGGCGACGTCCTCCGGCCTCGTCTTCCTCTTCGACCCCACCGCCAACGCCCGCTTCAAGTCCCGGCTGGTCGGAATCGAGGACCCCCAGCTCACCATGCGCGGGCGCGTCGACCAGCAGGACACGATCCTCGCGGAGATGGAGACGCGCATCAAGCGGGTGCTGGGGCTCTCCCACGAGCAGCGCGTCGCCACGCCGCTCGCCTTCGTCGTCGGCAAATGCGACACCTGGGCCCATCTCCTGCCCTCGCCGCTCGAGTCGGTGGTCCGCGAGGGAGGACTCGACCTCGCCGCGCTCGACCGTAATTCGGACCGAGTCCGCCAGGTCCTCGTCGAGCTCTGCCCGGGGCTCGTGGCTTCGGCCGAATCGCTGGCCTCGGAGCTGCGCTACTTCGCGGTGACCTCGTTCGGGCACTGTCCGGTGACGATCGAGTCCGGCCCCAATCGGGGGCGCATCGCGCCCGACCCGCTCCGTCTCTCACCCGCGCACGTGCAGGAGCCGGTCTACTGGCTGCTGCAACTCGCCTCGCCCGAGCTCATGCCTGCGGCCCGCTGACCATGCCCCTGCAACTCATCTTCACCTCCGCTCCGCAGGGCCTCGCCGGCGGTCGCTCCGGTTTCTGCACCGTCGCCCGCCACCGGGAGATGCCCGACCGCCTAGTGCAACTGCTGGAATCCCTTGGAACGCCCCACGCCGCCGCGGAGGGGGAGACCTTCACCTGCCGCACCCTCGAGGCCTCAGGAAAGCGCTGGCACGTGCTGTCGCGCTTCGTTGCCCGGGGGCTTGACTACACGAGTCGCGACAACCGCCTCGCCCATCACCTGGCCTTCACCTCGGAGGAGGCCGCAGTGCTCCCGCCGGCCGCCTCCCTGGCGCTTCGGTGGAAAGGTTGGAAGGACGTGTGGACGGACCGGCCGGCATGGATGGATTCACCTGAGAAGCCGCTCGTGCTCGAAAAGGCCGCCCCGCTTTCACCTGCGCTCACCTGGCGCGAAATCACAGGCACGGGCTCCAAGGCCGCCTGGCTGGTGAAGGACGCTTCCCCGGCTCCGGTCTGCCTGGTCAACGCGCCACCGACGACGAAGACATTGCGGCTGCTCGCGGAATCCGCCGCCCTGCTCGGAGATGGCGCATGGTCAGCCTCCTTCACGACGGACACGGGCGTGACCGGGGGAGACGGCTTCGACTGGTGCGTGGGGCGCATCCCGGGACGCGTGGACGAACTCGACCTGGCCAAGGCCGCCAACCTGCCCGCTCCGACCGGCGCCGCGGCGCGCGCCGCGGCCATGGGCGGGCCCCAGTCCTCCGCCGGAGCCGTCCGCGAGGCGAGAACCCGCCCCGCCAAGGGCGCCGGGGGCCCGGGCGCCCTCATCGGAATCGTGGCCGTGCTCACGCTCGTGGCGATCGGCCTTGGCATCGCCTATTTCCGCACCCCGGAGGCGCCTCCTCCGCCCCCGCCGCCGCCCCCGCCGCGCGCTCCCACCCCCGAAGAGATCGCCAAAGCCGACGAGATCATCCGGGCCAACAACGCGCTCAGCGAGATCGAGGGCCTGATGGCGCGCGAGGAGTATGTCGACGCCGCCCGGCTGTGGCTGCAGAGCGCACGTCTGTCGCCCGAATTCACACGGCGCCACGCCACGCAGCACCTCCCCCGGTTGCGCTCCAAGTTCGCCGAGGGCACGGCCCGTCGGCTGTCCGCCGAACTTGATCGCCGCGGGCCAGCGCACGCGGCCGAGCTGCTTCGCTCCGCCCTCGAGGCCGTCAGCGTGGGCGAGGAGCTGGAGACGCCCAAGGATGCCGCCTGGAAAGGCCTCGAGGCCGTGGTGGCCAAGCTCCGAATCGCCGCCGCCATCGAAGTCCGCCCGATCACCTTGATCATCGGAACCTGGACCGTCGCCTCCTCCGGACCGAACGCGCCTTCCCAGGCCGAGCTCCAGCTCAACCCCGCCTCGGCCGAAGTGTTCGCCGCCCTCATCGCTTCGACGGGGGTGACCCGCAGCCGCACGGTCGACGTCCGCCTTCGGGTGACGCCGTTCGAAGGCTTCCACCGCAGGGACCAGACGAAGTTCATCGGCGGCGAAATCCGCAAGGGGGGCGAGGCAGAATGGATCGAGGCGAGGCCGGAGCCGGGCGGGCTTTCCCCCATAACGATCGGCATCGGCGCGAGGGCGCGCAGCGTGACGCTGGCCTTCCCGGACGGACGCGGCTCGCAGCAGGACGCCAACCGAATGCTGGAGGTCGAGCTTCCCGGCGGAGAACGCCGGGTCTTCGCGCTGATCGGCTCGCCCACGGCGGTGGCGCCGCTGGACCTTGGGCAGAGCGCACTGATGAAGGATCCGGACACCGGGACGGTCCGCGCCGCCCCCTGGGCCGAGCAGGCACTCAACGCCTTCGTCATGCCCGGCGGCGGCGTGGGGCTGTACCCTTCGGGCCACGAGTTCCCCGACCGTGACTTGCCCTCCATCCGCGCCACGCGCTCCCTGCTTGAGACCGACCTGATCAGGCTCGAACGCATGAGCGGACCCGCCGCCCCCTCCACGGAGTCGCTCGCCGCACGCCGACGGTTGCTCGAGGCGGGCGACACGGTCGGCGCAGGCTCGCCCTGGACCCTCCGCGCCGTCGACGCACGGGGACAGGTCGGACCGACGCTTCTCGAATTCCGCTGAAAGTGTCCCCCGAACGGCTCATCGCGAGAATCCGCCTACAGCTCGAACTGGGGCTTCCCGACCTTGAGTCCCGCGCCCTGGCGTCGGAATACGCCGCGCTCTGCGCACGCGCCCGGGAGAGGCTCGAGCAGTGCGCGACGCTGATCGGCGCGGGCGACGAGCATGCGGCGTTCCAGTCGGCCGAAGCGGAGCCCGACCTGCTCGGCCTCTGCGCCCATCTCAGCTTCGCCGACGCCGAGCGCTGGCACGGCTTCTGCCGCGAACACGGGCTGCCGGCGGGATTCCACTTCGACGACCGCCAGCTCATGCTGACGGAGGGGCTGTACGGCCGGGCGATCGGGGAGAGCCACCCGCTCTACCGGGACTACCGGGAGGCGATTCGCCGCCGAGACGATGAACGCGCCCTCGAAGTGCTGCGCTCCATCGTGCGCATCAATCCCGACGACCCCAACGCCCGGCTGGAGCTGGGACGGCTCTCGGCCAAGTTCCTCCGCGACGCCCTAGTGAAGGTCGGCACCGATTTCTCGGCCAGCCGGGAAGCCGGGGCCGTGGCCCTGATGGACAGGATGGAGCGCTTCGGCGCGGGAGACCTGGCCGGCGAGCCGCGCTGGGAGGAAGCCCTGAGGCTCCGTCAGGCCTGGCTCAGGCTCCGTGCGGCCGAGCAGGCGTCCACCCTAGCCGACGAGATCCGCATCGCCCGCCACGCCGGGGACTGGGAGTCCTGCGCCTCCGCCCTTCCACGGCTCCGAGCCCTCGAACGGGATCACCATCTCGGGGCCGCGGGAGAGGACATCGACGAGATCGAGGCGTGGGCGGGGCAACTGGCCGCGGAGGCCGCCGCGGAGGCCGCCGCCCGCGCCAACATCCAGGACCTCACGGAGGAACTGGAGAGGCTGCGCGAGGATTCGGCCCGCGGCGCGAGCCCCGCCGCGCTCCTGGCCCGGCTCGGCTCCTGGCTTGAACGCTCCGAACCCTTCGAGGAGCGGCTCGAGGAGGGCTCGCGGCGCGAGGCGCGCACGCTCCGGCAAAGGGCCAGGTCACGGCTCAGCCGCCGTTACACGCTGCTGCTCACGGGATGGGTCGCGGCCCTGCTGGTCGTCGGCGCGGGCGCCGTGTGGTGGAACCAGAGACAGGGGGAGTCACGGCGCTCGGAGGAGAGATTGGACGAAGCCCGCGCACTCGTGGCCCGCTGGGATCACGCGGGCGCGGCCAAGGCGCTCGATTCGCTGGGCGGAACGGGCGGCGCCACCGGCGAGGAGGTCGCGAAGCTCCGCGCCGCGATGGAGGCCAACCGCAAGGCCGACGCCGCGCTGCACGAGGACGCCGCCTACCTGCGGGACGTACGCGCCTCCGGCGTCAAGGCCGCGGACGCAGCCAAAGTCGACCGCAGGCTGCGCGCATACCTAACTCGCCTCGAGGAGGCGGGCGCCGCCGCCCGCGAGTCGCTCGACAAGGATTTCCCCAACCCGGGCGCGCTAGCGGGAGAGTGCGCGCGCGCGCTGGACCAGGCGCGCGCCGAGCTGGCCGCGCAGGCGACGGCCCTCAAGGTCGCGCTGGGCGAGGGCGAGAAGGCGGCGGACGCGCGCGCGGCGGTCTCCGCCCTCGACCGCATGCGCACGCTCATCCGGCTGCTCACGGAGGCCGGCGACACGAAGCTCGACGCCCTTGCAGCCGAGGCGGACCGCGCCTCGGCCCGCCTGGGCGACGAACGACGGGACATCGAGATCCGACGCGCGCTCGAAGGCGCCTCGGACCTCCGGGGATATCTGTCGGCGCTCGAGGGCATCCAGCGGGCGGCCGATCCCAAATCCGAACTCCGCCGCCGGGCGGAGACCGTCACGGCCGCGGCGCCGTCGTTGCGCGAGATTCCGCGGGCGGCGCTCGCCCCGCGGGTGGCCGCCATGTGGGACGCCGCCGCCACGGCCGACTCCAACGGGGTGTTCCTCCCCGCCAGTGCGACCGAGGCCGAGGTGGCGATGCTCAAGAAGATCGGGGACGATACAATCACCCGCAATCTCCGGCGGCTCCGCCTCGTGTACCACGACCCGTCGAAGGGCCGCGGACCGACGCGTCAGCTCATCGTCGTGGGTCAGCCCATGACGCAGCGCAACCCCGTCAACGGCGGCACCGAATACGTGACCTCCGCCGACGAGCTGACGGCCGAGGGAGCGGTCGTGCGGGGGACCTGGAAACGCATCGAGTTCAACAACGACGTCAAGGTCGGCGACTTCCTGACGGACGAGGGCCCGGTCGCCGAGGCGTCCCACCTCCGGCTCTTCGCCAGGCTCGTGGATGAGAACGGACGGCCGACGGCGCCCATCCTCCGCACGCTCGACCTAGTGCGTCGCTCGGACAAGGCTCCGGTGGAGCTGCGCGCATGGCAGATGCAGGAGCTCTTCAAGGCGGCCGCCCTGCGTCCGAACGAATGGGGCCTGCCCTACTCCCCGTCGGCGCAGCGCGACGCCGAGCAGCTCCGGCGCATCACCCAGAACGCGGTGAGCCAGCACGACTTCCTGTTCCGCGAACGCTGGGCGGCCTCGATACCCGACCTCACGGTCGCGCTGGTGCGCAGCACCGGACCCGGATACGCGCAGGAGGCGGCATTCTGGCGGACGCTCATCGGGGCGCTGCGCGCGAGACAGGCCGTTTTCGCCGGCCATGTCGGCGGGGACGGGCGACCCTTCCTCAGGGAGAAGCCCGCGGGCGAGGGCATCTACGGCCTGGACCGCGACGGACGACCGGCCCTCCTCTTCCGCACCGACTGGCGAGGCGATCCTGAGCGGGTGGCCGACCCGGCCCCGTACACCCCCCTGCTCCGCATGCCGGGCTCGATCGAGGAGGCCGCGAAGGCCGCGGGCTCCGAGGGCATCACCGCGCCCCCAGGCGGATGGGAGTCGATCCTCCAGGGGAGAGACATCTGAACCATGGGCTCCGCAGGCGCGCATCGCATCCGCTGGAAGGGAACCGTCACCGGCCCCTTCGAACCCTCCCGCATCCAGGACATGCTCCGCGCGGGAGAGATCAGCCTGGTCCATGCGGTCGAATCGGACGGACGCTGGATCACCGTGCGGGAGTTCATGAAGCCCCGGCGCGCGACTCTCGACGACGGACGCGCCGAGCAGCGCGCCCATGCACGCCCGGCTTCGCCGGAGCCCGAGGATCGCGCCGAGGAGGCGCGCGTACGCACCGACGATTCCATCGAGCGCGCCGTGCGCGAGGGCTACCTCTGGTGCGGCTCCACTTTCCTTCTCCCGCCGGCCTTCGGCCTTCTGGTCTGGATGCTGGTGCAGGCCGTGCCCGGCATGCAGCCGATCTCCCGCTACGTGCTGCTCTCGTTCTGCGCCATCGCAGGCTGCCTGATCCCCGTCGCGATGGTGCGTCGCGTCGGCCAGCTGCTGGACCAGGAGGGCCTGGGCGATCTGCGCCAAGCCCAGGCCCGCCTCTCCGTGATGCTGGCTGGCCTCGGGCTCGCCTTCTGGCTGGTGATGTTCTGGTTCCTCAAGGGCGGCGTCTGAGCCTCTAATGGCTTGACGGACGGGCGGGCCGAAGGTGGACTCCGCCTCCGGCGATCGGTAGCGTAGCTCAGTTGGTTAGAGCGAGGGACTCATAAGCCCTAGGTCGGCGGTTCGATCCCGCCCGCTACCACCAGCCGGTGATTCAGGTCTTCAGAATCGCGGCCACCGGGACGTCCAACCCGTCCTTCCAAAGGGATTCGAGCGCGTAGTCGCGACGGACGTCCTCGCGGAAGATGTGGATGACCGCGTCGAAGGCGTCGACGACGGTCCAACCGCTGTCCTTGTGCGACTCCACGCCGCGAGGGCGGGAACCGGCCTCCTCAAGCGACCGCTCCAGTTCGATGCGCAGGGCCCTCAGATGGGGCTCGGAGGTGCCGGTGCAGACGATCAGCCAATCAGCCACGGAAGAGAGCTGGCCGAGACGAAGCACGCGGATGGCCTCCCCCTTCTTGTCGTCCAGGGCGCGCACGGCCGCCACCACATAGGGCGGAGGAGCGGGAATCCTGCCTTCGTCACGCCGTGTGACGGCGGAGGAACGTCCGCGGGCCCGGGGAACGGCGGGCTTGCGGGCCGTCCGGACGACGGACGGGCGGGCGGGCTTCTTCTTGACGGGCTTCCGAGCCGCGGGCTTGCGGGCGGAGGGTTTTTTCTTGGCAGGCGGCATCTTCAGGCGCGGTAGAGACCGCGCTCCTCGATGAGTGCCGCCACGGCCGGGGGCAAGCCGTTTCCGGGCGCCCCCCCGGCCTTCAGTCCGGAACGGATGGCGGTCGACGACCACGGCGCCTCGGGAGCCCGCAGCGGGATGACCCTCGCCAGCCCCCGCAGGCCCGCCGGCGGCTCGACGCCGAGGCCGTCGCGCGCAAGGACGGCGAACTCCACCAGCCGACAGAGCTCGGCGACGTCCCTCCAACGGTCGAGCTTGAGGAGCTGGTCGGAGCCAAGGATCCAGATCAGGCGTGCGCCAGGATTCTCCGCGGCGACCTCGCGCGCGGTGTCGACGGACCAGCTGGTGCCGCCGCGACGCACCTCCCGCGCATCGACGCGCGCCCAAGGGCGATCCGCGAAGGCGAGCGAGGTCAGCGCGACACGTTCGCTGTCCGAAGCCAGCGGAGGCGCGTCGCGCAGCGGCGCCCGTCCGGCGGGGACGACGAGCACGACGTCGAGGCCGAGCGCGTGGCGCGCGGCGTCCGCCACGGCGAGATGACCGAGGTGCGGCGGGTCGAAGGTTCCGCCGAGAATGCCGATCGTCCCGGACATCAGGCTTCATCTTGTCCAGTCGGCCGCCGTGGCAACCCAAAGCAGGCTTGTCCCCGGATGGGGACCGGGCTGAGTATGAGCCATGGCGCCGGCCTCACGCTTCCTCCCCGACGACTTCGGTCCCGGTCGGACCGTGGCCATCATCGCCGGCAAGGGACGTTACCCCGCGCTGCTCGCGGAATCCGCCCGGGCCAGGGGTGCCGACATCGTGCTCGTGGCCTTCGAGGACGAGACCGATCCAGCCCTGCTCGGCTCCTTCCCTCCCTCCCGCAGCCGATCCGTGGCCGTCGGCAAGCTGGGCGCGCTGCTAGAGGCGCTGACCGACCTCGGTGCCGCAGGCGCGGTGATGGCCGGCCAGATTACGCCGCGTAAGCTGTTCTCGGGCATGATACCCGACCTGAAACTGATCGCGCTGATGGCCCGGCTCAAGCGGCGCAACGCCGAGACGATCTTCGGCGCGGTGTCCGCCGAGATTGAATCCGTCGGCGTGCGCATGCTCGACGCCCGCGTATTCCTCGACGACCACCTGGCTTCAGCCGGCTGCATGACGGGACGCAGCTTCGGGGCCGACGCCGACGAAGTCGAATTCGGCGTCCGCATGGCACGGGAGATGGCCCGGCTCGACGTCGGCCAATCGGTCGTCACGGCCAGAGGCACCGTCATCGCGGTCGAAGCCTTCGAGGGCACCGACAACATGCTGCGTCGTTGCTCGGCCACCGGCGGCAAGGAGATGCTGCTCGTCAAGACTTCGAAGCACGGGCAGGACTGGCGCTTCGACGTCCCCTGCTTCGGACTGAAGACACTGGAAAGCATGGCCGAGGGCAAGGTGATGCGAGCCACGCTCGAGACGGACGGCGTCCTCATGCTCGACCGTCCCGCGGTGATCGCCCGCGCGAAGGAACTCGGCATCGAACTGCACGGCTTCCCGGCCGCGGACTGAACCAGGCTCAGTCGAAGAAGCCCCAGACGGTCACGCTCCGGGCAAGGAACCACCCGACCGCCAGGGCCAGCAGGGCCGCGAGGAGGCGGCGGCGGCGCACCGAAGCTCCGGCGTCATCCGCGTCGGCATGGTTGACACCATTGTCGGAGAACACCGTCAGGCGCAGCCTGACATTCCAAGGAAGACGGGTCTGCTCCGACAGGTCCCGATGAACGTAAGCACCCTCGCGGTAATCGCGGCGCCTCCATCGGCGGGTGTCGAGCAATCGGACCATCGTTTTTTTATGACCCTCTCGCAGACGCTTTACAAGCGAAGGATGCGCGGGTAGTTCCATCGACGTGAAGACCACTGCCCGGTCCGTCCGCGCCCTCAAAGGGGTGCGGCCTCTCGTTTGCCTCACGGCCTACGACGCCGCCACGGCCCGGATGGCCGCCGAGGGCGGGGCTGACCTCCTCCTGGTGGGGGACTCCCTGGGCACGGTCGTCCTCGGGCTGCCTGACACCGTCGGAGTCACCCTGGACATGATGATCCACCACACGGCGGCGGTCTCCAGGACGGTCCGCGACCGGCTGGTGGTGGCCGACCTGCCCTTTGGAGTCGGCCATGACAGCTTCTCCAAGGTCTTGAACGCCTGCCGCAGGCTCCTCCAGGACGGCGGCGCCCAGGCGGTCAAAATCGAGGGCGGGACCTCCCTGGCTCCGGTCATCCGCCGGCTGGTCGACGCCGGCGTGCCCATCATGGGGCATGTCGGCCTGATGCCTCAACGCTCCCGGGCCAGGGGCCTGCGTCGGCAAGGACTCACCCCCGGGGAGCGTTCCCAGCTGATCGCGGACGCCCGGGCGATCGACGACGCCGGCGTGTTTTCGATGGTCGTGGAGTGTGTCGAACCGTCCTTCATGCCCAGCGTCACCGCGGCGGTGAAGGCCCCTACCGTCGGCATCGGATCCGGCAGGGGCTGCGACGGGCAGGTGCTCGTCATCCACGACCTGCTCGGCCTCACCCCCGAGCCTCCGCCCTTCGCCCGGCCGGAAGCCCGGCTGCACCGCGAGGCCGTGGCCGCCGTGCGTCGCTGGGCCGCCAAGGTCCGCCGCCCCTCTTCCCGATGAACTGCGTCATTTTCGGAGCCGGAGCGTGGGGTACGGCCATGGCCATCCATCTCTGCCGTCAGAGACACACGGTCACGCTCGTCCCCCGGAGACTCGAGCACGCGTTGGCGATCTCGGACCAGCGGGAGAACAAGGACTATCTCCCGGGCCGGCGGCTCGACGAGAGCATGCAGATCGGGATGGAGGCCGCGCCCGCCCTGATGGACGCCGACCTGGTCTTTCTGGCCTGCCCCTCGAAGGGCCTGCCCGAGCTGCTCGCATCCATCGGTCCGGCCGCCCGGTCCGCCCGGCCGCGCATGGCCATTTCTCTCATCAAGGGGCTGGACCAGGCCTCGCTCAGACGGCCCAGCGAGCTGATCGCGGAGGCTTTCGGCGACGTGCCGGTGGGCACCCTCAGCGGCCCCAGCAACGCGGACGAAGTCGCACGAGGCCTGCCCACGGCCCTGGTACTGGCCGCACAGGCCGAAGACTCCCTGCTCCGCGCAGTCCAGGCTGCCGTCAGCGGCCCCTCGATGAGGGTCTACACCTCCCCCGACGTCGCCGGGGTCGAGATCGGCGGCACGATCAAGAACGTCTACGCCGTCGGCGCCGGCCTGTGCGACGGACTCGGCCTGGGTTCGAACGCCAAGGCCGCGCTCCTCACGCGCGGGCTGCAAGAGATGATCCGCCTCGGACAGGCCGTGGGCGGCCGGACGGAGACCTTCCTCGGACTCGGCGGGGTCGGGGACCTCATGGCCACAGCCCATGGCCCCTGGAGCCGCAACCGCGCGCTGGGCGAGGAACTCGCCAGGGATGCGAAGCAGACGCTGGCAGGACTCGTCTCCCGCAAGGAGGCGGTCGAGGGCCACCGCGCCACCGAGACGCTCACGCGCCTCGCCAAGTCCCGCGGCATCGAGGCGCCGATCCTCTTCTGCCTGCACGCCATCATGTACGACGGGCTGGACCCTCGCGCCGGAGTGACGGCCCTGATGACACGCGACCTTCGGCCGGAGTCGTGATGAACGGCGGTTACGAGAGCCGCCCCTCCCCTGTCTCGGGCTTCGGGCTGTTCGCGACGCTGACGTTCGAGGCCGGCCAGAGGATCGCGCCTTATCTCGGCCGGCCGGTCTACGCTCCCTCGCGCGCGCGGGGAGCGCCCGTCTTCGACCTCGAGATCAGGCCCGGCCTTTGGCTCGACGGTTCCGGGGGTGACAATCCCGCGCGCTGGGCCAACCACTCCTGCCGCCCCAACGCCGTCCTCGTCTGGCACGACGAGACCCGCGAAGCCTGGCTGACCGCGGCGAGAAGGGTCGAAGCCGGCGAGGAGATCACCTTCGACTACGGGTTCAACCTAGCCGAGGCCATGGCCCATCCCTGCCACTGCGGCAGTCCGGACTGCGTGGGGCGGATCGTGGCCGCCCCCCTCAGGGCGGCTTTGCGCCGGCACCTCCGGCCTCAAGGGTCAAGGAGGGATTGACCCCCCTGCCGGGGACGCTCACTTTCTTCCGGTCCTTCCCGACCCTTTGTTCATGAAAAAAGTAGCCCTTAACGAGCTCGACCCCCGACTTCAGAAGCAGGTGGCCATGGCCGACCAGCAGATCCGGTCCAATCCCCAGTATGCGGTCGAAATCCTGACCGGAATCCTGGCCCGGAATCCCGGATGCGTCGAGGTGCGCCGGTCCCTCCGTCAGGCCCAGAAGGCGGTGCATGGCACCCGCAAGGGGCTCTTCGACGGCGTGGTGGGCGCCTTGACCTCCGGAAAGATAGCGAAGGCCATCGAAGCAGACCCTGTCGGGGCGATCAACCAGGCGGAGGCCGCCCTGGCCAAGAAGCCGACCGATGCGAACGCCAACCGGACCATCGCCCTCGCCGCCGCCAAGCTGGAGTTCCACGCCCTCGCCGCCTTCGCCTACGAGGAGCTGGCCGCCAACGAGCCCAAGGAGGTCCAGCACTACGTCGACCTCGCCAACACCTGGATCGCCGGCGGCGACTACGACAACGCCCTTCATGCCGCCGACGCGGGCCTCAAGCTCTTCCCGGGCAACGGGGACCTCCAGGAAGCCGTCCGACGCGCCTCGGTCAGCAAGACCATGAAGAAGGGCAACTGGGAGGACAAGGGCGACTTCCAGTCCAAGCTTAAGGACAAGGAGGAGGCGCTCCGGCTCGAGCAGGCCGCCCGCAAGGTGACCGACGCTTCGACCGCCGCCGAGCAGATCGCCCTCCTCGCGCAGAAGCTGCAGGAGCAGCCCGACAGCATCGACCTCTACCGCGACATCGTCCGGCAGTTCATCGCCATCGGCGACCTCGACAACGCGATCGCCTGGCTCCAGCGCGGCCGCATGACGACCCTGGGCAAGGCCGACACCTCGCTCGAACGGCAGGAGACCGACCTCGTCGTGCAGCGCTACGAGGCCCGTTCCCGGCAGATCCGCGAACGTGTCGCCGCCGCCCCGGCCGACGCCGCCGCCCAGGCCGAGCTCGCGGCCAACGAAGCCGAGCTCGCCGACTACCGCATCCGCACCGCTGCCAGCCTCGTCGACCGCTATCCCAACGACTACTCCTTCCGCTACGAATACGGCGTCCTGCTTCTCGCCGCCGGACGAACCGACGACGCGGTCCAGCAGCTGCAGTACGCGCAGCGCAATCCGAAGTTCCGCCAGCCGTCGCTCCTCGCCATCGGCCGGGCCTTCGTGGTCTCGGGCAAGTTCGACCTCGCGGTCGAGCAGCTCACCTCGGCCAAGGGGGAGATCCAGGTCATGAACGACCTGAAGAAGGAGGTCATCTACGAGCTTGGCCTCGCCTACGAGAAGATGGGCAAGGCGAAGGAGTCCGTCGACGAGTACAAGGTCATCTACATGGCCGATTCGGGCTTCCGCGACGTGGCCAAGAAGATCAACGACTTCTACGAGCGCCAGAAGGGCGCCTAAACCCAGGACCTGACCCGGCCCGCGAACGGCGCGACACGCCGACGCCCTCCCCTGCCCATGGCACTCACCCCTTTCCGCAGCCGTCTCATCGCCGACGTCGGCATCAGCATGGGCGACGAAGGCAAGGGACGCCTCATCCCCGAGATCGTCCGCGAACTCCAGGCCTCCACCGGGCGGCGCGACGCCGTCGGCACGGTCATCAAGGTCAACGGCGGGGCGAACTCGGGACACACGGTCGCCGGACTCAAGCTCAACCTCCTCCCGGGCGGCGTCGCCGAGCGCGACGTGCCTTGCCTGGCGCTCGGCGCAGGGGTGGTCGCCGACCCGCGCAAGGCCCTGTGGGAGGCCCTGCCGCTGGAGCGGGCGGGGCTGCCCGTGCTCTCGCGTCTCCTCGTCGACGAGCGCTGCATGGTGAGCGACATCGCGCACCGCGTCCTCGACCTGGCCTGGGAGGACTACCGGGTCGTCCGGCTGGGGCAGGAACCGCGCGGCTCCACGGGACGCGGCATCACGCCCGCCTACGCCGACGAGGTCGGGCAGTTCCAGATGCATTTCGCCGAGTTCCTCGCCGACCGTGCGGAGTACGCCGCAAGGCTGTCCGCCCGCCTCGACCGGGCCGCCGCCACGGTGCGGGACGTCTGCCGGCTGGCGCCGGAGAAATGGTCCGCCCTCTTCGTCCGCCTGACCGAGGCGGAGCAGCGCGCCAACCAGGCCGCGATCGACGCCGGGGTGTTCCCGGCATCGGAATTCGATTTCACGCGCTTCGCCGGCAAGGAGCCCTTCACGTTCGACCATGAGGCCGTGCTCCGCTGCTGGTGGGAGGCGGGCTCCCGCCTCGCCGGGTGCGTGGGCGACGTCCGCGAACGGGTGCTCGGCGACCTCGCCGCCGGCCGCTCGGTGCTGGGCGAGTTCGGCCAGGCCTACTGGCTCGACAAGCGCGCGGGCTTCGCCCCGAACGTCACGGCCTCCCACACCTACGTGCCGGAATTCTTCCAGTCGGCGGGTATCCCGGTGCAGACGGTGCATACGGTGGGCTGCTGCAAGGCCTACGACACCAAGGTCGGGACGCACGTCTTCCTGACCCAGATGCCCGAGGGCCATCCGCTCCGCGACGCGCTCGCGAAGCTCGAGTTCGGCACCAGCACCGGCCGGCAGCGCATGGTGGGCTGGTCCGACCTGGTGGAGAAGGCCGACGCACTCCGCTACGGCGGCTTCGACGACCTGGTCATCAACAAGCTCGACGCGCTGTCGCCGCACGGCCCCTGGAAGGGCGGCGACCTGCTGCTGTGCACGGGCTACGCCGACGCTTCCGGCAAGGTCTCCTCCGGGGTCCCGCGCAACGACGCGGTGCGCCGCGGCCTGCGTCCGGTCTACGCGACGCTTCCCGGCTGGACGGAGGACATTTCGAAAGTCAGGTCGTTCGCCGCTCTCCCCGCCGCCGCCCGCCGCTACGTGGCTTTCACGGTCAGGGAAATCATCCGCCTGGCCTCCCGGGACGGGTCGCCGTCCTCGCTGCCCAACCTGCGCTACGTAGGCGTCGGCCCGGACCCCGAGCAGATCATCTCGGACATCCCGGCCACGGCCGACCTGATCCGGCAGGCCTGAGGGCATGGAAGGAAGGTTTCATACGTTCGCGTTCCCGCTCGCGGCCCTGGTCGACGCCTCCAAGGTCGAACCGGGCGTCTCCGACCTGCGCATGCTGGCCAAGCAGCTGGGCCGCTGGTTTGCGGCGGAATTCTCGCTGACGCACAAGGGGGTCACGATCGAAGGGACGCCCGACGGGGCGGTCTTCATCATCGCCGGCATCGAGGAGACGCACTGGCCCAGGATGATCGCACTGGCCCAGACGCAGTCCTGCGCGCTTTTCCTGGTCATTCCGGACGGTCAGGGCTCGCACCGACTGAAGGCCCTCGAGGTTCCGCCCGCCTGAGCTCAGGCGGCGAAGGCCTTCACGGTCTCAAGGTGGAGGTCGGCCACCTGCTCCAAGGTGAGTCCGGCCCAACGGTAGCCGCCGGCGAGGGCGAAGATGACCGGGACGTGACGCGACTCGGCCCAGGCGACGACGCGTCGCTCCCGTTCCCGGATGATCGCAGTGTCGACGCCTTCGAGCCCGCCTGCTTCGCCATGAGCGTCCATGCCTGCGTTGTAGATGAGGAAGGAGACCCCTTCCAGCCGGCCCAAGGCTTCGTCTACGGCCTCGAGGTACTGGTCGGGGCGCTTGACGATCCGCAGGTGGTGGCGGCGCGGATCGGACGGGGTCCACTGGTCGAAGGAGGAGACGCTGACGTCCACGAGCCGGACCCTCGGGTCTTGGGCCAGGATGTCCGCGGTGCCGCCGCCGCAATGGGCGTCCAAGTCCAGCACGCCGACGGACGGCACACGCTCCAATGCGCGCACGACGGCCAAAGCGAGCCCGTTGAGGGTGCAGTAGCCCGTGCCGTAGCTTCGGCCGGCATGATGGAGCCCGCTGGACAGGCTGCCGGAACGCCCGGACCGGAGGGCCTCGTCCACGGCGTCACGCACGCCGCCGGTGGTGGCCAGGATGCTCGCCAGCAGGGGCTCGGACCACTCTCCCAACGCGGTGCTGCCGCCGTCCGCGCCGAAGACTTTCTCGAGGTAAGAGGCTTCATGCACGGCCAGGAGCTCCTCCTTGGTGGCGGGCGCGGGTGCGACGATCTCGACGGAGGGCAGATGGCGGCGGACAGCCTGGGCCACGAGCCGGGACTTCGTCACGGTCTCAGGGCCGCTGGGCAGACAGAAGGCCTCCGAATAGTGGATGCGCAGGGGGCGAGGGGCGGAAGATGATTTCATGAGAATTCTTATGCCCGGGCACGCAGCGATGGCAACGTAGGCCCCTGTCATAGACGTTGCGGCATTCCGGACCCCGGGTAGGATGACGGGATGTCCGCCTTCGAAGTCAGGATCCCCAGGGAACTCGCCCGTAGGCTCGGCGAGGAGGCGGTGCATGTCGCCCGCCACGGGCGCTACGCGCTGCCCCAGGGCGGGACCGAGGTCATCATCGACGCGGAGATCAGGCAGGCGGTAGAGCGCACGGTGCACTACCCGCCCGGCCACGTCCACGCGGAACCCCGTCCGGGCGTCGCGGCCACGGAGTTCGAGGTGACCAACGAGACGACGCTGTCTGCCGCCCGCCGCCATCGGGCCCGGGGGCTGGCCCCGGCGGCGCTCAATTTCGCGTCGGCGACCTCGCCTGGCGGCGGCTTCCTCAGCGGCGCCCGCGCCCAGGAGGAGTACCTATGCCGCTCCTCCTCGCTGCACGCATGCCTGGTCTCGTCGCCGATGTACGCGCTGCATCACGCCCTCGACGACCCGCTCTACACGGACGCGATGTCCTATTCACCGGACGTGCCGGTGTTCCGCGGCGATGATCACGCCATGATCCCGGACCCCTGGCCGCTCAGCATCATCACTTCGGCGGCCTGTCTGGCGACGGAGGTGCCAAGGCTTGATCAGCCGAAGATCGCTCCGGTGATGGAGGCGCGGATCCGCAAGGTGCTCTCCGTCGCCCAATGCCACGGACACGACTCGCTGGTGCTCGGCGCGTGGGGTTGCGGGGCCTTCGGCAACGACGGCAACCTGATCGCAGGTCTCTTCCATCGAGCGCTCACGGAGGATTTCAAAGGCGCCTTCAGCTCGGTCACGTTCGCCATCGTGGACAGCACCCCGGACGGCCGTTTCATCGGCCCGTTCCGTCGTGCCTTCGCGAAGGAGACGGGTCTCGGGCTCAACTGAGGCGCAGGTCACCGGGCCTTCTTCTTGCCAGGTCTGGCGGACCCCGCGGCCCCAGGACCCGCCTTGGCCAGCGTCCACGCCGGCCGGTCGCCGCTGAACTTGGCGAGCTCGGCGGCCAGGGCGGTCCGCGCCCGCGCCTGCGTCTCGGTCTGGGCGGAGGCCGCGATCGGGGATCTCTCTTCAGGATCGGTCACGACATCGTAGAAGGATCCGTCGGCATAGAGCTTGTGCCGTCCGTCCAGGACGGACTGGTGCGATGGCCGAGTCCCGCCTTCGCGCGAATACCATGAGTGAATGGCGGTCCGCGGCGTGCGGCCCTTCCCGGTCACCTCGCCCAGGAAGCTGACTCCGTCGACGGAGGGACCTCCCGTCTGCTCGATGCCGCAGGCCTCCGCGAGGGTGGGCAGGAAGTCCACCGCCGAGACAAGGCCTTCGCTGACACGCCCGGCGACGGCACGGCCGGGCCACTGCACGAGCAGGGGGACTTGCGAGCCTGAGACGGTGCGTCCGCCCTTCCCTCCAGGGTAGTCGCGACCCTCGAACTTCGACACGATCGGGCGGCCGGTCCCGTTGTCGCCAACGACCATCACGAGGGTGTCGTCCCGGACGCCGGCGGCGTCCAGCGCGGCGAGGACCTTCCCGATGACCCTGTCGGCGTAGGCGACCATGTCCCGGAAGTTCGCCTGCTTGTCCCCGCCCGCGCCGCCGTAGCCGGGGGAAACGGGCGTCGGCTCGAAGGGGTCGTGGGTCAGCACCATCGGGTAGTAGAGCATGAAAGGCCGGTTCTTCATCCGGCCGATAAAGTCGACGGCGTAGTCGCTCAGCATATCCGGCCCGTATTCGCCCTTCACGTAGTCGACATGACGTCCGTTCACCTCGAGGCCGGGGTTCCGGTAGCGACTGGGACGTCGATCCAGCTGCCAGAGGCAGTGCTCATCGAATCCGAAGGCCCTGACGCCGTCGGCCCCGCCTTCAAGTTGCCACTTGCCGACCACGGCGGTGGCGTACCCCGCCCCGCGGAAGAGATTGGCGAAGGTGCGCTGGGAAGGGTCGAGGTTGCCGAAGCGGGTGTAGTTCCGGAAATTGTCCACGCCGGTCATGAGGGCCGCGCGGGTCGGGGTGCATAGCGGCTGGACATGGCAGCGGGCGAAACGCACCCCTTCGCGGCTCATGCGGTCCAGCACCGGGGTCTGGTAGCTCTGGCCGCCGTCGGCCGTGACGCACTCGTAGCCGAAGTCGTCGACCAGGATGAGGACGACGTTGGGCCTGCGTTCGGCGGCAGACAGCAGGGCCGCCAAACAGGCGAGAAGGCCGAACAAGACCGGGGCGAGTCTCATGCGGCATTGATGCCTCGTCGCGCGCTCCGGGGCAACGCCTATCGGCCGCGGCAGGCGTGTTCCGTCGCGGCGCGGCTAATCACTTCGCGGCCAACACGGCCTCGGCCACCTTGGCCCCGAGGAAGTCGTAGCCCGCGGCCTTGAAATGGACGTCCAACGGCGGCTGAAACTCGGCGAGGCGCGGAGTCATCGCGCCAAAGAGGTCGTTCACGGACACGCCGTGCGCGGCCATCACCTCGGCGGCGACCTTGTTGCGTTCGACGATCGAGTCGGCGGTCTGCTTCTGCGCAGGGTTGTCCGGAATGGGCGTGGTGCTGGCCCAGACGAGCCGGGCGCCGGTCTTCTTCAGGCGCACGACGATCTCCTCGAGGCGCTTACGGTAGTCGGCGATCGGGGTGGCCCGATCGTGGATGCCGAAGTTGAAATGGATGACGTCCCACTTCCCTTCGCCGAGCCAGACCTCGAGGTTCTTGAGCCCGGAGGCGGTGGGCCCGCAGTTGGCGGGGGCGCGATGGACATTGGCCTTGCCGGCCAGGGCCTTGCGGGCGGGCTGGGTGTAGCCACGCGAGACGGAGTCGCCGATGAGCAGGACGCGCGGGAGCTTGGGGTCGTCCTTTACGAAGTCCCAGGCGTTCGACTTGCCGGCGATCTTGTCGCGCTTGTGCAAGGGCAGGTAGAAACCGCCAAGCTGAGACTGCAGGACCTTCTCCCAGGCGAGCGCCTCGGGCGACAGCTTGGCAAGCCAGGCCTCGTAGCGGGCGTCGACCAAGGCGTCCTGGGCCGCCTTCTTGGCGGCCGCCTCCTTGGCGTCGGTAGGCTCGCCCTTCGCCACCTGGGCGAGGCAAGCCAGGGGGGCGAGCAGCAGGACGAGGGCAAGGACGCGGAGGTTCATCGGGGTTGCATCATGCTCACCCGCCTCCGGACTCTCTTCAAGCCCTCAGGGACGCAGGACGGACCGCAGGATGCCGGCCAGCATGCGTCGTCTGGTCGCGAGGGTGCGGGCGGCCGCCGCCGGCGAGGCGGACTGCAGGGCCTGCACGCCGTCGTCGCCGTTCGCACCTCGCACGAACGCGGCGTCCTCCGCGGCCCAGATGCAGGCGGTGGCTCCGTCCACCTCGGGATGGAACTGCATGCCGACGGACCGTCCGAGCGAAAACATCTGCACAGGACAAACCGAGGTGGAAGCCAGGAGCTGCGCACCTTCCGGCAGGGCGCAGGCGTCTCCGTGCCAGTGAAGGACGTCCATCGACCGCGGGAGTCCGGCCAGGATGGGCGAAGTTCCGACAAGTTCGACCGGGCCCCAGCCGACCTCACGGACAGGATGACCTGCGGCGTCTCTCATCGGCGCGACCGCAGCGCCGGCGGCATGCGCCAGCAGCTGCATGCCGAGACAGACGCCGATGCACGGCTGATCGGCCGAGAGCCTGAAGCGCAGGAGCTCCGCGACCTCGCCAAGCCATTCGAATCCCGGCCGGCCGATATCCGCCACGCCCATGGGCCCGCCCATGACCAACAGAAGGTCGTCCACCCCGAGGTCCTCGGGCCAGCGCTCGCCTTTCCAGGACTCGACCTGGATCAGAGACAGCCCTGCGTCCTCCGCGAGGTCCCCCAGCAGGCCAGCGCCCTCCCGGGCCACATTGACGATGCAGACGGCCCTGCGCATGGGCCCCGGGTCACTTCTGCCGCGGGATGCCCGCCAGCGGATGCGACTGCACGGCCTCCCAGGCGATCTGCTGCAGCAGGGCGTTGAGACGCGGAGCCTCGGACGCACGCTGCAGCCCCTTCGGTACGGGAAGACCGACGGGGCTTCGCCCGTAGATGACCGCGAAATGACAGTAGGAGTTCAGGGCCCTGATGGGTTCGGTGGGATGACCGAGCGGGTCGCTGAAGAGTTGAGACTGCTTGGCGACGCCGGGCACCTCGCCCTTCGCGACTTTCTCCCGCAGGACGAGCACCGCCGAGCCGGCGGGCACGAGCCGGACGACATCCTTGCCGAGCTTGGCGTTCACGGACCGGACCTCCGCATCCACGAGCTTGAAATAGTCGGCGTGCGCAGCCCGCAGCTGGTCCGGAGTCCTGGAATCTCGGTCGACGGAGGCGGGTCGCTTGCGCGCGACCCAGAAGGTCAGGTCGTCGTAGGGGATCCAGCTCTGCTGGACGGTCACCTTGATGCCGGCGTTTTTGGCGAGTCCGAGCTGGGCGAACTTCAGGATGGCGTCGTCAGGCACGAGGGTGGGCGACAGGGTGAGCACGTCCGCACCGCCCCCGTTCAGCACGGCCTTCACCTTGTTGCGTTCATCGGGCAGGTCCCAGTGCTGCGTGGTGCGCGATCCGCCGATAAAGGAGGAGGCGACCGTCCGGTGGCCTTCGATGCCGGCCGCCTTGGCGAGCTCCTCGACGACGGGGCCCGTCCAGACATGGAAACTGTGTCCCGCGATGGCCACGCGCAGGCCCGGGGTCTCGGGCGCGGCGAAGAGCGCCGAGGCCAGAAAGGCCCAGAGGAAGGCCAACCGCGGGCGGCTCACTTGGAACTCCGCCAGGGGCCGGCGGGGAGGCCATCCTTGCCGGCAGAATAGACGCACACCTCGGGGAAGTTGGCCCAGGCGTAACGGACCTCCTTGGGTTCGGTCACGCCGGCGGCGGAGACGGTCACGACCTTGCCGTCGGCCTTGGCCGCGGCATGCGCCCACTGGCCGTCCGACTTCAGCAGGCCGAAGCCCTTGCCTTCGCCGCGGATGGCGACGGGGCGGTCGTAGGTCAGCTTCCAGGCATCGCCAGCGCGCTCGGCGCGGACGACCCGGGGGGCTTCGCCGACTTCGCGGGCCTTGTACACGCGCTGAAGGGCGACGGCGGCCAGACGCTCGCCGACGGGCAGCTTGTCCTTGGGATGGATGTCCTTCTCCTCCCCGAGGTCGATGTTAACGGACATCATCGCGCCCGGCACGTTGTCCGCGATCCATTCCATGGACTCACGGATACGGGGCCAGCCACCGTCTTCGACGGCGTCGGGCTTGCGGGCCATGAAGCGGGGCAGCTGCACAATGATGAAGGGGAACTCGCGCCCCCAGGCCTTGTGCCAAGACTTGATCACGGAGCCGAGCACCCACCGGTAGGCCTCCGGAGCTCCGGCGTTGGACTCGCCCTGATACCAGATGACGCCGCGGAAGCTGTGGCCGATCCAGGGGTGGACCATGCCGTTCCAGTTCATGTGCGGACCGTTGCTCCACACGGGACCGAGGCGGCCGGCGTCCTGCTTCATCTTGGCGAGGGCCTTGGGGTCCTTCTCCTTGGCGATGCGCTCCTGCAGCTTCTTGAGGTTCTCGGCGCGGGCCTTGATGCCGGCCGCCTCCCTGGCGTCGAAGTCCCTCGCCTCGGGGTCGGCGGCATACATGCCCTTGGGGCCCCAGGCCTCGGCGCGGGTGCCGCCGATGGAGGAGACGATGAGTCCGACAGGCTGCTTGATGTTGGCGCGCAGCTCACGTCCGAAATAGAAGGCGGAGGCGGAGAAGCCAGGGATGGACTTGGGGTCGGCGAGCGTCCAGGCGCCGCCCTTGACATCCTCGACCGGCTCGGCCGAAGGCACGCGAGCCACGGTGAACATGCGGATGCCGGCGTCCGCGGGGCGGCTGACGGCATCCTTGAGGTCGTGCGTGGCGTTGACGACCCAGTCCATGTTGGACTGACCGGAGCCGACCCAGACTTCGCCGACGATGACATCCTGGGCCACGACCTTCTCGTCGCCGGAAGCGATGACGAGCTCGGCGCCCTGCTCGGTCGGCTTGAGGCCCTTGAGCGAAGTGCGGAAGACGCCGTCGGTTCCCGCCACGGCCTCGGCGCTGACGTCCCCGAGGGTGACGGTGACCTTGGCCCCGGGACGGGCTTTGCCATAGACGGCCGACTCGCCGGCCTGGAGGACGGCATGGTCGGAGAACAGTCGGTTCACCTTGAGTTCGGCGGCAGAGGCGAAGGCGGCCAGCGCCAGGAGGAGCGGGGTCAATCGGGGCATGATGCGGTCATATCATCCTCCCCCGGGCGGCCGCTCCAGACTTTTCTATCGGGCCCGCGCGACGGACGCCTGCGTCACGGCGCACGGCCTGCCCAAGAAGCCACGGGCAGCAGGCTTAGGGTTTCCCACGCCATCGCCACCCCCGTTCATCAGGGAATAATCCGAAACTACCCCTTAAGACGGGGGTTACATTCATACCATGCCCCGACACCTCCTGATCCTCCTGCTCCCCTTGGCTGTCCTTGCCGCAGATGAACCTCGCCGATCCATCCCCCGGGAAGGCGACCAGCCCGGAGTCGACAACCGCCGCCGACCCGAGCCCCGCGGAGATTTCCGCAATGACGATCGTCGCCCGGAACAGCCCCGCCCGCCCCTCACCCCCGAAGAGCAGCGCCGACTCCAGGCGGCGATGCAGAAGGCCAATGAGGATCCCGATGTGAAGGAGGCCCGCGAGGACCTCAAGGAGCTCCGCGAGAAGATGGAGAAGGCCATGCGCGCCGAGCGTGAGGCCGTCGAGAGGGCCGCCATTGCGGCCGACCCTGAAGTGAAGCCCCTGCTCGAAAAGATGCGCAAGTTCCAGGAGGAGATGCGCCGGCGCATGCAGCCTGACAATCGTCGCCCCGACGGCGACCGCCCCGGCGAACCCCGTGAACGTGACGGCGACCGTCCCAAGGTCGGCCCCCGTGACGGCGACCAGCCCCGCGTCGGCCCCCGTGACGGCGAAGGCGACAACCGCCGCCCGCAGCCGCCCCGCCCGCAGCCGCCCCGCGGCGAGCAGCGCTAAGGGCATCAGGAGAGGTTTTCCGCCGAGGGCGGGCCGACCGGCCCGCCCTCCTGCTTGGTACGGACGCTTGCCCTTGCCACCCCAGGCCGGCCGCAGGTATCTCGACCGCATGACTCCCTTCCCGCTCTCCGGACTGGCCGACGAGGCCGCCGATGACATCGCCGGTCAGGTGGCCGCGCAGAAGGCCCTCGGCTGGCCCTGCATCGAGCTCCGCCTGATCGACGGCAAGCAGGTCTCCTCCGCCGCCACCTCGGACGACGATTTCGCCCGCGCTATGGAACGCATCGAATCGGCCGGGCTGCGGGTCAGCAGCTTCGGCTCGGCCATCGGCAACTGGAGCCGGCCGATCAACGGCGACTTCGCCACGGACCTCGCCGACCTCAAGGTGCTGATTCCGCGGATGCAGCGAGCGAAGACGCGGTTCGTGCGTACGATGAGCTGGATGCAGGCGGGCACGGAGGACGCGACCTGGCGCGACGAAGGGGTGCGCCGTTACAAGGAGATGGCGAAGCACGCCGCGGACGGCGGCATCCTGCTGCTTCACGAGAACTGCGAGGGCTGGGGCGGTCACACGGCCGCCAAGGCGCGTGAATTCATGGAAAGGGTCGACCATCCCAACGTCCGCTACCTCTTCGACATGGGCAACACGGCCTCCTACGGGCAGGATACGCTGGAGTTCTACGAGGCGGTGAAGCCGTTCGTCGAATACGTGCACGTGAAGGACTGCCGCCGCTCGTCCGACGGCTCCAAGAGCAACGCCTTCACCTACCCGGGCGAGGGCGATGCGAAGGTCCGCGAAGTCCTCACGGACCTCATCCGCCAGGGTTACAAGGCGGGGGTCACGATCGAGCCGCACGTGGCCAACATCGTCCACCTGGGGGCCGGCGCGACGAAGGCCACGCCGGAACAGCGGTTCGCGTCCTACGTGAAATACGGCCGGGACCTCGAGAAGCTGATCGCCTCGCTGCGCTGACTCAGGGCTCGAGTCCGGCGCAACGCAGGGCGGTCGCATGCACGGCGATGTCGTGCGCGGCATCCCATCCGAACGGGACGCCTGCCCGCAGGACGGCGTGCAGGTGCCTGAACTCTTCGTCGTAACGGCCCCCGGGCGCCTTGAGGGCGAAGGGATTGTCGCCTTTGCGGAACTCGGTGACCAGCTTCATGACGGACTTGCCGTCGACGGTCTCGCAGACTTTGGAGCGCACGTCCTCGGAGAGACGCAGGACGCCCTTCCCCGACTCCAGGGGGTCGATGACCATCGCCCCCTTGGTGCCGGCGACGCGGAACCTTCGGTGAGGTCCGCCGAACGGGTCGCCATGGTTGCAACGCAAAGTCACGGTCGCACGCGGATATTCGAGCACCGCCAGCTGGTTATCCGGGAAGTCGGCCGCGAGCAGGCCGGTCCTCTTCCCGAGGTAGCGGACCGACGAAGGCGCCCCGAGCAGCTTGACCACGATGTCGACGAGATGGCAGGCGAGCTCGAACATGCCGTGCCCGGGAAGCACGCCCAGCTGCGCCATGACGCGGGCGTCGGCCAGCTTGCCCATGGAGGCGTCGATCTCGGTGATGTCCCCAAGCCAGCCCTCGCGGTGGGTGCGCAGGAGCAGCGCGAAGGCGGGGTTGTGTCGCAGCATGTACCCCATCTGCACGGTCAGCCCGCGACGCTCCGCCTCGAGACGCATCCGCCTGAAGTCGTCGTGCCTCTCGGCCCCCGGCTTGTCGAGGTGCACGTGCTTGCCGGCCGCGATCGCCGCCATCGCGGCACGCGCAGAGTCCGCCAAGGTGGTCTCGACGAGCACGGCTTCGACCGAAGCGTCGGCCAGCAGATCCGCCTCGCTCATCCAGCGCAGGCCGGCGTAGGCCTTCGCGCCTTTGGCCGCGGCCTGCCGTCCGGCGATGGGCTCGGCGACGCCGACGACCTCGTAGAGATCGCCGAGCGAACGCACGGAATCCATCTTGCCGGAAGCATGCGCGTGGGAGGTGCCGATCTGGCCTACGCGTATCCTGCCGGTGCTGCCGGCCGCGAAGGCCGGCGCGAAAGGCGCCAGGGCGGCGACGGAAAGAAAGGCCCTTCGGTCCATCGAAGTCACTGGAGCAGCCATTCGACCGCGGCGGCGGCGCGGGCGTCAGGGGCGCCCTGGAAGACCACGGCCTGCGCGGCGACGAACTCAGGACGCGCGGTCTCGCCGGCGATCCAGAGCTGGTCCTGCGGGCAGAGCGAGAGCAGTCCGGGAACGTCGAGATACTTGGAGCCGCCCGGAAGGAACATGGGGTCGCGGTAGCTGAGGAGCTGCGAGAAACGGAAGCCGGCGGTGTCGACGGCGGTCCGGCCGACGGCGTCGCCCAGCACGGCCCTGGCCGCGGCGGCCACGACTCCGGCCCTGCCGATGCCCATGAGGTCGACCGACTTCACCTCGGGATGGTCGGGCGAATGGTCGGTGCGCAGCATCTTCACGACCGAGAGGACGTCATGCACGCGCTGGGCGAACAGGGCGGCGTTGTAGCCGAAGGTGTACGCAGGCACTTCGCGCGGCCCGGGCACGACGCGGGTCTCCTTGACCGGTTCGCCGCCCTGAAGGTGCAGATCGACGCCGATGACCGCCACGCCCGCCTCGATGAGCCTCCGCACCTCCGGCCGAGGGACGTTGCCCTTGCGGAGTCCCGCGGCGCCGGAATCCTCCAACCAGACGACGACGCGTCCGGTCGGATTGACGGGCTGGTACCAGTCGATGGCGACCTCCTCGCCGCGAGCGGACTCGGTCACGACGCCCTTGAAGTGGAAATGGGTGTCGCGCCACTGCGCGGAAGGCGAAGCGAGCGCGGGCTTGCCGGCCTCGGCGTAGGTGCGCCCGATGATCGTCTCCACCGCCGGACGAAGGACCTGCTCGCGCCCCTCGGCCGTGGCGGCCGCCGCGCGGAGCTGCTTCTCGGAATCCTCCTTGAACCACCTGAGGAGGCCGCGTTCGAACTCGGGGTCCGCAGCCTTGGGTGCCGGATGCGCGGCGTCCCACACGGTTAGCTTCTCCTTGGGCAGGGGGACGTAGTCGCGCTCGATCACCGGCGTCTCCTGGCCGAGCCTGAAGTGCCGGTTGAGGAATCCGTAGAAGGCGCTGCGGGTGACGGCGTTGTAGTTATGGGGGAAGTGCTCGCCGCGATGCAGCATCACGTCGTCCTTGCGGCCCAGGGTCGCGTAGAGTCTCTGCAGCTCCGGAAAACCCTTGGTCGCCAGCTCCTTCGTCCAGTCATTAGCGGTGTTCATGCCCTGCGGCTTGGGCGCGAAGGCGCCGGCGATGTCGATGTTGCCCTGCCCCACGCGCAGCAGGGTGGAGTTCTCGCAGGAGCACCCGCCCTGCATCGCGGTCGAGACCATCACCACGGGGAAGGAGAGCGCGACGCGGTCGTCGACCGCCGCGAGGAGCATGGTCTGGGTGCCGCCGCCGCTGGAACCGGTGATGGCGATGCGGCCGGGGTCGACCTCCGGAAGGGTCAGGAGAAAGTCCACGCCGCGCACGGAGTTGAGGGTCTGGAGGCCCATGATGTTCTGCAGGTTCGACTCGGCCTGCGGGCTGTAGAGGCCCCAGCCGGAGACGGCGTTCATCTCGGGGCGCTGCTTGGCGAACTTGTGCACGACGTCAGCCGAGAACTGGATGGAATCGGAGTCGCTGAGGGCGTCGTAATGCCAGGCGATGCAGCCCATGCGCGCCAGCTGGACGCACATGGACTGGAAACGGCTCTGCCCGCCGGATTCGAAGCGCTCCTGACCGGAGGCGATCTCCTCGCGCACGTACTTGGCCGGCTGGTTGAGGAAACGGGCGTCCTTCCAGTGGCCGTGGGGGAAGAGCACGGCGGGCACCCTGCCCTTCACCTGCCTGGGCCGATAGAGGTTGCCGGTGACGTAGAAGCCGGGCGCGCTCTCGAAGTAGACCTTCTCGACGACATAGTCGTCGAACTCCATGCGTCCGTGTACGACGGCGTTGAGGGGGCTCCGCGTCGGCATGGGCCAGAGACCCTGCGAGACGAGGATGCGGCGGCGGATTTTTTCCTGCTGGGCCGACCAGTCCTTGGCGGACTTGGGAGGATCGAAGGGGAAGTAGCCGTTGAGGTCCTTGAGCGGACCGAGGCGGGAGTCCTCGGCGAACAGGCAGGCGGCCGCCAGGATGGAGAGAAGGATGGGCCGGGGTGAGCGCATGCCGCCAAGATGGGACTCCGCGTCCCGGGGGCAATCCCGACCTCCCGGCCGAGGGGATTCGACCTTCTTTCAGCGGGATTCTGTCCTGACGCCGTGCGAGAGGGTCAGGGCGCTGAAGCCCATGGTCAGCACGCAGCAGACGCACATGACCACGACGACTCCCGTCCAGCCCCAGTGGTCGGCGATCCAGCCCACGCCGGTGCCGGCGAAGGCCGAGCCGAAGACGTAACCGAAGAATCCCGTGAAGCCCGCGGCGGTGCCCGCGGCCTTCTTGGGCACCATGTCGAGGGCCTGCAGGCCGATGAGCATGATAGGGCCGTAGATGAAGAACCCGATGACGATCAGGGCCGCCACGTCGACGGCCAACGGGCCGTGGCGGTTGAGTCCGTAGACGACGAGACCCAGCAAGGTCGGAATCATGAACAGCACGGTGGCCGGCGCCCGGCGCGAACGGAACCAGCGGTCGGACACCCAGCCGCACAGGATCGTCCCCGGCACGCCGGCCCACTCGAAGGCCGACCATGCCCAGCTGGATTCCTGGAAGGTGAATCCTTTCGCGGTCTGGAGGTATGCGGGCACCCAGTCGACCACGCCGTAGCGGACGAAGTAGACGAAGGCGTTGGCAACGGCGATGGCCCACAGGAGGCGGTTGCCGAAGACGTGCGTGAGGAAGATCTCCCGGAAGCCCAGGGTGCGCTCGTGGTCCTTGCCGTAGCCCGGGGGATAGTCGTTGCGCCATTCCTCGACGGGCGGGAGGCCGCAGCTCTGCGGGGTGTCGCGCAGGACGTACCAGGAGAAGGCCGCGATGAGCAGCGCGACGCAGGCGTTGAAGTGGAACTTGGCGCCCCAGTCGCCGTAAAGGGCCACGCCCGCCAGCGCGACGGTCGCCACGAGCGCGCCGCCGACGTTGTGGGCGACGTTCCAGACCGAGACCGCCCTGCCCCGCTCGCCGGCGCTGAACCAGTGCACCATGGTCTTGCCGCAGGGCGCCCAGCCCATGCCGTTGAACCAGCCGTTGAGCGCCTGGAGGACGACCATCGCCGTCAGGGAGAGGTAGACCTCCTTCACCAGCCCGCACACGAGCAGGATGCCGCTGGAAAGCGCCAAGCCGAGGGGCAGGAAATAACGCGGGTTACTGCGGTCGGAGACGCTCCCCATGAGGAATTTGGAGAAGCCGTAGGCGACCGAAAGCGCGGTCATGGCCGCGCCGAGCTGGGCCTTGGTGTACTCGGGGTGCTCCCGCAGGATGTCCGGGACGGCGAGGGAGAAGTTCTTCCGGACGAGGTAGTAGCCGGCATAGCCGATGAAGATGCCGAGGAAGACGCGCAGGCGGAGGCGCCGATACTCGGCGTCCGTCCTGTCCGCGGGCAGACGCGGGACTTCGGGCGCGGGATGGAGGAGGCCGAGCATGCGGACGCTCAGAGCCCGTGAAGTTCCGCCAGCATCGGCCGGAGTTCCTTCATGATCAGCTCCGAGGCGTCCTCCTGCACGTGGCAGGTGCCGAGCCAGGTCTCATACCCGCCGAGCTCATGCTGCGCGGGGGTCGGGAGGTAGCCGTGCCGTCCGTTGGCGAGCCCGACGACCATCGTCCGCGCGAAGGGGCTGTCCTTCTTCAGGGACAGACCGATCTCGGCAAAGGTCTCGAAGGGGATGCCGACAATCGCGAAGTCGCCGATGCGCACGACCTGTAAGATGGCGTCGACGGTCTCCTCCTTGCGTTCAAGCGCCGCGAGGGTGCGGCGCGCGTAGGCTTCGGCCAGCCGCGGGAGGCGCTTCTTGGCGGCCTCGTCCTTGATCGCCAGGACGGCCTTGGCGTACAGGACCTGCTCCTGGGTGGGCCTGCGATACTTCAGGGTGAGCGTGCGCTGCCTCATGCCGAGGACGGCCTTGGGCTCATGCGCCTTCACGTCGCGGAGGGCGAACCAGACGCTGTCGGCCGCCTCCTGCGCGACGATGCGGACCTGCTCCATGGGCTCACGAGGCGGCCGGATGGTGCCGAAGGGGGAGTTGTTGATGTCCCCGGAGGTGCCGTTGGACATCATGGCGACCAGGCCGGGCTGGCCCAGACGCTGAGGGACGAGCCGGGCGAACTCCCCGTAATAGTCGGCGGAGATCTTTCCTCGCGGAACGGCGCCGACATAATGGAGGGAGTAGTTCGCAAAGAGTCCGAGGGGCCGACCCCTGGCGTCGCGGACGGAAAGCATGCTGATCTCGGGGTCGGTCGGCCCGGCCGGACGATCGAGCACGTCGGGCGAGTTCGGCGGGTTCATCTTCACCTTGTCCATGCCGCCGAAGGGATTGGGCTGCATCTTGCCCTCCTTCAGGTACCAACGGCGGTTGAAGACTTCGTGCGGCAGGGGACGGGAGGCGGCGGCGACCGAGGCGGGGCGCAGGGTGGCGTGCGCCTGGACGATGGACTCGGCCAGCCCAGCCACGAGGACGGCCCGGTTCTTCTCCGCCGGCGAATCCGAACCGGGGCTGCTTTCCGCGCTCACGCCGGCGCCAGAGTGGGTGTGGGTCGACGACACCAGCATGCGGTCGATGGGCACGCCGGTGCGGTCGCTCGCAATCTTCTTGGCCTCGGCGATGATCGCCGGAGGAAGGCCGAGGTTGTCGACGACGGTCAGGACGACGGTGGTCTCGCCGTCGGAGATCGCCAGCGACCTGGACATGAGGGGGTCGTTCACGCCCTCGGCGGGATTGGCGTCGAAGCCCCCGGGCATGTTGACGGGAAATGCGACGGGGGAGACGTCGACGGCGGCGGCACCTGCCCTGAGCGCACGGGGTTCGGCTGCGCCCAAGGAGCAAACCGCGACAAGGTTGAGCAGAAAGGAACGCATGGCTACGGGATGGCGGGGTCGAAGGGATTAAGCCCCCGTCGGGCCGGCCGGGCAAGGGATTACGATTTTACGCACCCATCGCAGGGTTTCATGCCTTGCTCCCGCCGGGGGGCGGATTTATGAACAGGCTATGCGCCCGGCCACGTTCATCCTCACCATCGCGCTCGCAGTCGGCGTCACCGCAGTGGCGATGAAGTTCCTGCCCGAGGACGAGCCCGCTCCGGCCCCGGCCCCCGCGCCGGTCGTGAAGGAGGAGAAGCCCAAGTCCAAGTTCCGTCCTCCCTCCCCCGCTCCTGCGGTCGTCAACAACGACGGCAAGCGTCCGCAGCTCAGCGACGAGATGAAGGCGAAGTTCAAGGAGTTCGGCGATGAGACGCGCAAGATGGCGCTCGAGATCGCCGGCGACGAGAAGCGGCTCCAGGACGCCGTCCGCGCGGGCATGATGACGGCCGAAGGCATCGGCATCATGATGAAGGCCCGCGAGATCGGTGAGAATTTCCGCAAGGCCACGACCGACGCCGAGCGCGAGGCCGCGCTGGCCGAGGTGCCGGCGCTGCGCGACCAGGCGATGGCCCGCCTGCGCATCGAGGTCGACAAACTCAACGCACCGGCTCCGGACGCTGCGCCAGCGGCCGCCGGCGCGCCTCCCCCCGCGACGCCGATCATGTGAACGGGTCGTCCGCGGCTCGTGCGGGAGACCGCTAGCGTACGAGCCCGGCCACGATCTGCTCCCTGAACTTGTCCTCGACGATCCAGCGGACGGCCCCGGGGTTCCTTACGGGGAGGAAGTTGTCGATGACGCCCACGTAATGCCTGCCGCCGAGGACGATCCATCCGACGCACACGACTTCGTGACCCCAGGTGAGCTCGGGCTTCTGCGGAAGGGGCACGATGCAGGAGGCGAGGGTCGGGCGCCCCAGGGAGACCTCCCGGCGGAGGGTCTCGAAGGTGAAATCCGAGAGGCCGACGGATAACTCGACGCCTCGCTCCCGGGCGTCGCGGTAAAGATTGCGGGCGAGATCTTCCGTCAAGGCGCCGGTCAGCGACATGCGGTCGTCGGTGAACCCCCAGATGTCGGGGATCGTCACGTACCTGAGACGGTCCCGCAGGCGAAGCACCCGCTCGCGCGAGCCCTCGCCCCCCCGGGCCCACTTCGCACCGCCCCGCGCCATCCAGTATTCGAGGAGGCTCGCGCCCGCGGTCGGGACGCAGCCGGAAGCTGCCGGACCATCAGGCGTCGTCACAGGAAACTGCTGGAGCGCAGGCACGCCTCCGAGGGCCACGCCCTCCTCGTTCGCGAAGGCCATGGGCTCGTCCACGAAGAATTCCAGGAGATGCCCATCGCCGCCAGCCTCCCAGGCGAGATGTCCGGTGCGCCCCTTGGGGCCCACGATCTTCGCCCACCACGCGTCCGGCGAACGCCCCCATGGAAGGCCATCCTTCGTACGCACGAACTTCAGTTCCACGAGCCGCGAGCCTCCCCAGCCGGCCAGGCAAGGCTG
>JAURLX010000018.1 GCA_030830965.1 Verrucomicrobiota bacterium | reverse complement strand
TATAGAATATACAATCCTGCCGTCTTTTTGCGCGCGTGGCAACTCCGTGGAAGCCCTATGTGTCGTGATTAGACGGATGCAGTTTCATGTGCGCCCGACATAAGCGGAGATGATGGGCCGCTCCGGAGGTCGTGGCGGCCTGGCGGGGGCGCCTGAGGGCGGGGCTGCCCGGGCCGTCGGACACCCTCGGCCTTCCTTCAAGGGAAGCGCTGGACGGAATCGACCGGCGAGGTATGGTCCGGCCATGTCTCCCCGACACCTGCTCCTCGTCCTTCTGGCTTTCTGCCCTCTCGCGCCACTGGGAGCACAGAACCAGAACGCCAAGAGCCCTCCTCCCGGCATTGTCATCCCGGAGAGGGAACGTGCGGAGCTCCTGACGGCCGGGCGCAGGCTTCAAGCCGAGATCGACGCCGTAGCTCGGCCCGGGGTTCTGGCCAAGGGGGTCGTCGAATACGTCCCCGACGTCGAAATCTTCGCAAAAGCCGTGCTTTGGGCCGTGGAACTCAATGAGGTCTATTCCGTCAAGCAGCTGGCCGACGCCCGGAATCTCCTGAAAGCCGGCGAGGAGCGTCTGGCTGAGCTCAAGGCCGGCCGGACCCCCTGGCGGACCGCCACCGGCAACGTCGTCCGCGGGTATCGGTCCCGGATCGACGGCTCAATCCAGCCCTACGGCCTGGTCATTCCCGCAGACCGTCCGGACCAGGGCGGACGGCTCGATGTCTGGCTGCATGGGCGCAGCGACGTCCTGACCGAATTGGCCTTTCTTACCTCGCAGGGCGGCAAGTCCAAGACCCCGCCTCCGCCCAGACTGATCACCCTCAATATCTACGGTCGGTTCTGCAACGCCTACAAGTTCGCCGGGGAGGTGGACGTCCTGGAGGCCATGGAGCATGCCATCCGGGAATATGCCTGCAGCCGTGACCATGTGGCCCTGCGCGGCTTCTCCATGGGCGGGGCGGGCGCCTGGCATGTCGGCGCCCAGCATGTCGGGCTTTTTGCCGCCATCACCCCCGGGGCGGGGTTCGTCGAGACCGCTGAATATGCCAAGGTGGACGCACAGGGCAGGACCCCGCCGACCCCCTGGGAGCGCAGGCTCTACGCCCTCTACGACGTCCCGGGGTATGTCCTGAACCTCTCCAACCGACCTGTCTTCCTTTACTGCGGGGACGAGGACCCTGCCCGCTGGCAGGGACGCAAGATGGTCGATGCGGCCAAGGCCAGGGGCTTCGAGATTCCAGAGCTGGTGGGCCCGAAGACGGGGCACAAATATCATCCTGAGACCAAGAAGGCGCTCGACGCCTTGATGGACGCCGCCGTCGAGAAGGGTCGCCCCAAGGCACCGGAACGTATCAGGCTCTCCACGCCCACCCTTAAATACAACGAGATCGACTGGGTCAGGGTGAACGCCCTGGAGGAGCATTGGAAGATCTCGGAGGTGGACGCCCGCAAGGTCGGCCCCGGCAGGATCGAGGTCGTGACCAAAGGGGTGACCGATCTGTCCCTAGATCTCCCCGCCGCATGGGCGGGGGAGGGTCCCCCTCGCGTGAGCATCGACGGACAGGATTTCTCCGGGGTGACGCGATTCCTCAAGGTGGGAGGCCGGTGGGCCGATCCCCGGACGCTGAACCTGCTCTCCCCGGCGTTGCAGAAACGTCATGATCTCCAGGGGCCGATCGACGACGCATTCATGGACGCTTTCGTATTCGTGCGTCCGACGGGTAGGTCCTCCAACCCCGCCGTCGCGGCCTGGACGTCCGCCGAGATGCGGTTGGCTCAGAGCAACTGGCAGGTCAACTTCCGAGGAGAGGCCAGGACTGTCGACGACGTCGACGTGACCCCGGCGCTGGCTGCCTCGGCGAACCTCATTCTGTGGGGGGACGCCGAATCCAACCGAGTGATCGCCCGTCTTGAGTCGCGCCTGCCCGTCCGGTGGGGGGCCGGCACCGTCACCGTGGCCGGGGTGTCCGCCGAGGCCGCGCATCATGTCCCGATCCTGATCTATCCCAACCCCGAGGCACCCACACGGTATGTCGTCCTCAACAGCGGCTATACCTTCCGTCAGGGAAGCAACCTCACCAACGCGCTGCAGACACCCAAGCTGCCTGACTGGGCGCTGGTCGACATCCGCGAGCCCCCCTCGACCTTCCTGCCAGGCAGGATCGTGGAAGCAGGATGGTTCAGCGAGTCGTGGGAGACGCGCCGCTGACCTGTCCCGTCTGGGCACAATACCCTAAACGGGCAACCTGCGATCAGCGCCGCTGTTTCATAGGCATGAACTGCGCGTCCCTTGGTCCGGCGCTGACGTTGATCCTGATCACGGTGGTGGCACTGGTCGAATCCGCTCCGCTCTGGGGCGCGCGCAGGCGCGTCAAGGCGGGGCGGATCCGGAGGCTCGTCCTCCGCTGCTGCTCAATCGTGAGCGATGTCCGGCGCGAAACCCGTAGCTGGCACGAGGCGGAAGCAGGCGTCCGCGTCGAGAAGGCCGGCTACAGTTTCTGCGGCGGCATCCTCCATGGCTCGGGTTGAACGTCAGCGCGCGAGCGCGGTCTCGGCGAAGCGGCGCAGACGGACGGCATCGCCGTCGTCGACCTTGGCCTTGCCCTCTCCGGTCCACGTGATCGGCTCCTTCACTGGGCCGTAGATCCGGCCGAAGATGACTAGCGAGGCGAGGTAGGTGCCGGCGAACACCGGATGCGATTGGTCAGGCGTGTGCAGGCGCAGCGGCGAAGCCGAGCGGTAGTTGGCCTCCCAGGCCAGGCCGACCGGGGCCAGCTCGCACCGTTCCGCGTCCGCCGCCGTCTCATACCACTTGCGGATGCGCGCCTGCATGTCCGTCGGGTCCTTGCCCAGTTTGTCCGCGAGCTCGCGGCCCTTGGGGTCCTTCCACAGGTCTGCGTGGCGTGCCCAGGTCATGTAGAGGATGATTCTGGCCTGAGGGCTCTTCGCCCTCACGCGTTCGCAGAGCGCGTGGGCCGACCCGAGGAAGGCCTTGCGCTTAGCCGGGTCGGTCTCGGACAGGGCGGCCTCCTGGCTGTGCCCTTGGAGCACGACCACGTCCCATCCGCCAGCGTCGATGAGGTCCATGCTGCCCTTGATCGTGAGATGATTCTCCAGCGTCCTGCCTCCGGGCGTCGATGACTTCACCTCCGGGACCTTCCTCCCGGCGGAGCGGGTCATCTCGGTGAACACCTTGGGGAGCGCGTTCGTCCCGGTGTAGCTGTTCCCGATGAAGAGCACCCTCGCCGGGTCGGCCCCGACGAGGCGGCAGGCAAGGAGCAGCAGGACGATCGGGCGAAGGGACATGGTGACTTCATAATAAGGTCCGACCTTGATATGAAGAAAAATGGAGCGTTCGGCTTGTGTTGACCGCCGCTTCGCTATGCTTTGAGCCGTGTCCGGACCCCTCCTCAGGCTCATCCCGATGTTCCTGGTAGTTGCCCTGCAGGGGCAGTCCTCGGAGGAGCTTTTTGTGAGGCGCATCCAGCCCCTGTTGCAGGACAAGTGCCTAGGCTGCCACGGCCGGGATCCCGAGAAGATTAAGGGCGAGCTGGACCTGCGCCGGCCGGACGCCCTGCTCAAGGGCGGGGAAAGCGGCAAACCCTCCGTCGTCGTCGGAAAGCCGCAGGAGAGTCCGATGTTCCTCTCCGTCGAGCGGGTCCATGATGACTGGGAGCCCATGCCACCGAAACAGGCCGAGCGGCTGACATCGGAGCAACTGCGCTGGGTCCGCGATTGGATCGAGAAGGGCGCGGCCCTGCCCGGCGAGGCGCGCACCAAGGAGATCCTGCTCACGCGCAAGGCGGCGTGGGACGCCGAGGACGGCGTGACCATGAAGAGCGGGGGAGGGCTGTCGCCGGAGTGGGACGGCCGTCGCTACAAGCCCGAGTCTCTCTGGGCCTACATGCCGCTGTCGAAAACGGCGCCTCCCTCGGGCGGCCACCCCGTCGACGCCTTCATCCGCGCCCGGACCCCCGAGGGCCTGAAACCCGCGCCGCAGGCCGACCGTCGCACCCTCCTTCGTAGAGTCAGCTACGGTCTCACGGGCCTGCCTCCGAGCGAGGCGGAGGCGGAGGCCTTCCTCGCCGACCCATCCGATGACGCCACGGCGTTCGCCAAGGTCGTCGACCGCCTGCTGGCTTCGCCTCACTACGGCGAGCGTATGGCCCAGCACTGGCTGGACGTCGTCCGCTACGCCGATTCGTCGGGCTTCGCCAATGACTACGAGCGCGGCGGCGCCTGGCGCTACCGGGATTACGTCGTGCGCTCCTTCAACGTCGACAAACCCTATGACCGGTTCATCCGGGAGCAGGTCGCGGGCGATGAAATCGCCCCCGATGATCCTGAGATGCTGGTCGCCGTCGGGTTCCTGCGGATGGGCCCCTGGGAGCTCACCTCAATGGAGGTGCCCAAGGTCGCCCGTCAGCGATTCCTCGACGACGTGACCAACGCCGTCGGCGAAACCTTCCTGGCCCAGTCCCTGCAGTGCGCCCGCTGCCATGACCACAAGTTCGATCCCATCGCCACGCGCGACTATTACGCCGTCCAGGCCGTGTTCCGGACCACCCAGCTGGCGGAGCGCCCCGCGCCGTTCCTGCCGACCGAGAACCAGAGCGGATTCGATGAACGCAGGCATCTCCTGGCTGCCCGCGAGGGGCACGAGGAGACCCTGCGGCAGCTGGATGAGAAGTCCGTCGCCGCCACCGAGGCCTGGTTCAAGTCGAGCGGGGTGGACGACGCGCCGTGGAAGGAAGCCCTGTCGAAGGCGGGCAAGGTGAGGGGCTCGCGTTTCGCGGGCGCCCGCCAGTACCTGCTGAGCCGGAAGGTCGCCGAGGACAGGTTTCCGCCGCGGATGCTGGGCTGGACCCCCGAGGAGATCGGCCTTGAGAGAATCGCCCGCAAGGGACTGGAGCGTCTGAAATGGGAACTGGAGCGGTATGAGCCCTTCGCGCTCTCGGTCTTCGACGGCCGCACCCCGAAAGTGGCGTCGGTCAACGCACCCGTGCGTCCCCCGGCCGACCCCTTCGCGGAGGGCGAGTGGGAGGACGCGGTCATCCTCAACGGCGGCGACCCGTTCTCCCCAGGCCCCAAGGTCGCTCCCGGCGTGCTCGGGGTCCTGACCGCCGTGCCTTCCGCCGTGCCCTCTTTCCCGGTCGGTCGTCGCAAGGGACTTGCTGACTGGATCGTGCATCCGGCGAACCCCCTGGCCGCGCGCGCCATCGTCAACCGTGTCTGGCAGTGGCACTTCGGCAAGCCCCTCGCCGCCAACCCCAACAACTTCGGCTCGACCGGGGGCCGTCCGACGCATCCGGAACTGCTCGACTGGCTGGCCTCCGAGTTCATCGCGAAGGGGCGGACCTTCAAGGATCTCCACCGGCTCATCCTCTCAAGCGAGACCTACCGCCGCGCCTCCGTGCATCCCGACCCCGCGGCGATCGCCGCCAGGGATCCCAAGGGAGAATCCCTCGCTGTCTTCCCTCCGAGAAGGCTCACCGCCGAGGAACTGCGCGACTCCATGCTGGCCGCGACCGGCGAGCTCAACCGAAGCGTGGGCGGCATCCCCTGCCGGCCTGAGATCAACCAGGAGGCGGCCCTGCAGCCCCGCCAGGTCATGGGGACCTTCGCGGCCGCGTGGACGCCGAACCCTCGGCCTGAGCAGCGCCATCGCCGTTCGCTCTACGTCCTCCGTCTCAGGGGCCTGCCCGACCCCCGCATGGAGGTGTTCAACCAACCCCCCTCGGACTTCTCCTGCGAGAAGCGGGAGGAGTCGGTCGTCGCGCCGCAGGCGTTTGCGTTGTTCAACGGAGCCGACTCGCACGCGCGCGCCTTGGCCTTGGCGGCGAAGTCGGCGCGGGATGCCGACGATGCGGAGGCCGTGCGGCGCTGCTTCAGGGCGGCGCTGGGCCGCGATCCCTCGCCGGCCGAATCGCGCGAATCCCTCGCCCATTGGGCGCGCGTGAAATCCCTGCTCGGTCCAAAGCCCGCGCCCGTCCTGCCGCCCGTCGAGGTGAGGCGCGACGCGATCGAAGAGAACACCGGCACCCCGTTCTCCTTCACCGAACGCCTGCATGCCAATGCGGAGTTCGTGCCCGATCTCCAGCCTGCCGACGTCGACGACCGCGTGCGTGCGCTGGCGGACCTCTGCCTCGTCCTGTTCAACTCCAACGAATTCGCCCATGCGCCCTGACGGAACATTCCCGCATCCCAGGCTCGCCCGCCGCGACTTCCTCTACGGCATGGGCGCCTCGCTCGGCTCCGTCGCCTTCACCTCGCTGCTGGCCGACGAGGCCAGGCGCGCCGGCGTGAGCGGGCCGCACCTTCCGGCCAAGGCCAAGAACGTCATCTTCCTGATGATGGAGGGCGGCCCCTCGCACATCGACACCTTCGACCCCAAGCCTGCGCTCGAGCGCATGCATCTCAAGGAGTTCGTGCGCGAGGGGAAGCAGAAGTCGGCCATGGAGAGCGGCCGGCGCTATTACGTGCGGAGTCCTTTCAAGTTCATCAAGGCCGGCCAGAGCGGCGCGGACATGGCCGAGAACTGGTCGCACCTCGCCAAGGTCGCCGATGAGCTGTGCTTCTGGCGCGGCTGCACCGTCGACAGCGTCAACCACCCCACCGCGATGTATCAGATGAACACCGGGAACCGCTTCGGCGGCGATCCCGGTATCGGCGCCTGGGTGAACTACGGACTCGGGTCGGTGAACAAGGATCTGCCGGGGTTCGTCGTCCTGCCCGAGGCCAGTCATCCGCAGGGCGGCGCGGCCAACTGGGGCAGCGGCTACCTGCCTGCCAGGTTGCAGGGCACGCCGCTCCGCCCCAAGGGCGCGCCGGTGCTGGACCTCCTGCCTCCTCATGGCGTGAGCCGCGACCGGCAGCGCGCCAATCTCGACCTCCTCGCCAAGCTCAATGCCGCCCATGCGGAGGCCCATCCCGGACGCGACGACCTGGCCGCGCGGATGGAGAGCTATGAGCTGGCCTTCCGTATGCAGGCCCAGGTCCCGGAGGCCCTCGACCTCGCCGGCGAATCGGCGCGCGTCCGGGAGGAGTACGGGCTCGATTCGCCCGTCACCGCTTCCTTCGGCCGCAAGTGCCTCCTTGCCCGCAAGCTCGTCGAGAAGGGCGTACGATTCGTCCAGCTCTACCACGGCTCCTGGGACAGCCACGACTTCATCGAGCGCGCGCATGGGAATCTCGTCGGTGCCGTCGACCGGCCCATCGCCGCCCTGATCGCCGACCTGAAGCGTCGCGGCCTGCTTGACAGCACCTTGGTCGTCTGGTGCGGCGAGTTCGGCCGAACGCCCGACAACGGCGTCCGGCAGGGCACCGCCTACGGGCGCGACCATAATCCCAACGCCATGACCATCTGGATGGCGGGGGGCGGGTGCAAGGCCGGCCATACCTTCGGGGCGACCGATGAGCTCGGCATGGAGGCGGTCGATCTGAAGAGGCATGTTCGAGACTTCCACGTGACCCTGCTGAGGCTACTAGGCCTCGACGACAATCGGCTTACCTTCTATCATGCGGGGCGGTTCAAGCAGCTCAGCCAATTCGGCGGGGAGGTTATCCGGGAACTGATCGCCTGAGCGAAACTTTAGGCCAGGGGGCGGGGTTCAAAAGACAGCCATGAAACTCCCCGCACTCCTCCTGCTCTCCGCCGCCGCGCTCATCGCCGCCCCTGAAGGACGTCCCGGACGTCCGGAAGCCAAGCCCGGAGCCAGCCGCTCCGCCCGTCCCGACCATCCCGACCTCGCCGACCTCCGCAAGAAGCTCGAGGCGATGAGCCCCGAGGAGCGCAGGGATTTCCTCAAGAAGCATCCGGAGCTCCGCGAAAAGCTGGCGAAGCTCCACGCGGGCGACCACCCCCAGGGTCCTTCGCCCGAGCTCCGCAAGAAGCTGGCCGACATGTCGCCCGAGGAGCGCAAGGAGTTCCTTGAGAAGCATCCGGAACTGAAGGAGAAGCTGGGCAATCTCCGGGACAAGGCGAATGACCTGACCCCGGAACAGAAGGAGAAGCTGAAGGACCGGGCCAAGGAGAAGTTCGACTCCCTCACCCCTGAGCAGAAGGAAAAGCTCAAGGACCGCATGAAGGAGCGCATGGACAAGGCTACGCCCGAGCAGAAGGAGAAGCTCAAGGCGCGCCTAAAGGAGAAGCTCGACGGCATGAGCCCTGAGCAGAGGGAGGCGTTCCTCAAGGACCATCCTGAGGCCGCCGAGCTGCTCAAGTGAGCGCTGTCTGAGCCGAAAGGGCCGGCCCCGCGCCGGCCCTTTTTGTTTCCCCATCCTGTCAGGATTCCCCATCACTTCCTCATGCGTCATCTGCTCCCCTTGCTCCTCGCCCTGACCGTCCTCGCCCAGAAGGCACCAAAGCTGCCCGAGGGCGTGAAGCTCGCCAAGGACCTGGTCTACTCGACGCCGGGCGAAGAGACGCTGAAGCTCGACCTCTACCTGCCGGCCGACGCCCCGAAGCGGCGTCTGCCCACGATCCTCTGGGTGCACGGCGGGGGGTGGAAGGCGGGCAGCAAGGACCGTTGCCCGGCGACGTGGCTGGCCCCCGAGGGCTACGTGATCGCCAGCATGAATTACCGCCTCATCCCGGACCATCGCTGGCCGGCCCAGCTGGAGGACCTCCGGGCGGCCGTACGTTGGCTGAAGGTCAACGCCGACAAATACGGCATCGATGCCAAGCGCATCGTCGCTTGGGGCGGATCCGCCGGCGGGCATCTGGTCTCCGTCCTCGGCACGGCCGACGCCGAGCCCGAGGATCGCATCCGTGCGGTGATCGACTGGTACGGCCCGAGCGACCTGCTGACCATGCCACCGAACGTCCTATCCGAAGGCCGAACCCGCGAGGACCTCGCCAAGGCCAACGGCGCGCTGCTCCTGGGAGGAATCGTGATGGATCGGCCCGCCTTGGCGAAGTCCGCCAGCGCCCTGCATCTGGCCTCGGCCGGCGACGTGCCCTTCCTGATCATGCATGGCGACAAGGATTCCCAGGTGCCCATCGACCAGAGCCAGCGCCTGCATGACCGACTCCGCGCGGTCGGGGTTTTTTCCGTCTATCAGCCCGTCTACGGGGCCGGACATGGCGGCAAGGAGTTTGATTCCGAGGATTCCCGCCGGGTCATCCGGGAGTTCCTTAAATCCGTCCTGCGCTGAGCCTCAGCGGACCAGGCAGGGCCGCTTCGGGTCGAACTTCCAGCCCGGGATGAGGAACTGCATCGCGACCGCGTCGTCGCGTGAGCCGCCTGGCAGACGCCGGTAGGCCTGATGCGCGGCCTCCAGCCTGGCTTCGTCGATCTCGACGCCCAGGCCCGGACGATCCGGCACCGTAAGATGCCCGTCCACGATGCGCAACGGCTCCTTCGTGATGCGCTGCCCTTCCTGCCAGATCCAGTGCGTGTCGATGGCCGTGACCTCGCCCGGGGCGGCGGCCGCCACGTGCGTGAACATCGCCAGCGAGACATCGAAGTGGTTGTTGGAGTGCGAGCCCCAGGTCAGCCCGTGCTCCTTGCAGGTCGCTGCGACCTTAACTGAGCCGCGCATCGTCCAGAAGTGCGGGTCGGCCAGCGGGATGTCCACCGCCTTGAGCCGCAGCGCATCCTGCAGCTGCGGCCAGTCGGTCGCGACCATGTTCGTGGCCGTCGGCAGTCCCGTCCGACGGCGGAATTCGGCCATCACCTCGCGCCCATTGCGTCCGTTCTCCGCGCCGCAGGGGTCTTCCGCGTAGGCAAGCACCCCTTTGAGCTGCGTGCCCACCCGGACCGCCTCCTCGAGCGACCAAGCTCCATTGGGGTCGAGCGTCACCCGGGCCTTCGGGAATCTGGCATGGAGCGCCCGGACCGCGTCCGCTTCCGCGTCGGCGGCCAGCACGCCGCCCTTCAGCTTGAAGTCCTGGAAACCGTAGCGCTCCTGCGTGGCTTCGGCCAGACGCACGATCGCCTCGGGCGTCATCGCCTCCTCATTGCGCAGCCGATGCCAGGCCACGGTGGATCCCGATTCATCCCGGTAGGGCAGGGTGGTCTTGCGACGGTCCGCCACGTAGAACAGGTAGCCCAGCGCCAGCACCCTCTTGCGCAGCATGCCGCCATCGTCGAGCAGCGCGGCCACCGGCAGGTCGCGGGCCTGCCCGAGCAGGTCGAGCAACGCCGATTCCAGCGCCGTCACCGCATGGATCGTCACCCGCAGGTCGAACGTCTGCAGGCCGCGTCCGCCTGCGTCACGGTCGCCGAACTTGCGCGAGACCTCGTCCAGCAGCGGGCCGTATTCCGCGACCGGACGACCGATGAGCATCGGGGCGGCCTCCTCGACCGTCTGCCGGATCTTCTCCCCGCCCGGGACCTCGCCGACGCCCGTCCGGCCCGCGTCGTCGGTGATGAGCACCACGTTGCGCGTGAAGAACGGCCCATGGGCGCCGCTGAGGTTGAGCAGCATGCTATCCTCGCCGGCGACCGGTACGACGCGGATGGAGCGGATGAGCTGGGTGGACATCGGGGATGAGGTTTCAGGCGCGACGGAAGCGGACCAACAGGACCAGCGCCGCCGTGAGCAGCGACGAGGCGGCCAGGCCGTGCAGTCCCCAGGTCACGCTGCCCGTGGTTTCCTTGATCCAGCCGAAGGCCGTGGGGGCGAAGAAGCCACCGAGATTGCCCAGCGAATTGATGAGCGCGATGCCTGCCGCCGCCGCGCGCGGGTCCAGCTCCTTCTGGGGAATCGGCCAGAACAGCGAGGCCGCGGACTTGAAGCCCAGCGCCGAGACGCAGATGCAGACGAAGCCGGCGACCGGTCCGCCGAGCGTGGCGGCGAACATGCCGACACCCGCGACCGTGAGCGCGACCGCCACCCAGCCCTGCTGGCCCGGCCGGCGCGCGGCCGCCACCGCGAAGAGATACATCCCCGCGACGGAGATCAGCCAGGGGATCGAATTGAACAGTCCCACCTGCATGTTCGAGAGCCCGCCCATGCCGCGGATGATCTCCGGCAGCCAGAAGGTCACCGCGTAGATCGTCAGCTGGATCGCGAAGTAGACCCAGCAGAAGAAGAGCAGCTTCGGGTCGAGCAGCAGTTGGCCCAGGCCGGCCTTGGGGCGGGTGATGGCGGCGGCGCGCTCCGACTCCACCGCCGAGGAAAGCGCCTGACGCTCCTCCGGGCTGAGCCAGCGCGCCTCCCCCGGCAGCGAATCCAGCCAGACCCAGAGGATTCCGGCCATCCCGACCGAGAAGATCCCCTCGATGAGCACCATCCATTGCCAGCCGTGGAGCCCCATGCCTTCGATGCTCATCAGCCCGGCCGAGAGCGGGCCTGAGATGACCGAGGCGATCGCCGAGCCGCTGAGGAAGATCGCCATGGCGCGTCCGCGTTCCGACGACGGGAACCAGCGCGTGAAGTAGTAGACCACGCCGGGGAAGAACCCCGCCTCGGCGGCGCCGAGCAGGAAGCGCAGCGCGTAGAATTCGTCCGCGTCCCGGACGAAGGCCAGCAGCGCGGCGAGCGCGCCCCAGACCGCTGCGATGAGCGTCAGCCAACGACGGGCGCCGAGTCGTTCCAGCGCCATGTTGGCGGGCACCTCGAAGAGCGCATAACCCCAGAAGAAGAGCCCCGCTCCGATACCGTAGGCCGTGGCGCCGATGCCCAGGCTGGCCTCCAGTTGCGGCTTGATGAAGCTGACGTTCACCCGGTCGACGTAGTTGACGATGAACATCACCACGAAGAGCGGGAGCAGCCGCCACTTCGCCTTGGAGACGGCCGAGGCCAGCGCGGACTGGGAGACCGTCTCCCTCACTGCGGTCCGAGCTTGGACATCAGCGCCGCCAGCCGTTCGACCTCGTCGGCCTTGAGCTCCGTGAGCGGGGCGCGGACCGGGCCCGCATCGTGTCCGGCCAGACGGGCTCCGGCCTTGACGATGCTGACCGCGTAGCCCGCCGAGCGGTTGCGGATCTCGAGGTAGGGCAGGAAGAACGTGTCGAGCAGACGGTTCTGCGTCGCATGGTCGTCCGCCGCCACCGCGCGGTAGAACTCCATCGCCATCTTCGGGACGAAGTTGAAGACCGCGGAGGAATAGACCGGCACGCCCATCGCCTTGTAGGCGGCGGCGTAGACCTCGGCCGTGGGCAGGCCGCCGAGGTAGCTGAAGCGGTCGCCCATCCTGCGGCGGATCGAGACCATGAGCTCCACTTCGCCGATGCCGTCCTTGTAGCCGATGAGATTGGGGCAGGCCTGGGCGAGGCGCTCCAGATGGTGCGGCTGCAGGCGGCAGACGTTGCGGTTGTAGACCACCACGCCGATCTTCACCGATTTGCAGACCTGCTCGACGTGGACGGCCACGCCGTCCTGATTCGCTTCCGTGAGATAGTGCGGCAGCAGCAAGATGCCCTTGGCGCCGAGCCGCTCGGCTTCCTGCGCATATTGGATGGCCAGGCGCGTGGGGCCGCCGGCACCGGCGAGGATGGGCACCTTGCCCTGGCAGGTCTGCACCGCCGTGCGGACGATCTCCGAGTATTCCTTCGGTTCCAGAGAGAAGAACTCACCCGTGCCGCCCGCGGCGAAAAGAGCCGTCGCGCCATAGGGCGCCAGCCACTCGAGCCGCTTGGCGTAGGTCGACGGTCGGAAGTCTCCGGACGCGTCGAAATCCGTCACCGGGAAGGAGAGCAGCCCGTGCGAGATGGTCTTCTGCAGTTCGAGGGGGGACATCGGGAAATGACTGGATGTGACGGATAAGCGAACGCGGCCATGAGGGAAGGGGAAACTCCCGTCCGGGGAACTTTCGGTTGGCAGGCATCGGGCGGGCAGGGTACCTTCTGGCATGCCCCACAAGCCGTTCGCGCTGCTCTGCGCCCTTTTGTCTTCCGTCCTCTTTTCCGCTGAGCCTGCCGCGCGGTGGTACAAGGGCAACCTTCACACGCACACCTTCTGGAGCGATGGCGACGATTTCCCGGATTCGGTCGCCCGTTGGTACAAGGACAACGGCTACCACTTCCTGGCCCTCTCCGATCACAACGTCATGCAGCAGGGTGAGAAGTGGTTCGTCCCGGCCAAGCGCCGCGGAGGCAAGGAGATCGCCGAGAAGTATCTTGCCGCCTTCCCGGCCGACCGCGTGAAGGTGCGCGGCGAGGGGGACGCCAGGGAGATCCGCCTGAAGACTTTCGATGAGCTGCAGGGGGAGTTCGGCGAGGCCGGCCGCTTCCTCATGATTCCCTCGATCGAGTGCACCGACCCCCGCGTGCACGTGAACGTGACCAACCTCCGCGACCCGATCCTGCCGGACAAGTCCATCGACTCCTCGGCCTCGCAGGGAATCGTGGCGGCGATGCGTCACGCCTTCGGCGCCGTGCGGGCGCAGCGAGCCGCCACCGGGCGCCCGATGTTCGCCCACCTGAACCACCCCAACTTCAAATGGGCCGTCACCGCGGAGGAGATCCTGCAGGTCGAGCAGGAGCGCTTCTTCGAGGTCTACAACGGCCACCCCACCGTCTTCAACGAGGGGGACGCCGTCCACGCCTCCACCGAGCGCATGTGGGACATCATCCTCGCCGAACGCCTCGGGCGTCTCGGTCAGCCGGCCATGTACGGCCTCGCGACCGATGATTCCCACAATTACCACATCCAGCCCGACCGCGTGAACAGGAAGTCCAGCGTGACCGGACGCGGCTGGGTCATGGTGCGCGCCGCAGAGCTCACCCCCGACGCGCTCGTGACCGCGATCGAGAAGGGCGACTTCTACTGCTCGACCGGGGTCCTGCTGAAGGACGTCGTGCGCACGGCCGATTCGCTCACCATCGAAGTCGATCCCGAGCCCGGCCTGCAGTACACCGTCGAGTTCATCGGAACGCGGAAGGGCTACGACCATCGCAGCGAGCCCGTGAAGGACGCCAAGGGCGAGGTCCTGCGCGTCACGCGTCGCTACTCCGAGGACGTCGGCCGCGTCCTGCAGTCATCCAAGGGCGTGCGCGCCACCTACCAGTTCAAGGGTGACGAACTCTACGTCCGCGCCCGCATCACCTCCAGCCGGCACAAGTCGCCCATCGTCATCGCCGGCGAGATGGAACGCGCCTGGACCCAGCCCTGATTTCCCATGAGACACCTGCTCGCATCCCTGCTGGCCGCGGCCGCCTTCGCCGCTCCCCAGCGTCCCAACATCATCGTCATCCTGGCCGACGACCAGGGCTACGGCGACTTCGGCGCGAACAACCCGGCCTCCAAGATCGCGACTCCGGGGCTCGACCGCCTGGCCGCCGAGGGCGTGCGTTTCACCGATGCGCATACCTCTTCGTCCGTCTGCACCCCGACCCGCTACTCCCTCCTCACCGGCCGATACCACTGGCGCACCCGCCTCCAGAGCGGCGTGCTCGGCGGCTTCTCCCCGCCGCTTATCGCACCTGAGCGGCAGACTCTGGCCGACTTGCTCAAGTCGGTCGGCTACCGCACCGCGATGTTCGGCAAATGGCACCTCGGCCTGAGCTGGCCCCTCAAGGGGGGCGGATACGCCGATGACGGCGGCAACTTCTCGAAGGCTCCGCAGAACGTCTCGCAGGTCGACTGGTCGGGCGAGGTGAAGGGCGGGCCGCTCGACTGCGGCTTCGACGAATTCTTCGGGATCAGCGCCTCCCTCGACATGCCGCCTTTCGTCTGGATCGAGGGGCGCAAGGCGACCGAAGCGGCCACCGCGACCAAGACCTGGCTGCGCTCCGGTCCGGCCGGCCCCGGGTTCGACGCCATCGACGTCCAGCCCGGCCTCACCGCCCGGCTCATCCGTTTCATCGGCGAGCGGGCCGAGGACGCCAAGGCCGGCAAGCCCTTCTTCGCCTACGTGCCCTTCGCCGCCCCGCACACGCCCATCCTGCCGACCAAGGAATGGCAGGGTTCCAGCGGGATCAACGCCTACGCCGACTTCGTCAAGCAGGTGGACGCCGATGTCGGCAGGATCCTCGACGCCCTTCGCCAGAACGGCCTCGAGCGAGACACGCTCGTCATCTTCACCTCCGACAACGGTTGCTCGCCGGCGGCGAAGATCGAGGAGCTCCAGGCCAAGGGTCACCAGCCCAACGGCGTGCTGCGCGGCCACAAGGCGGACATCTTCGACGGCGGTCACCGCGTGCCCTTCGTCCTGCGCTGGCCCGCGGCGGTGAAGGGTGGCACGGTGGCGCCCCAGCTCGTCGGACAGATCGACCTCTTCGCCACCTTCGCCGAGATCACCGGGGCCCGGCCGGCCGAAGGGCAGGGCGAGGACAGCTTCAGCTTCGCCTCCGTGCTCTCCGTGCCCGGCACGCCGGTCGTCCGTCGTTCCATCATCAGCCACTCTATCAACGGCAGCTTCTCCATCCGTGACGGCTCCTGGAAGCTCTCCCTCTGCCCCGGCTCCGGCGGCTGGAGCGCGCCCCGGCCCGGCTCCAAGGAGGAGCAGGGCTTGCCGGCCTTCCAGCTCTACGACCTGGCCGCCGACATCGGCGAGACGCGCAATCTGGTCGACCAAGAGAAGGAGCGGGTCGAGGTCCTGAGGGCGGCGCTGGAGAAGGCCGTCGCCGCGGGACGCACCACGCCCGGACCCGACCTGAAGAACGACGTGGAGGTCAGCATCATCAAGCGGCCTGCTCAGCCCAAGGCCGGCAAGAACGCGAAGGCCAAGGCCGCGAAGTGACGTAGGCCGTTGACCGACGGCGGAGGCGTGGCTACATGGAGGCCATGCCCCGCCTGATGCCCCTCCTGCTGGCGTCGTTCGTCTTCGCGACCGCCTCCGCCCAGTCTCCCAAGCAGACCGCGCCCGTCTCGCCTATCAAGGCGGCAGCCCGCGCCGAGCGGGCCGACGCCACCTACAAGGTCGGTGAGAAGGTGACCTTCAGCCTGTCCGTCACCGACCAGGGCAAGCCGGCGAGCGGGTCGATCGACTGGATCATCGTGAAGGACGGACTCCCGACCGCCTTCAAGGGCCGTGCCCAGCTCGTCGACGGCAAGGCGAGCGTACAAGGGTCGCTCGATGAGCCCGGCTTCCTTCAGGTCAGGATCCTCGGGTATCGCGCGCGCGATGACCTCAAGCCTGTGAGCGTGAGCGCCATGGGCGGAGCCGCCGTCGACCCCCTGAAGATTCCCGTCTCCAGTCAGGCTCCGGCCGACTTCGACGCCTTCTGGGCCGCGCGCAAGGCGGAGCTCGCCAAGGTGGCCGTCGCTCCCGTGCTGACTCCCGTCAAGTCAGCCATCCCCGAGGTGGAGGCGTTCGACCTGCAGGCCCCGTGCGTCGGCGCACCCGTCTCCGGGTATCTCGCCAGGCCCAAGGGCGCCGCGGACAAATCCCTGCCGGTCATCCTCACCGTGCATGGGGCCGGCGTGCGTGGCAGCTCCCTGGGCGGCGCCGTCAGTTGGGCCGCCAAGGGATTTCTTGCGATGGATATCAACGCGCACGGTCTGCCCAACGGCCGGCCTGAGGCCTATTATGCCGAGCAGAACGCCGGCGCCCTCGCCTCATACCGATACCAGGGGCGTGAGTCCCGGGAGAAGAGCTACTTCACCGGCATGTTCCTGCGGCTCGTGCGCGCGCTCGACGTCCTTGTCGCCCGACCGGAATGGAACGGCCGGCATGTCGTCGTGTACGGCTCAAGCCAGGGCGGCTACCAGGCCATCGTCGCCTCCGGTCTGGATCCGCGCGTGACCTTCTACGCCGCGGGCGTCTCGGCGGGCTGCGATCACACCGGCATGCTCGTCAACCGCATCGCCGGTTGGCCGAAGTTCGTCGCCCTCGATCCCTCCGGCAAGCCCGAGCCGGCCTCCTTGGAGACCTCGCGCTACATCGACGCCGTCAACTTCGCCTCACGTTCGAAGGCGGCCGGCTGCGCGCTGACCGTAGGCTTCATCGACACCACCTGCCCACCGACCTCCGTCTACGCCGCCTACAACAACATCAACGTCCCCAAGTCCATCTATGACGACATCCCCTCCGGGCACTCCCAGAGCAAGGATGCCAGCGCCTTCATGCAGGCGGCCGTGATGAAGCACGTGGGGAAGTGAGCGCGCGACCCGTCCTGGCCAGGAGGCGACCGACATCGACACCCCCTGCATGCGCTTCTGGATCCTGTGTCTGGCCGCCGCCTCCCTCGCGGCCGAGCCGATCTACGAGCTGAAGAACCTCGCAGCCTGGTGCATCGTCCCGTTCGATGACCGCCGACGACCGCCGGAGGAGCGCGCGGAGATGGTCGCCCGGCTCGGCATCACCAAGGTCGCCTATGATTGGAGGTCCGAGCACGTGGCGGAGTTCGAGCGCGAGATTCTCGCGTACAAGCGGCACGGCATCGAGTTCTTCGCCTTCTGGTCCCAGCATGACACGGCCTTCGCCCTTTTCGAGAAGCACGGCCTCCGGCCTCAGATCTGGGTCATCGCGCCGACCAAGGGGGACGCCCAGGAGGCCAGGGTCGCCGCGGCGGCCGAAGCGCTCCTGTCCGTCGCCGCCAAGGCCGAGAAGATCGGGAGCAGCCTGGGAATCTACAATCACGGCGGGTGGTCCGGCGAGCCCGAGAACATGGTGGCGATCTGTGAGCGCCTGCGGTCCGTCCATGGCGTCAAGAACGTCGGCATCGTCTACAATCTCCATCATGGTCATGCCCATCTCGACCGCCTTGACGCCGCCCTGAAGATGATGCTGCCGCATCTCCTCTGCGTGAACCTGAACGGCATGGACGTGGCCGGCGACAGCAAGGGGCGCAAGATCCTGCCCGTCGGTGCCGGGACCGAGGACCTGAAGGTCCTGCGTCAGATCCGTGCCAGCGGCTATTCCGGCGTCATCGGCATCCTCAACCACACGCAGGAGAACGCCGAGCATCGCCTGCGGGACAATCTCGCCGGACTGCGCTGGCTCGTGCCGCAGATCGACGACCTGCCGCCCGGCCCCAAGCCCGTCTGGCTAAGTTTCAAGGACGCTCCGACTCCTCCCGCCAAGCAAGGACCCGGCATGGTGACCGTGTCCGACGAAGGGAAGGGCGAGCCGTCCCTGTCGGCGGAGTTCGGCAAGGCCCTCCGCGGCGGCCAGGTCGTGCCTGCGCACCCCGACGTCTTCCGCTGGCCCGTCACGGTGGAGGCGCGCGTGAAGCTCGATTCAAGGAAAGGATACAACATCGTCGTCGCCGCCGGGCCGAAGAGCTCGGGGCGCCACTGGGAGGTCTACACGATGACGCGCACCGGATGCCTGAGCCTCTTTGCGCCCGGACGCGGGGGGAACTTCGTCTCGACCGTGGACATCTGCGACGGCAGGTGGCACGACCTCCTTGTCAGCCTCGATGACGTGACCGTGACCCTTTGGGTCGACGGCAAGGTCGTCCTTGAGCGCAAGCCCGGGCCGACCGTGGATGGGCCTGCGCCGGACAAGATGGCCTTCGGACGGCTTGTCGAGGGCGGTATCGGCTGTGACGGACTCGTCGATGATGTCCGCGTCTCCCGTGGCGTGATGAAGCCCCGCAAGGTCGAAGGGCCGCGCCTGCGGATGGACAACACCATCGGCCTCTGGAGCTTTGACGACCTCGGGGCCGCCGCGCCGAAGTCCCCTGCGCCTCCGGTGGCGTCCTTCACCCCTCGGCCTGAACCGCTCCGTCCTGAGCAGGATCCGCATGCGAGTCATGCCGTGAACCGCGACCGGGTGTACGATTACTACGGCAAGCAGGCCGGGACGTTCACGGGAGTCCGCCCGCTTCCTGCGCTCATCCCCTCCTTTCCCGGACTCGACGGCGGCAACCAAGGTCACTGGGGCAACCAGAACGACGCCGTGACCTGGAAGGACGGGCGTTGGGCCGCGGCCGAACATGGCTCGTTGTTCAGCGGCGTGCTGAGGATCGACGGCATGACCGTCCCCAAGGCCGTCTGGGTGCGCAAGGGTGAGGAGGCGGCCGCTTTCGATCCCGAGACCCTGTCCTTCCGCGCCCGTTGGCGGGGCGGTTTCGTGCGCCTCAGCGATTTCCGACACGGCTTCGCGAACGGCCCGGCCGTCGTCGGCAAGACCTTCGCCCGGGAGAAGAATCCCGTGCTCCCGAAGGGGGCGCGTTATCTTGGCTTCTACCGTCATGGGGATGAGGTCATCTTCGCCTACGAGCAGGAAGGGAAGCGTCGCCTCATTTCCGCGTGGCAGACCGATGAGGCCGCGCTCGAGCTTCTGACCAGGGGCGGACCTGCGCGTTGGACCAAGGAGCTCACCACGCAAGTCACGCGCGGCGATCAGAAGCCCTTCGCCGTGGACACCATAGGCATCCCATTTGAAAACCCCTACGGGACGCTGTTCTTCATCAGCGGCATCGACTTCCTGCCCGACGGTTCCGCGGCCGTGTGCACCATGACGGGCGAGGTGTGGGTCCTGCGCGGACTTTCGAGCGACAACGTGACCTGGCGACGTTACGCCACCGGCCTGCACCATGCCCTTGGCGTGAGGGTCGTTGACGGAAAAGTGCTCGTCCTTGGACGCGACCAGATCACCCGCCTGCATGATCTCAACGCGGACGGCGAGGCCGACTACTACGAGTGTCTCTTCAACGGCTACGTTACCTCGCCGGGCGGACATGATTTCGTGGTCGGCCTCGACGCCGACGACGCCGGCCGTCTCTATGTCGCCTCGGGTAACCAAGGGGTGCTGCGTCTGACCCTGCCGGACAAGGTCGAGGTCCTCGCCACCGGACTGCGTAATCCTAACGGCGTGGCCGTCTCGCCCGATGGACGATTCATCACGTCGAGCGTGCAGGAGGGTGACTGGACGCCTTCGTCGGCCGTCTGCATGGTCGAGGCCGGTTTCAGCGAAGGTGCGCATTTCGGCGCGGGCGGGCCGCGGGACGGCCGTGCGCCGACGCCGCCCTTCGTCCATCTTCCGCGCGGCGAGGACAATTCCAGCGCCGGCCAGGTCTTCCTCGGCCGCGGCCGCTGGCCGTCGCTGGCCGGCGCGGGCAATCTGCTGCATTTCTCCTTCGGCACCGGAAGCGCATGGGCCGTCAGCCGGCAGAAAGTCGCCGGAGTCTGGCAGGGTGCCGCGCAGCGCATCACCGGCGCCTTCCGATCCGGGGCGCAGACCGGCCGGTTCAGCCCCGCCGACGGGCATCTTTACGTCACCGGCATGCAGGGGTGGGGCAGTTACACCCCTGACGACGGGTGCATCCACCGCGTCCGGCATGTCGGCGGCGCCCCCGTGCTCATCGGTCATGAAGTCCGCGACAACGGCGTCATCCTGACCTTTGACTCCCCCGTGAGTGAGGCCGGCCGCGCCAAGCCCTTTGCGCAGGCCTGGAACTACCGTTACAGCCGCGCCTACGGGTCGCCCGAGTATTCCGTCCGACATCCTGAGGTGGTCGCGCACGACGTGCTCACGGTCGAGGGCGTGCATGCCGATCCCAGCGGTCGCTCGATGTTCGTCCATCTGCCGCAGCTCCTGCCCTGCAGCCAGCTGCACATCCGTATCGGCGACGAAGCCGAGGTCTTCCTTTCCGTGCATGCCTTGAGCGAGCCTTACAAGGAGTATCCCGGCTACCGTGCCATCCCGAAGATTCCGGCGCATGCGCATGACGCCGTGAGCGTGACATCCGGCAAGGGTCGTCCCGTGCGTTGGGAGACCGAACTGTGCGGACCCGACCCCGTCGTCCTGAAGATCCAGGCCGGCGGCGCCCTGAATTACGTGCAGAAAGAACTCAGGGCCAAGGCCGGCAAGCCCGTGGCGCTCACCTTCGAGAACCCCGACGTCATGCCCCATAACTGGGTGCTGGTGGGACCCGGATCCGAGGACCGGGTCGGGGAGGCCGCCGCGCGAATGGTCGCGCTGCCCGACGGGTTAGATCGGCACTATGTCCCTGATTCGCAGGACGTGCTCGTCCACACCAGGGTCCTCGACCCTGGTTCCCGGACCACCATCTACTTCACCGCGCCCGCCCGGCCGGGCCGTTATCCTTACCTGTGCAGTTTTCCCGGTCATTCCCAACTCATGCGGGGTGTCCTGATCGTGGAGTGAAGGCCGGACTGCAGGGCATCATTTAATTGTCGCAGTTCCCGGAAGGCCCCAGGATGCGGCCGCCCCATGAGACTCCTGCTCTGCCTTCTGGCCGCGCTGCCGCTCGGCGCATTCGACCAGTCACCTTTTGAGAACCCGCAGAGCCGGACCGTGCTGCAGCTCGATCCGGGCAAGGACAACCCACGCAACTCCGAGGGCTCGTTCATCAAGCTCAAGGACGGCCGGGTCCTTTTCATCTACACCGGATATTTCGGGACCAGCGGAGCCGACGACGGAGCCGCCCGGCTGCTTTCCGTCGAATCCCGTGACGCCGGCCTCACCTGGTCACCGCCTAAGATCGCCATCGAGAACCATGGACGTCGGAACATCATGAGCGTCTCGCTGCTCCGTCTCAAAAGCGGCGCGATCGCGCTGTTCTACCTCGAGAAGAACAGCTGGCTCGACTGTCACGTCGTCATGCGGACCTCCGCCGACGAGGCGGCTACCTGGAGCCAGCCCGTGAGGGTGGGGCAGGCCCCCGGCTACTTCGTGCTCAACAATGACCGTGTCATCCAGACCTCCAAGGGCCGATTGGTCGTGCCGCTGGCCTTCCACCGGTCGCGCGAGACCGACCCTGACAGCTCGCGCTCCTTCGACGCCCGTGCGATCGCACAGTGGCTCATCTCCGATGATGAGGGCCGCACGTGGGCCGAGTCCGCCAGCTGGTGGGCGATGCCCGTCCGTTCCTCTTCGGGGCTGCAGGAGCCGGGCGTGGTCGAACTGTCGGACGGCACGCTCTTTTCATGGGCGCGAACGGACGCAGGATTCCAGTATGGATTTCGCTCCAAGGACGGCGGCCGATCCTGGTCGTCGCCTGAGCCCACGACGCTGGCCAGTCCGGTGTCCCCGGCCAGCATCCGTCCCATACCCGGCACCGTGAATCTCCTCTGCCTGCACAACGACCACTCCGGAACGTTTCCCTTCACCAAAGGTCTGCGCACGCCCCTCGTGGCCTCGGTCTCCAAGGATGGCGGTCGCACCTGGGGAGGCCAGCGTCTGCTGGAGGCCGACCCTGACGGCTGGTATTGCTACACCGCCATCCATTTCGAAGGCGACGCCGTCCTGCTGGCCTACTGCGCGGGCGACAGCAAGAAGCGCTCGCACCTCAACCACCTCCGCATCCGTCGCGTCTCGCTCGCGTGGCTGACCGGCTCCTGAACCCGTCCCTGTGAATCCCCGCGCACTCCACCGCCGATCTCTCCTCAAGGCCGCTGCCGCGCTGCCCTTCTTCGCCGCCCTCAGGGCGCAGGAGAAGCCGATCGCGCTGCCGCCGCCCGAGCTGGTCGACCCGGACCGAGGTCCCGGGGCCGGCTGGAGCGTCCTGGTGTTCCCTGACACCCAGAACTATGCCAAGTACGCCAAGAACCAGGCGCACTTCGACCGCATGACCCGCTGGGTGCGCGAGCATCGCAAGGCCTGGAACATCCAGCTTGCCCTGCATGAGGGCGACCTTGTCGAGCAGAACGCCATCAAGGTCGGCGGCGGCCGGGGTTACGGCGACCAGAATTCAGAGTCCCAGTGGTCCTCCGCCCGTCGGGCCCTGCTACCGCTGGCCGATGAGATGCCCGTGATCCACACCACCGGCAATCATGACTACGGTGAGCGTGCGGCCGAGACGCGGGAGACCCAGTTCAACGACTATTTCCCCGTCAACTATAACCAGGGTGCCGCGGCCCTCCGCATCGACTCGCCCTTGGCGGCATGCGGCAAGCCCACCCTCGAGAACGCCGCCTACGATTTCAAGGCGCCCGACGGACGCCGTCTGCTGATTCTTTCTCTCGAATGGGGACCGCGCAAAACCGTGGTCGACTGGGCATCCGCGCTCGTGCGTCGCCCCGCCTACAAGGACCACACGGGACTCCTGCTCGTCCATGATTACCTCACGCCATCCAACCTCCGTGACGGACAGGACGGTAATCGCAGGCGTCCGGGCAATCCGTACACCTACGGCACCGGCAAGCAGGGTGACACCCATGACGGCGAGGACCTCTGGCAGCGTCTCGTGAAGGGCGCCCCGCAGATGGAGTTCGTCCTCAACGGCCACGAGATGGCCGCGCACGTCGGCTACCGGACCGACCTGTCCGACTCCGGGCGCACCGTGCACCAGATGCTCTTCAACGCGCAGGGCTTCGGCGGAGGATCCGACCACAAGGGCAACGGTGGCGACGGATGGATGCGCCTGCTGACCTTCGAGCCCGACGGACGCACCGTCTCCGTGCGTACCTTCTCGCCCCTGCGACAGGACCGCGGCGATCCGCACTACTGGGACGATCCTCGTTGGCGCTTCGCGGTCAGGCTACACGGATGATGCGAATCTCCGCATTGCTCCTGGCGGTCTCGGCTTTCGGACAGTCCCTGCCCGGTACGAAGCCCCTGCCGCCCGAGCCGCAGGCCGGATGGTCCGGCAGCATGGTCGCCGGGATCGACCGCATGGCCGACCGTCTTATGGCCGCTGCGCCAGCGACGCGGGCGCCCGATCGGGCGAAGCTTGCCGCTGCTCTGGGCGTGGAGCTGGCCCCGCCTTCTCCTGGCAGGATGATTTTGACGGGAGAAGGATCGCTCAGGTCATTCAGCCTCGAAGTGACCCCGGGAGTCTTCGCCGAGGGTGTCCTCCATGGCACGCTCACGGGCCCGTGGGTCCTTCTGCTGCCGGATGCCGACGACACCGTGGAGGCCGCGGTCTCGCGACATCCGATGCCCGCGGGAGGGACGCTCGTGGCCCTGCAGCTGATCAGCCGCGGTGTCGCGCACAGCGAGGATTCCCGGACCGGCATGCGTGCGCACGTCTCGCATCGTGAGTGGATCTACCGACAGGCGTTCGTGCAGGGAATCAGCGTGCCCGGCCTGGAAGTCGACGCCGCGCGGGCCTTGGTCGGTTGGATCGGTCGGCTCGACCCGCAGGCGAGCATCAGCCTCATCGGAGAAGGGGAGGGCGGACATGTCGGACTTCATCTCGCCGCTCTAGATGAACGCATCGCCCGGTCTGCCTTGGTCGGCTTCTTCGGTCCGCGGGAGTCCCTGTGGTCCGAGCCCATCGACCGGAACCTCTGCGGAATCCTGAGGGATTTCGGCGCCGCCGAACTGGCCTTGTTGGTGGCTCCGCGTCCGCTGGTCGTCATCCCCAAGGCTTTGACCCCCTGGGAAGGCGTACCTCGCGTTCCCAACGCCCGTGTCCTGGCCGCGCCCGGGCGGATACCCGCCGTGTCGGAGTCGGACGCTCGCTCCGAGGCCCTTCGGGCCCAGCGCCTGCGCGGAGGCGACTGGCTGCGCGTCGCCAAGCCGGACGCCGACCCGATGACCGAGCTCTTCGGCCCGAACGTCGGGGCGACGGCGCCGACCATCGTCCTCGACCCGTCGAGACAGCAGCGGCTCGTGGGCGCCCTCACCCGTCATCTGCAGGCAAGGTTCGATCTCAATGACGCCGTGCGCCAGAACACCTTCTGGAAGCGCGTGCCGCCCAAGCCGGCCGATTTCCCCGCCTTCGTCGCCTTGGAGCGACGTAAGTTCGAACAGCAGGTCATCGGTCGTCTGCCCGATCCGGACGTGCCGGCGAACGTGCGGTCGCGTCTCGTGCGAGAGACCGACAGGGTGAGGATCCATGAGGTCATGATGGACGTCTGGCAGGGCGTGCCCGCCTGGGGCTGGCTGGCCGTCCCCAAGGACATCCCGCCCGGCGAAAGGCGCCCGGTCGTCGTCTGCCAGCACGGACTCGAGGGCCTGCCCGAGGACGTCCTCAACGACCATCAGGATTCCGCCGCCTACAAGCCCTATCGCGCCTTCGCCCTCCGCCTGGCCGAGCGCGGATACGTCACCTTCTCACCGCACAACCCCTACCGCGGCGGCGACGCCTTCCGCGTCCTGCAGCGCAAGCTCCAGCCCCTCGGCCTGAGCCTTTACAGCGTCATCAACGGCCAGCACCGGCGCATCCTCGAGTGGCTGGGCGGCCTGTCGGAGGTCGATCCCTCGAAAGTCGCCTTCTACGGCCTGAGCTACGGCGGCAAGTCGGCCATGCGAACCCCGGCCGTCCTCGACGGCTACTGCCTCAGCATCTGCAGCGGCGACTTCAATGAGTGGGTGCGCAAGGTCGGTTCGACCTCGATGCCTATGTCCTACGTGAAGACCCACGAGTATGAGATCCCCGAGTGGAACTTGGGCGGCACCTACAACTACGCCGAGATGGCGGCCCTGATCGCCCCGCGTCCCTTCATGGTCGAGCGCGGCCACGCCGACGGCGTCGGCCTGGACGAGTGGGTCGACCATGAGTTCGCCAAGGTCCGGCGCCATTACGTACGCATCGGAAGGCCCGGGGACGCCGTCATCGAGCACTTCGACGGCGGCCACTGGATCAACGGCGTCGGCACCTTCGAATTCCTGCGTCGCCACCTGGGTCGCTGAGGCTCGGTCTCGAACTAAGGCATCGATTTCGACCCGCCTTGCCCTCATATCTTCCTGGCCCCATGAGAAGCCTGCTTCCCCTGCTGCTCTGTGCCCTGGCCTTGGCCGCGGACCGCAAGCCCAACCTCATCTACATCCTGGCCGACGACCTCGGCTACGCCGACCTCGGCTGCTACGGGCAGAAGGTCATCCTCACCCCCGAGCTTGACCGCATGGCCAAGGAGGGCATGCGCTTCACCCAGTTCTACGCCGGAGCGACCGTCTGTGCGCCTTCACGCAGCGTCCTCATGACCGGCCTCCATCAGGGCCACACCCGCGTGCGCGGGAATGCCGGCGTCAAGAACCCTGGGGCGCAGGCGCTGCGCGCGGGCGACCTCACCGTGGCCAAGTTCCTGCAGTCGGCCGGTTACCGCACTGCGCTCATCGGCAAATGGGGACTCGGCGACATCGGCGCCGCCGAGTCCGGACTGCCCCGCAAGCAGGGCTTCGACGAGTTCTACGGCTTCCTCAGCCAGCACCACGCCCACAATCATTTCCCCGACTACCTCTGGCGGAACGAGACGCGCGAGCCGCTGCCCAACGTCGTCACCCCGGTGGGCGACCATGGCGGCGGCTACGCCACCAAGAAGGAGAAGTTTGCGGACGACCTCTTCGCCGAGGAGAGCCTGCGGTTCGTCGAGCGCAACCGCGACCGGCCGTTCTTCCTCTACTGGTCGATGGTGATCCCCCACGCCAACAACGAGCGCACCGCCGTCCTCAAGGACGGCGCTGACGCGCCGGACTTCGGCCCCTATGCCGAGGCTTCCTGGCCCGATCCGGACAAAGGCCAGGCCGCCCTCGTCACCCTGCTCGACGGCTATGTCGGTCGCATGCTCCGCAAGCTCCGTGAGCTGGGGATCGAGAAGGAGACGCTCGTCGTCTTCACGAGCGACAACGGCCCCCACCGCGAGGCCGGGCACCATCCCGAGCGTTTCGACCCCAACGGTCCTTATTCGGGATACAAACGCGACCTCACCGACGGAGGCATCCGCGTTCCCTTCATCGCCTGGTGGCCGGGCCGTGTGCGTCCCGGTACGGAGACCGGCCATGTCTCCTATGCCGGCGACTTCTTCGCCACCGCCGCCGAGCTCGCGGGTTCGACGGCCCCCGCCGGCCAGGACTCCATCAGCATGGTGCCGGCCCTCCTTGGCAAGGACGGCCAGAAGAAGCACGAATTCCTATACTGGGAGTTCCACGAACGTGGTTTCCAGCAGGCCGCGCTTCTGGACGGACGATGGAAGGGCATCCGCACCGGGGGGCCCGACCGTACCGTGAGGCTGCACGACCTGTCGGCCGATGTGGCCGAGGAGAAGGACGTCGCCGCCGAACATCCGGAGATCGCACGCCGCATCGGCGACTACCTGAAGGGCGCCCGGACCGACGTCGAGGACTGGAAGCCGGCCTGGCAGGTTGCGGACGGCAAGAAGAAGCAGACGAGCAAGAAGAAATGAAAGCCATCCTCTTCGCATCCTGCGCCTTGTTGTCCGCCTGCGTCTCGGGCGGGGATCCCGTCCTGCGCCGCGAGTTCATCTACGAGCCGGGCCCGCACCCCCAGATTCACGCGACAACCATCGCCGAAACCCCGGCGGGTCTCGTCGCGGCCTGGTTCGGGGGCACCCGTGAGAAGAATCCCGACGTGGGCATCTGGGTCTCGCGCCAGGTCGACGGCGGCTGGACTCCCGCCGTCGAGGTCGCCAACGGCATCCAGCCGATGAACAAGGACGGGCTGCAGGTTCGCCATCCCTGCTGGAACCCCGTCCTGTTCCAGCCGAGGCAAGGGTCCCTGATGCTCTTCTACAAAGTCGGGCCTAGTCCGCAGACCTGGTGGGGTGAGCTGCGTACGTCAGATGACCTTGGACGCACCTGGTCGCCCGCGCGAAGGCTGCCGGACGGATACCTAGGGCCGATCAAGAACAAGCCGGTGCAGCTGGCCGATGGCTCGCTCCTCTGTCCGAGCAGCGCGGAGAGCGCCGAGAAGAACAGCCGCTGGACCGTGCATTTCGAAAGACTCGCTCTGGACGGAAAGACCTGGACCACGACCGGTCCGATCAACGACGGGGTCGCCGTCCAGGCCATCCAGCCCAGCGTGCTGTTCCTTCCCGGCGGACGTCTGATGGCCCTCGGCCGTTCCCGGCAGGACTTCGTCTTCGCCACCGAATCCTCCGATGGCGGACGCACCTGGTCTCCGTTGGCCCGAGGTTCCCTCCCCAACAACAACAGCGGCACCGATGCCGTCACCTTGGCCGACGGCCGGCATCTCATCGTCTACAACCATGTCGCCGGCACGCCCGGCAAGTGGGGCGGACTGCGGACGCCCCTGAACCTCGCCGTCAGCCAGGACGGCAAGGACTGGCGAGCCGCGCTCGTCCTGGAATCCGACCCCGGCGAATACAGCTACCCCTCCATCATCCAGGCTTCAGACGGCCTGGTTCACATCACCTACACCTGGAAGCGCCAAAAGGTGAAGCATGTCGTCGTCGATCCGTCCCGCCTTGTCGGTCGACCCATCGTCGACGGACGCTGGCCCCTTTGATCATGAGCCGATTCATCCTCCTTCTCATCGCGTCCGCCGTGTCGGCCGAAGAGCCCGCGCTCGCCCGCCTTCGCTACAACAATCCCGGACTCGTGGTCGACCTCGGCGTCGGGCTCTGGGCCTGGCCCCTTCCCATGGACTTCGACGGCGACGGCGACCTCGACCTCGTCGTGAACTGTCCCGACAAGCCTTCGAACGGCGTCTACTTCTTCGAGAACGCCAGCGGCGACACCGCGCGGGACAAGATGCCCGTCTTCAAGCCCGGCCGGCGCATCAGCAAGGGCCTGCAGAACGTCCAGGTCAGCCATGTCGCCGGCAGGCCTGTCGTGACTTCGCCCGGGGCCGTCTATCCTGACTTCCTCAAGACCGGCTTGGACAAGCCCGTGAAGCTGCCTCTGCCTACGAACGTCCATCCCAACAAAGTGCGCGCCAACATGTGGCGCTTCGCCGACTACAACGTCGACGGCCGCACCGACCTCATCATCGGCGTCGGTGACTGGACCGACTACGGATGGGACGACGGTTATGACCCTTCGGGCAAATGGGTCCGCGGGCCGCTGCGGGGCTTCGTCTATGTCGCGACCAACAAGGGGACCGACGCCAAGCCTGACTATGCCAAGCCCGTCCGACTCAGTGTTGACGAGAAGCCCCTGGAGACCTTCGGCTGGCCCTCACCAAACCTCGCCGACTGGGACGGTGACGGCGACCTCGACCTCCTCTGCGGCGAGTTCCTGGACGGCTTCACCTATTTCGAGAACACCGGCGGACGTATCAATCCTCAGTATGCCGCAGGCAGGCGCCTGACCCTGCGCCCCGGCCAGAAGGGGCCTCCCTCGGCCTGGCTATCGAAGCAGGAGGCTGCCCGGCTGCCTGGCGCGCCTCAGTCTCTGACCATGGACCTGGAGATGATCGTGCCCGTGGCGATCGACTGGGACAAGGACGGGGACCTCGACCTGATCGTCGGTGATGAGGACGGCCGCGTCGCCTTCATTGAGAACTCCGGAGGATTCACCGCAGAGCGGACGCCGCAGTTCCTGCCGCCCCGATATTTCCAGCAGGAGGCCGATGAACTCAAGTGCGGCGCCCTGGCCACCCCGGTCGGCTTCGACTGGGACGGCGACGGCGACACCGACATCGTCAGTGGCAACACCGCCGGCTACGTGATGCTTTTTGAGAACCTCTCCGGACCCAAGGTCGCCGAGCCCAAGTGGGCCGCGCCTCGCGCAATAGAGGCTGACGGAGCTCCCATCCGACCCATGGCCGGCTACAACGGCAGCATCCAGGGGCCCTGTGAGGCCAAGTGGGGCTATACCACGCTCTCCATCGCTGATTGGGACGGCGACGGACTGCCGGACATCCTCCTCAACTCCATCCTCGGCAAGGTCGTCTGGCATCGCAATGCGGGCACTCGGCAGGCGCCGCGGCTCGAAGCGGCCCGTCCGGTCGAGGTCGAATGGGAGGGAGCGCAGCCGAAACTGGCCTACGGATGGCTCAGGCCCGAAGGCAAGGGCCTGCTCACCCAGTGGCGTACCACCCCTTTCGCGGTCGATTGGAACAACGATGGTCTGTGCGACCTTGTGATGCTCGATCACGAAGGGCACCTTGCCCTGTTTGAGCGGGCCGTACGAGGCTCAGCCCGCGTGTTGCTTCCGCCCCGGCGGGTCTTCACGGACCCCAAGGGCGGGCCGTTGCTTCTGTCCAGGGGCCTCGCCGGCAAGAGCGGCCGTCGCAAGCTCTGCGTGACCGATTGGGACGGTGACGGCCGGATGGACATCCTGCTCAACTCCTCCAGCGCCAATTTCTTGCGGCAGGTGCTGCACGCCGACGGGCGCTGGGCCTTCCAGGACCTCGGCCCCCTCGTGAAGCAGAACATCGAAGGTCATGATGTCAGCCCGACCGTGGTCGATTTCGATGGCGACGGGGTGCTCGATTTTCTGGGTGGCGCCGAGGACGGACGCTTCTACATCTACCGCAACCCCCGTAGCCAGCGATGAGATCGCCCATCCACAGACGCCGATTCCTCGCCCTTGCGGCGGCCGTGCCCGCGGCGCTCCGCGCAGGGGCGGGTTCGGTGGTCACCGTCGGCGTCGTCGGCCACACCGGCAGGGGCAATTATGGGCATGGTCTCGATACCGTGTGGCTCAAGGTGCCCGGGGCTCGCATCGTCGGCGTGTCGGACCCTGATGTCGCCGGACGCAAGGCGGCCGAGGCGCGGCTGCAGGCCCCTGAATCCTTCGCCGATCACCTCGCGATGCTCCGCAGGACACGTCCTCAGGTCGTCGCCGTCTGCCCCCGACACATCGACCTGCACGCCGAGGTCATCCTCGCGGCCATCGAGGCCGGGGTGAAGGGCCTCTACGTCGAAAAGCCCTTCGTCCGAACCCTGGCCGAGGCCGATGCCGTCGTGAGCGCCTGCAAGGCCGGCGGCGTGCGTCTCGCCGTCGCCCACCGCAACCGTTATCACCCCGCGCTGGAGACGGCCGTCAAGCTCGTCGCCGCCGGAGAGTTCGGTGCCGTCCGCGAGGTGCGCGTGCGCGGCAAGCAGGACCAGCGCGGCGGTGGCCTCGACCTCTGGGTGCTCGGCGGCCACGGCTTCAACCTGGCGACCCGGTTTACTGGCGCGCCCGTCTCCTGCCGCGCCACGGTCCTCCAGGATGGTCGTCCGGCCGTGCGCGCCGACGTCAGGGAGGGCGACGAAGGCGTCGGCTCCATCGTCGGCGACGAGATTCACGCCGCCTACGAGACCAGGTCGGGCATCCCGCTGTTCTTCGATTCCAAGAAGGGGCTCTGGGACAAGAAGGAGGGTTTCGGCGTCAAGGTCATCTGTGAGAAGGCCACCTTGGACCTGCGCGTCGATGAGGAGCCGCTCATCCATGTCGTCCGAGACGGCGGGCGGACCCCCCTGACCAGCGCAGGCGTCGGCCTGCCCGAGCCTGTGAAGGACATCAGGAGTCTCGTCGCCGGCCATCTGGCCGTCGCCACCGACCTTCTCGACGCGATGCGGCAGGGCAGGGAACCCCTCTGCGGAGCCGAGGCCGGACGTGAGACCATCGAACTGATCACCGGCGTATTCGCGTCCTTCGCGGCCGGCGGCGCCAAGGTCGAGCTGCCCCTGCGCCGTCGCGAGCACCCTCTGGCCTGAATCACCGGACCGTCGCGGCGCAGACCAGTTCAAGCACCCGCGGGATGCTGTAGTTCTCCCAGGCGCCGTTCCGTGGGCTGACCAGCGGCTCGTAATGTCGGCCGAAGTCGTCCGGAGGCTGGGGAAGTCTCGTCAGATCTGGGTTCCATTGCCCGTCCTTGCCGCCGAGCTTGTAGATCGCCAGGTCGAGCGAGGGGACCACGTAGAGACAGAATCCGCCGGCTCCCGTCTTGTAGTAGGCATCGCGGGGGGCGCCGGCGATCTGCCCAGCGTGGTTGTGCTCGAACTGCAGGCTGAAGGGGAAGTGCGGGTTGTATTTCAACGGCTCCCGGCACATCCGGAGGTAGTCCGACGGGATTAGCTGCCGTCCCGCCCATCGCCCGTCTTGCGCAAGGCAGTAGCCAAGGCGGGCCGCATCAGTCGCCCGAAGCGCGATCGAGCCGGCCCCGTTGGCGTGGTTCATGACCACGTCCCCGCGGTAGAGGCAGTAGCCCCAGGGACCCCAGCCCATCGGCTTGCCCAGCTTCTCATCGATGTAGTCGGGCAGTTCCTTGCCCGTGACCTTGCGCAGCACCATCGACGCGATGTGCGGGGCGGGGGAGGAGTAGGAGTAACCTTCGCCCGGCGCGGCCCAGAGCGGCACACGAAGGGACGAACCGTCGACGTCCCTGACATCCTGCCCTTTGACCGGCTTGAGCGGGGCGGCCGTGCCGCGCACCACCGACGAAGGTGTGGCCCCCTCTCCGTTGTGGCCCGACGTCATGCAGAGCAGATGTCCGAGCCTGATGCCGGCCTCGCGGGGGTCGCGGAGCGGCAGGGACTCCGGAAGGAGCTCCTTGGTGTAGACCAGCGTATCGAGGCCTTCGGGCAGCCGGGCCTTGTTTTCAGCGAGCATGATGCCGCAGGCGATGCTGGTGACCGCCTTGCCGGTCGAGGCCATGTCGGGATTCGCACCGCGCCTGGCCTTGCCGAAGTAACGTTCCATCACCAGCCATCCTCGGCTGACCACCAACAGGCCTCCGTTCTCGGTGTTGGAGCGCTGAACCGCCGTCCAGGCGGCTTCCAGTCGGTCGAGGTCGATGCCGGCCTTCTCCTTGGCTTCCCGGGCGTCCTTAGGCATCCGCCAGCCCCCTTGGCTGTCGGGCGGGGGGAAGTAGTCCGCACCGGGGCAGAGCGCAGCGAGGAGCAGCAGGAAAAGGGCGGGGCGCATCACGACAGGGTCGAATCTTCACGCGTGACGGGCAAGCCCTCTCTGGACAGGTCGCCCTGGGCGGGGCATCGTCCGGCCATGCCCCGTTACGCCCTGCTGGTCGCCTTGATGATCCTGTTCACCGGTCCGTTGCCGGCGGCCGAGCGGCCGAGCTTCCTCTTCATTCCCATCGATGACCTCAACCATTGGGTGGGGCATCTCGGCAGGCATCCGCAGACCAAGACCCCGAACATCGACCGACTCGCCAAGATGGGCGTCAGCTTCACCAAGGCCTACTGCACCGCGCCCGCCTGCAATCCCTCCCGTGCCTCGCTGATGTCCGGCCTCCGCCCGACCAGCACCGGCTGCTACGACAACGGCCAGAACTGGCGCCCTGGCATCTCCGAGGACCTGCTGCTGAACACCGTCCTGTCCAAGAACGGCTATCGTGTCTACGGCGCCGGGAAGATCTACCACGGGGCCGGCGACCGCGGAGGCCTGTTCGACGACTACTTCGCGGGCAAGGGCGGGAATCGCAAGGGGCGCCCTGACGCCAAGGACAACGGCGTCGGAGGCATCAGTTTCGCGCCCTTGGCCTGCGCCGATGAGGACATGCCTGACCATGCCGTCGTCAGCTGGTGCATCGAGAAGATGAATGAGAAGTCCGACCGTCCCTTCTTCATCGCGGCCGGACTCGTGAAGCCCCACATGCCCTTCAGCGTGCCCAAGAAGTGGTTCGACATGTTCCCCCTCGACCAGATCCAGTTGCCGCCGCATCTACCCGACGACCTCGCGGACGTGCCGCCGGCGGGAGTCAAGATGGCCAAGCCCGAGGGCGACCATGCGCGCATCGTGGCCTCGGGGCGCTGGAAGGAGGCCGTGCAGGCCTACCTGGCGACCATCGCCTTCTGCGACCACCAGGTCGGCCGGCTCCTTGACGCCTGGGAGAAGTCCCCGCGCCGAGACAGCACCATCATCTGCCTCTGGTCGGACCACGGCTGGAGCCTGGGCGAGAAGTCCCATTGGCGTAAGTTCGCCCTTTGGGAGGAGCCCACCCGGACCGTGCACATCTGGAAAGTCCCCGGTTTGACGCCTGCGGACGCACGGTGTGACCGCCCCGTCGACTACTCCAGCATCTATCCGACCACCCTGGCGCTGGCGGGCATCCCGATTCCCTCCCATGCCGACGGCAAGGACGTCTCCTCGCTGCTGCGCGATCCCGCCTCCGCCTGGAGCCATCCCGCCCTCACCACCCACGGCAGGGGCAACCATGCCGTACGTTCCGAAGACTGGCGCTACATCCGCTATGCCAATGGCGACGAGGAGCTCTACCACGACGCCAAGGATCCCCTCGAATACGTGAATCTTGCGACCAAGCCGGAGTTCGCCGCCAAGAAGGCCGAACTGGCCGCCTTCCTGCCCAAGAGCGAGAAGCCCGACCTGCCTCGCGGTCGTGGAGGCGAAGAAGGGGAGGGTGAGACGCCCGTCAGAAAGAAGGGCAAGAAGAAGGCCAAGTGACCTGGACGCGACCTCAGCGTACCTCGAGCAGCCTGCGCATCCCCTCCATCAGCACCTTCTCCACCTCGGGTGAGACGTTGGAGGACTGCTGGCCGGTCTCATAGCCCCCTTCGGCGTAGGAGCAGCCCATGCCGATGTAGGCCGGGCCGTAGTCGCCGTAGGCGGCCATCGTCACCTGCAGGTCCGGGCGCATCGCCTTGGCGGCCAGCTGATATTCCACGAAGAGTTCGCCGGGCATGCCGAGCACCCGGGCCGTGCCCACGCGCAGGCAGGTGAGGTCGATCCGATGACCTTCCTCGTGGCGCGTGACCCAGGCGAGCTGATCCGCGTGGGAAACGTAGCCGCGGGGCGGTGCGCCCTTCAGCTTGGCGATGAGCGATTCCTTGTTGAGGTGTCCCGCCAGCGGGAGACGGATGAGGTCGCGCGTCCATCCGATGTCAGCCGAGTCGAGGGGCTGTTTCGCCGTTGCGTCATAGGCTTCCTTCATGCCGTCCGCCAGACGCTGGGCGAGGTCCATGCGGGTGGCGTGCGAGCCGTCGTTGTACTTGCCCGCGGTGACGTTGCCGCCGGCACCGTTGAAGTGGAGCTGCAGCGTGAAGGGCAGCGACTGGGCGCGGATGAAACGGGCGATGCCCGGGAAGTCGGGATGGGGGATGCCCAGACGGTAGTAGCTCTGCGGATGGCAGGCGTAGTGCGTGAGCACCGCGATGGCTCCGTCCTTGTTCCAGAAGCTGAGTGCGGTGACGTCGGGGTCGATCGTCCCCTCGGGATAGGCGCGCACCTCCGCCGACTTCGTCGACGACGTGCGCGTGTACTTCACCTTGCCGTCGGGTCCGAGGATGCGGCGCTGGCTGGCCACGTCCTTCACCTTGGCCTTGCCCCAGCCCCAGTGCGTGGCCTCGCGCGCGACCGGCAGGGCGGCCTTCACCGCTTCGGCGGCGCGGGCGATGACCGTCCGGTGAAAAGTCCCCTCGAAGCGGGAATAGCCCTGGACGCCGAGTTCCCTGATCAGACGTTCGGCGGTGAAGTCGCAGCCGGGCGCGTCGTGCTGGTGCAGAACGTGAACAGCCACACGGTCCGGCGTCGTGCCTGCGGCCTCGGCCAGTCCTTTGCGGAACGCGTCATGGCCCTCGTTCGCGATGCCGATCCAGTCGACCGCGCAGAGCACGATGGGCGCGTCGGAGCCCAGGATCACCACGCCCCGGCAACGCAGCGTCATCTCATCGAGACGCTTGACCACATCATAGGCCATGGGCGAGCCGAGCGGCGGCGTGGCGTCCACGTCGAACGTGGCGACCTTGACCGGTCCGGCGACGAGGCCGGCGGCCAGAAGGAGGTGCGCGATCAGGGTGCGGGCGGTTTTCATCGGCGTAGAGAGTCGAAGCCCTGAGGGAGGGCGTGCGGAAGGGCCTTGCCCGACGCGGGGGTCGGTGCTTCGTCGGCGCGATGCTGGAGCGCTGGCCTGGTCATGTCAGAGTGCCCTGACGAAAATATTGCGCCAGCGGATCTCGCCGCCGTGCGTCTGGAGCTGGATCGGGCCTTGGGCGGGCAGGGCGGCCTTGGGGTCCCAGTAGTTCTGCATCCGGGCGGCGTCCACGACCAGCTTGCCGTTGAGCCAGACCGAGGTCACGTCGCCCTTCTGCGTGATGCGGAAGGTGTTCCACTCGCCGAAAGGCCGGTCCGCCTTGACCAGCGGGTCGCGGCCTGGCGTGCCCGGGGCGTTGTTGAAAAGTCCGCCCGACCCGAGGTGCGGCCTGCGGTCCGGCTTCTTGGGGTCGAACTCCTGGTTAGGATCCCAGATCTGCACCTGCGGCGTGCCGCGCAGGTAGATGCCGCTGTCCGCCTTGGCCACCGTGCGGTATTCGATGCGCAGCTCGATGTCTCCGAATGCTTCGTCCGTCGTCGCGTAGGGGCCCGTGCCCGAGTTGACCAGCTCGCCGGCTTCGGCACGCCAATGGAGCGACAGCTCGTCGCGCATCTTCTTCAGCGCGGCCGCCTTCTTCTCTCCCGTCAGCTTGACGACCGAGTGCCCGTTGTATCCGTGCCAGCCGGACAGGTCCTTGCCGTTGAAGAGGGATCGGAACCCTTCGGGCGGTTCCGCGGCGACGGCGTTGCAGGCGAGGAGGAGCAGGGCGTATCTCATCGGAGTGTTTCGAGGTAAGTGAGCAGGTCGGCCATGTCCCCGGGCGTGAGGCCGGCTTCGAGCCCCTCGGGCATGAGGCTCCGGCCGGTCGAAGAGGTGCCGGCCACTTCGGAGCGGTTGATCCGGCTTTCGGCTCCGCCCGGCATGCGGAGCGTGAGCGACGTCGCGTTGTCGTCGACGATGATGCCCGCCCTGGAGCCTCCGTCTTTCGTGCGCACTTCGAAGACGGCGTATTGGGCCGCGACCTCGCGATTGGGGTTGATGATGGCGTCGAGGATGCCGGCCCGGCCGCGGTTCTTCACCGTGACGAGGTCCGGCCCCACCGCCTGACCCTTGCCTTCGGCGCGATGGCAGATGAAGCAGCGTTGTTCGCAGATCTGACGTCCCTTCTCGGCATCGCCCTTCGCGTCCGCCGCGCCGGCGAACGTGCGTGCGACCTCCTCGCGCGAGGGCGGGAGCACCGAAGCCAGGGCCTTGGCGGCCCTGGCGGCGACGGCCTTGTCCGAGGCTCGCAGGAGGGACTCCATCTGGTCGGGCGCGAGGGCCGAAGGGTTCAGGGAGCCGTCCTCCAGTCCCTGGAGCAGGCCCGTAGTGCGTTCAGGCCGGGCCCGCAGGGCGACGAAGGCGGCGTCCTTGGCCGGCCCGTCCAGCGCGCCGAAGCCCTTCACCAGCCACTGGGCGGCCTCGGGGCCGGAGAATCTGGCCGCAGACTGCACCGCCAGCAGCCGGAGGGCGTCGTCGGTTCCTTTCTGGAGCGATGCGTCGAGCGCCGGCCTGATCCGTCGGAAATCCGAGAGCGCGAGTAGGCCGAGCGCGCGTCGGCGCGTCGCAACGTCGCCTTGTGTCGCCTCCTTCGCGGCGGCGTCGAAGCGGGCCTTCAGACGTCCGTCCTTGTCCGCCTTGGCCAGGCTCGAGCCCGTCCTGCGCAGTCCGGCGTCGAGCGCCCTGATCCATTCCACTTCGCCCCCGTCCCTGAGCGTGAAGTCGAGCAGGCTGTCGTAGGACTCCGCCTTGAGTCCGAGCGGAGCCGTCTCAATCAATTTAGCCGTGAAGTCCTTGGCGCTGAGGCCCAGTTTCCTGTCCTGCAGGAAGACCGGCAGCACCTCGCGGGCCAGCGTCGCGGGGCTGGCCGAGAGCACCGCGGGGGCGATCCAGGCGTGGGCGTGGTCCTTGACGGCGATAGCACGCAGTGCCGGACCGAGGCGAAGCGAGTCGGACGGGTCCGTGAGCCGTGCCACTGTCAGGGCCAGTTCGAAGCGCACCCTTGCGTCCGCATCTTCAGCGAGAGGGGTGAGCAAAAGGGCGAGCCTCTCGCCGCCGGCAGGTGGTCCGTCGCGGCGCAGCGCCCAGAGCGCACGGGCGCGCAGTTCGGCCGGCCCTTGGAGCGCGGCGGCCAGCGTCGCCTCGTCCGACCAGCCGAGACGACGCAGCACGTTGAACGCCGTCAGCCTAGCGGACGGGGCGGGGTGTTCCTTGAGCGTCGCGCTGAGGAGCGGCTGGGCCGAAGGGTCGGCCCTTTCCGTAAGCAGCCGAGCCGCGGTGTCACGATGCCAGCCGTTAGCGTGGCCGAGCGAGGCCACGAGTTCCTTCACGTCCGCCTGATGCAGGTTCACCTTGCCGCCACGGGGCGGGCGGCCTCCTTCGGGCGTGATCCGCCAGATCCGTCCGCGGTCATGGCCGCTGTTGAGGTCGATGTACTGCTTGATTTCCTCCGGGATCGACCAGGGGTGCTCGATCACCTCGCGGTACATGTCGATCAGGTAGAGGCAGCCGTCCGGGGCGTTGGCGAAATTGACCACACGGACCCAGGTGTCCGTGCTGGCGGCGAACTCGCGGCCCTTTTCGTCGGAGGGACGGGCGCCGGACATCCCGACCCCGTCTTCGGCGCGCGTGAGCACCTTGCGGTGGGCGAGCTGGCCTCCCGCGTCTCCCGTGAACGTGTTGCCGATGAAATCCGGACCGTAGGCGTCGCCGCGGTAGACCGTGGTGCCTGTCGCGCCCGTGAAGTAGCCGCTGACCCGGCCGCCACCTTCGACCACGCCCGGCACCGCCCCGGAGATGCGCCAGCGTGTCCGGATGATCCGCCACGGTTCATCTGGCGAGATGCGGAACACCTCGGCCGCCCCGCCGTCCACGGCGATGCTGCGTCGGCCGGAGGGCAGGGGAGCGACCGGGTTGAGTCCCGCGTCGGGCTCCTCATGCGTCCAGTGCTGGAGATGGTCCGAATTGGAGCAGCCGTATTTCCGTCCCAGGTCGTCGTAGCTCATCCCGTACTGAGCGCCGCCCGGTTCCAGTCCGAAGGCGTGCGTGCGCGGTTCGAACCAGAAGTCACGGCCGCCCAACTCGACCGCCGGCTGGTCAGGTCGCAGCGGTGAGGAGACCTTGCCGCGGTTGCCGCCGCCGGCGAGCACGTGCACCCGTTGGTCCGGACCCCATTGCAGACTGTTGGCGAGACCTTGCACATTGAGGATCTTGAGCCCCGTGCCGAAGCCCGTGAATGCGACCTTGCGGACCTCCGCGCGTCCGTCGTCGTCCCGGTCTTCAAGCCGGATGATGTCCGGCGTGGCGGCCACGTAGAGACCGCCGTCCGCCCAGATGAGGCCCGTCGGCCAGGGCAGGTCGTCGGCGAAGACCTTGGCCGTCTCGTAGCGCCCGTCGTCATCGCGGTCCTCCAGCACCGAGATGCGTCCCAGGTGCGGCTTCACGTCGCGCCTCTCCGAGTAGTCGATCATCTCGCAGACGAACATCCGGCCCCGCTCGTCGAAGCAGATCGCGATCGGCGAGCGGACGGAGGGCTCGTGGGCGACGAGTTCCATCCGGAAGCCTTCCTTGACCGTCCAGGTCTTCGGGGCTTCGGTCGGAGCCACCGCCGGATAGCGCGGCAGCTCCTTGGCGGCGTCGACCTTCGGCGAGCCCTTCGAGGCGCCGTAGGCCTTGGAATAGGTCGTGAGCGTCTTCACCCCGTCGCCGGACTGGGCCAGCGCCAGGCAGGAGAGGAGCAGGGGTATGATGCGGCGCATCATGGGGCGTCGCGAATGTTGGCCCGTCCTTCGTTCATCGCAAGTGACCAGCGGGCTCCTTTTCCGCCGAGATTGAGCATATACCCGCCAACCCTGGCATCCTTCGGCTTGCTTCAAGGGTGGCTTGGACGCACACCCCTTCCGCACGGCCCTGCGCCAGAGCCCCATGAGTACGACCCACGATCCGTCAGCCAGGTCCGCCTGGGCCTGGCTAGTCACCTGGGCCGCCCTGGGTTCGGTGCTCGTCGCGGGCCTCTACCTCTGGCAGTCGAACGACCCTGTGGCCGAGGCGGCCGGACGCGGGCTGCAGGAGATGGAGCGACGATTGACGGAGCTCGCGCCGCAGGAGCTGAACGCCCCGGCCTCGAAACTCGCCGCATTCTTCACCGACAAGTTCGTGCGCCCGCAGACCGACATGGCCAGGGTCTTCACGTCGGGATGGGGCCTCCTGTTCGGAGTCATCGTCCCCTTGGCCATGACCCTGCTCGGCGCCTTGTTCACCCAGGCCGCGCTCAGCGTCACCGGTGGAGCTGCCGGCGGCTGGCGCGAGACCTTCCGCGTCTTCGCCTTCAACCGGCTGGTCGCCGAAGCACTGAGCATCGCCTTCGTGTTGGTCGTCATCGCCCTGGACTGGGGGCTCGCCGTGAAGTTCGTCCTACTGTTCTCCGGCCTTCCGCTGATTCGCATCGCCGTGACCGTGCACCTCGCCGTGACGCTCTGCGAGGCCCACCGCCCCGGCTTCGGCCGCGTGCTCCTGCTGGGCGTCCCGGGGATGATCGTTTCCGGCTGCGTCACCGCGTTGCTCTCGCTGCTGCCGGCCGCGTGGTTCTGGCTGCACTGCGCCCTCGCCGCGCTCCTCGGGGCCTGATCAGATGTCGGTGAGGTCGTCGCGGCGGCGGGCGCCCTGACCTGGCGTCGGGGGCGCGTCGGCGCGGGATTGCACCGTGCCGCGGCGGCGAGCGACCAAGGCGGCGAAGGCGGCGTCGACCCTCCCGTCGATTCTGCCGGAAGGTCCGCTCATGTAGACCCAGCGCGTCGCCCGTGTGACGGCCACGAAGAGCATGCGTCCCGCGGCATCCCGGGCGGCCCTGAGCGCGCTGGTCGACAGGCCGGGGATGAGCACGCTGTCGAAGGTCAGCCCTTTGGCGCTATGGAAAGTGAGCACGGCCGGCCGGCCGCCTTCGAAATCCATCGATGGCCTGCGCCCCTGGCGGTCGGTCTCGGGCTGGCGTGATGCCAGGATGCCTTCCGTGCGGAGGAACGCCGCGTAGTCCTTCACCTGTCGCAGCGTCGGGAAGAGGATGGCCACTCTTTCGTTGCGGTGAAGCCGCTCGCGCAGCACCTCCACCAGGCGCCTACGTTCATCGTCTTCGTCGGCAGCTCGGTAGAGTAGGGGCGTCTGCCTCTCCTCCTGCACGGTGGCGGCCTGGCTGCGGAAGACCTCCCGCTGCGTCGGGTCCTCAATGAAGCCGCAGGCAAGGTCGACCACGAAAGGACACGCCCGGTAGGTCGAAGTGAGGTCGATCTGGGCGGCCCGGCCTCCGAGCGTCGCCGGGATGTCATCGGACCCCGCGTCACGGTAGATCGCCTGCCTAGAGTCGAAGGCCACCGTTACGTGCCGTGCGGCCAGTTGAAGCAGCGCGTAGCAATCGGCGTCGAGGTCCTGGCCCTCGTCGACCAGCACCGCCTCCAGCGCCGGCTCCGCGCGGGCGCGACGCATGCGGCGGAGCAGGTCTCCGCGTATTCTCAGGAAATCGGGGAAGCCCTTGGCGTCGAGCGGCGGATCGCCGATGAGACGTTCGTGCTCCAGTCGGCACCAGTGGTCGAAAGTCAGCACCGAACCCGCGTCGAGCCGCAGATCCTCGACCGCCGAGCGGATGAAGTCGCGTAGGACGTTGGTGTACACCAGCACCTTGACGGGGCCCGCGCCCGGGGCGTCCGTGAGATGTCGGGCGCGGTGCAGTATCACCACCGTCTTGCCCGAGCCCGGCCCGCCTCGCAGCACCAGCGGGGCGGCCGTCGGGGCGCGCACGGCCGCCGACTGGACGGCCGTGAGCCGGTCGGCTGGAGTGAGCCAGATCAACCCTTACGGTCCTCCTGTGGGTCGGGTAGCAGTCTGGGCGGCAGCCCGCGCGTGTCGGGCCGGACCCCGAGTCCCGCCCGGATCCGGCGCATCTTCTCGGCTTCGGCCTGACGCATGCGCACCGGCTCCTCCGACATCGCCGCCGCGGTCTGGAACCACGAGAAGCTCACGTCGTCCAGGGCCGAGAGGTCCCTCCCGTATCGGTGGAAAGCGTCGGCCAGCGCGGCGTCGGCCTCCTCGGTCTCCCCGACCGCCTTCAGGCAGCGTGCCAGCAGCACCGTCGCGTTGGCGTTCGGTTCCTCCGCCTCGTAGCGTCGGCAGAGCTCGATCGCCTCGTGCCAGCGCCCTTTGCGCGAGTAGAGCGCGGCCAGGTTGAACATCGCGATGGGGCTGCCCGCCATCATCGCCTCGAGGAACGTGCGCTCCTGTCTCTCGGCGTCGCCCTTGCGGCCGAAGGCCGCGGCGAGGTGGCAGAGGGCGTTGGCGCGCATCTCCGGACACTGCCGGACCACCCTGCGCAGCAGATGGACGGCCTTGTCATGCATGCCGACCTTGCCGTGCAGCAGGGCGAGTTCGATCAGCGTGACGGGGAGGCGGTCTCGGGGGACCAGTCCGGCGCGTACGTCCCGTTCGATCTCGAGGATCGCCTCGCGGTCCCTGCCGGGATTGACCACGTTGTGGAGCGGCGATTCGACCCTTCCCTCGAAGGGCCGGTCGTCGCCGGGTGTCACCCGGAAGGTGAAGCCCTGATTGGCGTCGAGCTCGTATTCAAGCGTCAGCGGGGTGCCAGCCTCGACGTCCTCCGTCAGGCCCGTGAAGACCGGCCGCGCCGAGAGTCCCTGGCCGGCGATGAAGGATATCCGCACCGGGCCTCCCTGCGCGACGAGTCGACGTCCCCTTCCGGAGACATAGCGTCCCTTGTGCGGCAGCGCTTGCCCCTTCTCGATCAGCGTGTGCGGTCCGCCGTCGGTCTGGATGCAGAGACGGTCGCTGGCGACGGGCGTAAACAGGCCCCGTCCGTAGAGCTCCAGCAGCAGCGCGTGGTAGGCGGCGCCGCGCGCGACGGCGACCTGCATATCCATCGCGCTCTCGAAGCGATGCACGAGGAACTCGCCGAACTTCTCCCGGAGCGCTTCAATCACCATCGGGTTCAACGAGCTCCCGCCGACCGCGAGGAGGAACCCGATCTGGCCGGGCCGTAGCCCCGCACGTTCGAGCGCGTCCTCGATCGGCGCGAAGATCGAGCAGGAGAGCGTGTACTCGTCCTCCCGCGTCTGGAAATGCTCCGTGTCGAGGAAGGGCTCCATCACCGCCGCGAACTCCTCGCCCGTCATGGTGGGTTGTGAGAAGCGGAGGCGCCGCCCGTCCTCGAGCAGCATCGTCTGGATGCCGGGGTAGGCCCGCACGGCTTCGGGCAGGGCCTCGTCGAGCTTCTCACCGAGCGCCAGCCGATGGTTGAGGTGCTCGCACATCCCCACCTTCAGCTGCTCGGCCGTCGCGAGGAGCTGGGGCTCCAGCTGCTCCTTGCGCACCTCGTACTCCCAGTCCTCGGCCTGTAGCCCGTTCTGGACGGCGAGCTGCGGGATGAGCAGGCCGTGCACGATCGCGCGGTCGATGTCGGCTCCTCCCAGCCGGTGGTAGCGTGAGACCGCCCGGGGGCTGACCTTCAGGCCGCCGTCCTTCTGCCGGCCGAGCGTGAACAGCGCGACGTCGCAGGTGCCGCCTCCGAAATCGATGATGAGCGCCTCGGTCTCGTCCTCCACGCCGTCCAGGACGGCGGGGCCCTGGCGGGCGAGGAAGTCGATGAAGGCGGCGATGGGCTCGTCGATCAGGTCGCCCGGGCCGAGCTTGAGGCCCGCCATCTCGGCGGCCAGGAGGGTGTCGTTGCGCTGGCCGATCTGGAAAGAGGCGGGCACCGACACCACCGTGCGCGCCACGGCGCCCCGGGCCTGCGCGCGGATGAACCTGAGCACCTTCGCGGAGACCTCGGCGGGTGAGCGGGCGTCATCGGGGGCCTGCGGGTAGATCCGGCCGGTGCCGATCTCGTTCTTCACTTCCGCGAGGTAGTTCGCGTTGGGACGAAGTCCCAGTTCGACGGCCCGCGTGAGGGTGCGCCGGGCGCCCTCGCCGATCAGCTCCCGGTCCTGCAGCCGAGCCACGACTGAGGGCACCAGGACGGACGTGTGGTCGCCTGAGAGGGTGGGCTGGACGATTTCGACGCACTCGGCGGGGTCGACTTCGTCCGGGCTCAGGGGTGACCAGCGGACCTGGGCGAGGGTGGAGTTGGTCGTCCCGAGGTCGATTCCGAGGGCGCGGAAGGCCTTTTGGCCCGCTTTGAGGGCCACGCCTGGCGGGCGCAGGTTGGCAAGCGGGTTCATGAGAGGGGCTTTCGTTCTGACAGGAGAGGGGGAGGGATGCAAGCAGGGGGGGCATTTTCCAAGTGCAACCACCCCCTCTTCTATGGTGTTATACATACATGACACCCCGGGCACTGGTACTGAGCGTTCTTACCGTGGTCTTGTCGGCAGCTGTCCTGCCTGCCGCGCCCAAGAAGAAGGCCACCAAGGCCGCGGCCGCCCCCGTCAAGGTGCAGCCCGTCGTCACCACCCCCGTGCGTCCGCTCGAGGATCGGCCTCAGATCTGGCACGTCTGGACCGATGAGCAGGGTCGGAAGGTCGAGGCCATGTTCTGCGGATTGTCGGGAGACATCATCTCCCTGCAGACCCGGGATTCCCGCAACTACCGCTTCAGCCTCGCCATTCTCACCCCTGAGGACCGTGAGTTCGCCAAGGCCTGCGCCGGCCAGCAGAAGGGCGGCTTCTCCCGCGCCGTCGTGTCGGCCGCCGCGGCCGACATCGACCGGGTGGTCGAGGCGCGCCTTCTCGCCGACGGCCAGAAGCCCAACCGACCCGCGACCGACGAGGAGTTCCTCAAGCGGATCTATGTCGACGCGATCGGGCGCACGCCGACCGCGGAGGAGGCCTCGGCCTTCCTTGCGGACGCGTCCGCCGACCGTCGGGAGCGACTGATCGATCGGCTGCTCCAGTCCCCCGGCTATTCGCTCCAGATGTACAACTGGATGGCGGACCTCCTGCGGGCGAAGGACATCCTGGGCAAGCGCCTGCCCGCCTTCACCTTCGAAGACTGGCTGAAGGCCCGCATCGGGGCCAACGCCACCTGGGACGTGATGGTCAAGGAGATGATCACCGCGGACGGACGGATGCTCGACACGGGTGCGGCCGGTTTCCTGCTCTTCGACGCCGACATGCCCTTGGACGGGGTCTCCAACCTCATCACGACCTTCCTGGGGTCCAACATGTCCTGTGCGCAGTGCCATGACCACCCTCTTGCCGACTGGTCGCAGCGGCAGTTCTACGAGATGGCGGCCTTCCTCGGGGCCACCGACATGAAGAACGAGTCCATGCTCGGGGAGATCCGCAAGCTCTCCCGCGCGGACTCCGGGCTGAACAAGAACTTCGTGCGCCTGATCGGCGAGATGAACGCCCTCCGCCTGGCCGATACCGACCGGAACCGGCTGACTTTTCCGAAGGACTACAAGTACGAGGACGCTAAGCCCGGGGAGTCCGTCAAGCCCTCCCTCATCCACTGGGACGAGGGTGACGCGCGCCGGCAGTCCTACGCCGTCGACACCAAGTCGCCCGCGCAGCTCCGCGACCAGTTCGCCCGCTGGCTGACCAGCCCTGACAACCCCCGTTTCGCGACCAACATCGCCAACCGGGTGTGGAGGAAGGTCTTCGGCATGGCGGTCAAGGAGCCCGTGGACGACATCGACGACATGTCTGCGGCCAGCAACCCCCAGCTACTTGCCCACCTCACCCAGGTCATGCGGGCCGCTCGGTTCGACCTGCGTGAGTTCCAGCGGGTGGTGTTCAATTCACGCACCTACCAGAGCGCCGCCTCGCCCATGCCGGACCTCTCCAAGGGGCCCTATCTCTTCAACGGCCCGATCGTGCGGCGGCTCACCGCGGAGCAGGTATGGGACAGCGTGGTCGTGGCCGCCGTCGGCCCGTCCGCCGACAACATCCTCCTGCGTCGCGGCGATAACCTCAAGCCGCTCACCCTGCCGGAAGGCAAGGTCACGGTCGCGCTGGTCCGCCAGGCCGCCGACCAGATGCGAGGCATGAAAGGCAAGGCCACGGCCAAGAAGAGCGGTGGCGGCAGCGAGGCCGGGCTCAGCACCGGCTACGAAGGCGAGAAGCCCCAGACCCGGCAGGGGCTCCTCCTGGCGCGCGCCAGCGAGCTTCCGCAGCCGGCCGCGGAGACGCATTTCCTCCGGGTCTTCGGCCAGGGCGACCGGATGCTCTCCAACTCCTCCACCGTGGACGGCAGCGTGCCGCAGGTCCTGCAGCTCATGAACGGGCCCGTGGCACGGCTCCTGACCGACGCCAAGAGCCATGCGGTGCTGAACGCCACGAAGGAATCCGGGCCCGCCGCGCAGGTGCGCTCCCTCTACCTCTCCTTCCTTGCTCGCAACCCCACGCCGGCCGAGGCCACCGCCGCCCAGAAGGCCCTCGGCGAGGGCCTTGCCCTGACCGACCTGGCCTGGACCCTGGCCAACACCCGCGAGTTCCTTTTCATACGCTGATGAGCCTCCACGAATTCGCCGACCGTCTCCGTAACGTCGAAGATCGCCGCGCCTTCCTCGAGAAGGCGGCGACGATGGCCTTCGGCCTCACCGTCCTGCCCGCCCTGGGGGGCGCGGCCGAGACCGCCGTCAAGGCGCCCACGGCCAATCTCCCGGGCTTCGGAAAAGCCAAGAACGTCATCTTCCTCGAGCTTTCGGGCGGGATGTCGCACATCGACACATTCGACCCCAAGGTCGGGGCCTCGAAGGGCCCTGGTTCCGCCGTATCCACCAAGGCCGGGTTCCAGGTCACCTCCTTCCTGCCCAACACCGCGAAGATCTCGGACAAGATCTGCGTCATCCGCTCCATGACGGCCAAGGTGGGCGTCCACGCTTCCGCCCAGTACCTGATGCGTACGGGCTTCGAGCAGCGCGGCGTCATCCAGCACCCCAATTTTGGCGCCTGGGCTCAGCACTTCCTCGGCCGCAGCAGCCAGACCCTGCCCGCCAGCGTCTGCGTCAACCGCCCGTCCAACCAGGGCAACGGATGGTTCTCCGCCTCCCATGCGCCGCTGCCGATCCTGGACCCTTCGGCCGGCTTGCCCAACACGTCCGGAGTCGGGGCCACCGGGGCGCAGGAGAAGCGCGCCAGTCTCCTGGCCGAGCTGGACCGCGGGTTCGGCGCGACTGTCGCGGACACCAACGTCCAGGCCTACAACGATTTCTACGCCTCGACCTTCGAGCTGATGCGCAGCCGTGACCTCAAGGCCTTCGACATCAGCGCCGAGCCCAAGGCCGTGCGCGCCAAGTACGGGGCCGACAAGTTCGCGCAGGGGTGCCTGCTGGCCCGCAGGCTCGTGGAACACGGCGTGCGCTTCGTCGAGGTCCGCAGCGGCGGTTGGGACATGCACGCCACGCTCGAGGACAAGATGGAGGACGTGGGGGCCGAGTTCGACGCCGCCTTCGCCGCCCTGATCGAGGATCTCGAATCCAAGGGCATGCTGGACACGACCCTGGTCGCCGTCACCACCGAGTTCGGCCGTAAACCCAGCTTCGAGGGCGGCGGCCGAGGCCATCACCCGCTGGTCTTCTCCACCGTCCTGGCCGGCGCCGGCGTGAAGCGCGGTTTCGTCCACGGGGCCAGCGATGCCAAGGGCCATGGGGTGGACAGGGACCCGGTCACTGTCGGGTCTTTCCATGCGACCGTGGCCCATGCCGCCGGACTCCCGGTCGGCACGGAGATCATGACGCCGAGCGGCCGTCCGATGATGATCGGCAACAAGGCGATGCCGGTCTCAGCGGTTCTCGCCTGACGGGTCCCTGCGAGCAAGGATGGCCGCCGCGAGGTCGGCCGGTCGCTCTATGTGCACCGCATGACCGGAGCCCTCCACCACTCCGTGCCTCGCACGCGGCATTAGGGCGAGCATCTCGCGCGCCAGCGTGGTGAACTTCTCGTCCCGAGAGCCGGTGACGAGGTCCACCGGCATCTTCAACTCATGGAGCCGATCCCAGACGGAGGGCAGGGCGCCCGCGCCGACCTGACTCAGGCTGAGGGCTAGGCCCTCGGGGTCGTTCGCCAGCCTGGACTTCTTGAGGGCATCTAACTCCCCCGAGGGCAGGTCCTGCAGCGTCTGGAACATCGTCTGTCCGTGCCAGTAGCGCATGAAGGCAGACACACCCTGTGATCGGATGAACTCACCCAACGCGACGTCGGCGAGGACGCGTTCCCTGCGTTCACGTTCCGTGCGCAGGCCGGGGCTCGCGCCCACGAGTACGAGCCGGGTCACCCGCGTCGGGTTGGCCAAAGCCCAGTGGAGGGCGAGCCGTCCCCCGAGAGAATAACCCAGCACTTCCACCGGAGACTCCCCGGCGGCGGTCCCGATGCGGGCCAGGTGCGCCGGTAGACTGTAGTCATCGGGAGTTCGCAGCCCCGTGAGCCGCCCATGACCGGGCAGGTCTAGGGTGATGACCCTGCGCTCGGGCCCAAGCTCCCGGGCCAGCGCCTTGTAATCTTCCCCTGACCCCGTGAATCCATGGATTGTCAGCAGGTTTCGCACACAGGCATTCGAACGGAGAGGGGTTTATATGCAACTATTTGAAAGGTTAAAATTGTTCGGGTCTTTTGACATCCGGGATTGTCGGGTTCATTCGGTTGATGTCCCACGGTCGAATCGTCTGACCATCCCCGACCTCCCCGCTCCCCGATCAACCCATGCCAGGCATCCGCATTAAGCCATGGAACCGCGTAGACAATCCCGTGTTCAGCCTTTCCACGACGGCGGACGGCAGGGGTAATCTGAACATCTGCAGCTACGTCACCTCCATTTCGATGAAGCCCAAGCGCTTCATTGTCGGCGTCTACAAGGGCACGCGGACCCTGGCCAACCTCGAGGCCAATCCCGTCGGTCTGCTTAACTACTTGGCCCAGGATCAAGCCGACCTTGTCAAACTCCTCGGGAAGAAGTCGGGCCATGTGGTCGATAAGATCGCACGGCTGGTCGACCAGGTGGAGCATGCAGGCGACGGGCTCTATCGACTAAAGGGCGTCCTGGCCGTGCTGCGTCTCCGTTTCATGGAGCGCATGGACTGCGGGGACCACTGGGCCTGGCTGGCCCACCTCGAATCCTATGAGAACTTGAGGGAGGCCCCGGGCCTCACCCTCGAGGAGCTCAGGCGGAAGAAGCTGATACTGGCCTGAACCTCAGCGCCCGTTGGATTTGCGCAGGCTGGCCTTCTCGTCCCGATGCGGGATGAGGTAGGTGCGTCCACGAATGAGCCGCTCGTACAGGTCGACCATGGCCACCCCCTCCCGGGGTCGTACCGAGTCCGCTTTGGTGGCGCGGTCCACCTGCCGCTTCAGCATGCGGCAGAGGTCTTCGGAGTTGTACTGAATCATGCCCAGGATGCGTTCGACCGAGTATCCAGGGAGTGCCTCCTCGATGTAGAACCCATCGTCCTCGTCGTCCTCCAAGAAGGCGTGTACCTCGTTGACGCGGCCGAAGAGGTTGTGGAGGTCGCCCATGATGTCCTGGTAGGCTCCGACCATGAACGCTCCGATGTAGTAGGGCCGCCCCTCCTTGAGGGGGTGGAGCGCCAAGGTGCGTCGGACGTCCTCGAAGTCGATGAAGTCGTCCACCTTTCCGTCGGAGTCGCAGGTGATGTCCACCAGGGTCGCCTGGACCGTCGGGCGCTCGTTCAGGCGGTGGATGGGGGCGATGGGGAAGAGCTGGTCGAGCGCCCAGTGGTCGAGCAGGGATTGGAAGACGGAGAAGTTGCAGACGTACTGCTCGGCCAGCGTCGCGTCCAGGCGGGCGAGCTCGTCGGGCACGTCCGCCGAGCTGGCGAGGTCGGCCCGGAGCTGCCTGCACACGTCCCAGAAGAGGCGGTCGGCCAGGGCGCGCTCCTCCAGCCGCATGCTGCCCAGGCTGAAGCGAGCATGGGCCTCCTCGCGCTTGGCCTTGGCGTCATGGTAGCGCTCGAGCGGGTCGAAGCGCCGGCGGTTGAGCCGGATGGCATCCAGTTCGCGGACGACCTGGTGGGGCCGGCCCTTAAGCCTGCCCACCGGGCCGAGGTCGCGGGCGATGCGGTCGACGGCCTCGAAGATGAGGATGGAATGGGGGGCGACCAGCGCGCGGCCGGATTCGGAGACGATGTCCGGCACCTCGACATGGCTCTCGCGGCAGACCTGCTTGACGTTCGCGACCACGTCCCGGGCGTAGACCTCCATGCTGTAGTTCATGGAGGACTCGTAGGCGGAACGGCTGCCGTCGTAGTCGACGCCCAGGCCTCCGCCTACGTCGAGCAGCCCCATGGGGAAGCCCATGCGGCTGAGCTCGCAGTAGAAGCGGGCGGCCTCCACGACCGCTTTCTTGATGGTGGCGATGTTCGGCACCTGGGAGCCGATGTGGAAATGGACGAGCCGCAGCGCCTCCTTCATCTTGGCCTTCCGCAGCTTGCTGGCGACCTCGACAATCTCGGCGGCGGTAAGCCCGAACTTGGCGTTTTCGCCCGTGCTCTCGGCCCACTTGCCCTCCCCGGAGGTCGTGAGCTTCACGCGGATGCCGATGTGCGGGAGCACGCCCATCCGTTTCGCGATGCGGATGATGGCGTCGATCTCCGAGAGCTGTTCGACCACGATGATGGTTTGCTTGCCCAGCCTGCGACCCATCAGCGCCAGCTCGATGAATTCCTCGTCCTTGTAGCCGTTGCAGATGAGGAGCGCCTTGCGGTTCTCGAGGAGGGCTAGCGCGATGATCAGCTCGGGCTTGGAGCCTGCCTCGAGGCCGAAGTCGTACTCCTCGCCCGCGTCGAGGATCTCCTCGACGACCTCGCGCAGCTGGTTGACCTTGATGGGGAATACGCCGCGGTAGCGTCCGCGGTAATCCTCGCCGGCGATGGCGGAGCGGAAGGCCTCGTTGAGCCGGGCGACCCGGTGACGCAGGAGGTCCTGCACGCGGATGGTGAGGGGGGGCTTCAGTCCGGAGGCCTCGGCCTCGCGGACGATGTCGGTGATGCGGATCTTCCGGTGGTCACCCTTGGGGTGCACGCAGAGATGGCCCTGGGGGTCGACGGAGAAGTGGTCGCCACCCCAGCGTTTGAAGCCGTAGTAATCCTCGGCGTCCTTGATGGTCCAGGGCTGCGCTTTGCTCACGTCGGTAGGGAGAGCGACTTTTGCTCGCGCCCCTCTGCCTGCAAGGGGAAACCGCGTTCCGGCTCGACCGCCGCCCGAGGGGTGGATTGTCTCGAGCCATGTCGACGGCGGACCGAGTCGTGAGCGCGGCGCTGGAGCTGAAGAGCGCCCTGGCCAGCCTCACGTTCCCTTCGCCGGCCGACTACGTCTACCGTCCGCTGGACTACGCCTGGGCCCGGCATGAGGCCTATCTGCGCGGTCACGCCGCCTCGGGACCCCGCGAGATCCTTTTTCTCGGCATGAATCCGGGGCCCTACGGCATGGCGCAGACCGGGGTGCCTTTCGGCGAGGTGGCGGCGGTGCGCGATTGGCTGGGCCTGGCGGGGCCGGTGGGCCGGCCGGACCGCGAGCATCCCGCCAAGACGGTGACAGGTTTCGACTGCCCGCGGTCGGAGGTGAGCGGAAGGCGGCTCTGGGGCTTTTTCCAGGAGCGCTTCGGTACGCCCAGGGCTTTCTTCGGCCGGCATGTCGTGCATAACTACTGCCCGCTCTTGTTCATCGAGGGCACCAGGCTCGGGCGTAATGTCGTCCCCGAGGAGCTTCCGGCCGAGGCGATGCGCGTCGTGAACTCGGCCTGTGATCGCATGCTGCGCAGTATGGTCGAGGCGCTTTCCGTGCGCACCGTCGTCGGCGTGGGAGGCTACGCCGAGGAACGCGCGAAGGAGGCGCTGGCAGGGTTCGACGTGAAATTCGCGAGGATTCCTCATCCCAGTCCGGCCAACCCCGCCGCCAACCGTGGCTGGTCGCAGGCGGCGGGCACGGCATTGATGTCACAGGGGGTCTGGAGCTGATGGGGTTGCTGGGCGAGGCTCTCTCCCGTCCCACGGTCCGACGCGCCCTGTGGCGCGCCTGGTACCCTTTTTTCTCCAGACGAATCGCCGGACGGGGCGTAGATTTTCTCAACTACGCCTACGATTCTCTCGATGGAACCCGGCCCGTCCTGGACGCCTGCGACGAGCCTGTGAGGCATCATGTGCAGCTCTACGCGCACGTCGTCGGCGATGCCGAGCTTCATGGCCGGCGCGTGCTCGAGGTCAGTTGCGGCCACGGCGGCGGGGCCTCCTGGGTCGTGCGTGCCTTCGGCCCTGCCGCCTACGTCGGATTGGATCTCAATCCTGAAGCCCTGCGACACTGCCTGAGCCGCCATCGTCTGCCGGGTCTGACGTTCGTCCAAGGCGACGCCCAGGCCCTGCCGTTCGAGGACGCGTCCTTTGACGTCGTGCTCAACGTCGAGGCCTCCCACTGCTACCCCGATTTCCCAGGCTTCGTGGCCGAGGTGACGCGCGTGCTTCGTCCCGGCGGTGTTTTCCTGCACGCAGACCTCCGTCATGCGTCGGGTATTCCGGAATGGGTGGGCGCGCTGGCGGGACGCCAAGGTCTGAGGTTGGAGGTCATGCGCCTGATAACCCCCGAGGTGCTGCGGGGCATGGAGGCGATCTCAACCCGCCACGAGGCCCTCGTGAGGGAATGCATGCCATGGCCCTTGAGGGGCTTGGGGCGCGACTTCGCGGGCGTGCGTGGTTCGCTTCCCCATCGCGCGCTTTCCAGCGGCCAGCTCGACTACCGTTCCTTCCGTCTCGCTCGCCTCTGACGGCGCCGCACCGCTCCGCGACCAGGCCCTGGTTCATTCGTGCTCAAAAGGCATGTAGGTCTTGCGTGCCCGGTCATGGTAAACAGTCTGGCCGCATGCCCCGTAACGCCATCGCCCTGATACTCGTGGCCGTTGCCTGCTCCTTGCGGGCGGCCTCCGCCCCCAACATCATCTTCATCCTCACGGACGACCAGGGGTACGGCGATCTCTCCGCCCACGGAAACCCCGTATTGAAGACGCCGAACGTGGACCGCCTGCGTTCCGAAAGCGTCCGATTCGAGGATTTCCACGTCTCGCCCACCTGTTCCCCGACCCGCAGCGCGCTGATGACCGGACGGCATGAGTTCAAGAACGGCGTGACCCATACGATCCTCGAGCGGGAGCGGATGACCTTGAAGGCGACGACCTATCCGCAGCTGCTGCAGAAGGCGGGCTACCGTACGGGCGTGTTCGGCAAGTGGCATCTCGGCGACGAGGCGGAGTACCAGCCCGGCCGACGGGGATTCGACGAGGTGTACATCCATGGCGCGGGAGGGATCGGGCAGTCCTACCCCGGAAGCTGTGGCGACGCCCCGGGCAACACCTACTACGGCCCCTGGATCCTCCATAACGGGAAGTTCGAGAAGACCGAGGCCTACTGCACCGATGCTTTCTTTGGCCAGGCTACGCGCTGGATCGAGGGCGAGGTCGCCGCCAAACGACGTTTCTTTGCTTACATCCCCACCAACGCTCCCCACGGCCCCTACCATGCCCGGCCTGAGGATGCCGCTCTCTACGAGGGCAAGGGCCTCGGCAAGGACGTCGAGAACTTCTTCGGCATGATCCATAACATCGACCAGAACGTCGGCCGCCTGCTGGCTCGGCTGGACGCGCTCGGCATCGCGGAGAACACCCTGGTCGTCTACATGAACGACAACGGCGGCACTGCCGGCACCCGGGTGTACAACGCCGGCATGAGGGCCTCCAAGGGAAGTCCGTTCCTAGGCGGCACTCGGGCCATGTCCCTTTGGCGCTGGAAGGGTCGGTTTGCTCCTGCCGAAGTGAAGCAGCTGACAGCCCACATCGATGTGTTCAGGACGTTCACCGGGCTCGCGGGTGTCGAAATCCCCGCCGAGGTCCAGCCGCAGGTCGAGGGTCGCAGTCTCCTGCCTCTGCTCGAGGGAGGAAACGTCGAATGGCCCGACCGGACGCTTTTCACGCACGTCGGCCGCTGGGGCAACATGAACAAAGGCGTGGACCCCGAGTCTGGCAGGCTTCAGCAGACCAGTGTTCGCACCAACCGCTGGCATCTTGTGTCCTCGACGCCCGGGCTCGGGCTCCCCGCGGCCAAGGCCGGCGCGCCCAAGGCCGCCCAGAAGGGGGCCGGCAAGGCCGCAAAGGGCAGGTCCGCCCCCGGTCAGATGGTCTGGATGCTCTTCGACGTCACCAAAGACTACGGCGAGACCCATGACGTCGCCGCCGAGCATCCCGAAGTCGTCAAGGACCTCATCGCACGTCACGAGGCCTGGTGGAAGGAGTGCCGTCCTCTGATGGTCAATGAGGACGTGCAGGGCCCGGCCGAGAATCCCTTCAAGGTCCTCTTCCGCCAGCAGATCGGCAGGTAGACCTCAGCCCAGCAGTGGCTTCACGACCTCGCCGTGGATGTCGGTGAGCCGGAAGTCGCGTCCCTGGTGGCGGTAGGTCAAGCGGGTATGCTGGACGCCCATCAGATGAAGGATCGTCGCGTTGAGGTCGTGCACATGGACGCCGTCCTTGACGATGTTGTAGCTGAAATCGTCGGTCTCGCCGTAGGTCGTGCCCTTGTTCACTCCGGCGCCGGCCATCAGCACAGTGAAGCAGCGAGGGTGGTGGTCGCGACCATAGTTCGTCTCCGTCAGCGCCCCCTGGGAGTAGGTGGTGCGTCCGAATTCGCCTCCCCACACCACGAGCGTGTCATCGAGCAGCCCGCGCTGCTTGAGGTCGGTGAGGAGGCCGGCCGTGGCCTGGTCGGTGTCGTTGCACTGGCCTTTGATCGCCTTGGGCAGGCCGCCATGGTGGTCCCAGCCCATGTGGAAGAGCTGGACGAAGCGGACGTCGCGTTCGCAGAGCCGTCGGGCCAGGAGGCAGTTGGAGGCGTACGAGCCCGGGCGCTTCACGTCGGGTCCGTAGAGGTCGAGGACGTGTTGGGGTTCCTGCGAAAGGTCGAGCAGGTCGGGAACGCTCGTCTGCATGCGGAAGGCCATCTCGTACTGGGAGATGCGGGTCTGGATCTCCGGGTCGCCGAGGGCGCCATGTCGTTGGTTGTTGAGGGCGGCGAGCTCATCGAGCTGCTCACGGCGGACCTCACGCGGGATGCCGTCGGGGTCCTTCAGGTAGAGCACGCGCTCGCCTTTGTTGCGGAGCTTCACGCCCTGGAGCTTGGAGGGCAGGAAGCCTGCGCCCCAAAGGCGGTCGTAGAGCGGCTGATCGTCGGGGCGTCCGCTGCCGAAGGACGTCATCACCACGTAGGCGGGGAGGTCGGCGTTTTCGCTGCCCAAGCCGTAAGCGGACCAGGCGCCGATGCTCGGCCGGCCGGCGAGCTGGCTGCCGGTCTGCATAAACGTGATGGCAGGGTCGTGGTTGATGGCCTCCGTGTGCATCGCCCGGACCACGCACCATTCGTCGGATTTCGAGGCGATGTGCGGGATGAGTTCGCTGAACCAATTGCCCGACTGACCGTGCTGCTTGAACTTGAAGATCGACGGGGCGACCGGGAAGTTCTTCTGCCCTGAGGTCATCGTCGTCAGCCGCTGCCCCTTGCGGATCGAGTCCGGGAGGTCCTTGCCGCGCATCGTCTCGAGCTGAGGCTTCGGGTCGAAGAGGTCCATCTGGGACGGCGCACCTGACTGGAAGAGGTAGATGATGCGCTTCGCCTTGGGCTTGAAGTTCGGGAAGCCGCGGCCGGGGTTGGCGGCGAAGGCCGGCGTGCCGATCAGGGACCCCAGCGCGGCGAGGCCGATGCCGCCGGCGGAGCCCTTGATGAAGGTTCGACGGGACAGAGCCATCTTCGTGGCCTGGTCGAGTCCGAGGAATTGACGGTCGTTGCAGTTCATTCGCGGGTGACGGTTTCGTCGAGGTTGAGAAGGGTGTTGGCCGTGACCGTCCACGCGGCCAGCAGGGCCTTGTCGAGGTCGGCGGGCACCGGGCTGAGGCCTTGTCCGAGCAGCTTCGGCGCGAGGGTGGCGTCTGCGGCGTAGATCGCCATCCGACGCTCGAGGCCTTTGCGCAGGACCTCGAGTTCGGCCGGCGTGCCATCACGGCGGACCACCCGGCGGAACATCCAGGCCAGGCGGGCGTCGTCATCGCCGGGCTGGCGGAGCGTCCGTTCGGCGAGTTTGCGGGCGGCTTCGACGAACGTCGTCTCGTTGAGGAGCGAAAGCGCCTGCATGGGCGTGTTGGAACGGGAGCGTTTCACCGTGCACACTTCCCGCCCGGAAGAGTCGAAGAGCAACATCGAGGGCGGCGCAGCGGTGCGTTTCCAGATCGTGTAGAGCGAGCGGCGCCAGAGGCCCTCGCCCGTGTCGGACTTGTAGTTGCGCATGTCCCCGTAGACGCTGGTCTCGTCCCAGACCGCCTCGGGCATGTAGGGCTTGACGCTGGGGCCGCCTTGCTTGTCGACGAGCAGTCCGGAGATCCATAGGGCCTGGTCGCGGATGACTTCGGCCGGGAGGCGGAAGCGCGGGCCGCGGGCCAGCAGGCGGTTGTCGGGGTCCTTCTCGAGCATCTCGTCCGTCACTGCGGCGCTACGCCGGTAGGCCGAGCTGGACATGATCAACTTGAACATCGCCTTCATGTCCCATCCGCGTTCGACGAACTCCACCGCCAGCCAGTCGAGCAGCTCGGGGTTGCTCGGCCACTCGGCCTGCGAGCCGAAGTTCTCGGAGGTCTTCACCAGGCCGATACCGAAAAGTCGCTCCCAGGCGCGGTTGACCCAGATGCGGCCGGTCAGCGGATGCTTGCCGTCGACGAGCCATCGGGCGAAGCCCAGACGGTCGTTCGGTTCGCCGGCGGGCATGGGCGGCAGGGCGCGGAAGAGGGCGCGTTCGACCTTAGGGCCAATCTTGTCGTATTCGCCACGGAGGAGCACGAAGGCGTCGCGCGGCTTGGGGAGCTCCTTCATCACCATCACCGTCACCGGCGCGGACAGGGCGGCGTCGTGGGCTTTCTTGGCGGCTTCGACCTTGGCGTTCGCGGCGTAGCGGGGGTGGTCCGGGCTGTCGGCGAAGAGTTTCTCGAGGGCCTTGCGGTCGGCCGGGGTGACCTGATCGGCAGGCTTGGCGAGAAGCCGGCGGGCGGCCTCGGCGGCAGGGTCGGTCTTCAACGAGAGCATCTTCGGGTCTTGGCCGGAAACGTTCAGGCGGAAGCGGCCGATGCTATGGTTCGACACGGCCTCATGCCGCATCACCACGATGAGCTTGGCTCCGGTCGGGATGGTCGTCGGAGCGACCGTGAAGATCGCTTTGCGAGGCACGCGGTTCTCGGCGAGGTTGCCGCCGATGGCCCAGCCTGCCTTGTCATTGGAGGCCTTCTTCGCCTTGCCTTTGGTCATGGGGGCGGGCGCGAGCTTGGCGATGCTCCAGCCAGGCTGGTCGTAATCAGCTTCCGCTTTCACCAGGGGGAGGCTGGAGGTTTTGCCATCGGCAGTCCTCAGGCGCACCTCGAAGGCGCTGAGCACGAAGTTGCCATTGAAGGCGCGACCGAGGCTCTTGTTGGGATGGGAATCGTCGGGCAGCGCCTCGAGGCGCACGGCGGTAAGCAGGCCGGCGGGAGGGGAAGCCTCCACCACGTAGGTTTCCTTCGCGGCGGTGCCGCCGGAGACGAGCCAGGAGCCGTCCTCCAGACGTCGGAATTCAGCGTTCTCCTTGGCGGTCACCTTCTCGCCGGGGAGGGGCTGCCAGGCCAGGCCGTTCTTGGCGAAGGCCGCGCGCTGGCTGGCCAGCCAAGTCGCGAACTTTTCCGGTTGAGCCGTCGGGATGGCTTTCAGCGCGGAATCGGCCGAGGCGAGGGCGGCGGCGGCCTCGTCGATCTTCTGCTGCTGTTCGGGGGTGGGAAGCGGGAGGACCGGAGGCGTGTTGCCGCCGGCGCGGGTCCGGCCAGAGCCGCCGAATTCGCCGAGGACGCCAGATTCGTCGTTCGAATTGAAGTAGGCGAACATCTGGTAGAATTCCTTCTGCGAGATGGGGTCGTACTTATGGTCGTGGCAGCGGCAGCAGTTCATCGTCAGCCCCATCCAGGTCGATCCCGTGGTCTCGATGCGGTCGATGACGTTTTCGGCGAACCATTCCTCGACGATGCGGCCTCCCTCGCCGTTGAGGCGGTGGTTGCGGTTGAAGGCCGTGGCGACGACCTGGTCTCGGGAGGGGTTCGGCAGCAGGTCGCCCGCGAGCTGCTCGACCGTGAAGGCGTCGAAAGGCTGATTCGCGTTGAAGGCGTTGATGACCCAATCGCGATAGGGCCACATCGTGCGCTGCGTGTCGCTCTGGAATCCGTTGGAGTCGGCGTAACGGGCGAAGTCGAGCCACTGGGCCGCCATGTGCTCGCCGTAATGGGGCGAGGCCAGCAGTCGATCGAGCGCCTTGGACCAGGCCTCGGGGGAGCCGTCGGCGAGGAAGGCCTGCAGATCGGCGTCGGACGGCGGCAGGCCAGTGAGGTCCAGCGCGGCGCGGCGCAGCAGGGTCGCCTTGGGCGCCGGACCATTCGGCGTGAGGCCCTTGGCGGCCATCGGCCCGGCGAGGTAGGCGTCGATAGCATTGCCGCCGGCGGGCGTGGCGGGCACGGCCGGTTTCACCGGAACCTGGAAGGCCCAGTGGCCCTGGTATTCGGCTCCCTCCTTGATCCAACGTTCCACCAGCGCGACTTGATCCTTGCTGAGCACCTTGTGGAACTCGGCCGGGGGCATGTGGTCGTCCGGATCGTCGGTCCGGAGGCGCTTCACCACCTGGCTGGCCTCAGGCCTGCCCGGGACGATAGCCGGATCGCCGGATTTGCCGCCCTTGAGCGCCGCCTCGGGCGAATCAAGACGCAGGCCGCCTTTGACCTTCTTCTCGTCCGGCCCGTGGCAGGCGAAGCAGGTGTCGGAGAAGATCGGCCGGATGTCGCGGTTGAAATGCACCTTCTCCGCGGCGGCGGGGAGCGCCACGAGAAGGCAGGCGGAGGAAAGGCAGAGACGGTTGAGGCGCATGGGGTGCGGACGCTCACCTAGGTCTACTTGTCGTCCTGCGCCTTGCAACGGGGACTTAATAAAAAACCCCTCAATCGAGGGGTTTTGACGAGGGACTGAGGCCTGTTACTTCGCGGCCAGGTTCTTGATCGCGATGTTGCGGAATTCGGCCGGATCGTTGTGGCCGGCGAGGCCGAAGTAGCCGTTCTTGCGGTCCTTGCCCGGATGGGGGCTCTTCGCCATGACCGTGGCCATGTCGACCTTGGAGAGGTCGGTCTCGAGGATGACGAAGCCGTTCAGTTCGACCCTGAGCGTCGAGCCCACAACCGTGACCTCCTGGAAGTTCCATTCGCCGATCGGTCGCTGGAAGCCGCGCTGGGCTCCGACCATGCCGTAGGCCGAGCCGTGGACCTGACGGGGGTCGATCTTGCCCTTCACCTTGTCATAGTTGTCGTCGAGCACCTGCAGTTCGCACATGCCGACATAGGCCGTGTTGCCCGTGCCGGGATAACGGATCGCGAGTCCATTGTTGCCGCCCTTCGGCAGCTTGAATTCGAGGCGTACGGCGAAATCGGTCAGGTCCCGGTCATAGTAGGGCGTTCCGCCCTTGCCGGGTTTGCAGCGGATGGCGCCGTCAACGACTTCGTAGTTCTCGATCGGTCCGGCCCAGCCGGTGAAGTCCTTGCCGTTGAAGGCGCTCGCGAAGCCTTCCTTGCCCTTTGATGAGAGGATCTGGTTGGACTCCGCCCCGTCGATCTCGCGGATCGCGAGGTTGCGCCAGCGGATCGGGGCCCCGTGGGTCTGGAGGCAGACCGGGCCTCTGGCGGCGAGCGCGGATTTGCGGTCGTAGTAGTTCTCCATCGTCGCGTGGTCGACGGTCAGCTTGCCGTTGAGCCAGACGCTCACGCGGGCGCCGACCATCACGACGCGTAGGGTGTTCCATTCGCCGGCGGGCTTGTCGGCCAGCACCAGCGGGTCCTTGCCGGGCCTGCCGGGGGAATTGTTCCAGAGCGCACCGGAGCCGAGCTGGGCGCCATGCTTGTGTGCTTTCTCGTCGGTCGGGTCCCAGATCTGGACCTGAGGGGCTCCGCGCAGGTAGACTCCGGAGTCGCCTTTGGGCGCCATGTTGTACTCCAAGACCAGTTCGAAGTCGCCGTAGTCCTTGTCGGTCGTGGCGTACGGCCCGGTGCCCGGGTTGTAGATCTCGCCATCCTTGACGGACCAATGCTGGGCGAACTCGTCGCGCATCTTCGTCAGCATGGCCTCCTTCTTCTCGCCCGTGAGCTTGGCGACGGAATGGGGGTTATAGCCGTGCCAGCCGGAAAGGTCCTTTCCGTTGAAAAGCGGGGTGAAGCCGGCGGGCGCGGGATCGGCGAGGACCGCGGAGGCCGCGAAGGTGAACAGGGCGGGGAGGTGGCGCATGTGGGAAGGGGAGGTCCGGGGCGGAAGCGGCTCAGAGGGGCTCGAGCGTGCAGCGGCGCACTTCGAAGGCGCCGCCTTCGGACTGCAGGCCGATGAAGCCTTCGGTGAGGTTGGTGCCGGTGGCTTTGTTCACTTCCTTGCCGTTGACGAGGATGGTGACCGTGTTGCCGTCGCAGACTGTGGTGAAGGTGTTCCATTCTCCGGCCGGCTTCTCGGCGTCGGTCTGCTTGCCGAGTCGGAAGCCGCGGGTCTTGCCGGTCTTCTTATCCTTGAGTTCCGTGCCGCCGGAGAGCGTCGCGCCACGCCAGAAGTAGAAGTCGCCCTGGTTCTTGTGCATCCCCTGGCACTCGATGCTCTTCGGCCAGATCGCTTCGGGCGGGGTCATGTGGACGACGACGCCGGTGTTGCCCGGCTTGGTGAAGCGCCATTCGACCGTGAAGCGATACTGCGTGTAGGCATGAGCTGTCCGCAGGTAGCCGTTCGGCTTGCCGGTGCAGGTCAGCAGGCCGTCCTTGACGGACCAGGTGCCGTCCGCAGGCGCGTTATCCTGGAGATGGGAGACCCACCCAGAGAGGTCCTTGCCGTTGAAGAGCTCGGACTTGGTGGAGGGCTTGACGGCCTCGGCCGCATGGGCGGAGACGAGTGCCAGCGACGATAGCAGCAGGGCGCGCAGTAGGGGCATGCAGCAAGTTACCCTCCGTTTCATCCCCGTAGAAGCCTAAACGCCGCATTTAATCGGCGTTTTAGCCTCATTTCCCACCCGACTGCGGAGTCAGCTGCGACGGGAACCCGTCCTTACTCACGTCGCCAGTTGACCGCGTCGATGAGCACGTAGCCCGACGATCCCTCGTTCGAGATCACGACCTCCGCCGTGCCTGCGGCGAAATCATAGGCGCCGACCGAGATGAAGCCGTCCTTGGCACCGTTGCCCGTCAGGTCGACGCGGCTTTCGGCGACGCCGCCGGAGTGCCGGATCCTGATCAAGGCGTCCTTGCTGCGGTTTGAGTTGGGTACGACGGAAAGTCGCACCTCATGGCGGCCGCCTTCCGGCAGTCGCCCGATGAACTTGGCCGACATCGGGGCGGAGCCTTTTCCATCATGACGATACCCGTTGCCGATGAAGCCCGAGTTGGCCGAACTGGCCTGCCAGTCGCCGGTGAGCACGGCTTCCTCGTCATCTACGGTCACTCCAGGGATGTCCTTGGCCTGGCGTGAGGATCGGGACGCCTTGGCGGGGCTGGCATACTGCAGGACCTGCCCGTCCCGTGCGAGGACCTTGCGGAGCTCTTCGTAGGGGACGGACTGGACGTCCGTACCGGCGCCGATGGCCAGAGCGGCGGCAGTCGCCGCCGACTGGCCGAGGATCATGAACACAGGTTCCATGCGAATGGAGCCGTAGGCGATGTGGCTGGCGCTGCAGGCGACGGGCACGAGGAGGTTCCTGCATTCTTCCGCCCTGGGCACGATGGCGCCATAGGCGATCGCGTAGGGAGAAATGCCGACCCCGATGTCGCCCTCGTTCTGGACGTGCCCCTCGGGGGTCACGTACCGGCGCACGTTATGCGAGTCGATCGTGTAGCTACCCATGCCCACCGAGTCGGGCGTGGTCCGACGGCGGGTGAGCTCGTTCTCGGTCATCACATAGGCGCCCACCATCCGACGGGCCTCCCGCACGTAGATCTGGTGCGGCCAGTTGCCATTGTCCTTGAACTCGTCCTTGGGCAGCCCCCATCGCCCGGCCTCCTTGCGCACCTCGTCGGGGACCCGTGGGTCGTTGGCGAGGAACCAGAGCAGACCTTGCTGGTAGGTACGGTGCTCGGCGAGGATCTCCTTCCGTCGTTCGTAGGAGGCCTCGGGGTAGTCGTAGTTCATCCCGATGTTGTCGAAGCTGAACGGGCCGTGGTTGTTGGTGTCCGTCTTGCGGTTGGGGATGTCGTCGAACTTGTGGAACGTCTCACGCCAGCCGGCGGCGAACACCCGGGCAAGCAGCTCGTATTGTGACGCATCGTAGCCTTCGGGCTTAGGGAAGGGCACGCGGTTTTCCGGATGGTCGGTGGCGCACCAGCGGTAGCAGTAGGCCTGCACCCTGCGATCGCCCTCGCCCCGTACGCCCGGCGGGTCGGCGGAAATCCTAGGAAGGAGGCCCGAGGAAGGGTCGCCCGGCACCTTGTAGGCGCTGATCGGCCGCTTCACCGCGCCGAAATGATGTCGGTGATGGAGGATCCCTACCTGATTGCCGTTCCACTCCTCGCCGTAGACGGAGCTGGCCTCGCGGCCCACATGATAGGATACCCCCGCGGCGGCCATGAGGTCGCCCTCGTAAGTCGCGTCGATGAACATCTTTCCGGAGTAGGTCCTGCCCGAAAGCATCTTGATGGAGACGATCTTGCCGTCCTTGCGGGCGACGCCCTTGGCCCGCTCCAGCCATTCGTCCCGGCGGACAGGAATATCGAAATCCTTGACGTATCCTTCGAAAATCCGCTCGGCCACCGAAGGTTCGAAGATCCACATCGTGCGATTTTCGCCGTCGACGGCGGGGGTGCCCTGTCCCTTGCCGCCGTACTCCGAGGGTTTCTGCCACTTCCAGGTCCCGGGCTTCTGGTATTCGGACCAGATGCGATGGTAGAAGTCCCGGGCGAGGCCGCCGATGACCCCCTTGTTGCCCGTATCGGTGTAGCCGAGTCCTCCGCTGGAGAGTCCTCCCAGGTGGATATCAGGCCCGACGATGACCACGGTGAGGCCGGCCTTCCTCGCCTGGACGGCCGCAATGACGCCTGCGGAGGTGCCACCGTAGACGATGAGGTCGGCGCTTTCCGACATCGGGTCGGAGGGCGCCGCGGCGAGCGCGGCGGACATCAGAAGGGCGAGGATGCGCAGTCGCATGGTCTTCAACGGTTGGCGGAGGTCTTGCGGATGAAGTTCACGAAAGCTAGCCGGGCTGGATCGTCGTCGTTCCGCAGGTTGTGCCCCACGCTGCCGTGGTCACGGTCGTCCACCCGGAGGGAGTAGTTCTCGGCGTGTCCGGCGGACTTGAGCATGGCGACCATGTACTGGTTCTCCTCGGCTCGGCCGAGCATGTCCTTCTGGGCGTAAACGGTGAAGACCGGCGGGACCGCGCGCTGGATGTGGAAGCAGGGCGCGGCCTCATCGGCGATGACCCTGTATTTCGAGATCCCGCGTTCCTCGCGGACGGTGTAGTGGGTGAATACCTGTCCGCTGACCTGGGCGATCCCCGCGACGTCGCCTAGGCCGAGCCCGTGGGGGCGCAGGCGCGAAGGATCGAAGCCCACGAGCAGGGCGAGGTATCCGCCCGCGGAATGCCCGCCGATGAAGACCTTGCGGGGATCCCCGCCGTGGGCGGGGATGTTGCGCACGGTCCAGGCGAAGGCCGCGGCGGCGTCATCGACGTAGTCAGGATAGCGGCAACGGGGCGAAAGCCGGTAGTTCGCCGCGGCGAACGCGATGCCGGCTCTTGCGAAACTCGCGCCGATCGCGTCGCAGTGCTCCGAGGGACTTTCCTTCGAGCCAGCCTTGAGGCCGCCGCCATGGAACCATACGTAGGTCGCGAATCCTTTCGAGCCCGTTGCCGGCAGCGTCAGGTCCAGCCTGCAGCGCTCCCTGGCGTAGGCGTCCTCGGTCGCCGCCGAATCGCGGTAGGCCAGGTCCTTGAGGACGCGGGTCTCGGCGGCCGAGCCGAGGGGGAGCAGGGCCGTGAGGATGAGGGCGGGGAGGCGCATGTCAGGCGATGATCGGTTGGACAACCTTACCGTGCACGTCCGTCAGCCGGTAGTCGCGGCCCGCGTGGCGGAAGGTGAACTCCTCGTGGTTGAAACCCATGAGGCGCAGGATCGTGGCGTGGAGGTCGTGGACATGGACGACGTCGGTAGCGGCCTTGAAGCCGAACTCGTCCGTGGAGCCGTGCACGTGCCCGGCCTTCACGCCGCCGCCGGCCATCCACATCGTGAAGCCGTGGTTGTTATGGTCGCGTCCGTTGATCTTCCCGGCGTTGGAACCGGGCGTAGGCAGCTCGACCGTAGGCGTGCGACCGAACTCTCCGCCCCAGATGACCAGGGTCTCGTCAAGGAGCCCCCGGCGCTTAAGGTCTGTCAGGAGCGCGGCGATGGGCTGGTCGGCCTCGCGGGCCAGGCGGCGGTGCTGGACCTCGAGGTCGTCGTGGCTGTCCCAGGGTTGGCCGTCGCCGTGCCAGAGCTGGATGAAGCGGACGCCGCGTTCGGAGAGTCGGCGGGCGATGAGAAACTGTCTTCCGAGGACCGTGTCGCCGTACATCTCGCGGGTCTTCTCGTCCTCCCGACTGACGTCGAACGCGTCGGTGGCCTCGAGCTGCATGCGGTAGGCCATCTCGAACGACTGGGCGCGGGCCTCGAGGGCCGCGTCGGCGCCGCGGGCCGAACGGTGGGCGGCGTTGAGCTTGGCGAGCAGATCGAGCTGGCGGCGCTGGGCCGGCCGGGAGAGGCCGCCGTTGCGGATATCCTCGACCAGCTCATCGACGGACTTTTTCCCTGTGTTCACGTAGCTGCCCTGGTAGACGCCCGGGAGGAATCCGCACTGCCAGTTCTGAGTTTCCTGGATGGGGAACCCGTTTGGACAGAGCGTGATGAAGCCGGGAAGGTTCTCGTTCTCGGTCCCGAGCCCGTAGGTGAGCCAGGAGCCCATGGAGGGCCGCACCTGCCTGGCTTCGCCGCAGTTCATCAGCAGCAGGGAGGGTTCGTGGTTGGGCACGTCGGCGCGCATGGACCGGATCACGCAGAGGTCGTCGGCGTGCTGGGCGGTTCGCTCGAAGAGCTCGCTGACCTCGAGGCCGCTGCGTCCGTACCTTCGCCAGGTGAACGGCGAGCGGAAGGCCGCTCCGGTGCGCCGCTCCGTGGCGATGTAGTCGCCCGGGAGCGTCTTGCCATGGTGCTGGTCGAGCGCGGTCTTGCGGTCGAAGGTGTCGACATGCGATGGTCCTCCGTTGGCGAAGATATGGATGATGCGCTTGGCCTTCGCAGGAAGCGGCGGCGGCCTTGGCGCGAGCGGGCGCAAGGGGTCGACCCTGACCTGGGCGGCCGTCGCCTCTTGCTGCAGGAGCGAGGCGAGCGCCAGGCCGCCGAAGCCCATGCCGCAGCGGCGCAGGAACTCCCGACGGCTGACATCGCTGATGGAGGGTAGGATCATGTCAGTCGATGAAGTTGAACTCGTTGCTCTGCAGCAGCGCCTGCGCGAACGCCGACCAGGGGGACTGGCTCTCGGGCCTGCGGCCGAACTCGCCCAGGGCCGAAGCGATGGTCTCGCCCGTGGAGGCGGACTTGATGACAGGGTTCCAGTTGTATCCGTCGCTGTTCGAGTCCTTGTCGCAGTCGACGATGAAGAAAAGCTCCTCTCCGGAGGCCAGCTTCACCTTGGGCAGGCGCACGGGGGTGGCGATGGCTCCCGGGACGAGCCATTCCCCGATCACGCCCTGACGGTCGGTCGCCACGCGGACGCGTACGCCCCGGCTGTTCTTGGAGGTCACGAGAACGTCGCCTTCGATCTGGAACTCGCCGCCCCCGCCGGAGGACCATCGGCGAATCGACCCGTTCATGACGTCGGTTCCGGGGTGGCCCCCTTTGGAGGTGACGGACACAAAGTTCGACGTCGTCCCGGGATATCTGGCTTCGGGGGAGTGCCGGTCCTTCTCGAGATGGGCCATCGGAGTGAAGCGCATCTTCCGGGCCGCGTCGTCCCAGTTGCCGAAGCCGCTGAGCCATGAGGCGGGCGGAGGCTCCTTGCCGACCATGGCCAGGAATTCGAGGGCGGCGGAGACCTCCGCGTTCGTGGGGGCGCGCCCGAGCGTCAGGCGATAGAGAGCCGCGGTCTTGGCCGCGGGGTCGGTCTGGTTGGCGACGCGCGCTGCCAGCGCGTCCGCCTGCTGGCGTGTGAACGGATGGTTCATCAACCAGAGCGCCTGCTGCGGCGTGGTGGTCAGGTTACGGCGAGCGACGTGGTAGTCGGGGTTCGCGAAGTCGAACGTGCGGTACAGCGAGGGCAGGTTCTGGCGATCGATGTGGCTGTAGAGCGTGCGCCGGGGGTTGGAGAAGTCCTTGATCAGGTCGAAGGGCAGGCCCCCGAGGCGTCCGTCCAGACGTCCGGCGGCCTGCAGGATGGAGTCCCTCATGGACTCGAAGTCGAGCCGCCGCCGGTTCATGCTCCAGTAAAGATGGTTCTCCGGATCCTTGGCGTAGGCGGTCGGGTTCTGGACGACGGACTGGCGGAAGGCGGCGGAGACGACCATCCTTCGGACCAGGCGCTTGATGGACCATCCGTCGTCCATGAAAGTGCGGCACAGATGGTCCAGCAGGGCGGCCTGGGCGGGCTTGGGCGTGCGCACCCCGAAGTCGCTGGGCGTATCCACCAGGTGTTGACCGAAGACATGGCCCCAGGCCCGGTTGACGAGGACGCGTGCGGTGAGCGGATTGGCGGTTGAGGCCACCGAGTCGGCCAGTTCCCGGCGCCCGCTGCCTTGGGTGTATTCCTTGCGCGGCGCCTGGCTCAGTATCTCAAGGAACTGCCGCGGCACTTTGCGTCCCTGGCGCGACGGGCTGCCGCGGAGCAGGACGACCCCTTGGACTGGCCGAGCCTTGTCCTGCAGTGCCATCGCCCTCGGGGGAGCGTCAGGGCTGGTCGCCTTGAATCCCTCCACGGCCACCTCGAGCTTGTTGCGTGTGTTGCGGTCCGCCACGTTGTAGGTCCGGACGAGCGACTGGGCAGTGGGGCTCTCGGGTCCGTCGGGGGCGCGCAGCAGCGAGATCCAGCCGGCCAGCTCCTTGCGCTCCGCCTGTCCGGGTTTCCGGGATTCTGCGAGCACCTGCGCGTACGCGCCCGTGAGCTCGCTGAACTTGGTCGGCGGCTTTCTTGCGAGTTCGGCCCGCAGCGTCGGGTCGGCGAATCGCGCAGGATCGGCCAGTAGCGCCTTGTACTTCGCGGGGAATTCCGAGTCGGAGGCCCGGGCAAGCAAGAGCCAGCCGCCCCAGATGGGGTCGGATTCCTTGAGGCGGCCCTGCAGGACCTTGCGCCAACCCTGAAGGATGGAGACGTAGAGGTTGGCGCGCTTGGCCTCCTGCGCGGAATCGAGTTTTCCGTCCAGGTGCGCCTTGATCACAAGCGTCAGGTAACCGGCGGTCTTCTCCGCATTGTAGGAATTTTCGCGCCGTGAGCGGATGAAGTCATCAAGCTTGGCCTGGCGCTTGGCCAGTTCGACCTCGAAGGCCTTGGTTCCTTCGGTCGGCGTGAAGGGCAGGAGCAGCGGCTTCTCCGCGGGCTCCTCGCTGGAGTTGAAGATCGCGTGCAACGAATAGTAGTCTGTGGTGGGGATGGGGTCGAACTTGTGGTCGTGGCAGCGGGCGCAGCCCACCGTCAGGCCCTGGGTGCCGCGCATGACGACGTCGATGCGGTCGTCGATGATGTCATGGGTGTTGTTGAGGAAGCGTCGTCCAAGGGTGAGGAATCCCATCGCGGCGAGGTCGCGGGTGTCGGCCCCTTGGACGATCTGGTCGGCGGCGATCTGGAGGCGTAGGAACTGGTCGTAGGGCAGGTCGCGGTTGAACGCGTTCACCACCCAGTCGCGGTAGGTGTAGGCGTAAGGATAACGCCGCTCCTCCTGGAAGACGTAGCCCTTGGTGTCGGCGTACCGGGCGACATCGAGCCAGTGCCGGGCCCAGCGTTCGCCGAAGGCGGGCGCCGCCATCAGGCGGTCCACCAGTTTCTCGTAGGCAAGCGGGTCGGCGTCATGGACGAAGGCGGCGATGTCCGCCTCGGTGGGCTGCAGGCCATGCAGGACGAAGTAGGCGCGGCGGGCGAGCACCTCCCGGGAGGCTTCGGGCGCGAAGGCGAGTCCGGCGGCGTCCAGCCCCGACATCAGGAATCGATCGACCTCGTTGCGGGCCCTGGAAGGATCCTTGGGCTGGGGCACCGCCGGGTTGCCGACAGGCTGGAAGGCCCAGTGAGCCCGGGGGTCGCTGATCGCGGGCCCGGCCTCCTTGGGCCACGGGAGTCCCTGGCGCACCCATTCGGTCAGCGCGGCGACGGCCTTCTCGGGGATCCGCTTGTCATCGCTCGGCATGGCCGCGACCTCCTTGCCGCCGGCATGACGGACGGCGATGATCAGGCGGCTCTGCTCCGGCTTGCCGGGCACGACCACGGGACCGATCTCCCCGCCTTTCAGAACCAGCTCCCGTGAGTCGAGCCGGAGTCCGGACTTTTGCTTCTTGGGGCCGTGGCATTCGAAGCAGTTGTCGGCCAGCACCGGCCGGATCTCCCGTTCGAAGAACTCAAGCTGGGCCGTGGTGGGTCCGTCGGCCGCATGCAGTGCTGCCGCGAGCAGGCTGGCGAGAGTGACGGCCTTGGGAGACATTTGTAAAACTGACACCCGGCGAGGTGCTGTGTTCCCCCGTGAAGTTGCTGGTAGTGTGTAGGATGTAAAGCACTCGGAGCGGGTTCGGCCGCCATTTTGGGCGTGTCAGCCGCCCCCGGCTGGTTTCATATGACCGGACCCCCATGATGAAGCATGCCCGTATCCCCTCCCTGGCTCTTGCGTTCGTCGCCGCCGCCCTGCTGGGCGCCGCCGAGCCCAAGCCGGTCGCCGAATCCCCGATCATGCTCGCCAGGGACAAGGAGAGGGTCCTGGAACTGCGCGCCCAGCTTGGCGGCTCGAAGGAGCTCTACCTTCTTGTCTCCGACCTCGGCGCCACTGCATGCGACTGGGCGGACTGGATCGAGCCCGTGGTGACGTTGAAGGACGGCACCAAGGTGGATCTCACCAAGCTCAAGTGGAAGGAGGCCGATTCGCTCGGTCAGACACGCGTGGGGCGCAACTACGACGGCAAACCCCTCAAGGCGGCCGGGAAGACCTACCCGGTAGGCATCGGGACGCACGCCAGCTCCTTCATCGCCTTTGAGCTGCCGGGTCCGGGCGACGTCTTCGTCTCCAAAGTAGCCATCGACGACGGGGGCGCCATCCGTGGTGGCAAGCCCAGCTCCGCCGACGTCAAGTTCGCGGTCTTCACCCAGCGTCCCGCCAAGTACAAGCCGGTCGACTTTGATTCAGGACCGCTCTCCGTCCCGACTGAACTCTTCACGCTGCCCGAAGGTCTGGAGGTCACTGTCTGGGCGACTTCCCCGATGATCCTCAACCCGACGAACATCGACTTCGACGAGAAGGGCCGGATGTACGTCGCGGAGGGCGTCAACTACCGGCGCACGGCCGGTCGTCGTCCTGAAGGCGACCGCATCGTGATCCTCGAGGACACCGCGGGCGCCGGCAAGGCCGACAAGGTCACGGTCTTCACGCAGGAGACCAACCTCGTCTCGCCCCTCGGCGTGGCCCATATCGACGGCAAGGTCGTTGTCTCCCAGCCGCCGGACCTGCTCGTCTACACCGACGTCGACGGAGACGGGAAGATCGACCTCGCCAAGGGCGACCGCCGCGAGGTGCTGCTCACCGGTTTCAACGGCCGCAATCACGACCACTCCCTGCACAGCGTAACGTTCGGTCCGGATGGACGCTGGAACTTCAACCAGGGCAATACCTGCGCGCAGTTCACGGATAGGTCCGGCCGGACTTTCCGCATCGGCAGCCCTTACAACCACGGCGAATGGACCAAGCAGGCGGTCGACGCACAGGCGGTGGCCGGCCTCCGGAGCGACGACGGCAATGTCTGGGTCGGGGGCTTCTCGGTTCGCATGAACAGCGACGGCACGGAGGCTCGCATCATGGGCCACAACTACCGCAACTCCTACGAGCAGGCGGTCAACTCCCTCGGCGACATGTACCAGAGCGACAACGACGACCCGCCGGCCTGCCGCGTGTCGCTCATCATGGAGGGCGGCAACGCCGGGTTCGCCTCGGCCGATGGCAAGCGCTCCTGGGGCGCCGACCGACGTCCGGGACAGGAGACGCCGGTGGCTGAATGGCGACAGGAGGACCCCGGTACGATGCCCGCCGGAGATGTCTACGGCGGCGGCTCGCCGACCGGCGTGGCCTTCTATGAGAATGGCGCGCTGGGTGATCGCTGGAACGGCCTGCTTCTGGCCTGTGAGGCCGGCAAGAACGTGGTCTTCGGCTACCTGCCCAAGCCCGACGGGGCCGGTATGAAGCTCGAGCGGTTCGACTTCTTCACGTCCAACAAGGACAAGGATTGGGCGGGCTCGGACTTCCTCGGCGGCAAGCCCACCGGGGTGCTCAAGACCCGTTTCCGTCCTTCCGACGTATGCGTGGGGCCGGACGGCGCCATCTACGTGGCCGACTGGTTCGACCCGGGCGTGGGCGGCCATGCCACCCGTGACAACGCGATGGCCGGTACGATCTATCGCATCGCCCCCAAGGGGTTCAAATCGGTGGTGCCTAAGATCGACCTCGCCACGACCGAAGGCCAGATCGCCGCGCTGCGCAGCCCCTCGTCCAACGTGCGGGCCGGCGGCTTCAACCGCCTGAAGGCCCGGGGCGACAAGGCCTTCGAAGCCGTCTCCGCGCTGCTCGATGACGCCAACCCCTATGTCGCCTCCCGCGCGCTCTGGCTGCTCGCCCAGCTCGGCGAACGTGGCGTCGCCCGCGTCCGGCAGGAGCTCGGCTCATCCGACGACTCACGCCGGCTCGTCGCCTTCCGCGCGCTACGCGCGGCCGGTCATGAGGTGTTCGCGCTCTGCGAGAAGATGGCAGATGACGCCTCGCCTGCGGTGCGTCGCGAGGTCGCACTGGCGCTGCGCGATTTCCGCACGCCCGAGGCGGTGCGTTTGCTCGTGAAGATCGCCCGCCGTTTCGACGGCAAGGACCGTTCCTACTTGGAGGCGATCGGACTCGCCGCGACAGACCGCGAGGCTGAAGTGCATGCCGCCATCGCCAAGGAGATGTCCGGTCCGGCCATGGAATGGTCCGAGGCCTACGCCTGGCTGACCTGGCGTCTCCATCCTGCCTCCGCCGTCCGCGACGTCCGCACGCGGCTCATCTCCGGCAAGTTCGAGGAAGTCACGCTCAAGCGCGACCTCACCACCCTCGCCTTCACCCGCAGCGCCGAGGCCGTGGGCACCATGGTCGAGCTTTCGATGAACAAGGACTTTTCCCAGCGGGACCTGGCCAAGTGGTGGCTGGGCAATCGCAAGTCCGGCATCTGGAAGGACCTGGACGTCGACGGCGTGGTGAAAGCGCACGGTGGCGACGCCTCAGCCGCCAAGCTCGTCGCAGCAGACCTTCCTCCCGAGCCGGCCGGGGCCAAGCCGCTCGCCTCTGTGGAGGCTATCGCCGCCCTCAAGGGTGATGTCGAAAGGGGCAGGGCGGCCGCCGCGGTGTGCGCAGCCTGCCACAAGTTCGACGGCAAGGGCGTGGACTACGGTCCCGATCTGACCACCTACGCCAAGCAGCAATCCTTGGAGTCCTTGGTGCTCAACATCGCTCAGCCCTCCAACAACATCTCCCATGGCTTCGAAGGAACGCGCGTGGTGCTCGACGACGGTATAGTCATCACGGGCATGGTGCTTTCCGCCGGCGACCCCCTCATGATCAAGTCGATGGGCGGACTCGTCCAATCCGTGCCCCGCGCGCGCATCAAGGAGGAGAAGCGGCTCGAGCGGTCGCTGATGTTCTCGCCCGCCCAGATGGGGCTCACGGAGCAGAGCGTGGCCGACATCGCCGCCTACTTGCGCGGACTCTGACCGCTGAAGCCCTGCCGGTGACGGCACTCATGCGGGCCGGAGTCTCGTGATTCCGGCTCAGGCGCCCAGCAAGTCCGACCCCTGCCTCCGTCTAATGTCCTGTTCCAACCCCCTTGCTCGCCCCTATGCTTCTCCACGCCTTATGAAACCAGCCGCCGTCCTCCTCGTTTTTTCCGCCGCAATCCTCTGCGCCCAGGCGAAGAAGCCCGCCAGGAAGGTCGTGCAAAGCCCCGTCGTCGAGGCGCCCGGGCGATGGATCATGGGCACGATCGGGGTGGGGAAGGGTGCGGACGGCTCCATCGAGGCCACGGCCTACAAAGGCGTCGCCATCCGACTGGGCGAAGGCGGCCCGGCCTCGATCGCCTATGACCTGCGTCTGGGTCGCGTGCTCGGCGGATGGTCGGGTGCGTTCACGACGGAGATGAACCTGATGTCCCGCGGCGACTATCCCACCGCCATGGGCCCGCATTATTTCATCACCGGCGAGGTCGCAGGCTACGCGGCGGGAGAGGACGCGCGGACCCTGCCCGCCGCGCCCGGCTACGCGGCGCTCCCGGCCTCCGCCTTCAAGCTGAAGCGCTTCGAGCCGAAGGACGGCGATGGCGCGCTGACGTTCGCCACGTCCGAGGGCGACAAGGTCATGGAGCGTCCAACCACCCTCGAGCACAACGAGGCGCGCCTGATCATCCGGCGCATCGCCGCTTCCACCGCCCACGGGGTCACGGTCGTGCTCTGCCGCGCCTCCGATGCGCCCCGCGTCGCCGTGCGCGGTCCCGGCCGCGCCGACACGCTTGAAGGTCAGGCGGTGTGGCGCGTGCCCGCGGGCCAGGCGGAGATCGAGGTCGCCTATGCGCCGCCGCTCGCCTCCAAGCCAGAGGGCTGGCCTTCGCTCGAGGCGAAGGTCCGCGCCGGCCGTGAATGGAACACCGACGTGGCGACCTCCGGCGAACTCTCCCCGTCGAAGGACGCGGCCTATGTCCTGGACCGTATCCGGCTCCCGGAGGAGAATCCTTGGAAATCGCCGATGTTCACCTCGGCCCTGGACTTCCTGCCCGATGGCTCTGCGGCGGTGAGTACCTTCCATGGCGACGTCTGGATCGCCTCCGGCATCGATGAAGCCCTGCAGAAAGTCACCTGGCGCCGACACGCGGCCGGCCTGTACCATCCGCTCGGCCTGAAGGTCGTCAACGGGCAGGTGCTGGTGACCTGTCGTGACGGTGTCTGGCGGCTTGTCGATCGCGACGGCGACGGCGAGGCCGACGTCTACGAGGCGTTCAACCTCGACCTCATGGTCACCAAGAACTTCCACGAGTTCGTGTTCGACCTCCAGCAGGACGCCGCGGGCAACCTCTACTTCATCAAGGCGGGTCCGGTGCGCAAAGGCGGCCGCGGGTTCGATGACATCTGCGACCATCACGGCGCCTTGATGCGTCTCCCGCCGGACGGAACGCGGCTGGAGGTCGTCGCCACCGGCTTCCGCGCCCCGAACGGGATCGGCGTCGGGCCGGACGGCCAGATCACCACCGGGGACAACGAGGGGACCTGGACGCCCGTGTGCCGGCTTAACTGGATCAAGGAGGGCGGGTTCTACGGCGTGGTCGACCTGGCCCACCGTGCGGCTCCGCCGACCGACTACGACCGCCCGCTCTGCTGGTTCCCCAAGGACGTCGACAACTCCAGCGGCGGCCAGGTCTGGGTGACCTCCGACAGGTGGGGCCCTTGGAACGGACGCCTGCTCCACCTCAGCTACGGCACCTGCTCCCTGTTCGGCGTCCTGCCCCAGCCGCTCGCGGGCGTCCCGCTTGCTCCCATGCAGGGCGGCGTCGCCCGCTTCGACTTCACCTTCGACAGCGGCGCCATGCGCGCACGCTTCAGCCCGAAGGATGGACAGCTCTACGTCACGGGACTGCGTGGCTGGCAGACCACGGCGACCCGCAACGGCGCCCTGCAGCGCGTACGGTACACGGGCGCCCCCGCCCGCATGCCCCTCGCCATGGCGGCGGTCAAGGGCGGCTTGCGCGTCTCTTTCGCTGAACCGCTTGACCTCGAGGTCGCCGCCGACCCCGCGGCATGGAATCTCGAGGTCTGGAACTACGTCTGGTCATCCGCCTACGGTTCGCCCGATGTCTCGACGACGGGTCCGGCTGCGTCGGCCGGGGAGCTCGGCAACGACGGCAAGATGCAGTTCAGCAAGTCCCAGATGTCCGAAAGGAAGCACGACTCCGTAGCCGTGCGCTCCGTGAAGATCCTAGAAGACCGGCGGACGGTGATCCTCGACATCCCCGAGCTGCGTCCCGCCATGCAGACTCAGCTGAAGTACGACCTCAAGTCGGCCGACGGCAGGGAGCTGCGCGGACAGATCATCGGCACCATCCACGCCCTCGAGGACTGACAAGGGGTCGCCGCTTCGGTCTCGTCACTTCCTCGCTTCGAGTTCCATCCAGCGCGCGAGGGAGGCGGCATGCTCTGCTTCCGCCTGCCTCAGCCGGCCTTGGAGTCCGGCCGCGCCGGCGCCACCGTCTTTGTAAAGCTCGGGGTCGCCAAGCCGGGCGGACAGTTCCGCCTGCTCGGCCTCGAGCTGTTCGATCCGGCCGGGCAGGGCCTCCAGCTCTCTGCGCTCCTTGTTGGAGAGTTTGACGGGGGACGGGACCTTGGGCGCGGTCTCGGCGGGCTTGGCCTGCTTGGAGCGTCGTGCGGCGGCCTGCCGGGCGACCTCCGCGCGCCAGTCGCTGTATCCGCCCACGTGCTCGGTCACGATGCCGTCGCCTTCGAAGACCAGCGTGCTGGTCACGACGTTGTCGAGGAAGTCGCGGTCGTGGGAGACGACGATGAGGGTGCCGGCGTAGTCCACGAGGATGTCCTCCAGCACGTCGAGCGTCTCCGCGTCGAGGTCGTTGGTCGGCTCGTCGAGCACGAGGACGTTGGCGGGCTTGGTGAACAGACGGGCCAGCAGCAGCCGATTGCGTTCGCCGCCGGAAAGCACCCTGGCCTTGGAGCGGGCGCGCGAGGGCTCGAAGAGGAAGTCCTGCAGGTAGCTGATGACGTGGCGGGAACGTCCCTGTACCTCGACCGTGTCGGAGTCGCCGGCGATGTTCTCGGCGACGGTCCTGGAGTCATCGATCTGCCCCCGCATCTGGTCGAAGTACACCACTTCGAGCTTCGTGCCGAACTTGATCGAGCCGGAGGTGGGGGCGAGCTGTCCGAGCATCATGCGCACCAGGGTGGTCTTCCCGGCGCCATTGGCGCCGATGAGCCCCACCTTGTCGCCGCGGCTGAGGCTCAGGCTGAAGTCCCGGATGACGGGGCTTCCTCCCGGATAGGCGAACCCTACTTTCTCCGCCTCGACCACCCGCACGCCCGACCGCTCGGCCTCGCTGATCTCCATCTTGGCCGATCCGGTCGCGGCACGCATCCCAGCCCGCTGCTCACGCAGGCGCTTGAGGGCTTCCATGCGCGCGTTGGACTTCGTCCGCCGGGCGCCGGGGCTGCGGCGCGACCACGCCTCCTCCTGGCTGAGCTTCTTCTCGAAGGCGGCGCGCTGACGCTCCTCGGCCTCGAAGAGCTCCTCCTTGCGGACCAGGTAGGTGTCGTAGTCGCAGGACCAGCTGGTGAGCTTTCCGCGGTCGAGCTCCAGGATGCGATTGGCCATGCGGCGCAGGAAGGCGCGGTCGTGTGTCACGAAGAGCAGGGGCGTGCGCCGCTCGAGGAGGAATTCCTCCATCCACAGGATCGAATCGAGGTCCATGTGGTTGGTCGGCTCGTCCAGGAGCAGCAGCCCGGGATCGGAGGCGAGGGCGCGGGCGAGCAGGCAGCGGCGCTTGAGCCCGCCCGAGAGTTCGTCGAAGGGTTTGTCCTCGGGCAGCCCCAGCCGGGCGATCAGGTCGTCGACGCGGACGTCCTTCTCCCATTCCTCCGCCGGATCGGCCTCGCTCAGACCTCCGACGACGATCTCGCGAACGTTCCCGGGCATGGTGTCGGGAATCTCCTGGGTGAGCCGTGCGATTCGTATCCCGTCGGGCACCGAGACCGAGCCGCTGTCGGGCTGGGTCTCGCCCGCCGCCACCCGCATGAGGGTGGTCTTGCCAGCTCCGTTACGTCCGAGAAGGCAGACGCGCTCCCCGGCCTCGATCTGCAGATTGAGACTGTCGAGCACCGGCGGGCCGCCGAAACCGACGTGTACGTCAAGGAGGCTGAGCAAAGCCATGCGGCCGAGAAGTGCCTCCTGCCCATCGGATAGGCGAGGTCAAACAATTCAGGGTCCGGAGTTGTTCAGGCCTGCTTCGGAGGCGTCTTCACGTTCCTGCGGACCCAGAACGCGATCAGCGTGAGACCGAAGACAGCCAGGCCGGGCATCCAGCCTCCGATCACCACGCCGACCAGCTGAGCGCCGTCCGTGAATGCCTCCGGCGGAGGGTTGGGCGAAGCCTGCCAGACATCGAAATAGGTCGTCACCGCGATGAAGAGGTCGAACCAGAGGGAGAAAACGCCTGAAAGGGCGTAGAGCAGCCCCTTGGGGATGCCGCCCGCCTGGCTCGCCTGATGGCCGCAGACGATACACAGGATGGTGCCGACGCCGATCGCGACCGGATGGATGAGGGTCATGCCCAGCATTCCGCCGATGGCGGCGTATCTGACGCCTACGCCCACGACCACGGCCGCCGCCGCTATTGCGATGGCACGCACGAAGACCGCAAGGATGCCCGGGGCGGGGCGCATGTCTGCAAGGGTGCTTCTGTCAGGAGCGCATGCAAGATAACATTTTGCTTACGCCTCCGCGGACAAATGTCTATGCGTGCGTCGTCATGCGTCATCTCATCCCGCTCTTGGCCTTTGCTGTTTGTCTCGCTGATGGACCGAAGGACAATCTGCCGGCCTCGGTCCGCCCGATTCCTCCCACGGACAAGGCGGTGGTTGTCCCCGAGGCCGATCGCAAGGCGCTCGCCGATGCGCTTGTCCTGCTCCGCAAGGACATCGACGCCGCCGCCAAGGCGCAGGCCAGGAATCCCCGCCTGCAGGAATTCCTTCCTGACCTGGAAGTGCATCACAAGGCGGTGGACTGGGCGCTGCGGCACAACGAGGTGTTCAAGAAGGAGGAGATCAAGTCCGCCCACGAACTGATCGCCGAGGGCAGGTCGCGGGCCGCCGCCTTCACCAAGGGTGAGACGCCCTGGACGAGCCAGACCGGCCTGGTGGTCCGTGGCTACCGTTCCCGCATCGACGGCTCGGTGCAGCCCTACGGCATGGTCATTCCCGCCGGCTGGGCCAACGGCGCGCCCATGCGCCTTGATTTCTGGTGCCACGGCCGCGGCGAGACGCTGACGGAGCTCGCCTTCATGACCGACCGTCGCCGCAACGTCGGCCAGGTCCCCGCCGACGGACGTCTCGTGATGCACCTCTACGGACGCTACTGCTGCGCCAACAAGTTCGCGGGGGAGGTCGATCTCTGGGAGGCCTACGAGCACGCCCGTCGTTCCTACGCCATCGACGACGATCGGCTCTTCATCCGAGGGTTCTCCATGGGCGGCGCGGCGGTCTGGCAGTTCGGCGCCCATTACGCCGATCGTTGGTGCGGCATCAGTCCCGGCGCCGGCTTCTCGGAGACGCCGGAGTTCCTCAACGTCTTCCAGAACGAGGATGTCTCGAAGATCCCCTCCTGGCAGAAGACCCTCTGGGGCTGGTACAACGCGAGCGACGTGCCGGTCAATTTCACCAACGCCCCGCTGGTCGCCTACAGCGGCGAAATCGACAAGCAGAAGCAGGCTGCCGACGTGATGGCACGTGAGCTGGCCAAGGTTGGCGTCGCCATGACGCACATCATCGGGCCGCAGACCGCGCACAAGATCCACCCGGACTCCATGGCCGAGATCGAACGGCGGCTGGCCCAGATGGCCTCCGCCGGTCGGGACCGCATGCCCCGTCAGGTGGCCTTCGAGACGTTCTTCCTCCGCTACAACCGCATGCACTGGGTGCAGATCGACCGCATGGAGTCGCATTGGACCAAGGCGCGCATCCAGGCCGACGCCGTCCACGCCGCGATCATCAACGTGATGACCCGCAACGTCACCGCCTTCACCCTCGACATGCCCGCCGGCCTGTCCCCCCAGTCGCGCTTCATCACGACCGTGGTCAAGGTCGACGGACAGGACGTCCAGACGGTGACGGCCGGAAGCGACCGTTCCTTCAGGGTCTCGCTGTTCCGCAAGGACGGGCGTTGGGCGGTCGGAACTCCCGATGACGGCGTCCCGTCCAAGCGCCACGGGGTCTCCGGCCCCATCGACGACGCCTTCATGGACGCCTTCCTCTTCGTCTCGCCCTCGGGCAAGGCGCTCAATGAGAAGGTGGGCGCGTGGACCAAGTCGGAGCGCGAACGCGCGGTCTTCGAATGGCGGCGTCAGTTCCGCGGCGACGCCCCGATGAAGGCCGACACGCAGGTGACCGACGCCGACATCGCCTCGCGCAACCTCATCCTCTGGGGCGACCCCTCGAGCAACGCCGTCTTGGCAAGGATCGCGGAACGGCTCCCCATCAAGTGGACCGCCGAGGGGCTCGTGGTGGACGGTCGCACTTACGCCGCCGGCGAGCACGCCCCCATCCTGATCTACCCGAATCCGCTTAACCCCTCCCGATACGTGGTCATCAACAGCGGGTTCACTTACCGCGAATACGACTACCTGAACAACGCCCGCCAGGTGCCAAAGCTGCCCGACTGGGCCGTCATCGACCTCCGCACCCCGCCCGACTCGATGTCGCCCGGCAAGGTGGTCGACGCCGGTTTCTTCGACGACACCTGGGGCTGGCGCAAGCGCTGAGGGTCGCCCGGGAACCGAGGGATGTCGTCGCGGTCACAACCTTTGCGGTTGTGCCCCGGCCGCCCCATTTCATCCTCCGATCAGCCCCATCCCCATGCCTGTCATCTCCGAGAAGGAACTGCAGCCCGTCTATGACGTGATCGTCGTCGGATCCGGCGCCGGCGGCGGCCAGACCGCCTACACGCTCACCATGAACGGCGTGAAGGTGCTCATGCTTGAGGCCGGACGTTACTACGACCCGCTCACCGAGACCCCGATGTTCCAGTCCCGCGCCCAGGCGCCTCTGCGTGGCATGTCCACGCGCGAGAAGCCCTTCGGCTTCCATGACGCCACGGTCGACGGAGGCTGGGAGGTGCCCGGCGAGCCCTACACCCAGGCCTCCGACAACCCCGCGCAGCGCTTCGACTGGTGGCGCGCCCGCATGCTCGGCGGCCGGACCAACCACTGGGGGCGCATCTCGCTGCGGAACGGCCCCTACGATTTCAAGCCCCGCTCGAGGGACGGCCTCGGCTTCGACTGGCCGATGACCTACGAGGAGGTGGCCCCGTGGTATGACAAAGCCGAGATGCTGGTGGGCGTTTACGGCTCCAACGAAGGGCTCGAGAACACGCCTGACTCTCCCGAAGGCTGCCTGCTGCCGCCCCCGAAGGCCCGGGCCGGCGAACTCTACGTCAAGAAGCACGTAGCCAAGTTCGGCATCCCGGTGATCCCCATCCACCGCGCCATCCTCAGTGTGCGGCAGGACTTCGAAAAACTGCCGTCCAAGCTGCACCCGGGCAACGCGCGAGCCCAGCGCATCCTCGCGGAATCCATGAAAGCCCGCGCCGCCTGCTTCTGGGCCACCGACTGCGGCCGCGGCTGCTCCATCCGCGCGAACTACCAGTCCACCACCGTCCACCTCCCGCCGGCCCTCGCGACCGGCAACCTCGACATCCTCTGCGACGCGCATGTCCATACCGTCACCGTCGGAAAAGACGGCAAGGCGGACGGCGTGACCTACATCGACAAGAAGACGGGCAAGGAGCGCGGCGTGAAGGGCAGGGCGGTCGTCCTGGCCGCCAGCTCCGGCGAGACCGCGCGCATCCTGCTCAACTCCAGGTCCGCCCGGCATCCGGCCGGACTGGGCAACTCCTCTGGCCTCGTCGGCAAGTACATCATGGACACCGTCGGCGCGAAGCTCGGTGGCAGCGTGCCTGCCTTCGAAAACCTCCCCGTCCACAACGAGGAGGGCGCTGGCACCCACGTCTACATCCCCTGGTGGCTCTACAAGGAGCAGCATGCCGGCAAGCTCGGCTTCGCCCGCGGCTATCACATCGAGTTCGGCACGGGACGTCGCATGCCAGGCCTGGGCGCCGGAAGCGCGGGGCCGGGCTACGGCAAGGCCTACAAGGAGGAGGTCCGTCTGCGTTACGGGGCTGGCATCGGCTTCGCCGGTCGCGGCGAGATGATCCCCAACGAGAACTCGTTCTGCGAGCTCGACCCCTCCGTGAAGGACAAGTGGGGCATTCCCGTCCTGCGCTTCCATTGGAAGTGGTCCGAGCATGAGCTCAAGCAGGCCGTGCACATGGAGCAGACTTTCGCGATGATGATCGAGGCCATCGGCGGCAAGGTGCGTAAGCCCGCCACCGATGGGGCCAAGGCCATCGAGCCCGGCGGCTCCATCATCCACGAGGTCGGCGGCGCCATCATGGGCGACGACCCGAGGAAGTCCGTCACCAACCGCTGGCACCAGCTGTGGGATGTCCCGAACGTTGTGCTCAACGACGGGTCTGCCTTCTGCAGCAACGCCGACAAGAACCCCACCCTGACCATCATGGCCCTCGCCTGGCGCTCTTCTGAGCACCTCATCGAGGAAATGCGCAAGGGCAACCTTTGACCGCCTCCAACATGGATAACCAACATTCAGAATCCCTTCGCCGCATGGACCGACGCGAGGTGCTGCGCTGGATCGGTGGCGCCGCCGCCGCGGCCGCCGCGGCCAGTCGCCTGCCGGTGGGCGAGGCCCAGACCTCCGCCCGCATCGGCCGCCAGACCGGGGCCCCGGGCCCCGGTGGGGCCCGCATCGGCTCCGATCCGATCCTCAACAAGAACTACAGCCCCGGCGACCTCTGGCCGCTCACGCTCGACGCCGCCCGCCGCCGGGCCGCCGCCGCGCTCTGCGACCTCATCCTGCCTCCTGAGCCCGGCGACAAGCGTCCGTCCGAGCTCGGCGTACCCGATTTTATCGACGAGTGGATCAGCTCTCCCTACGATGAGACGTCGAAGGACCGGCCGGTCATCGTCGACGGTCTCGCCTGGATCGACGCCGAGTCGGGACGTAGGTTCGGGGGCAAGGCCTTCGCCGACCTCGCCGAGGCGCAGCAGTGTGCGATCGCCGACGACATCTGCGGCAAGAAATCCGTCAAGACGGAGTTCAAGACGGCCCAGCGCTTCTTCGAACGATTCAGATGGCTTGCCGCCAGTGGCTACTACACGACGCCCCAGGGTTGGAAGGACATTGGCTACGTCGGCAATGTTCCGACCATCGAGTTCGCCGGCCCGACCCCCGAAGCCCTGAGGCACCTGGGCCTCATCTGAGGCCCGGCCCCGACGGGGACGCGTCCATCCCATCGAAACGCAAGGAACAATGCCTTCGGCGACCTGGCGCTTCCGTTTCCCCTTCCGTCGCGCCTTTGCCGCGTTCCTGTCCGCCTTCGGCTTCGCGTGGCTCTCGGCCGCCTCCGCCCCGATCTTCGATGGCCGCTCGCTCGCAGGGTGGGAGGGTGACCCAGGGGTCTGGCGCGTCGAGGACGGCGTGATCGTCGGCGGTTCGCTGCAGGGCAATCCGCGCAACGCGTTCCTGGCCACCAAGGCCAAGTATTACAATTTCCGCCTCACGCTCGAGTACAGGCTCACGGGCTCCGAGGGCTTCGTGAACGGCGGCGTACAATTCCGCAGCGTCCGCCTGGCCAGCCCGCCGAACGAGATGAGCGGCTACCAAGCGGACATCGGCGCGGGCCACTCCGGCTCGCTCTACGATGAATCCCGACGCCGCCGCTTCCTCGCCCGGGCGGGCACCGGTGTCGCCGCCTACGGCGTCAAGGACGAGTCGGAGATCACGACGCTCGAGAAGCCCGGCGAATGGAACCGTTACGAGATACGCGCCGAGGGCCCTCGCATCACCATCTTCCTCAACGGCAAGGCGACGGTAGACTACACCGAGACGGATCCGGCGATCGATGATTCCTACGGGCACATCGGTCTTCAGATCCATGGCAACTGCAAGGCGGAGATACGTTTCCGCAACATCTCGCTGGATCCGCTGACCAGCGTGCCCGTCACGACGCGCGAGGATGTCGTCTCCCGGTTCGGCCAGCCGCGGACGGGATGGGTTCCGCCGCCGCCGTTCAAGGACGGCAGATTCACCCTCGGCCGCGACGAGGTCGTGGTCTTCATCGGCCAGGAGAACCTCGTACGCGAAGCCCGTTCCGGCGAGATCGAGTCCCGACTCGCCGCTTTCTTCGCGGCGGACAACCCCGTCTTCCGCTCCATGGCCTGGGAGGCCGACACCGTGCATGAGCAGTGGCGCGACCTCAACTTCGGGCCGTGGAAGGGGCAGCTGGAGGCCGTCGGGGCGACGACCCTGCTGGTCCAGTTCGGGCAGGCCGAGGCGCTGCAGGGGGTCGCAGGGCTCGCGAGGTTCAAGGCCGACTACCATAAGCTGCTCGATGATCTGAGCCGCCACACCCCGCGCATCGTCCTGCTTTCGCCATCGGGCTTCATGCGCTCCGCCCGTCCGCCCGACCTGCGTACCGACGCCAGACGCGAGGATCTCGAGGCGTACGCCGCCGCGGTGGCCGAGATAGCCGGGCGGAGAGGGCTGCCCTTCGTGGATCTGACGAAAGTGGCCATGGACCTGCCGTCCGTGGACGGGCTCCATCTTTCAGCCGAGGGGCTGCAGGCGGTCGGTCGACAGGTCGCCCGGGCGCTGGGCCTGCCCGACGGACAGGAGCTGGGCGCTCGGCTCCGCCCCGCCATCGTCGAGAAGAACCGTCTCTGGGCTGACTGCTGGCGTCCGGCCAACTGGTCGTTCGTCTACGGGGATCGGATTTCGCAGAACTACGGCAAGGGCTTCGGGCCGGCCCCCTCGTTGAAGCAGAATTTCGAGGCCTACAAACCCCTCGTGTCCTCGTGGGACCGGCACATCCAGGCCTTGGCCCGCGGAGAGAGTTCGATGGAGCCCGCCCCGCAGGCCGGGCCGGTCGTGAGCACGGAGGCGGTCATGACCGCCGCCGAAGAGCAGGCGACGTTCAAGGTCGCCGAGGGGTTCGAGGTCAATCTCTTCGCCGACGAATCGCTCGGGGTCGCCAAGCCCACCCAGTTCGCCTGGGACGCCAGGGGCCGTCTCTACGTCTGCTGCTCGCCCACCTACCCTCAGGCCGTCCCGGGCGTGAAGCCGCGGGATTACATCTTGCGTCTCGAGGACACCGACGGCGACGGCCGGGCCGACAAATCGGTGCGTTTCGCCGAAGGCCTTACGATGGTTCAAGGCGTCGAGCCCCTGGTCGAACGGGACGGCTACCTCTCGCTCCTTGTCTGCGACTTCGACCGGTTGCTGTTGCTCACGGACAAGGACGGCGATGGCCGGGCCGACGAGACCACCGTACTCATGTCGGGTTTCGGCGTGGGCGACACGCATCAACTGGTGAACTCCGTCAGCCACGGTCCTGACGGTTCGCTCTGGATGAGCCAGGGGCTGCACGCGATCACCCGCGTGGAGACCCCCCGTGGCGTCGTCAACCTGCCGAAGTCTGGCCTGATGCGCTACGACTACAAACGGCAGCGGCTCCAGCCGTTCTTCCAGTATGGCAAGGCGGGGCACAACTGCTGGGGCGTGGCGTTCGACGACTTCTTCCAGCCTTTCCATAAGAGCGGAGACCGTGTCGCGGGCTACTACAGCCTGCCCGGGCTGGGCGCCATCGAGACCCCGGACGAGTACGCCGGCACGCATTCGCTCTTCGACTCCCCGTTGAAGTCCAGCTCGATCGACATCCTTGGTACGCGGGCCATGCCACCGGAGCTTCAAGGCGCGGCCCTGATCGGAGGCTACTTCGGCAACACGGTCGACCTGCACCGTTTCGTCGACGACGGGGCGGGCTTCAAGACCGAGCGGATCGTCAGTCCCGTCGTCTCCAGCAGCAAGGCCTTCCGTCCGGTGGACGTCTCCGTCGGTCCCGACGGCGCGCTCTACGCCTGCGACTGGTTCAATGCCGTCATCGGCCATTACCAAGCCAGCTACGCCGACCCCCGCCGTGACCGTTCCCATGGACGGATCTGGCGCATCACTGCCAAGGGGCTTTCCTCGGTCAAGCAGCCCGACCTCGTGTCGATGTCCGAGGCCGGACTTTTCGCGCAGCTAGGCTCCGCGGAGCGTTGGACGCGCTACCAGGCCCGACGGCTGCTCTTCTACCGGTCCTCGGCCGCCGTCGCCTCGGCCGTCGACGACTTCATCACGCCCGACCGGTCCGAGGTCCAGTGCCTCGAGGCTCTCGGCGTCCTCCAGTCCCACGGCCTCGTCCGGCCGGCGCTGCTCGACCGTCTGCAGTCCTCCGTCGACTTCCGTGTCCGCGCCTACGCGGCCCGAGCCGTCGGGGAGTGGGCTGATCGGCTCCCTGATGCCCAATCCCGCCTGGTGAGGGCGGCCGCCGACGAGCACCCGCGCGTGCGCCTCGAGTCCGTGGTGGCGCTCAGTCATGTGGGCGGACGGGCCTCCTTGCGCTCTGCGCTCGCCGCATCGGAGAAGCCCGCCGACAAGTTCCTGGATTATGCGCTCCGGCAGACCGTGCGTCACCTGCTTCCTGCCTCGGATGGGCTGGCCAAGGATCTGCCAGCGGCCCAGGCCGCCTATCTTGGAAAAATCGCCGGCAGCGCTCCCGCCGTCGTCCCGCCCGGTCAGGCCATCTACGAGGCTCTCTGTCTCAATTGCCATCAGGCCGCGGGCCAGGGTCTGACCGGCGTCTACCCCCCGCTCGCGAGGAGCGAGTGGGTCGCCGGGGATCCGCTCGCCCTCATCAGGCTGACCATCCACGGACTTTCGGGCCCCGTCACTGTCCAGGGCAAGGTCTACGGCGTGGTGCCCATGCCCCCCATGGGCCTCGACGACCAGCAACTGGCTGATGTCCTGACCTACGTTCGCACCGCATTCGGCAATGCGGCTCCGCCGGTGACGGCCTCGCAAGTGAAGGCCGTGCGCGAGTCGTCCGGCGGACGAAGCGCGCCTTGGACGGCCGCGGAACTGGGCAGATGAGTCCGGCGGCAGGGACTGTCTCGTTCAGGACCTGCCGAGCAGCCGGATCAGTTCCTCGGCGCAGGCGCGGGCGAAGGACGGGTCATTGATCTCCAGGTCGAATTCCTTGACGGGGGTCCGCTTGCAGCCGTCCTGAAGGGCGCCGAACAGGGCCGCGTCCGCGTCCGCGTCATGGAAGGGCTTTCCGGGCGCGGAAATCACGCTGATGGCCTTGCGCGGGATGAGCACGGTGGCGCCCGCCGTGCAGGCTTCGGCCTTCTCCGCGATGATGCGACCGAGCTCGGCGCACTCTTCCTTGGTCGTGCGCATCAGGGTCACCTGAGGATTGTGCACGTAGAAATTACGGCCCTTGAACTTCGCCGGCACGGAGGCCATCTCGCCGAAGTTCACCATGTCCAGGCATCCGGGAGCGATGACGGCCGGCACCTTGGCCTTGGCCGCGGCGTCCATGCGCTCGGGTCCGGCGTTGAGCACGCCGCCGACGAGCTCGTCGGCCCACTCGGTGGTGGTTACGTCAAGCACGCCGGCGGCCATACCGCTCTCGATGACGGACTCCATGATGCGGCCGCCGGTGCCGGTGGCCGCGAAGACGAGCACCTCGTAGCCCGCGGCCTCGAGGACCTTCTTGGCCTCGGTGACGCAGGCGGTCGTGTTGCCGAACTGGCTTGCGACCACCAGGGGGCGTGTCGACCCAGTTTCGGGCTCCAGGCCCACCATGCCGCAGATGGCGCCGGCGGCGCGGGTGAAGATGACCTTGGAAAGGCGGTTCAGCCCGGCGACGTCGGCGATGCTCGGCATCATCGTGATGTCCTTGGTGCCGAGGTAGGGCGCCACGTTGCCGGCGGCCAAGGTGGAGACCATCAACTTGGGGAAGCCGAGGGGCAGGGCGCGCATGGCGGCGGTGGCGATGGCCGTGCCTCCGCCTCCGCCGAGCGAGATGACGCCTTGGATGCGCCCTTCGGCGGCCAGCTTGGCGAGCATGACCGGCGCGGCCTTGGTCATGGCGACGACGCATTCGCCGCGGTCTTGGCGGGCGATGAGCGCGGCCAGGTCGATGCCGGCCGCGGCCGCGACCTCCTCGCGGGTGACGTCGGGCTTCATCGATGGCGGCGCTCCGGTGCCGACGTCGATCAGGAGCGGCCGGTGGCCAAGCCTGTTGATCAGCGCGGCGATGAACGCGTGCTCCTCGCCCTTGGAATCAAGCGTGCCGAGAACCGCAATCGTAGCCATGGGTTCAGAAGAACTTACGCTTCACCGGGATCTGCTTGAAGCGCTTCGTGAGGTCGGTGAGGGACTGCTCCACCGCCATGCGCTCGAGGCTCGAGGCGCCCACGAAGCCGTCGCAGTCCGTGTGCTCGTTGATGTAGGCGGCGTCATCGGGCGTGTTGATCGGACCACCGTGGCTGAGGAAGATGAGGTCGTCGCGCACGCCCTTGGCGGCGTCGATGATCTCCTGGGTCGCCTTGGCGGCGTCCGGCAGGGTCATGGTGGCGTTGGTCACGCCGATCGAGCCGCCGACCGTGGTGCCCACGTGGGCGATGATGACGTCGGCGCCGGCCTCGGCCATGGCCTTCGATTCGGCGGGAGAGCCGACGTAGACGATGGTGAAGAGACCCATCTTGCGGGCGAGGGCCACGGTCTCGAACTCCTTCTTCACGCTCATCCCGGTCTCCTCGAGCACCTGGCGGAACTTGCCGTCGACGATGGTGTGTGTGGGGAAGTTGTTGATGCCGGAGAAGCCCATGTCCTTCACCTTGCCGAGCCAGTGCCACATGCGGCGCCGGGGGTCGGTGCAGTGCACGCCGCAGATCACGGGGATCTCCTCGACGACGGGGAGCACCTCGTATTCGCCGATCTCCATGGCCACGGCGTTGGCATCGCCGTAGGCCATCATGCCCGCGGTGGAGCCGTGCCCGGCCATGCGGAAGCGGCCGGAGTTGTAGACGATGACGAGGTCGGCGCCGCCCTTCTCGATGAACTTGGCCGAGATGCCGGTGCCGGCCCCGGCGGCGATGATCGGCCGGCCGGCCGACTTGGTCGCGCGCAGGCGCTCGAGCACCTCCTCGCGCGTGTAGGGGTTTCCTTTTCCGGTCCAGGGGTTGGGCATCGTGAGGGTGGGTTGGAAGGTGCGCCGAGCCGGGGGTTGCCAGCGTCGGACTGCCGGCTATGCAAAGTCCCGTGGCCGCGAAGAGCGAACCAAAACCCCACAGCGAGACGCAAGTCCGCCCCCTTGAAACGGACATCGAGAATCCGCGTTCGCGACGTCGTGCGGTCGTGGCCGACGTGTCGGCCGACGCCCGGCCCTGGGTGCGAGGCGGGGTGCCATGCCGTGAGCTGGCGCTCTTCGAGATCGCCCATCTGGGCGTGGCCGAGATGCTGCCTCCCTATGAGGTCGTCCGTGATCGGCAGAGCGGGGCCTTCTTCATGGTGGGGCTGGGCGGGCAGGGACAGGTGCAGGTGGACGGTCGTTGGCGCGCTTTGCCTCCCGGGCAGGCTTGCCTGCTGCCCGCAGGATTGCGCAACCGTTTCCGCATGGGGCGCGGCAAGCGCTGGGAGTTCGCCTGGGTGCGTTTCTCCGGCGGAGTCCGCTCCAGCACGATCTTCCGCGCGGGCTCGCCGGTGCTCGCGGAGTTCGATCCGGGTCCCTTCCGCGCGGCGGTCGAAGGTCTCATGGCCGAGGCCGCGGGAGCGGGATCCTCGCGCCGTGTCCACCAGTGGCTGGAGCTCGTCTACGATTACGTACGCGGGTTCGCGGGCAGCTTCCGTGGCGATGAACGTCTGATGCGGCTCTGGGACCTGGTCCAGTCGCGGCTGGCCGACCCCTGGGACATGCGGACGCTGGCCCGCGCCTCCGGCCTGAGCTTCGAGCACCTGCGACGTCTCTGTCTGAAGGAGATCGGCCGCACGCCCATGAACCATCTTACGCACCTGCGCATCCAGCAGGCCATCCGGCTGGTCGGAGAGTCGGACATCAAGCTTGAGGCGGTAGCCCGGCAGGTGGGTTTCGCCAACGGCAACAGCTTCGCGGCCGCCTTCAAGCGGAGCACCGGGCACGCCCCCTCGCAATTCAGGGTCCTGCGGTCATCCGGACGGGCTTCCTGAGCGCCGATGTGCGTCTGAGAGGGGGAGGGTTGCGGTGAGGGGTGAAGTCAGGGATTGAGGGCGGGGTGGGGTCGTCTAACTTCAGGGCATGCTTCCCCGCTTCGCCCGCCTTCTGGCGCCGGCCTTCCTGGCCGCCGTCCTCAGCGCCGCTCCCATCCAGGTGCTCGTCGTCAGCGACGACCCGGCCGTCTCCGGGCCGCTGGTCAAGTCGCTGGAGGCGACATCGGCGGCCAAGGCTTCCGCGGCGACGCCGGCCGAACTTCCCGGCAGATCCGGCCACGACGTCATTGTGCTGCACGCCTCGGCTTTCAAGGCGCTGCCCAAGTCCGCTCAGGACGCCGTCGCCGCCCATGCGGCCGCCGGCAAGGGCGTGGTGTCGGTCTACGGCGGCATCGCCGGCGGCGACGCGGAGTGGGGTCGCAATGTCCTCGGCGGCGGCTGGACGGCTGAGAGCCGCAAGTTCCGCAATCTGATGATGCTGAACATCCGCACCGGCGCCCATCCGGTGCTCAAGGACGCCTCCACGTTCGACCTGCTCGACGACACGGTCTTCGACCTCGCTCTGACCGAGAAGATCGATGTCCTGGCCGCTTCGTTCACCTCCAAGGTCTCCGCCAACCGCAAGAACATCACCGCCGATGAGACGCGCGCCTCGATCTACGACATCCAGCCTCAGGCCTGGCTGCATGACTCCGGCAAGCATCGCGCCGCGGTCTTCCTGCAGGGCGGCAATCCCGCCACCTATTCCCACCTCAGCTACCGCACGTTCATCAAGCGCGCGGTGGCCTGGACGGCCCGGCTCTCCGACGTCGATGCGCTCTGCGTGCCGGCCGACCTCGTCGACCTACGCTATCCCGCCGGCGGTCCGGCACGTCCGGCTCAGGAGGCCGCCGCCTTCCAGATGCAGCCCGGCTTCAAGGCCACGCTGGTGGCCGCGGAACCGCTCATCAACAAGCCCATCGCGATGCAGTGGGACGAGCGCGGACGCCTGTGGGTCGCCGAGACGCCCGAGTATCCCAACGGCCGCCGTCCTCTCAACGCCGAGGCCTGGAAGGAGGGCGGGGTGCTCATGCCCGGCAGCTACGACCGTCCGGCTCAGGACAAGATCAGCGTGCTCGTCGACACCGACGGCGACGGCGTGGCCGACAAGAAGCAGATCTTCCACGAGGGGCTCGAGCTCATCACGGGTTTCTGCCACTACCGCGACGGCGTGATCGTGGTCTGCCAGCCGCACATCGTCTGGCTCCGCGACACCGACGGCGACGGCAAGGCGGACAAGGAGCAGGTGCTCTACGGCGGCTTCACGCCCGGCGACACGCACTTCGTCGCCAATCACTTTATCCTGGCCCCCGACGGCTGGGTCTACGCCAGCAACGGCGGCGGCGGCGAGGTCTTCCCGGCTTCCGCTCCTGAGCGCAAGGTCCGTCTGTCCCCCGGGACCTTCCGCTTCCGTCCCGACGGCTCCGCCATCGAGCAGATCGCCTCCCAGGGCGGCAACAGTTTCGGCAATGAGGTGACCTCCGACATGGAGCTCTACCATGGCAAGGCCACCAACGGTAACCCGATCCAGCACGTCGTGCTGCCGGAATCCATCCTCGCCAAGGCCCCGGGCACGCCCGCCAAGGCCTTCAACGCGGTCAACCCGCGCCGACCCGTCATCCGCGCCGACCTGCCCGATCGCGCTCCGCTGCTGCAGATCGACCAGGTCGGATTCTACACCGCCGCCTGCGCGGTGACGGTGCAGGAGCACGGAGCCTGGCCCGACGCCTACCGCGACACGATCTTCATCACGGAACCGATCCTCGACATCATCCACCACGAGAGGCTCGTCCCCGGCGGCGGCACGTTCACCGGAGAGCTCCTGCTGAAGGACCGGGAGTGGCTGCGTTCCATGGACCACTGGTTCTGTCCCATTGCGTTGCAGTTCGGCCCCGATGGCGCGCTCTACGTCCTCGACTTCTACACACCCGTCGTCGCCCACAACGACACCCGCGGTCCGCTACATTCAAAGTCGGGCGCCTCCGTCCGCCCCGACCGTGAGCACTATTTCGGACGCATCTGGCGGATTCAGCATGACGAGGCCAAGACGCTCTCGCATCCCGACCTCTCCAAGACCGACGTCGGCGCTCTCGTCGCCGCCTTCAGCCATCCCAACAAGGTCGTCCGATTCAACGCGATGCGCTCGCTCATGGAGCGTGATGCCGGGCTGCAGGCCTCCGCCACCGGCCCCCTCAACGCCCTGGCCCGTTCCAATGGCCTGCCTGAGGCCCGTGTGCTGGCCCTGTGGGCGCTCCAACGGCTCGACCGACTGGAGCCCGGTCTGCTCGCCACCATGGCCACGGACGCTTCCGCCGCCGTGCGCAAGAACGCCTTCCTCGTCGCCGAGGCCGGACGCATCAGCCTGCCCGCCGCCGCCCTCCGCGCCGGCGTGACCGACCCGGATGACCGCGTACGTCTTGCCGCGCTCCGGGCGATGGGCGCCGCCGAGTTCGACGCCGAAGCGGGATCGCTCCTGCTGTCGACCTGGGCCAACGCCCATGAAGCCGCCGCCGCCACGGCTGCCGCTTCGGCCAATCCCGCCTCGACGCTGGAGGTGATGCTCGCCGGCAAGGCGCCGGCCAAGGTCGAATTCGCCGTCTCCCTCGCCGCCACGCTTTCTCCCGACGCCGCCGCCAAGGTCGTCCGTGCCGCCGCCGGCTCCAAGGACGCGACGCTGGTCTCCGCGCTTCTGCGCGAGATCGCCCTGCGTCGCATCGCGGCGCCGTCCGACCTCGGTTCCGTCCGCGATGCTTTCCGTCGACTCCTTTCCGCCGACGCATCGGTCGCCTCTTCCGCCGCATCCGTGGCGGCCTCTTGGATCACCGATGGTTCTTTGAACGCCGAACTGACCCCGCTGGTGAAGCGTCTCATCCCGGCGCTCACGGACCCATCGGTCCCCGCCGATTCACGCGTGTCCGCAGCCCGTACGCTCGTTGCGCTGCGCAACACCGACGCCTCGGTCCGTCCCGCTCTCACCGCGGCCCTCTCAGGGTCGGCTTCCGACGCCGTCGGAGGCGCGATCGTCGAGGCCCTTTCCGCCAGCGGCGACCTCTCCTACGGCTCCGTCCTCGCGGCCGCCTTCCCGAAGTCCGCCGGACTCCTGCGTACGGCCATCTTCAACGCGCTCGTGAGCCGTGCCGAATGGGCCACGTTGCTGCTCAACGCCCTGGAGGCCAGGTCGATCTCCCCGATGCAGCTGGGTCCCCTCCAGACCTCGCAGCTCATCCGTCATCCTGACTCCGCCGTCTCCAGGCGCGCCGAGGCCGTCCTAGCCAAGCTCAACGCCGGCAGCAGCCCCGCCAAGGACGACCTCGTGTCCCGCCTCCGTCCCGAGGTCGAAAAGCCGGGCGACATGGCCAAGGGCAAGGAAGTCTTCCTGGCCGCCTGCGCCGTCTGCCACAAGATCGGCGACCAAGGCAACGAGTTCGGACCCAACCTGCAGGGCATCGGTTCGCATCCTCCGGCCGAGATGCTCGTGCATATCGTCGACCCCAACCGCATGGTCGATGACGAGCACCGCACCTGGAACATCCGCATGAAGGACGGCTCGCAGTATTCAGCGCTCATCGCCAGCGAAAATCCGACCTTCGTGAAGCTCAAGCTTCCGGGCGGTCAGTCCGCCGAGCTCAGGGTCGCCGACATCGCCGAGCGCGCCAAGTCCCCGAACTCGCTCATGCCCGAGGGCTTCGAGTCCCTTGGGGCCGAAGGCCTGCGCAACGTCATCGCCTACCTCCGCAGCGTCGCCGTGCGCGCCGAGGGCGTGACGGTCGGGCGGTTCCGCCTGCTCGACCTCGGGCCGGTCTTCACCGCCTCGACCACGACCGGGCTCTACGCCAGCAAGGAGGCCAAGCGGGACACGCTGCCTTTCGCGCAGTTCGGACAGGTCCAGTCCAATGGCGTCCCTTACAAGGTGGTGGACCCCAAGGATTCCAAGGACGGCCTGAACGTGATCGTGCTCAAGGGCGGTGCCTTCAAAGGGGCTTACTCTAAGTCCTTCCCGTCGAAAGTGGAGATACCCATCGGCTCGGTCGCCAACCGCATCCACTTCCTCGGTGCCGTCGGCGGCTGGGGCGCCCACGGTGACGCCGTCGCCATGGTCGCCGAGCTGCACTTCCTCAGCGGCAAGGTGCAGAGGAAGGTCTTCTACGGCGGCGTCGACTTCGCCGACTACAACGGCACGGGGGACGTCCCGCGT
>JAURLX010000002.1 GCA_030830965.1 Verrucomicrobiota bacterium | reverse complement strand
TGCACGCACTGCCACGGGGAGGAGGAAGAACCGAAGGGGGGCATCGACCTGCGTCTCCGACGTTTCATGGACGGCAGGACGGAGGACGGCGAGGCGCTCATCGTCGCCGGCAGCCCGGAAAAAAGCGCGCTGCATCGCGTCATCGCCGAAGGCGAGATGCCCAAGAAAGGCAAGAAGATGCCCGCGGCCCAGCTCGAGACGCTTCGCCGATGGATCGCCGAAGGCGCCAAGGGCGGCGCGCCGGAGCCGGAAAAGCTTCCGCCCGGTCCCTACTTCACCGATGCCGACCGCTCGTTCTGGTCGTTCCGCCCGGTGAAGCGGCCGGAGATCCCGACGTTCGCCGACGCCCCGGGACTAGGCGCCATCGACGCGCTGCTACGGGTGAAGCTCAAGGAGGCCGGACTGGACTTCGCGCCTGAGGCCGACGCGGCGACGCTCATCCGCCGCGCGACGCTGGACCTGACGGGACTGCCGCCCACGCCGGAGGAGACCGCAGCCTTCGTCGCCGACCGCTCTCCTGACGCCTTCGCCAAGCTCATCGAGCGTCTGCTGGCCTCGCCCGCCTACGGCGAACGCTGGGGCCGGCACTGGTTGGACGTGGCGGGCTACTCCGACACCAACGGCTACGCCGACGCCGATTCCGTGCGTCCGCATCTCTGGCGTTACCGCGACTACGTCATCAGGGCCTTCAACGCCGACAAGCCCTGGGACCGCTTCATCCAGGAGCAGATCGCCGGCGACGAGCTGGCGGGCGTCACGCTCAACGACGCCGCCACGGCGGTCGGCGACCCCGCCAAGCTCGAAGCCCTCACCGCCACGGGCTTCCTCCGCACCGCACCGGACGGCACCGGCGACACGGTCGCCGACGTCCAGCTGGCCCGCAACCAGAACGTGGCTGACACGCTCCGCATCGTGACGACCTCGCTGACCGGGATGACCGTGGCCTGCGCGCAGTGCCACGACCACCGCTACGACCCGATCAGCCAGGCCGACTACTACCGCCTGCGCGCGGTCTTCGATCCAGCCTTGGACTGGCGCAAGTGGCGGACGCCCGCCCAGCGCACGGTGTCGCTCTACACGGCGTCCGACCGCGCCAAGGCGGCGGAGATCGAGAAGAAGGCCGCGGCCATCGACGCCGAGGCGGCCAAGATGTACAAGGACGCCCTCGACGTGATCTTCGAGAAGAAGATCCTCGAGGTGCCCGAGGCCGAACGGGCCGCCTACCGCGTGGCGCGCAACACGGCCGTGGCCAAGCGGACCAAGGAGCAGTCCGCGCTGCTCAAGAAATACTTCTCCGCGCAGGCGACCTTCGGCCTGGACCTCTACGACAAGGCGGCGGACAACAAGGTCGTCGCCAAGCGCGCCGAAGCCACGGCCCTCCGCGCCACCAAGCCGGCCGAAGGCCTCGTGCAGGCCGTCCTCGAGGCGCCGGGCGCGGCGCCGGTGAGCGAGATTCACCACCGCGGCGACTACGGCCAGCTGAGGCAGCCCGTGACCCCGGGTGACATCTCCGTCGTGGGTGCGCCCGCGCTGCCGGTCGACGACCCCGCCCTCCCCACCACCGGACGCCGTCTCGCCTACGCGAAGTGGCTGACTTCCGGGAAGCATCCGCTGGTCGGTCGGGCCCTGATGAACCGCGTCTGGATGCACCATTTCGGCCGAGGCATCGTGAACACCCCGGGCGACTTCGGCGCCCTCGGCGAGCGCCCTTCGCATCCCGAACTGCTCGACTACCTCGCCAACCGTTTCGTGGAATCCGGCTGGAGCCTCAAGGCCATGCATCGCGAGATGATGCTGAGCCGCGCCTACCGCCAGTCCGCCCGCAACGACGCCGCACGCGAGGCCGACCCCGACAACGCGCTCGTCGGCCGCTTCCGCGTGCGACGCCTCGACGCCGAGACGATCCGTGACTCCATGCTCGCGGTGACCGGCAGGCTGAATCCCGAGCGCTTCGGCGAACCCGTGACCGTGGGCAAGACCGGCGACGGACGCATGATCCCCGGCGTCGAGGTGCGCAACGCCAACCGCGACGTCATCAAGGTCGACACCTCCTCCCCCGCCGTCTTCCGACGCTCCGTCTACCTGCAGCACCGCCGCAGCGGCCCCGCGACCGCCCTCGCCACCTTCGACCTGCCGGAAATGGAGCCCAACTGCGAGCGACGTGACTCCACCACCGCGGCCACCCAGTCGCTCTTCCTGATGAACGACGAGTTCATCATCGAACGCGGCAAGGATCTCGCCGAACGCGTGATCAAGGAGCACCCGGGCGACGTGGGGGCCCAGGTGCGGGCGGCATGGCGGCTCACCCAAGGGCGCGACCCCACCGACGCGGAGATGATGGAATTCCGACGGCTGCTCGCCGAACAGACCACGCACTTCGAGAAACTCTCCCCGGCCAAGCCCGCCGTCGACACGTCACTCAAGGTGAAGCCGATCAAGACGAAGGCCTCCTCGAAGAAACCCGCCCCCCTCCCGGCCTTCCCCGCGCCGTCGCCGACGGCGCACGCGGCCGGCGTCGACGCCCTCGGCTCCCTCTGCCAGGCGCTGCTCGCCTCCAACCGATTCCTCCATGTCGAATAAGCTCCCCGCCGGACTCTGCTCCCGACGCCACTTCCTCGAAGCCGGCGGCTTCGGCCTCGGCACCCTCGGCCTCGCCACGCTGCTCCGTCACGACGGCCTGCTCGCGGCGCCCGTCAAGCCGCTGCTCGGCAACGAGGTCTTCGACCTGACGCCGAAGAAGCCGCCGCGCCCCGCCAAGGCCAAGGCGATGATCTCGCTCTTCATGATGGGCGGGCCGTCGCAGATGGACCTCTTCGACCCCAAGCCGATGCTCACCAAGTGGCACGGACAGAAGTTCCCGGGCGAGGTGAAGTATGACAACGTCGCCCAGGCTTCCGCCAAGGTGCTCGGCTCCTTCTGGAAGTTCTCACGCCACGGCAAGTGCGGCATGGAGCTGAGCGAGCTGCTGCCCCACCTCGGCGGCGTCGCCGACGACATCTGCCTGATCCGTTCGATGAAGTCGGGCGTGAACAACCACCTCCAGGGGATGCTCGCCGTGCAGACCGGACGCATCACTTCCGGCAGCCCGACCATGGGCGCCTGGGTGACCTATGCCCTCGGCAGCGAGACCAAGGACCTGCCGGCCTACGTCGTCATGGGCCATCCCTCAGGCCTGCCGACCTTCGCCAACCAGCATTGGTCCAACGGGTGGCTGCCTTCCATCTACCAAGGCACGTTCGTCCGTGCCACCGCGCCGCACATCCTCAACCTCGACCCGCCCGCCGCGCTGCAGGGCAAGCCGCAGGAACGCCAGATGGAGCTCCTCAGGGCTCTCAACGCCGAGCACGCTGCCAACCACCCGGGCGAGACCGACCTGCAGGCGCGCATTCAGACCTACGAGCTCGCCGGCCGCATGCAGCTGGCCGCCAAGGAAGCCTTCGACATTTCCTCCGAACCGAAGCACGTGCTCGAACTCTACGGCGTCGGCCGCAAGGAGTGCGACGACTATGCCCGCCGCTGCCTCATCGCCCGCCGCCTCGTCGAGCGCGGCGTCCGGTATGTCCAGGTCCTCAACCAAGGCCAGAGCTGGGACAACCATGGGTCGATCAAATCAGCCCTGCCCACCCTCTGCGCCGCCACCGATCGCCCGAGCGCCGCGCTGGTCGCCGACCTCAAGCAACGCGGCCTGCTCGACAGCACCATCGTCCATTGGGGCGGCGAGATGGGCCGTCTGCCCGTCCTCCAGAACGATGCCGGCGAGGCCAAGTGGGGCCGCGACCACAACACCTACGGCTTCAGCCAGTGGGTCGCCGGCGGCGGCTTCAAGGGTGGCCTGACCTACGGCGAGACCGACGAATGGGGCCACAAGGCGGTGAAGGACATCGTAAACCACTTCGACTGGCACGCGACCATGCTGGACTGCTTCGGTTTCGACCATGACAAGCTCGTCTACAAGCGCAACGGTGCCGAACTGGCCCTCACCAACGGCCAGGCGGCCCGCGTCGTCAAGGAACTGCTGGCCTGAGAGGCAGGGTTGCAAAACCCCGTAGGAGGACTTGATTCGGGGCGATGGTCCGTCCCGCCCTGTTGCCCGCCCTGACCGCCTTCCTGTGCGCCTCCGTGCAGGCCGAGATCTCCTTCAACCGGGAGATTCGACCCATCCTTTCGGAGCAGTGCTTCTCGTGCCACGGGTTCGACGCCAAGCACCGCAAGGCCGACCTTCGTCTGGACACGCGCGAAGGTGCGCTGGCGGAGAACGAAGGCGTCCGGGCCATCGTGCCGGGCGACCTCGGAAAATCGGAACTCTGGAAGCGTCTCCACTCCAAGGATGCCGACGAGGTCATGCCGCCGCCTGAGGCCCACAAGCCCAAGCTGACGACGAAGCAGCTGGCGACGCTGCGTCGATGGATCGAGGAGGGCGCACGTTACGAACCGCACTGGGCCTTCACCGCGCCGGTCCGTCCGTCCGTTACCGAAAAGGGTCCGGCGGCCGTCGACGCGTTGATTGACCGAGGACTCAGGGAGGCCGGCCTCACCGCCTCGCCCGAGGTCGCCCCGGAGAAGCTCCTCCGCCGTCTCTCGCTCGACCTGACGGGCCTGCCACCCTCCCCCGCCGAACTCGACGCCTACCTGCAGGCCCGGACCAAGAATCCCGAAGCCGCCTACGCCGCCGAGGTCGAACGCCTGCTGGCCGCGCCGGCCTACGGGGAACGCTGGGGCCGCTGGTGGCTCGATCAGGCCCGCTACGCCGACAGCAACGGCTACTCCGTGGACGCCCCGCGCAGCATCTGGAAGTTCCGCGACTGGGTGGTGAACGCGCTCAACGCCGACCTACCCTTCGACCGCTTCACGGTCGAACAGCTCGCGGGCGACCTGCTGCCGGACGCCGGCGAGAGCCAGCGCATCGCGACGGGCTTCCACCGCAACACGCCCCTCAACCAGGAAGGCGGCATCGACGTCGAGCAGTTCCGCATCGACAGCGTCTTCGACCGCGTCGGCACGACGGGCACGGTCTGGCTCGGACTGACGGTCGGCTGCGCGCAGTGCCACGACCATAAGTTCGACCCGATCACGCAGAAGGAGTTCTACCGGATGTTCGCGTTCTTCAACAATCAGGATGAACCGACGGTGAAGGTCTCGGACGCGGCCCGTGATGAGGCCGGGCTGGCCGCCGCGGCCCGAGATGCGGAGAAAGCGCTCGGCGCTTGGCTGGACCAGAAGGCAGCGGCGCTGAAGCAGTGGGAAACCGGACCGGCCAAGGCGGCCTCCGCCAAGTTGTCCGGATCGGTCAAGGCCGCGCTGCGCAAACCAGCCGCCAAACGCAGCGTGACGGACCGCGCGACGCTCTACGCCGCCGGCCCGGGCGCCACGGACAAGGAATTCAAGACCCTGCAGAAGAAGGCCAAAGACGCCGCCGACCTGCGTGACGGCGCCCCGACCACCCTCGTGCTCAAGGAACGCGACCAGACGCGCAAGACCCACCTGCTGACCGCGGGCGACTTCACCCGTCCGGCCGAGGAGGTCACGCCCGGCGCGCTCTCGGTCCTGCACGCCTTCCGGCCCGACCAGGGTCCGGTCAACCGCCTCGATCTCGCCCGCTGGATCGTGGCCAAGGACAACCCTCTCACCGCACGCGTCATCGCCAACCGTGTCTGGCAGGCCTACTTCGGCCGCGGCATCGTCGAGACCGACAACGACTTCGGCTCCCAGGGCACCCCGCCCTCCCACCCCGAGCTGCTCGACTGGCTCGCGGTCGAGTTGGTCGAACGCGGCTGGAGCTTAAAATCTCTCCATCGGACCATCGTGCTCACACGCGCCTACCGTCGCGACTCCGCCGAGCGCGCGGACCTGACCGAGAAGGACCCCGACAACCGCCTGCTCGCCCGCCAGACCCGCATCCGCCTCGACGCCGAGCTCGTGCGCGACTCGGCGCTGGCCGCGAGCGGACTCCTCACCCGCAAGGTCGGAGGCCCGCCCGTCTACCCGCCCATCCCCGAGGGCGTGATGTCCCTCGGCCAGGTGAAGCGCGCCTGGAACACCAGCAAGGGCGAGGACCGCACCCGGCGCGGACTCTACACCTTCACCTACCGCGTGACCCCGCCGCCGGCCCTCGCGGTCTTCGACGCGCCGGACGGACTCGCCAGCTGCACCCGACGCAACCGAAGCAACACGCCCTTGCAGGCCCTGACGCTGCTGAACGATCCGGCCTTCTTCGAGGCCGCCCAAGCGATGGCCAAGGTGATCGAGAAAGAAGGCCTTGCCGCCGCCTTCCGCCGCTGCACCTCCCGCCCGCCTGAGACGTCGGAGCTACGCATCCTCTCCGGACTCGACCCCCTGTCCGCCGCCCGCGCCCTGCTCAATCTCGACGAGACCATCACCCGTGACTGACCCGCTCCGACTGCTCGGCCGCACCCGCCGCCACTTCTTCCGCGACTGCGGCGTCGGAGTCGGTTCCCTTGCGCTCACCTCCCTGCTCGCCCAGGACAAGCCCGCCTCCGCGGCCGACCCCCTCGCGCCCAAGCAGCCGCACCATCGCCCCAAGGCCAAGAGCATCATCTACCTCTTCATGGCCGGCGGACCCAGTCAGCTGGAGTTCTTCGACCACAAGCCGAAGCTCAACGAACTCAACGGGCAGCCCATCCCCGCGAGCTTCATCGAAGGCAAGCGCTTCGCCTTCATGGGCTCAAGCCACCGCGTGAACCTCCTAGGCCACGACAAGAAGTTCAAGCGGCACGGGCGGAGCGGCGCCTGGGTGAGCGACATGCTCCCGCACACGGCCTCGGTCGCCGACGAACTATGCTTCGTCAAGACCTGCAAGACCGACCTCTTCAACCACGCCCCGGCCAAGTTGTTCATGAACACCGGTAGCGGCCTGTTCGGCCGCCCGAGCATGGGCGCCTGGATGACCTACGGCCTCGGCAGCGAATGCGCCGACCTCCCCGGCTTCGTCGTGCTGCAGAGCGGCCCGCGCGGCCCGCGTGGCGGCGCCTCGCTCTGGAGCAGCGGCATGCTGCCCAGCACCTACCAGGGCGTGCCCCTGCGCGCCCAGGGCGAGCCCATCCTCAACCTGACGAACCCCGCGGGGGTCGCCGCGACCGACCAGCGCAAGGTCATCGACGCCGTGCGCGAACTCAACGCCGGGCGTCTGGCCAAGACGGGTGACGACGAGATCGCCGCCCGGCTCAACGCCTACGAGATGGCCTACCGCATGCAGACCAGCGCGCCGGCGGTCATGGACCTCAAGGGCGAGAGCAAGGCGACCCTCGACCTCTACGGCATCAAGGATCCCGGCGAGTCCAGCTTCGCGCGCAACTGCCTGCTGGCCCGGCGACTCGTCGAACGTGGCGTACGCTTCATCCAGCTCTACGACACCAACTGGGACCACCACGGCGGCGTCACCGAGAACCTGCAGAAGCATCTGCCGATGAAGGCCAAGGACATCGACCAGGCGTGCGCCGGACTCGTCCGCGACCTGAAATCGCGCGGACTCCTCGACGACACCATCGTCGTCTGGGGCGGGGAGTTCGGCCGCACGCCCATGGGCGAAGTCCGTGAGTTCACCGGCCGCAACCACCACATCGACGCCTTCACCATGTGGTTCGCCGGCGGCGGCTTCCGCCCGGGCATGACCTGGGGCGAGACCGACGAGTTCGGCTTCGGGGCGGCCAAGGATCCCGTGCACGTCCGGGACGTCCACGCCACCCTCCTGCATCAGATGGGCCTCAATCACGAGCGCCTTAGCGTGAAGTCCCAGGGCCTCGACGTCCGCCTCACCGGCGTCAACCCGGCCAAGGTGCTGAAGCCCCTTCTCGCCTAGGCGTCCAGGCCGCCTGGGCCGGACTCCGGGCCCTGTCAGGGGCGGGAAAGGAAAGGCTCGCATAGGGAACTCCCGATGACGCAGGATGTCGAAAACACGGCATCGCCCGCCCCGACATGCATCGCCGACGATTCATCCTCCGATCCCTCGGAGCCACCCTGGCCCTGCCGGGCTTGTGCTCGCTCAGCGCCAAGGCGCTCTCCGGCAACCCCACCGTGCAGGCGGCCAAGGGAGCCGGCATCGGCGCCCGACGATTCGTGGCGATCGGCAACCTGCTCGGCTTCCAGACCAAGCAGCTTTTCCCCAAGACCGCCGGCCGCGACTACGAGAAGACGACGCTGCTTGAGCCGGCATGGGACCAGCGCGAACGCATGACCGTCTTCCGCGGCCTCGACCACGGCGTCAAGGGCGGCCACTTCGCCGTCCATTCCTTCCTCTCGGGCGTGCTCAACTCCGAGGCGCAGAACCGGCCTGACGGGAACGTCTCGATCGACCAGTTCCTCGCCGAGGAGATCGGCCACCAGACCCGCTTCCCTTCGCTCACCGTCGGTTCCGAAGGCGGCATCCACGGCGGCTGCCAGATCGCCTGGACGAAGGCCGGCGTGCGCGTGCCCCCCGTCACCAACCCCGCCGAACTGTTCGACAAGCTCTTCGTCAGCGACTCCGCCGAACGACGCGTCCGGCGCGAACAGGAGAACCGGGTGCAGGCCTCCATCCTCGACTCCGTGCGCGAAGAGGCCAAACGCCTCTCGGGGCAGGTCAACCAGGAGGACAAGGACAAGCTCGAGGAGTACTTCACCTCGGTGCGCGACGTCGAGAAGCGTCTCGAACTGCGGCGACGCTGGACCGACCATCCCAAGCCGCAGGCGCCTTTCGGCAAGCCGGCCAACCGCAACGCCGTGGACGACCTGCCGCTCATGTACGAGCTCATCGCGCTGGCCCTGCACACCGACAGCACCCGCATCGCCACGCTGGAGGTCGGCGGCGACTTCCTGCCCCAGCACCTCGGCATCAAGAAGGACTACCACGGCCTCTCCCACCACGGGAACAACCCGGAATCCCTCGCCGCCCTCGTCACCCTCGAACGCTACCAGGTCGCGCAGTACGGGAAGTTCGTCGGCCGCCTCGCTCAGCTGAAGGACGGCGACGGCTCGTTGCTCGACTCAACCACGGTGCTGTTCGGTAGCGGCATGGGGGACGCCAACTCCCACCGCAACACCGACCTTCCGATCCTCCTCGCCGGCGGCGGCTACAAGCACGGCGCGTTCCGCGAGGTCGCGCGCGAGGTCCGGCACAAAGTGCCGCTCTGCAACCTGTTCGTCGACATCGCCCAGAAAATGGGGGTCGAGACGGAGGCCTTCGGGAGCAGCACGGGGCGGTTCTCCTGAACCGGCAGACGACTGCCGTCGAGACATCGATGCCGGCACCCCGCGCCATCCCGGTCGTGTCCGCCCTCCTGGCGGCCGGCGCCCTGTGCGCCGCCGAGCCCCCGTCAGGGCCCGTCGGGCGGTTCCTCGGCCGCTACTGCCTGGAATGCCACGACGCCGACACCCACAAGGGCGACCGATCCTTCCACAACTTCACGTTGCCGCTCAAGGACATGTCCGCGGTGATCGAGGCGCGCGACATGATCGACCAGCTGACCCTGCGCGAGATGCCGCCGAAGAAGGCCGATCAGCCCATCGACGAGGAGCGCCTCGCCGCCATCCGCGCCCTGCGCGAGGCCACCGCGAAGGCCGAGACCGACCTGCGCAGTACCGGCTCGCGCACCGTCCTGCGACGCCTCTCGAATCGAGAATACGAGAATACCCTCGCCACCCTCTTCGGTCGTCGCATCGACACCCTCGGCCTGACCGCCGACTTCCCCAAGGAGAAGACCGCCCGTCACCTCGATACCATCGGCCAGTCGCTGGTGACCTCTGGCTTCCTGGTCGATCAGTACTTCCTGGCGGCCAACCGGCTCGTCGAGACCCGCCTGAACAAGCCGGCCACCGCCCCGCAGACCTGGCGGTTCAACAAGAACTTCGTCCAGTACGAGGAACTGACGGGCTCGCACAAGAGCGCCTTCAATTTCCGCTACCTCAACCTCTACGAACAGCCCAACACCGACACCCGCCAAGGCGGCTACGGGCACATCGAGGACTTTAAGCAGGGCGTGCCGGTCTCCGGGCTCTACGACCTCGAGGTCGAGGCTACGGCGATGCATCGCGACACCCACTACGACCACGCCATCTTCGGCATCGATTTCTCGGAGCCCTTCATCCTCGGCGTCGTGCCCGGCGACGCCACCAAGGGGCATATCCATTACCCGCAGTCCATCGAACCGTTGCTCGCCAGCGCCGTGGTGCCTGACAGGCAGCCCACCCGCCTGAAGTTCCGCGTCTGGCTCGAGGCCGGCCAGACCCCTCGCTTCATCTTCCCCAACGGCCCGTATGAATCACGCGCCTCCGTGCTGGCGATCAACAGACGCTACGCCAAGGAATTCTCCACGCCGGTCGGCTCCTCGGGCGTCGGCCGCTCGCACATCCTGAGGGAAGGCGAACTCCCGCATATCCGCATCAGCGAGATCGTCGTCCAAGGTCCGGTCGTCGAGCCGACGGGCGGAGCCGAGGAGACCGCGGTCTTCGGCCCGACCGGCTTCCAGCCCGACCAGGCGCTCGACCAGCTTTACGCCTTCGCGTCCAAAGCCTACCGTCGACCCCTCGTCGATGCCGACCGGACCCCGATTCGCGGCATGTTCGAGCGCCGCGTCGCCGAGAAGGCCAGCCCCCGCCAGGCGGCGCTCGATGCGGTGAAGCTGATCCTCTGCTCTCCCTCCTTCCTCTACCTGAGCGAAGTTACCCGGGAAAACGACCGTCGCCTGGAGCCCCACGACCTCGGCACCCGCCTCTCTTACGCCCTGTGGGCTGCACCGCCCGACGAGGGCCTTCGTGCTTCGGCCGCCAGAGGCCAGCTTGCCAGCGATGCCGGGCTCAAGGAGCAGATCGACCGACTGCTGGCCGATGAGCGGGTCGACGGGTTCGTGAACGGATTCCTCGACAGTTGGCTGAACCTGCGCGACCTCGGGGGCATGCCCCCGCCCCGCGAGACGAACCGCGCCTACTACGCGGAGGATCTCCCGGCCTCAATGAGGACCGAGGTCCGCCTGTTCTTCCAGGACATGCTCAAGGAGAACCGGCCGGTGAGCCAGTTCCTGCGCGCGGACTTCACGTTCGTCGACAAGAAGCTCGCCAAGCTCTACGACCTGCCGGAACAGAAGACGCTGCGCCTGGCCGACGGCTTCCGGAGGGTGAACCTCGCCGGTGACAACCGCCGCGGCGGCTTGCTCGGCATGGCGGCGGTGCTGACGGTCAGCGCCAATGGCGTGGAGACCTCCCCCGTCACGCGCGGCGCCTGGATCAGCGAGAACATCCTGGGAATCAAGCCGCCGCCACCGCCGGACGTCGTGCCCGCCATCGAACCCGACGTCACCGGAGCGACCACCATCCGCCAGCGCCTCGCCAAGCACAGCACCGACCGCGCCTGCGCCGAATGCCATCGCAAGATCGACCCGCTTGGCTTCAGCCTCGAGTCCTTCGACCCGGTTGGGCGCTTGCGCGCGACCTACGCGAAGCCCAAGAAGGGCGATGCTCCGAAGATCGACACCTCCGGGGAATTTCCCTCCGGGGAAACTTACCGGGATTTCGCAGGTTTCCGCGACATCCTGCACGACAAACGCGAAGAACATTTCACCCGCCACCTCATCCGCTCGCTGCTTGCCTACAGCACCGGACGGCTGATGGAGCCAGCCGATGAATTCGCCGTCGACCGCATCTACGAGAAAGCGAAGCAAGAAGGCCTCGGACTCCGCACCCTCGTCGTCGAGTGCCTGACCAGCGAGATCTTCCGGTCGCGCTGAGCGAACGGGACTCTGGTGGCGTGAGACGATAGTGCCACCCCCTGAAACATCGGGCGTAGAGGACTGTCGGAGTTTTAGTAAGATGGTGCAGATGCAGGACGGCTTCTTGCCGCCCTTGGATTTGACCCAAGACTGACCCCGATGCCCCGCCCCACCCCCAT
>JAURLX010000005.1 GCA_030830965.1 Verrucomicrobiota bacterium | reverse complement strand
GATGCGCCGCTCGACCGACGGCGGCGCGACTTGGTCGCCTTCCACGCAGCTTGCGCACCTCGGGCCGCGGATCGAGGGCAATCCGCGCAAGAAGACCGGCGGCGAGCATGAGCAGACCGTGAATAATCCCGTCATGGTCGCCGATCGCGAGACCGGCGCCATCACCTTGCTCTATTGCGTCAACTACGCCCGGGCCTTCCTGCGCCGTTCGACCGACGACGGTGTCACGTGGTCGACTCCGACGGAGGTCACCGCGGTCTTCGAGCCGTTCCGGAAATACCGCGACTGGAAAGTAATCGCGACCGGTCCCGGTCATGGCATCCAGCTTCGCTCCGGCCGGATGGTCGCGCCCGTGTGGCTCGCCTACGGCAAGGTCGGCGACCACGGCCCGGCCTTCTCCGGGACGATCTACAGCGACGACCGCGGGGCGACCTGGAAGGCCGGCGACGTCGTCATGCCGAATCAGCCCGACCTCGGCAGCCCGAACGAGTCCATGGTCGCGGAACTCTCCGACGGCAGGGTCATGTTCGTCACGCGTACGACCGCCAAGCCCAACCGCAAGCTCGTGGCCTATTCCGCCGATGGCGCGAGCGGCTGGACGGCGCCCGCCTTTCATCCCGATCTCTGGGAGCCCGTGTGCATGGCCAGCCTCACGGCCCTGATCAGCCCTTCGCCGGCCTTGCTCTTCTCGGCGCCGCGGCGCGTCGCCGTCGACAAGGACGGCCGAGAGGTGCCGGCGGGGAAGGGCAAGCGCGAGAATCTCTCCGTCATGCTCAGCACGGACGACGGCCGCACCTGGCCGGTACTCCGCACCCTTGAGGCCGGTCCGTCAGCGTACTCCGACCTTGGCGCGCACGGAGAAAAAATCTTCTGCCTCTACGAAGGCGGAGCCGGGATATGGATCGCGCGCTTCGACCTCGACTGGATCAGGGGCAAGTGAGGCGCCCGAGGTGATCCGCCTCGAATGCGGTTGTGGGCGGACGCAGGGCCGCCTAGGTTCGCCGCGTGAGAACGTCCCGCCCCCTGTTCCGCGCCCTCGTGGCGGCCTCCGCCGTCATGCTGTTCACGAGCGTGACCATCGCGATGGCCGACGCGCGGTTTCTGCCCGCCGAGCTCGCCCAGTGGAACGCCGCGCACATCGCTTCGATGGACAAGACCATCGTGCTTGCGAAGGTGCTGGTCACCCTGGTCGGGATGGTCGCGAGCCTGGCCGGCCTGATCGGGCTCTTTCTTTACCGGCGTTGGGCCGCTTGGGTCTCCCTGGGGGTCCTGCTGCTCTTCACCTGCCTCAAGCTCGACGAGCCGTCCGTGATGTCGGGCCCCTTGGCGTTCTCGGCCGCCCTCCATGCCGCCCTCCAAGGGGCTGTCCTGGCCCTGGCCTTCCTCACCGACGTCCTGGATCCGAAAGACTGAGGATTCATTCGAGGTCCCTGTGGCTTAGGCGGGGTAGCGCCAGGAACAGACGGAGCCTCTTTGGACGCATGCCTTGAGAAATCCCTCGTCCTGTCGGGGTTTCAGCCCGTCGGACGTGGGCGGGCTTGCCAGACTTCAGCGAAGCCCGAACATAGGTGCATGCCGCTCGCCCTGCGAGTCACGCGTCCCCTCGCCTTGCTGCTCTTGGCGGGAGCGGTCTCGTTGCGGGCGGATGAAGCCGTGCGAGCGGCCGTGACCAAGGCGCTGCCGTTCGTCGAGTCACGCGGCAAGGCTTGGATCGAGAAACGCGGCTGCGTCAGCTGCCATCAGGTGCCCTCGATGCTCCGCAGCCTCGGAGCCGCCGGCGCCAGAGGATTCACCGTCCCCCGTCCGTATCTCGAGACCACCCTCGAGTGGTCGACGCACTGGGAGCGGTGGACCAACCAGGGCGCGGATGCGGGACGATCCACGGCCGAATCCTCCAATGTCGACACCATGACCGCGCTGCTTCTCGCAGGAACCGGCACGACCGACGCCGACTGGGCCCGCGGCTTCCGCAGGACGCTGCTTGGCCTGCAGCAGCCGGACGGCTCCTGGAAGCCCGGCGGACAGCTTCCCCTCCAGAACCGGCCTGTGCGTGAGCAGAAGGAGGTCACCACCCTCTGGGCAGTCTTGGCCCTGCGGACCGACCCGTCCGCTTCGGAGGCGGTCGGACGGGCCCGGAAGTTCCTCGAGGGCGCCTCGCCCGCCGTCACGGTGGAGAGACTCGCCTTGGAGCTCGTGCTCGCGTGTGAGGACGGACGCCCTCGCGAAGCGGAGGTCGCACGTCTGGTGGCCGTGCAGTCCGCGGCCGGAGGATGGCCCTGGAAGCTCGGTGCGAAGCCCGACGCCTACGGTACTGGACTCGCTCTGGAAGCGCTCGCCCGCGCGGGCCTGGCCGTGGATCATCCCGCGGTCGCCAAGGGCAGGACTTTCCTGCTCTCGAGTCAGAACGCCGACGGCAGCTGGTCCGTGCCTGGCACGCGCACCAAGGACGCGGGCAAGGTCAAGCCCACCGCCACCGAATGGGGCACGGCCTGGGCGGTCATCGGGCTGGTCGCGTTCATGCCGGAGACGAAGCGCTGAACGTGCCTTGCCTCCGAAGCCCGCGGCGTGAACCTTGACGCATGCGCCTCGGGATCATCCTCGCCTGCCTGTGCCTGGTCCGTCTTCCGGCGGCTGACCTCGTGATCTACGGGGCGACTCCGGCCGGCGTCGCCGCCGCCGTCGCCGCCGCGAGGGAAGGGTTGACCGTCGAGATCGTCGAGCCGACCCCGTGGATCGGGGGCATGGTCGCAGGAGGTCTCTCTCGCACCGACGTCGGCCGGGCCGACGCCGTCGGCGGTTTCGCCCGCGAGTTCTTCGCCCGTGCCGCGGCCATCAGGCCCGGGGCGCAGATGTGGTACGCCGAGCCCTCCGCGAACATGCAGGCCTTCCGTGCGTTTCTGACGGAGGCGAAGGCGGAGCTCCGGGTCGACCGTCGCGTGGTCTCCGTCCGCCGCGACGGAAGGCGCATCCTCTCCTTCACCGACTCCGCGGGGGAGGAGCATCGCGGCGTCTTCTTCGTGGACGCCAGCTACGAGGGCGACCTCATGGCCATGGCGGGCGTCACGCACGTCACCGGGCGCGAGGGCAGGGCCGAGTTCGATGAGCCGCTGGCCGGCTATCATCCGATGCCGGTCCGGCCGCGTTCCGTGGAGACGATGTCCTCCGAATGCCCGAGCCTGGGAGGCAAAGGCCCCTCCTACGTGCATGGAACGCCTGCGGCAATCTCCGGCCTCGATGCGCGCGGCGAGGCCATCGCCGGTGTCCTGCGCGATCCCGGACTGAAGCCCGGCGACCCTGACGACGCCACCCAGTCCTACAACTACCGGATCGTCGTCACCCGCGCGGCCGACCGCGTGCCTTTCCCCCGGCCCGAGGACTACGATCCTGCGCGCTACGAGCTCCTCCTCAGGCTCATCGGCGCCTTCCCCGAGATCCCGTTCGGTCGCCTCTTCCACCTCGGCGAGATCGCCGGCGGCAAGTACGACCTCAACGCCCAGGGACTTTTCTCGACCGACCTTCCCGGCGCCTCCTTCGCCTATCCCGCGGGCTCGCACGAGGTCCGTGAGCGTATCCGTCGCGACCACCGTTCCTTCGCGCAAGGCCTGCTCTGGTTCCTCTCGCATGACGAGCGCGTGCCCGCCCGGCTGCGGCAGCAGACCGCGGCCTGGGGACTCTGCCGGGACGAGTTCGTGGACAACGGCCACTGGCCCTACGCCCTCTACGTCCGCGAGGGCAGACGGATGCGCGGCGCATACGTCCTGCGTCAGGCCGACCTGCAGAACGACGTCCTCAAACCGGACGGCGTCGGCATGGGCTCCTTCGTGATCGACTGCCACATCGTGCGTCGGATCCTCGCGCCCGACGGCACCGTCCGTGATGAGGGCAGTTTCCAGGACGCCCCCGTCGTGCCCTACCAGATCCCCTACCGGTGCATCGTCCCCCGGCGTGAAGAATGCCCGAATCTCCTCGTGCCGGTCTGCCTCTCGGGGACGCATATCGCCGTCTGCTCCCTGCGGATGGAGCCCGTCTACATGGCGATGGGGCAGGCGTCGGGCATCGCCGCCGCCCTGGCAAGACGGGCCGGCTGCCAAGTCCAGGAGGTCGATGTCGACGAGCTCCGCCGCCGTCTCAGGTCGGCCGGGGCGGTGCTTGAGTTGGCCGGAGTCGGGACTTGGACCCGTTCGTCCTCGCTGCCCGGCGTCGTGCAGGACGACACCGCCGCAGAGAAGTCAGGACACTGGACCTCGACCGCCTACGGAAACCCCGTCGACGGCACGAGCATCCATGACGGCGCCTCGGACAAGGGCGCGCTGTCCGTGACCTTCACCCTCAAGGCAGCGACCTCGGGTCCTCATCGCATCCGCCTCGCGTACGTCCCTGCGCCGAACCGTTCCCCGTCGGCGCCCGTGAGGGTGGTCGGGCCCGGTCTGGATCTGACCCGCCGGGTGGACCAGCGCAAGGCGCCTGCGGACGGGTTCCTCGATCTGAAGACGGCGGAACTCCGGGCCGGGGACGTCGTGAAAGTGACCGTGTCGAACACGGGTACGACCGGCTTCGTGGGGGCGGATGCCGCGCAGCTGCTGCCCAAGACGCCCTGATTCCGTCCGTCGGCCCCTGGCCGTACGAGATTTACGTGGTCAGGCGGTCCGGGCTGGATAGAACTGCCGCATGAGAAAGCCCCATGCCCTGGCCGTCGTCTTGGCGGCCCTTGCCGTATCGCTGTCCGCCAAACCCCTGCAGGTCTACATCCTCGTCGGCCAGTCCAACATGGAGGGCCATGCCAAGGTCGAGACGATCGATTACATAGGTGAGGATCCCGCGACCGCGCCCCTGCTCAAGCGCATGCTCGGACCGGACGGCAAGCCCGCTGCGGCGAAGAACGTCTGGATCTCCTACTCCACCGGCATCGGCGAAAAGAACGGGGAGGGCTTCGGCCGGTTGACGACCGGTTACGGCTCGCGCCGCGATCCCGCCGCCGACGGCGGGAAGATCGGACCCGAGTACACCTTCGGGCTGGCCATGGACCGGACCGCGGAGGGGCCTGTGCTCCTCATCAAGGCGGCCTGGGGCGGAAAGTCGCTCAACTACGACTTCCGTCCTCCGAGCGCAGGGCCCTATCCCCGTTCAGCCAAGGACCAGGAGAAGAACACCCACACCGTCGAGGCCACGGGTCATTACTACAGGCTCATGCTCGAACATGTCCGCAAGGTGCTCGCCGACCCCGGAAGGGTCTGCCCCGCCTACGACCCCAAGCAGGGCCATGAGCTCGCGGGCTTCGTGTGGTTCCAGGGCTTCAACGACATGGTGGACGGCAACTTCTACCCCAAGCAGCCGAAGGGCGAGGCCGGCCGGCGCTTCGTCGCCTATTCGGACCTCCTCGCCCATTTCATCCGCGACGTCCGCAAGGATCTCGGCGCGCCCAAGCTGCCCTTCGTCATCGGCGTCATGGGCGTCGGCGGCAAAGATCCCGGCAGCGAGGACAATCTGGCCTTCCGCGAGGCCATGGCCGCACCCGCCGCCCTGCCCGAGTTCAAGGGCAACGTCGCGGCGGTCAGGACTGCGCCCTTCTGGGACGAAAAGATCGGCGCGATCCAGGACAAGCGGGAGAAGGTCCGTCAAATGGCCTACGAGCTCAAGAACAAGGGCCGTCGGTCCCCCAATGCCGACGGCAAGATGACTCCCGAGCAGCAGAAGCAGTACCTCAAGGACTATGAGTCGAAGCTGATCACCCCCGAGGAGGCCGGCATGGTGAGCCGGGGCGCCTCGAACGGTGGCTACCATTATCTCGGGAGCGCGAAGACCTTCGCCCAGATCGGCGAGGCCTTCGCCGACGCCGTGACGCGCCTCCGCAACGAAGGCCGCTGAAGCCTTTCCCCGGCCTTTCTTCGCCATGAGACTCAACCTCCTCCTGCTGGTCCTTCTCCCCGCCCTGTCCGGCGCCGTGGAGGCGTTGGAAAAGACCTGGGGCGACCCCTCCGCCTCAGGATACGGCTACTTGCTCTATATGCCCGTGCACGCCGCCAAGCCCGGCGCCAAGCTCCCGCTGGTGGTGTTCCTCCACGGCGCGGGGGAGCGCGGCTCGGACGTCAAAGCGCTTCACAAGAACAACCTGCCCAAGCGTCTCGACGCGATGTCCGACCTCCCTTACGTGGTCGTCGCCCCGCAGTGCCCCGCCGGTCAGCGCTGGAGCGACGTCAAGCGGCTCAACGCGTTCCTCGACCACCTTCTCAAGGGCCTGCCGGTCGATCCGGATCGTGTCACCCTCACCGGGCTCAGCCTGGGGGGCATGGGTACCTGGACCTGGGGTGCCGCCAACCCGGAACGTTTCGCCGCGCTGGCCCCGGTCTGCGGACTGGCCGACAAGGAGGCGCTCAAATCCCTCAAGGGCATGCCCGTCTGGGCCTTCCACGGCGACAAGGACAAGGCCGTGCCCTTCGCCGCGGGCAAGGCCGCCGCTGACGCGGCCCGCGCGGCCGGAGCCGACGTCAAGTTCACGACCTATCCCGGCGTCGGCCATGACTCCTGGGTCAAGGCCTACGCGGAGCCCGACTTCGATTCATGGGTGCTCTCCCACCGCCGCGCGGCGCGGTGAGCTTCAGAAGCTGAGCGAGGTAGCCACGCCCGCGACGTGGTAGTCGCGCCACTGGTCGTGTCCGAGCGCGTGCCGCCACATGTAGTAGAGGCGCACCTCTGTCGAGGCCGAGGCCCTGAGCGTGACCCCCAAGGGCGTGAGACGGTTCTCGGTCAGCGAATCGGCGTCGAAGTCATGGATGACCTCCTCGCTGACGAAGAAGTTCTTCAGCAATCCCGGGCCGCAGTCCCATTCCAGCTGCGGACGGATGCGGAGACGGACGCCCGTGTTCTCATGCCCGTCGCGGAAGCGGAACTCGAGGCGATTGCGGACGTTCAGCGTGAGGGCGCCGCCGAGGGGCAGGGTGGGGTTGGCCTCGAACTCGGGGCGGAGCCACTGCTGGCGGTCGGTCTCGTCGGTGTTCACGCTCTCCAGGACGCTGAGATTGAACTGCAACTGCCAGACTGGGCTCAGGTCGTACCGGATACGGGGGCTCACGGTCCAGCCGCCCATGCGGCCCACGGCGTCGTCATCCCTTAGGAAGAGGAATCCGCCGACGTTCCAGCGCTCGTCCAGACGGTGCCAGGCGGTCAACTGATACCAGCCCTGGAAGCCCTCCGAGCGGAGCGGGGCCTGCAGGAACACGGCCAGGAGGATCAGGTGCGTGCGCACGGGCGACTTGTAGCCTTGAGGCGCCCCCGCTCGCAAGCGGCACTTTCGCGGAGCCGCTTGCCAAGCGTCGGCCGCGCGATTCCATCCCCACCGTGCGCCTCCTGTACGGCACCCTGCTGGCCTGCCTTCTGTCCGCGTGCGCCGACCGGCGCGATCCTCAGGACCTCCTGCGACGAAGGGTCGCGCTGATGGAGGCCGGATTCCGGGCCGCGCACAGCCGCGCCTACCCCAAGGTGCGGGCCCTGTCGGTGCCGGACACCGACTACGTGAAGCTGCCGGTGGACGACCTGATCAGGCGCACCCGCGAGCATGCGGCCAAGTTCGTGTCGGACCCCGCGCGCATCCCCGACCAGGATCTCGCCCCGCACGAACGCGCCACCTTCGCGTCGCTGTACGAGCTCTGCCTGCGGGAGGAGATCCTGAGGGCGGGCACGGCCTTCTGGCGTGCCGTTTCCCTGGGCCAGCCCAACTGCTGCGGAGGGACCCCCGAGGGTTATTATGAGGATTTCGCCGGCGGGGCTCTCTGCGTGGTCAGTAACGGCGTCGGTTTCAGAGTCCATGCGCAGGCCGGTCGCGCGGGGTGGAAGGATCTCTACGCCGAGGCGAAGGGCGAAGGGGAGGGCAAGGTCGTCGACGGCCGCATCATGGGCGTGATGCGCACGCCTGGGTCGCGTGGCGTCGTGTCCATGGAGCTCGCCGTGGCCGACGGCGTCGCCCAGCTCAAGCTACAGGGCTACGACATGAAGACCGTCGTCCTGCCCGGAGTCTACGTTCGCACCGCCTCCATCACGCCCGAAGGGGTCCGCATGCTTGGCGCGGGAGAGGAAGGGCGGGGCGTCCACCTCGGCGCCTTCCGGGGCACCGCTGAGATGCATGCCGTGCACCGCGACTTCCTGTCCAGGGGCTGCGCGCGCTTCGCGCCGCCTGCCGACCGTCTCCGGCCAGAAATGGCGGCCGCCAGGGCCCGGGAACTGATGGCCCGCTAGTCCCTGGCGCCTCGCGCCCGTGGCCGGAGGCGCCCTTTATCCTTCAATTTACGCCCTGCATGGGCATCTTAGACGACACCCCCATGCGCCCCCTGCTTCTGCTGATTGCCGCCCTCGTCCAGGCCGCCGACCGGCCGAACGTGGTGTTCTTCCTCATCGACGACCTTGGCTACGCGGACTGCGGCTTCAACGGCGGCAAGGAGATCCGCACGCCGAACATCGACCGCCTCGCCGCCGAAGGCACGGTCCTTGAGCACCACTACGTCCAGCCGGTCTGCTCGCCCACCCGCGCGGCCCTGCTGACCGGACGCTACGCCACCCGCACGGGCATCTACAACGTCGTGCGCCCCGGGGCCGGCTGGGGTCTGCCCCTCGGTGAGCGCACGCTGGCCCAGGCGATGAAGTCGGCGGGCTACGAGACGGCCATTACCGGCAAGTGGCACCTCGGCGAGTACGAACGGGCCTACCTCCCGACCTCGCGCGGATTCGACCACCAATACGGTCACTACTTCGGCATGATCGACTACTTCACGCATGAACGTGACGGCAAGATGGACTGGCATCGCGGGGACCAGCCGCTCAAGGAGGAGGGCTATAGCACGCACCTCATCGCCAAGGAGGCCGTGAAGCGCATCGAGGCGCGCGACCGCACCAAGCCCCTCTTCCTGTACGTGCCCTTTAACGGCGTGCATTCGCCGATGCAGGTGCCCGACTCCTACCTCAAGCCCTACGGTTCGCTGACGGGATCCAGACAGAAACTGGCGGGCATGCTGGCAGCTGTCGACGAGGCCATCGGCCAGGTCGTCGGCGCCATGGAGAAGTCCGGCATGGGCAAGGACACCCTCATCATCTTCTCGTCCGACAACGGCGGCCCGCCGCCAGGCATCAACGCCCCCCTCCGCGGATTCAAGGGCTCGCTCTGGGAGGGCGGAACCCGCGCAGCTGCTTTCGTACGCTGGCCCGGGCACGTGCCCGCCGGCAAGCGCCTGGCCCATCCGATGCACATCATCGACTGGTATCCGACCCTGATCGGCCTGGCCAAGGGCTCCTTGGAGCAGAAGCTGCCCATCGACGGCCGCGACGTCTGGCCGATGCTCACCAAGGGAGCGGGTTCCCCACATGAGGCCATCCTGAGCGTGCAGTCGCCGACCCGGGCGGCCTTGCGCATGGGCGACTGGAAACTGCTCAGCCTGACCGGTCCCGCCGACGAGGGTGATGCGTCTGCCAAAAAGGCGGCCAAGAAGAAGGCCAAGGCGAAGGACGCAGGCCATCCTGCCGTCCAGCTCTTCAACCTTGCGCAGGACCCTTCGGAGTCGACCGACCTTTCCGCCAAGGAGCCTGAGCGTCTGAAGGCGATGTCCGCCAAGCTGGCTGAGATGCTCAAGGGCGCGGTGCCTTCGGGCCAGAAATGAAGCCGACCGGCCTCGCGGCTCTGCTCGCCGTCGCCCTGCAGGCGGCTGAGCCGGTCGTCATCGCCCATCGCGGAGCCAGCGGCATCCTGCCGGAGCACACCCGTGAATCCAAGGTCGCCGCACATCGGATGGGCGCGGATTATCTCGAGCAGGACGTCGTGCTCTCCCAGGACGACGTTCCGATCGTGCTGCACGACGTGCATCTCGACACCACGACCGACGTCGCCGAGAAGTTTCCGGACCGTCGTCGCAAGGACGGCCGATTCTACGCCATCGACCTCACCGCGGCGGAAATCGCCACCCTGAACGCTACGGAACGCTTCGATCATCGCACGGGCAAGCAGGTCATGCCCCTGCGGCATCCCAAGGGGAAGGGGGTGTTCCGGGTTCCGACCTTGGAGCAGGAGCTCACCCTCATTTCAGAACTCAATCAGACCACGGGTCGTCGTGCCGGCATCTATCCGGAGCTCAAGGCGCCGGCGTGGCATCGCAAGGAGGGCAAGGACCTCGCCGCCATCGTGCTGCCCATCCTGCGCAAACATGGCTATGCGACCAAGTCGGACCCCTGCTACCTGCAGTGCTTCGAATACGCGGAAGTGAAGCGCATCCGGGAGGAGCTCGGATGGAAAGGCAGCGTCATCATGCTTCTCGGCGGGACCAAGGGCGTCGACGGCACCGACTTCGCCGCGCTCAAGACCGATGCCGGGCTCAAGAGCCTGGTCGGACTCGTCGACGGCATCGGGCCGTCGCTGACCGACGTCATCAAGGACGGCAAGGTCACCGACCTCGTCGCCCGCGCGCACGCCGCCGGCCTGAAAGTCCATCCTTACACCCTGCGTGCCGACGCCCTGCCGAAGGGCGTGAAGGACGTCGCCGAGGCCGTCCGGCTCATCTTCCATGAGGCGCGGGCGGACGGACTCTTCACCGACCACCCCGACAAGGTCCTGGAGGCGCTTCGCTGATGCCCCGCCTGCGTTCCATGCTTCTCTCGCTTGCGGCCTTGCTGCTGGCCTCCTGCGGCGTCGACGAGGCCTCGTCGGCCAGGTCCGCGGGGGAGAGGCATCTCGCTGCGTTGCTCCTTCAGCCTTGCCTGGCCGGCTGGGGAGGCTCGCGGCTCGTGGAACTGAAGTTCGTGCGTACGAAGGATGGCCTTCCATGGGGGCGTTCGCCGGACGCGTGGTGGGCGAAGATCGTGGGCCCCAAGGGGCGCACCGGACATCTC
>JAURLX010000017.1 GCA_030830965.1 Verrucomicrobiota bacterium | reverse complement strand
GCATGCCGGCGTTGAAGGCGTCGATGACCCAGTCGCGCCAGCGCCACATGGACCTTGCGGAGTCGTTGTTGAAGCCGTGGGTGTCGGCGTAGCGCGCCACGTCGAGCCAGTCCTGGGCGAGCCGTTCGCCGAAGTGGGGCGTTGCCAGCAGGCGTTCGACGGCCTCCTCGTAGGCGCGTTCGCCCTTCGACTTCACCGCCGCCTCGAAGGCGTCGATCTCCGCGGGCGTGGGAGGAAGTCCGTTGAGGTCGAGCGAGACACGGCGCAGCCAGGCTGCCGGGGCGGCCTCGGGTGAGGGGCGTAGGCCCTCCCTTTCCAGTCGTGCCAAGATGAAGCGATCAAAGCCAGTCTTCGCCCAGCGGGCGTCCTTCAGGGCGGGCGCTTCGGCCCGCTTCGGGGGCACGAAGGACCAGTGGCGTTCGTATTCGGCGCCCTCGGCAATCCAACGGCGGATGACCTCGACCTGGGCCGGCGTGACCGAGCGGTGCGACTTCGGCGGCGGCATGACCTCGTCGGGGTCCTTGGAGAGCATCCGTTGGATGATCGCGCTACGGGCGGGGTCGCCGGGGAAGATGGCGGCGGAACCATCGTTGATCGCGACGGCGGAGCCGCGCTCGTCCAACCGGAGGTCCGCCTCGCGATGTTTGGCGTCCTGTCCGTGGCAGTGAAAGCAGTTCTCCGAGAGGATGGGGCGCACGTCCCGGTTGTAGGAGACCGTGCCGGCCTGCGCGGCGGCCGCATGCAAGAGGAGCGGGATGAAGGCGAGGCTCCGCATCTTCATCATCTGCCGCTTTCCGCCGCGAGCAGGGCTTCGGCGTAGAGCCGTCCGACTTCCAAGGTGCCTTTGGCGGTGAAATGCGTGTGCGAAGGCGGCAGGGTCTCCGCCGCGGACGTGTCGACGTAACGGGTGCGGGGCAGGGAAGCGGCGACTTCCTTCTGCGCCTCGACGACCTTGGGCATGAAGGTGTTCTTGCCGTTGCCGAAGCGGGTGTTGACGCCGAGAAGCAGGATGAAATCAGGCGCTCCCAGTTCGGCGCGGAGCCTCTTCAGCATCGCCGTGAGGTTGGCCGCGTAGACCGGGGCGTCCTTCGCATTGGCGTCGCTTTCGCCCTGCACCCAGACGAATGCGCGGGGGCGCAGGGTGACGCCCTTGTCTTTGGCGGCGGCGATGGCCGCCTTCGCCTCGTCGATCATCGCACGGTAGCAGGCGTCGGCCTGCCCTGGCTGGCCGACGTTCCAGTCGGCGGCGACGGACGTCCCGCTGAAGGCGGTCTTGATGACCGCGAGCGAGCGGGTTTCCTTGGTCGCGAGCGAGCGGACCATGCCGATCTCGGGTCCGAAGCCCCCTTTGGTCTTCAGGTTGAAGTTGCCGTATTGACGCGGCAGTTTCTTGCCGTCGACGGCAGGCTTGGCGGGCGTGCGCGGCTGATATTGCAGCGTCGTCCATCGCCGGGCGCTGGTGCCGTCGAACTCGTCCGGCGGCGGGTCGCCGACGCGCCACCAGAACATCGTGGCGGCGTCCTTCGGGTCGGGCGGGAGTTCTTCCGCGTAGGCGTCATAGCCGACCGCGTTGGACTGCCCGGCGACCAGGATGAGGTCGCGGGTCTCCGCTTCGAGGAGCGTGCAGAGCGTCAGGGCCAGGCCCAGAGTGAGGCGGCGAAGCATGGGGATGCATCTGGGTAATCTCCCGTCCGGGGGAGTTCCACCTTTTCCTCCTGCCTGTTCCTGCTTTTCCTATGTCGCAATCCTACCTGGCCGCTTCGAGCAGGAAATCCACCAGCTCGGGGCAGGCGAAGAACGACGGGCCGACCTTGTGGCCTTCGCCGGGGACGATCTTGACCGTGAACTTGCCGCCGAGGGCCTCGTAACGGTCCTTGAGGAGCAGGGTGTTGTCCTGATGCGGGACGACCACGTCGTTGTCGCCATGGACTGCGAACATCGGGACTTTCGCGGCGGCGAGGCCGGCGAGGTTGTCGGGCGGATTGAATTCCTTGATGCGGGCGTTGAGCTCGGCCTCGGTCAGGCCGAAGTCGGCCAAAGTCTGGGTCTTTGAGTTCTTCAGCGGCCAGCTGGTCAGATTGCAGACGGGGTAGATGCCGATCCAGGCCTTCACCTTGTCGGGATTCCGGAACGCCCAGGTGAGCGTCATCATCCCGCCGCGGCTTTGGCCGAGGAGGATGGGCTTGGGCGAGTAGCCGCGCTTGACCATCGCGTCGTAGAACTTCGAGAACTGGGCCGCGCTCCTCGGCGCGCCGCGGACTTCGCCGAGGTCGTAGCCCGCGATGGCGATGCCGGCCTGCTGGCAGGCGTCGGCGTAGAGCTTGTGCTGGACGATGGAGACGCCGCCCTTGAGCGCGGGCGCATACCAGAGCCAGGGTTTTCCTTCCGCCGGCTTGGCCGCGGGGTGGATGACGGCCTTGTGCCCGTCGACCTCGAAGGTCTCGGCGGCGGCGAGCGAACCGATGGGCCCCGACGTGAGGGCGAGCGCAAGGATGAGGACGTTTCTCATGCGGGCTTATTTGAAGTCGATCTTGGTCCTGGGCAGTTGGCCCCGTATCTTGGCCTGCTGTTCGGGGGTGAGCGGCGATTTCGCAGGGACCAGTCGCATGGACTTCAGGAAGGCTAGGGGTCTGAGGGCGGGGATGCGTTCTTCAGGCAAGGGCATCTTGCCGATCTCCACGTGTTCCAGCTGGGTAAGACCGGCCAAGACCTGCAGGTCGGCATCGGTGAGGCCTTGGGCGTTGGTGAGCGTGAGGCGACGAAGGGAGGCGATGTCCTTGATGAGAGGCAGGCAGGCGCCGGACTCGAAGCCCTCGCCGAGCTGCAGGTATTCGAGCGGCAGTCCGGCAATGTGCTTCAGCGCCTGCGGAGTGGCCTTGGACGTGCCGAGCTCGAGTCCCTTGAGTCTGGTCAGTTTGGCGAGGTGTGGTGCGCCGGCATCGGTGAATTTCGCATGGGCGAGGCTGATGCTTTCGAGGTTCGGCAGGTGTTCGCAGAGCAGGCGGAGTCCCTCGTCGTCGATGGAGCTGCCCCGGTGGCTTACTTTGGTGAGTTTCGTGAAGCCTTCGAAGTGCGCGTAGGCCCTGCCGGTCATCTGGGTGCCGACGAAGGAGAAGTTCTCGAGTTGGCGGAGGCCGGCGAGCTGGGCCATGCCTGCGTCGGTGAGTTTCCCGTTGTTGGTGAAGCGCAGGACCCTGAGGTTGGCGAGTCTGGCGACGGGCGGCATCCAGGCGTCGTTGAACTTCGTGGAAATGACGTTCAACGATTCGAGCGTGGCGAGGTGGCCGACGTGCTCGAAGAAGGCGGCGTCATAGGGGTCGTCCTTGCGATGGTCGTGCGGACCGGCGCCCGGCACGGCGAGGTCGATGAGCCGGATGCCCTGTCCGTCCGGGGTCAGCTCGATCCTGCCCCGGGCGTCGGTCACGATGCGGACCACGGTTTCGGCGTGCGGATCGAGCGCGCAGGCGGTGGCGGCGGACAGGGTCGCGAGCGCAAGCAGGGCGAGGTTCTTCATGGGGCTCAGTATCGGGGAAAGATCGCCGGCGTGGGGAAGCGTTCATCCAGCCTGCCGGCGTGGCCGTCGATGTATTCCTCGCGCGGCAGGTGGACGTCGGGCCATGACGCGGGGCGGAGGCGGACATTTTTCCCCGGCCGGACGCCCTCGGTCACGAGGTCGGTCTCCATCGTCACGCGGATCCCGCTGCTCCCGGGGGGCGGCGTCCCCGGCAGGCGGGCGACTTCCCTGATCGGGCCGCGCACGGCCATCTGCGAGGGGCCGGCGCTCCCCGCCTCCGTGTGCTTGAGCGTGTTCTCGACGCCGTTCATGAGGGCGGGCGCGCCCACGACGAAGTCCGCATAGAGCGAGGGGTCCATGCCGCCGAAAAGCGTCACGGCGATGCGGGCGCGGCCGAACTTGCCGTACGCCACCGAGTCGACCCGTCCGGGCAGCCAGCGGGACCGCATGAACGCCACGTGCTGGGCAGTCTGGCCGGCGGTCGCCAGCGCGAAGGAAGCATCGTCGAGCCACAAGTCCGCGACGTGATAGCGGAGGAAAACCCCGCCCGGCGTCGGCCGCCAGGTGAGGTTGAGCCGGACGGGCCTTCCTCCGAGCGATTTCCGTCCTTCGGCGGGCCAGCTGCCCTCGGCGATCAGCTCCGCGATCGTGAGACGTTCGCGCCCGCGCCAGACGCGCGTGGACGGGTCAAAGCCGAAGGTCTGCTCTCCGGCAGTTTCCAGCGAGGCGACGAGGGTGCCTTGTCCTTCCGAGATGGAGACCTCCGTGAGCTTCCAGTTCCTGCCGGTCCGCTGGCAGTGGCTGGCCTCGTCTTCCACGAGGAGCGCGTGGTTCTCCGCTGGAAAGACGCCGACGCCTCGGCGATGGTTGGCGTCGCGTTCCTTGTTGTCGACCGGAAGCACGGGCACCGAGGAGAACTGCGGCTCGGGAGGCAGGTAGGCGGTCACATGCAGGACGGTGCCGAGAGGGATGTCACGCAGGTCCGCCGGCGCCCCGTGCAGCCTTACCATGCCGTAGGGCAGCATCGCGAAGGGGTTGGGTTCGGTGCTGCGGAAGACCCCATGTCCCTGGACGCGAAGGCTGCCCCGGCGATTGGCATGATCGACGAAGGCCAGTTCGCCTTGGTAGGTGTGGGCCTTCTCCAGGGGCGGGAACGCCCCGGGTGCGGGGCGGAAGGGCTCGTCGGCGAGCGCGGCGATCGACCGCAGCACGAGGATGCCGCAAAGCGCCGCCCATCCCGAACGCTGGCTTCCGAGGTCCACGGATCAGTATTTGGGGAAGATGGCCGGGGTGGGGAAGCGGTCTTCGACCCGGAACTCGCCGTCGCCGAGGTATTCTTCGCGCGGCAGATCGACGGCCGGCCAGACTGCGGCGCGGATCCGGACGACCTTGCCCGGACGGATGCCCTCGATGATCAGGTCGGTTTCCATCGTGATCCGAATGCCGCTGCTGCCCATCGGCGCCTCGCCGGGCGGTTTGTTCACTTCGACGATCGGCCCTTTGGAGGCCATGTGAGCCGGTCCGTAATGGCCTCCCGTGTGCTTCAGGGTGTTTTCGGCCGCGTTGATGAGCGCCGTCTCGTCCTTCTTGAAATCCGCATAGAGCGAAGGATCCATGCCGCCGAAAAGGGTCACGGTGACCTTGGCCCGGCCGAACTTGCCGTATTCCACGTTGTCGACGTAGGCGGGCATCCAGCGGCTGCGGATGAAGGCTTTGTGCGTCTCGTTCTGGTTGTCGGCGGCCCGCTTCAGCGAGGCCTCGTCCAGCCAGACGTCCGATATGTGCAGGCGCAGGAAGATGCCGTCGGGGCAGGGTTTCCAGGTGAGGCCGAGGTAGACCGCGCGGTCGCCGAGGTCCAGCTTGCCCGAAGCAGGCAGGATGCCTTCGGCGATCATGTCGCCGAGGCTGAGTTGCTCGCGTCCGCGCCAGAAGCGCGTCGCTCCGTCCAGCGTAAGTTTCTCCCCGGGGTTCTTGGCGTCGTTCGAGGCGCCCTCCAGGCTCGCGACGAGCGTCGCCTGGTCCTTGGGGTAGTCCATCTCCTTGAGTTTCCATCTGGAGCCGGTGCGCAGGCAGTAGCTCGGCTCGTCCTCGAGCAGCAGCACGTGGTTCTCGGCGGGGAACACGCCGATGCCCCGGTAGTGGTTCGCGTCGCGGTCCTTGTTGTCGACCGGCAGGACGGGTACGGATGACAGCTTCGGGTCGGGCGGCAGGAAGGCCGTGACGTGCATGATCGTGCCGAGCGGGATGTCGCGGAGGTCGGCCGGGGCGCCATGGTAGCGGACCATGCCGTAGGGTAGCATCGCGAAGGGGTGCGGGTCGTTCCGACGGAACACGCCGACGCCCAGCACGCGCAGGCTGCCGCGCCGGTTGACGTGGTCGACGAAGACCAGCTCGCCGCGGTAGGTATGGGCCTTCGCGAGGTCCGGGAACTTGCCGGCCTCGGGGCGGTAGGGCCCCTCCGTCGCGCCCGGTGCCCGGGCCCCCGCGAGGACGAGACAGACGGCGGCGGCCAGGAGCCTCATAGCGAGACGATGCGGTTGCTGTCCGCGAAACGGTCGATCTCCACCCCCATGCGCTGGGCCATGAGCAGCAGCAGGTTGCTCATATGGGCGTCCGAATTGACCGGGCGGCTGCAGACCTGGTAGTGCGCCGTCGTCAGCGCGCCGTCCGGGCCGAACGTGTAGCCGGGGAAGCCATCTCGGGCGCGGTTGAAGTCGAGGTGCGTGCCGTGCTTCAGCCCGAGCGCCGAGCCGCCGGCGAGCACCAGCGGCAGGTTGGCGTTCCCGTGGCTGTGGCCGTAGGACATCCCGCTGCCGAACAGCGACATCGTCGAGTCGAGGAGCGGCTTGCCGCCGAAGTCCTTCGTCTCGGCCAGACGGGTGAGGAAGTAGCTGAACTGCTCGATGGCGAAGGTGTCGTAGTTCGTGAGCTTCTCCATGTAGCCGGGGTCGCCGCCGTGGTGGCTCAGCTGGTGGCGGGACTCCGTGATGCCGATCTCGGGGATCGCGAAGGCGTCGCCCTCGCCTCCGAGGCTGAACGTCGCGACCCGGGTGGTGTCCGTCTGGAAGGCCAGCACCATCAGGTCGTAGACCGTGCGGAAGTAGTCTCCGGCCTTGGTGGCCGGGACGTCCCGGTTGGTTCGCTGCCGGTCGGAGGCCGAGATCTGGGGCAGGGGGGTGTCGAGCCAGACGTCGGCGCGACGGGTGCGGATCTCCGCCTCGCGGACGGAGGTGAGGTACTGGTCCATGCGGCCCTTGTCCTCCGACCCCATGTTCTTCTCGAGCCGGCGCACTTCTTCGAGGTTGGCGTCAAGCACGCTCCCTTTGCGGCGGAGTTCGCGACGCTGGGCCGCCTTGCCGTTCTTGGGCTCCTCGAACAGCGAGGCGAAGATCTCGCTGCAGCGGCGCATCGCCGGCAGGCGCACCCCGTCGGCCGTCCAGGCGAGCGAGTCCTGCGTCAACGCGATCTCCATGGAGCCGATGCGGGTGTGGAGCGCGGTGACCTCGGCCATCTTCTGGTCGACGGAGATGGTGTTCCGGTCGGTGGGGCCGAGCTTGCCGCCCGTCAGCCAGATGCTGATGCAGTTATGGTGGTGGCTGAGGCCGCCGGGGTGGTAGAGGCCGCTGACCGGCGTGATCGACGCGCGGTGCTTCTCGAGGGGCTTGAGCGACCGCGAGAATCGGTAGTCCGCGCCCGCCTGGGTGATCTGGTAGTTCAGGGAGTGGACGCCGTTGGCCAGGTAGATGAAGGCGCTCCGCCGAGGGGCGGCGGTCATCTTCTCCGAGGCGCGCAGGGGGAGCATGCACTCGAGCAGGGGGAGGGAGACCAGCGCGCCCATCGCGCGCAGGGCGTGACGGCGGTCGATGAGCCAGTTCTGGGAGAGGTAGTTCGCCATGTTCGTTCTGGGAGAGGGGTTCAGCGTCCGCGCAGCAGGCCGGAGGCGGCCACTTCCCGGACGATGTCCTTGACCTTGTAGCCGTGCTTCTTCGCCTCGGCGACGATCGCGTCGACCTCCTGCTTGTCGTCGAAGGTGAGGACGCGACGCAGGGCGTAGGTGCAAAGGTGCTCCACGAAGGCCCGCGCGACGGCGTCGCGGTCGGCCATCAGCAGGTTCTTGAATTCGGCCGAATCCTTGAAGGTCCGTCCGTCGGGCAGGGCGCCGTCGGCCTTGATGAGGGGGTCGGCGCCGAGGCCGGCCGCGACCTTCTCACGGGTGCGCCACTGGCCGATGGCGTCGTAGTTGTCCCAGGCGAGCCCGAGGGGGTCGATCTTGGCGTGGCAGGCGGCGCAGTTCGGGTTCGTCGCATGGGCCGCCAGCTTTTCGCGCAGCGAGGCCTTCGGGCTCTGTGGCGTGGGCGGTTCGATGGCCGGGACGTTGGCCGGCGGCGGAGGGGGCGTCCGGCCGAGGATCGCCTCGCTCAGCCAGACGCCGCGGTGCACCGGGCGATGGCGGGTGCCGTCGGAGGTCAGCCCGAGGATGGCGCCCATCGTGAGCAGGCCTCCGCGATGGTCTTCGGGCCGGAGCGTCACGCGCTGGAAGCCTTCGGTCTTAGGTTCCGGGAGCCCGTAGAAGTCGCACAGGCGGCTGTTGGCCATCGTCCAGTCGGAGTCGATGAAGGCGTCGACCGGAAGGTTGTTCCGGAAGGCCTCGCGGAAGAACTCGACGACCTCCCCGCGCATGCTCGTCTCAAGCCATGAGTCGTAGCCGGGGTAGAGCTTCTTGTCGGGCGGGAACATCCCGACCCGGTGAAGTTGGAGCCATTGGCGCGCGAAGTCGTCCACGAAGCGCTGGCCGCGCGGGTCGCCGAGCATCCGGTCGATCTCCCTGCGGAGCCGCGCTCCTTCGAGGGCGCGCTCCCGTGCGGCGTCAGTCAGTCCCTGGTCGGGCGTGGAGCTCCACAGGAAGTACGAGAGGCGGGCGGCGAGCTCCGTGTCGGTCAGCCGCGCGCGCGGCCGAGGGTCGCCTTCGACCAGGTAGATGAAGTGACGGGAGGTCAGGACTCCCTGCAGCGCGACCCGGAAGGCCTCGGTGGTCGTCTCTCCGGCGGCCCGTTCCGACGCGTAGGCCGCGAGGTACTGGGAGAGTTCCTCGGCTTGCACCGGCCTGCGCCAGGCTCGCTCCGCGAAGCGGCGCAGATGCTCCGCGACGGCGTCCGGGGAGGCGTCGTCGGGCGGCAGCACCCCGGCACGCCGCGACCTTTCCTCCTTTGACACCAGCGGGCCTTCCCATTCCACCCAGTCGAGCAGCACGGTAGAGAAGATGCCGCGGCCCTTGTCGTCGAACATCTGCGGGGCGTTCGCGTTGAGCAGCTGGCGTTCGCTGCTGTGGGTGAACAGGTAGGTCTTGCCGCCGAGCACGTTGCGGAAGGCGGCCCCGCTGCGCCGGTCGACGCCGTCGGTCGCGACGACGCTGAAATGCAGCCTGGCCGGCATGTCGAGGTACACCTCGAACTCGTAGATCCTCGGGGCGTCCTCGGGCGCGTTGATGTCGAACTCGAGCAGGCTGGCCACCGTCTCCTCGCCGGTCGATTTGCCGATGCTCAGGTGCGCGGGCTGGCCGCCCGGGGGGCGGATGCCGCTGGCTTGGAGCCGGAGCCGGTAGAGCCCGCTGTGTTCCGGGCCCGTCTTGCCGAACCACTGGGGCGTGAGCGCCGGCTCGATCCGACCCGGGAACAGGAGCTGGCGCAGCGGGCGTTTGATCCCGAAACGGTCCAGGGCCGCTTGGGCGGTCTTCAGGTCGCCGTAATGCATTTCGGCCGCGGTCTTGCGCACCTTGCGCACCTCGCCCTCCTGGGCGGGGAAGGCCCGCTCGAGCACGGTTTCGGCCGCCCGGTAGTAGCGGTCGACGTGGGAAGGGGACAGCGTGAGCATCGCGCCGACGCGTTCGTAGCCGTGCCACAGGGAGTCCTCGTTGAGCCCGCCCGGCACGGCCGGGTTGTAGCGCACGCCCAGGAGGTCGTAGACCGTGTTCTGGTATTCCGGTCGGCTCAATCGGTAATGCGAGACCGGCGGTCTCGCCGCCATGCGGGCCGCCCGACCCTCCTTGAGCCGGGAGTCGAGTGCGGCGACGAAGCCGGCAATCTCCGCCTGGGTCGGCTTCGGCTCCTTGTCCTTCTTCGGCGGCATCTCGCCCGCATTGACCTGCTCCATGGCTTCGGCCCAGTGATGCGTGTCGGCTCCGAGCTTGAAATCGCGGGAGAGCCGGTCGAGGCGCAGGTCGCCTTTTTCCTTCTCGGGTCCGTGGCAGCGGATGCAATGCTGCTGCAGGAAGACTTCCATCGCGTCCTCGGCCGCGCCCAGCCCGGCGGCATGGCTCGCGGCCAGGACGGTCAGGACAAGGGACAAGGGCGCGCAGCGCGTGATCATGGGGCGATGTTGCCTATTCGCCGCGGCCGCGTGTGTCAAAACTTAGGCGAGATCGGGACGGCCTGGGTGGGCGGCCAGACGCCACGGTTTGGGCCGTCGGCGGCGGTTTGCCCCGCTCAGGCGACGATTTCGCGGATGACCTGCCCGCCGAACTGGCTCAGCTGCTTGTAACGTCCGCCGTGCAGGTAGGTCAGCTTGGCGTCGTCAAGTCCGAGCAGGTGCAGCAGGGTCACGTGGAAATCGCGGATCGGCCTGGCGCAGTCGACGGCGCCGAGGCCCAGTTCGTCGGTGGCCCCCACGATGCCCGGTTTCACGCCGCCTCCGGCCATGAGGACCGTCATCGCGTCGGCGTTGTGTCCGCGTCCGAGCGAGTAGACGCCGCCGCGCCGGTTGTTGTCCGGCGTCCGGCCGAACTCCCCCATCCAGATCACCAGGGTGTCCTTGAGCATGCCGCGGCGCTTGAGGTCCTTGATGAGGGCGGCCATGGGTCTGTCGACGCTCCGGATGCGTTCCGTGTGGGCGCGTTCGAGGTAATCGTGGCTGTCCCATCCGCCCGAGAAGATCTGCACGAAGCGCACGCCTTTCTCCACCATGCGTCGCGCGAGCAGGCATTGGCGTCCGAAGGCGGCGGTGTCCTTGTCGTTCAGGCCGTACATCTCCTTCGTCGCCTCGCTCTCGCCTTCGATCCCGAGGGCTTCCGGCACCTCCATCTGCATGCGGTAGGCGAGTTCATAGGATTCCATCCGCGCCGACAGGTCCGGCTGCTCGGGGTGGAGCGACGCGTAACGCGCGTTCAGGGCGGCCAGTTCATCGAGGGTGCGCCGCTGTTGTTCGCGTGACTTCCAGGGCTGGGCGTTGAGGTCGAGGATGGGGGAGCCTTCGGTGCGCAGCCGCGTGCCCTGGAAATGGGCCGGCAGGAAGCCGTTGCTCCAGTTGCCTGAGCCGCCCTGCGGCAGGGCCAGTTCGGTCATCACGACATAACCGGGCAGGTTCTGGTTCAGGGTTCCCAGGCCGTAGGTCGTCCAGGCGCCGAGCGCAGGGTCGGCCCCGAGGCGGCTCCCGGTGTTCATGTGGAAGAGGGCCTCGGGATGGTTGAGGGACTCGGCCTGCAGTCCGCGGTAGTTGCAGAGCTCGTCGGCCACCTCCGGGTCGGCGAGGAACTTCCACTGGTCGCACATGTCCAGCCCATGGCGGCCGACCTTCCTGAATCCGAAGGGGCTGCCCACGTAGAATTTGAAGCCGGTCTCCTGTCCCTTCTTGATCTTGGACTCGGTCTTATGGAGCCGATTCAGCGTCGGCTTGGGATCGAACGTGTCCATGTGCCCCGGGCCGCCCTCCATGAAGAGCATGATCACGTTCTTGGCCTTGGCCGGCAGCATCGGCGGCCTGGGCGACAGGGGGCCGGCCTGGGTTTCCTTGGCGAGGAGGTCCGTGAACGCGAGGGAGCCGAGCGAAGCCCCGAGCCCGTAGAGCATCTGTCGTCGAGTGAGGGGATTCGAAAGCGGGCGTGAGCAGCAGGGCGGGCGCATGGCTGGGTCAGTTCAGGTAGATGAACTCGTGGCTGTTGAAGAGGAGCAGGCAGACGTCGGCGAGCGCCCGGGTCGCGGCGTCCGCGTCCGCCGCCTTGAAGTCCGGCTCGTAATGCTCGAAGGCCGGGAGGATCTCCTGGTATTCGAACGTCCGGCCGGAGAACTCCTCCACGAGGGAGCGGGAGATCAGGGTCGGGTAGACGGGCCGCTCCGGGCGGACGTTCCGGTGGTAGGCGGACATCTCCTCGGCGTAGCGGGTCAGCCGGCCCACCTCCTCAGGGGAGGCGTCACGTCCGAGGGCCAGACGGAAGGCGAGGCGGATGGCCTCGGCCGTGTCCCCGCCGGCCTGCCTGAGACGCCGCGCGAACGCCAGACTCCGGTCGACCATCATGTCGCTGTTGAGCAGGGTGAAGGCCTGCGGCGAGACGGCGGCGTCTTCGCGCCTTTCGCAGGAGTCGTTCGCGCCGGGCTTGTTGAAGATCTCCAGGAAGGGGTCGGACTGTCCGCGCACCCGCACGGCGTACACGCTGCGTCGGTTGCGTTGCGCGGGCGAGGGCGAAGGCTGGTAGGCGGGCGCGAGGGAGAACTGGATCATGCGCGGCTGGAGCGCCACTTCCATGTTGATCTCCGGGCTGACCGGCAGGCCGCCCAGCTCGTGACGCATCTCGCCGGTCACGGTGAGCATGGCATCCCGCATCTCCTCCGCCGTCAGTCGGCGAGAGGGGAAGTAGGCTAGCAGGTCGTTGTTCGGGTCGCGCGCGGCGAGGTCCTCCCGCCGAGGGTGCTGGGCGGACATCCGGTAGGCCTTCGAGGTCATGATGACGCGGTGGAGCCGCTTGAGGCTCCACCCCTCCTTGACGAAGTCGGCGGCCAGCCGGTCGAGCAGTTCAGGGTGCGTCGGCCTGCCTCCCTTCGCGCCGAAGTTGTTGGGGTTGGCGGCGAGGCCCTTGCCGAAGTGGTAGGCCCAGACGCGGTTGACGATGCTGCGCGTCGTCAGCGGATTGTCCGGCCGGGCGATCCATTCGGCGAGCGCCAGGCGTCGCTCGGTCGTCTTGCCGGGCAGATTCCAGTAAGCGCGCCCCGCGCTTTCTCCCGGCGGGGCCAGGACGCTCAGCGTCCCGGGCACGGCCTTCTCGCCCGGCGCGACGAGCGAACCGCCGAGAAGGACGTGGCATTCGGGCTGCCAGTCCTCGTCGAGTTTCGGCGGCATCCTCAGTTTGCGGGCGGCGTTCCAGGCCCGCTTGCCCGGGTTGCCGTCGAAGACGCCCTGGATCATCGGTTCGTACCGCTCGAGCGCGCGTTCCCAGATCCATTCGTCCTGTTCACGCACCTTGAGCTGGCCCTCGGCGACGTGGTCCAGCCCGATGTTGCGGGGCGGCTTGATCTCGTCCGCGTCCGCCTTGCGGTCGTCGGCGTCCTTGTAAGGCAGGCCATGCTCCTTGTACCACTGCCTCGCGGCGGCTTCGCGCCGGCCGACCAGCAGGTCTTTCTCGCCGCGGGCGAAGTCGAGCAGGCGCCGTACGAAGGCCTTCCCCTCGGCGAAGCCGCCCTGGTTTTCCTCGGGGACGAAGCGCATCGGCCGCTCCGCCATCTGGGTGCCGGCCAGAGCGGCGTAGAAGCCGTAGTAGTCCCTCGTCGGCAGCGGGTCGAACTTGTGGTCGTGGCACTTGAAGCAGCGCATCGTCACGGAGAGGAAGCTCTGGCCGACGGCGTTCAGGAGGTCGTCGAGGTAGATCTGCCTGGCCTCCTCGTCGCTGACCATGGCGTTGTCCCATGGGCCCAGGCGCAGGAAGCCGGTGGCGATCATCATCCGAGCTTCTTCCTCCGTGTACGCTCCCTCCCGCCTGGTTCGGTCGAGTCCGGCTGCGTCCCCGCCGAGCCGCCGGGCCGCCGCGATTTCGGCCAGCCGGTCGCCGGCGATCTGCTCGCGCACGAAGCGGTCGTAAGGCATGTCGGCGTTGAAGGCGCGGATGACCCAGTCGCGGTAGCGCCACAGGTTCGAGCGCTCGAAGTCGTTGGCCATCCCGCCCGTGTCGGCGTAACGGACGACGTCGAACCAATGCTGGGACCAACGCTCGCCGTAACGCGGGCTGGCGAGCAGCCGGTCGAGGAGGGCGCTCCAGGCCGCCTCACGGTCCGAAGCCCAGGCTTTCTCGAAGGCCTGGCTTTCCTCGAGGGTGGGAGGGAGTCCGGTCAGGTCGAAGGTGGCCCGGCGGAGGAGCGTCCGCGCGTCGGCTTCGGGGGCTGGCTCCTGGCCGGCCTTCAGCAATCCCTGGCCGATGAAGTAGTCCACGGGCCGTGCGGCTTGGTCCGAAGGCAGGGAAGGGGACCGTAGGGGTTGAAATGGCCAGAGGTTTTCGGGCTGGTAGCGGCGATACGTCCAGGCGTCCGACTGCCCGCCGCTCGTCCTGACAAGCAGCCCGTCCTTGGTGCTCACCTGGGAACGCTCGTGCGCGACGTGCTTCTTCTGCGACTCGGCATCGGGCCAGGGGGCGCCGGCCTCGATCCAGGCCTTGAGGGTGGCGACCTGTTCCGGGTTCAGCCGATCGTTCTTCTTGGGCGGCATCTCCATGTCCGGATTGAGCCAGGTCACCGCGACGTAGAGGTCGCTTTTCTCCGCGTCTCCGGGGACGAGCACATGGCGAGAGTTCTCACCGCCTTGGAGCATCGACTCCCGGGTGCTGAGCGTGAGGCCTCCCTTGATCTTCTTGGGGTCGTCCCCGTGGCAGGCCAGGCACTTCTCCTTGAGCAGCGGAAGCACTTTGAGCGTGAATTCCGATTCCTGATAGCCGGCTCCTTCCGCCCCGCTCGAAAGGAGGGAGAGTATCGTGAAGAGGCTGATTAGGCGGCTTGCCGTCGGCATGGCTGTACGAGCTGGCGACCCGAGGTCGGGCTGCGATAGGGGCTTTATTTGAGTTATGCGCGGAGGGGGGGGCTTCAATGCCAAAGCCCTCTTTGGTGCTCGCTCGTCGAAGGCCCTGCGCAGTCAAAACCCTGCCGGACGCCACGCCTTGCGGACGTTTGATCCGAAACGCTTGCTTCATCGAAAGCAGGTTCGTTCAATCACCACGCTCATCGCGATTGCCTCCGGCTCGCATTCAGCCTCCGAAACCCTTGAACCTGCCCATCCTGCTCGTCTTTTGCGCGGCCTCAGGCATCGCGGCCACGCCCGGTATCTCGGCGCCCGTCGCTGCGCCCGCAAAACCGTCGCTGCCGCCTCGCGTGATGGAATGGCTGGGGCGGGGGTTGGTGGCGCTGGAAACTCCCAAGGGAATCTTTCTTTCGTGGCGAGTGCTGGGAACCGACGACACGGACATCGGTTTCCACATCTATCGCAACGGCGTCAGGATAACCTCCGAACCGTTCACGAAATCCTCCAACTACGTGGATGCCGAAGGCGGCGTGAACGACAAGTACCGGGTCGAGGCGGTTTTCAAGAGCCAGGCAACGGATCGCTCGGAAGAGGTGCCCGTCTGGCCGCGAAAGCCTGCGTCGCATACCGGCTTGGATAAAAAGAAGGTGCCGGCTCTCGCCTACAAGGAGATCCCGCTGGACCCTCCTCCGGACCCGGTACGACCTGCAAAAGACACTTCGCCGGCTCCGGGAGGCGGGAAGCAGGCCGCGGAAGAGAAGACCGACCCCGCTGATGCTGAGGAGGACGATGCGCCGACCTCGAAATACGTCCCGGGAGACATGAGCGTGGGAGACCTTGATGGAGACGGAGAATACGAGCTGGTCTTCGAATGGGAGGGCTCTCCTTCCTATCTGGAGGCCATTACCCTCCAGGGAAGGCGACTGTGGCGGATCAGCTTCGGCCCCAACGTGACCAAGAATCACCTGGCCTTCATGGTCTATGACCTGGACGGAGACGGGAAAGCCGAGGTCATCTGCAAGACAGCCCCGGGCACGCAGGATGGCGCCGGTCGCTATCTGCGCACCGGTCCGGCTGCCAAGGCCGACCATAAGGCCATCCTGGAGCGGAAGTCCGGCAGATTGGTGCAGGATCCCTCATACATCACGGTTTTCAAAGGAGACACCGGCGAAGAACTCGCCACTACTCTCTATTGGCCTCAGATCGGACCCAAGGAAGACATGATGAAGACCTGGGGCGACAACTACGGGCACCGGGCTGCCTCGGTCAAATCCTGCGTGCTCTATCAGCACCAAGCCTATCCTTTGGCGGTTTTCTCCAGGGGCATCTACACCCGGATCGCCATGGGCGCGTACCAATGGGACGGGAAGACGCTCCGGCAGGCCTGGACCTTCGATACCGAAGACCCCAAGCATCCCGAATACAGGGCGTATCGGGGGCAGGGGAACCACAGCCTGGCGGTGGGCGACGTCGATAACGACGGCTCGGATGAGATCATGTACGGCGCCTTCGCGGTCGATCACGATGGCAAGGGCATGTATTGTACCGGCTTCGGACATGGCGACAGCCATGCCTTGGGAGATCTGGTCCCCGATCATCCCGGCCTGGAGTTCGTTCAGGGGCACGAAAACAAACGCGACGGCATCTCGATGCGCGATGCCGCCACGGGCAAGATACTGTGGCAGGTCCCCCTCAAGGCCGACGTGGGCCGCGTCTGGGCGGCGGAGGTCAGCGCCAAACACAGAGGCGTGGTCGTGGCCTCTTCCGCGTCCCCTAACCTGGATTGCTCGGGCAAGCCGAGCGAGACCAAGTACAATGCCTACGCTTATCCCATCTGGTTCGACGGAGGCGTCCAGAGGGCGCTGAGAAACAGGACCATCATCGAGGGGAGGCAATCCGGCCGCATCTTCCAGGGATGGCACTATAACGCGGGGAATGTGCACGCCAGCAAGGAGGACGCCTGCCTGGTGGCCGACATCCTCGGCGACTGGCGAGAAGAGGTCATCTTCCGGCGCAATGACAACAAGGCGCTCCTTCTCTTCAGCACCTGGATCCCGACGGAACGTAAGAACTACACGCTCATGCACGATCCTCTCTACCGGATGAACATCGCGGTGCAGAATATCGGATACAATCAAGTCGCCCACACCGGCTTTTCCTTCCCCGAAGGAGCTCCCAAGGCCAATATCAGGTACCTTCCTGGCATCCGGGGCTCATCCTCCGCTCCGCTGACATCTGCGTCGGGAACCCCCGAGCCTGCACGTTGAATCTCGCCCCGTCCTCCCGGCCCCATGCACAAACTCCGTCACCTCCCCGTCCTCGGCCTCCTTGCGGTCGTCTTCTCCCCCTTTGCCTCCGCGCAGACGGAGCCGGAAGGCAATCCCGCGCCCTCCGCGAGGCCGGCCACCACGATCTTTACCCAGACGCCGGCTCCGACGAAAGATAACTTCCGCATCTACTTGCTCATGGGCCAGTCGAACATGGCTGGTCGCGGCAGCATCGCCGGGTCCCAGGCGACGAATCCCCGTCTGCTGATGCTGGACCCCGAGGGTCGGTGGGTGCTGGCGAAGGATCCCCTGCATCAGCAGGTGGGCCGAATCAAGCCGGGGGTCGGGCCGGGCCTCTCCTTCGCCAGGGAAATGCTCAAGGCCGATCCGAAGGTCACCATCGGCCTCGTGCCATGCGCCGTGGGAGGGACGCCGATGCAGCGCTGGGAGAAGTCCAAGCGCGGCGACCTCTACAAGCGCGCGGTGGAGCGCGCGCAGCTGGCCGCCCAGGTTGGCGTCATCTCAGGCGTCCTGTGGCATCAAGGCGAGTCCGACACCGGCAAGATGGGGGATGCGGAGAGTTATCAGGCGCGCCTGAGCCGGATGATCAAGAACCTGCGGGAGGATCTGGGCAGGCCTGAGCTGCCGGTGGTGGTCGGACAGCTGGGGGAGTTTCTGAGCGTCGACGAGAAGCACCCCGGCTTGGAGGCCGTGCGCGCCGCCATCAGGAAGATCCCCGACGTCGTGCCGCACGCCGGTTACGCCGATTCCGCCGGCTTGAAGGACAAGGGCGACAAGCTGCATTTCGACGCCGATGGAGCGAACAAGCTGGGCGTGCGCTACGCCAATGCCATGCAGCAACTTCAGAAGAAGTGACCGCAGGGATGACCCTCCTCCGACCATCCATCCGGCTCCTCATGCGTCCTCTTCGATTGGCCTCCCTGGTCGTTCTCGCCCTGGCCGGCTCCCCTTCGCCGGCCTTCCCCCAGTCCGCCGCGTCAGCGCCTCTGCAAATCGTCATCACCGGTGATTCGACGGTGAGCAACTACGACCTCAAGGGGCGGGATCGCGGCTGGGGAATGTTCGTCGAGGAGCGATTCAAGCCGGGCACGGTCGTGGTGACCAATCTCGCCGCGCCCGGACGAAGCACGAAGACCTTCGTCAGCGAGAAGCGCTGGGCTAAGGCCCTCGCCGCGAAGCCGAGCTACGTTTTCATCCAGTTCGGCCACAATGATTCGCACGACCCCCGGAATCGCGAGGCCACTGACTTCGCCTCCGACTACAAGGAGCGCCTCCGCCGGTTCATCGACGAGTCTCGTGCCATCGGGGCCGTCCCGATCCTGGTGTCGCCGATGGTGAGAAGGCAGTTCGACGCCCGCGGCAAGGTCGTCGACGCGCCTCCGCCGAGCCGCCCGCTGTCCGCTTATGCGAACGCGATGAAGGAGGTCGCCCTCGAGAAGAAGGCAGCGTTCATCGACCTGCATGCTTCAAGCAGGGTGCTGGTCGAAAAGATGGGCCCCGAAGGCAGCGCGGCCTTCGCCAACAAGAAGGGCGATGCGACCCATTTCAACGAGAAGGGCGCACGTGCCATGGCGGACCTGGTCTTCGACGGGCTGCCGTCGGCCGATCCGAAGTTGGCGTCGCTCATGCTTCCGGGCGCCGGACGCAGTTCGAAGAAGTGACGCGGAATGCGCCGCCGCGGGCCTTTCCCTGCCTCGCTTAACGACCGAAAGTGGTCGAGTCGGCCGGTTGTTCCGGGTTGAATGCTCCGGGGTGGGGATGACACTCGCTCCATGCCCCGCCGTGTCCGTCTCTGGACGCTCCTGTCCTCGTTTCTGCTGCTGCTGGCCTGCGGCGGGCGCCCCGGCTCCGCCCTCGCGGGACCCGCCGTGAGGCCGAACATCGTCTTCATCTTCGCCGACGACTGGGGCTGGGGCGATCTGTCGTGCCACGGGCACCCGTATGTGAAGACGCCGAACATCGACCGGCTCGCCCGCGAGGGGACAGACTTCATCCGTTTCACCGTCGCCAGCGGGGTGTGTTCGCCGAGCCGCACGGCGGTGATGACGGGACATTTTCCCGCGCGCTACAACATCGACGGCCATTTCGCCTGGGTGAAGAGCAACGCGCAGCGCAACATGCCGGACTGGCTCGACCCGAAGACGCCGACGCTGCCGAGGATGCTGCAATCGGCAGGCTACGCGACGGCGCATTTCGGCAAGTGGCATCTCTCGAACGACATGATCCCCGATTCGCCGCTGCCGAAGGCCTATGGCTACGACGAATACGGCGCGTTCAACTGCGCGGGCGAGCAGATGCCGGTGCATGACGACGCGCGGCGCGCGGTCGCCTTCATCGAGGAGAGCGCGGCCGCGAAGAGGCCGTTCTTCGTCAATCTCTGGGTCCACGAGCCGCACACGCCCTTCCACACCGTGCCGAAATATGAGTGGCGCCACCGCGACATGAAGAGCCGCGAGGACCAGATCTACGCCTCGGTGCTCTCGCATGCGGACGACCGAATCGGCGAGGTCCTCGCCGCCCTGGACCGGCTCGGGCTCTCGAAGGACACGCTGGTCGTCTTCAGTTCGGACAACGGGCCTGCGCGGGGCGCGAAGAACGCCAAGCTCGACCTCCAGTATGACACCGCCACCGGTGCGGGCTGGGGTGTCGCCGCCTCCAAGGGCGTCACCGGCGGCCGCAAGGGCTTCAAGGCGGCGCTGTTCGAGGGCGGCATCAACGTCCCCTTCATCGCCCGCTGGACGGGCAGGATTCCCGCGGGCAGGCGCGACGAGAGCTCGCTGATCTCCGCCGTCGATCTGCTTCCGACCTTCTGCGAGCTCGCCGGGGCGGCCCTGCCGGATGGCTACCGACCCGACGGCGTCAGCCAGGTCGGAGTCCTGGAAGGGAAGGGTGCCCCGATCCGCATGAAGCCGCTGTTCTGGAAGATGGGCGCCGGCAGGGATTCCGAGTTCCACTGGGCGAACTACGCCGTGGTGGATCGGCAGTGGAAGCTGCTCACCACGACGGATGCCGGGCGTTCGGAACTCTACGACATCGCCGCCGATCCGCTCGAAACCAAGGACCTCGCGGCCGAAAAGCCCGATGTCGCGAAGGCGCTCATCGCCAGGATCGAAGCGTGGAAAGCGACCCTGCCTGGGAAGCCCGTCGGCGAAGTGTTCTCCGCTGAACGGACGAAATGACCCCTTCATGATTCAAATGAACCGAACCATCCTCCTGTCCTGCCTGCTCCTGTTCGCCCGCCCGTCATTGCGCGCCGCGGACTCCGCGAGTCCGCCTGCCTCCCGGCCCAACATCGTCTTCATCTACGCCGACGACTGGGGTTGGGGCGACCTGTCCTGCCACGGACATCCTGTCCTGAAAACGCCGAACCTCGACCGGCTGGCGCGGGAGGGCGTCGACTTCCAGCAGTTCAACGTCCTCAACCCGGTGTGTTCCCCGAGCCGGGTCGCCGCCATGACGGGCAGGTATCCGGCACGCTTCGGGGTGAACACCGTCTTCGGCGACACCCAGCCGCCTCCGGAGATGCCTGACTGGCTCGACGGCCGCGCCCCGACGACCCCGCGCTTCCTCAAGGCGGCCGGCTACCGTACCGCTCACTTCGGCAAGTGGCACATGGGCGACAAGCCCGACGGACCCACGATGAGCGACTACGGCATCGACGACTCGGCGGTCTACCACGGGCCGGGGCCCAAGAGCGGCTTCCATGACATCGCCGACCGGGCCGCGAAGTTCATCGCGGACAACCGCGCCCGCCCGTTCTTCCTCGATGTCTGGCTCCATGAGAGCCACACCATGCACGCCCCCACGCCGGCATCCCTGGCCAAGTGGCAGCACCTGGACGACGAGCGCATGCGCATCTACGCCGCGGTCATCACCGACGGGGACAACTACGTCGGCACGATCCTCGACGCCCTGGAGAAGGCGGGGGTCGCCCAGAACACGATCGTGGTCTTTTCCAGCGACAACGGTCCGGAGAACACGGGCGGCGAGAAGGACCGGGGCTCTCCGGGCAAGCTGGGCAGCTATTACAGCGTGGGCGATACGGGCGGACTGCGGGGCCGCAAGCGCAGCCTGTTCGAAGGCGGCATCCGTGTCCCGTTCATCGTGCGCTGGCCCGGACACGCGACGCCCGGCATGAAGAACCAGCGGACGGTCTTCACGGCGGTCGATCTGCTGCCGACGTTCTGCGCCGCCGCAGGCGTCACGCCGCCGGCCGATGCGGCCGGCGATGGCGAGAACCTGCTCGCGGCCTTCAACGGCGAGGAAGTGCTTCGTCGTGGGCCGGTCTTCTGGCTGCACGCCGGGAGCAAGACCGAACCGGATTGCTGGCCGCGACTGGCCGTGCGCGAAGGCGACTGGAAGCTGGTGATGACCTATGACGCCTCGCGGGTCGAGCTGCATGACCTCTCGACCGATCGGGCCGAAGCGGTGCAGAACAACGTGGCCAAGGCGCACCCCGACGTCGTCGCCAGGCTCAGCCAACTGGCCATGGCCTGGCACGCCGGGCTGCCCGTCAAGGCCGATCCTTCGTGCCTGAGCAAGGCGCAGCCGCGGGCGGCGGTCCCGCCGGCCGCGGCCGGCAAGAGCGAAGCCAGGCCACGGGTCACCCCCGCGCAACGCGTCGAGGCATTCAAGCGATGGGATGCCAACGCCGACGGGCGGCTCACGCTCGACGAATACAAGGACGGCCTCAAGGGGCAGGACGACCTTGAGGGGCGTTTCAAGCGCTTCGACAAGGACGGGGACGGCAAGCTGACCCTCGAGGAGTTCGCCGGACCGACGGTCAAGTAACCCGTTATTTCACGCAAGATCATGACCGCTCGCCGGCTCGCCCTGGTGTTTGTCCTGCTGTTCGCCGTCGCCGTGCCGGGCGCCGAGCCTCGTCGGCCCAACATCCTGTTCATCCTCACCGACGACCAAGGCTATGGGGACGTGGGACGGCACGGGCACCCGCTCCTCAAGACACCGCATCAGGACGCGCTGCATGACCAGAGCGTGCGATTCCAGAACTTCTATGTCAGCCCCTCGTGCTCGCCCACGCGCGCCGCGCTGATGACCGGCATGCACGAGTTCCGCAGCGGGGTGACGCACACGACCGATCCCCGCGAGCATCTCGACGTGAACGCGGTCGTCCTGCCCCAGCTGCTCAAGGGGGCGGGGTACCGCACGGGCTTCATCGGCAAGTGGCACCTGGGCAACGACGGGCCTTACGCTCCGGACAAGCGCGGCTTCGACTGGTGCTCGACCAACGCCGGCGCCGCCACCGTGCATTTCGACCCGGTGATCACGCGCAACCGCAAGCGCACGACGCGGCAAGGCTACCGCGAGGACGTGCTCTTCGACGAGGCGATGGCGTTCATCGACGAGGCCAAGGGCGCGCCTTTCTTCTGCTACCT